>JBBSCB010000029.1:0-31794 GCA_038250675.1 Gemmatimonadales bacterium
CGCGCCGCGGAGCTCAGGCGGCGGCGCTGAGATTCCCGCGCCGGCTCAGGAGGTCCCGAACTTCTCCTGGTACATCTCCATGCTGCGCCGGATCGCCCGCTTGGCTTCGGCGGCACCCTCGAAGCCGCGGGTCTCGGTATCCTTCCCCTCGAGATCCTTGTACACCTGAAAGAAGTGCTCGATCTCCTTCACGTAATGGGGCGAGATGTCTCCCAGGTCGTGGAGGCCCTCCGAATACGGATCGCCGACCGGCACGGCGAGCACTTTCTCGTCCGCCTGGCCGTGATCGATCAGGTGGAAGAGGCCGATCGGCCGCGCGTCGACCAGGCAGCCGGTGAATACCGGGATCGTCATGAGCACCAGGATGTCGAGCGGGTCGCCATCCTCGCCGAGGGTGCGGGGCAGGAAGCCGTAGTCGCCGGGATAGTGGACCGCGCTGTGGAGCACGCGGTCGAGCCGGAACATGCCGCTGTCCTTGTCGAGCTCATACTTGTTGCGCTCGTTGGTCGGGATCTCGACGACCGCGGTGACCACTTCCGGGACGTCCCGCCCGGTGGCGAGATCGTGCCACGGGTGAAAATTGCGGTGTTCGGCCGGCACGGGTGCCTCTCGTTCGGGACGCGGGCGTTACGGCGACGACGACGCAGAATTGTAATCGGTCGTGGCGGCGTTGTCCCCGGGCGCAGCCGCCGATAGTTTTCCCGCGGGCCCGAGTGGCGGAATGGCAGACGCAGCGGACTCAAAATCCGCCGGGGGCAACCCCGTGCGAGTTCGACTCTCGCCTCGGGCATGGTTGGGATCGCGAGCGGGGCCCGGCAGGCGCCGGGCCCCGCTCGTGTGTGTGCGTGCCCGATTAGATTCCTCCGCGTTAATCCCCTTGCACGAGGTACGCGATCCGGCATGCCGTTTTCTTCATTTGGACTCCATCCCGACCTGGTGCGCGGCACGCGCGAACTGGGCTTCACTCGTCCGACCCCGATCCAGGAGCAGGCGATCCCGCCGGCCATGGAAGGCAAGGACGTGCTGGCGTGCGCCATGACCGGGAGCGGCAAGACGGCGGCGTTCCTTTTGCCCATCATGCACCGGCTGATCGGCAAGAAGCGGGGCACGACGCGCGCCCTCATCGTCACGCCGACCCGTGAGCTCGCGGCCCAGATCGACCAGCACCTGGGCCAGCTGGCCATCCACACGCCGCTTTCCGGCGCGGCGATCTTCGGTGGCGTGGGCATGGGACCCCAGGAGCACGCGCTCCGGACCGGCGTGGACGTGCTCGTCGCCACACCCGGTCGTCTGCTCGATCACCTGCGCCAGCCGTACGCCAGGCTCGACGGGCTGGAGGTGCTGGTGCTGGATGAGGCCGACCGCATGCTCGATATGGGCTTTCTGCCCGATATCCGCCGGATACTGAAGTACCTCCCCGCCAAGCGGCAGACGCTGTTCTTCTCGGCGACCATGCCGGGGCCGATCCAGCAGCTCACGCGCGAAATGCTGCACGCACCGGCCACCATTAACCTCGAGCGGAAGCCGATGCCCGCGGTGGGCATCACCCAGGCGGTCTACCCGGTGCCGCAGGATCTCAAGTCTCACCTGCTGCTCGAACTGCTCAAGCGCGGCGAAGTGAAGGACGCGATCGTCTTCACCCGCACCAAGCACCGGTCCAATCGCCTCTCGGCCTTTCTGGATGCGCGCGGCATCGGCAACGCGCGGATGCACGGCAACCGATCGCAGGCGCAGCGTACCGAGGCGCTGGCCGGATTCAAGGGCGGCAAGATCCAGGTGCTGGTGGCCACCGACATTGTCGCCCGCGGGATCGACATCGAGGAGCTGGGACACGTGGTCAACTTCGACGTGCCCAACATGCCGGAGGACTACATCCATCGCGTGGGCCGCACCGCGCGCGCGGAGGCGACCGGCGACGCATTCACCTTCGTGGCGCCGGACGAGGAGAACGATCTCCGTGCGATCGAGCGCGCCATCGGCCGGCGGCTCCCCCGGGTGACGCTGCCCGGCTTTGACTACTCGCAGCGGCCGCAGGAACGCTTCGAGGTGCCGATCGGCGAGCGCATCGCGGCCATCCGGGCGCGGAAGGCCGAGGAACGCGCGCGGGCCAAGGTCAAGGCGGAGCGGAAGGCGGGGCAGCCGGCGGCACCGGCGGCCCGCGCGCCTCGGGCGGGCACCTCCCGGCCCGGATCGCCCGCCGGTCGCGGCCGTCGCGGGCCGAGCCGCGGGCCGCGTCGGCCCGGCGCAGGCTGACCGTGCGGCCGGCGCTCACCGGGCTGTTCGTCTACCCCGTGAAGTCCGCCGCCGGCATCGCCGCGGATGCGTGGGCGCTGGATGATTTTGGGCTGCGGCATGACCGCCGGTGGGCGGTGGTGGACGCCGCCGGCGATTGTCTGACGCAGCGCACCCATCCGGCCCTGGCACTGATCCGGCCTTCCCTCGATGACGATACGCTGCAGCTCGAGGTGCCGGGTCGCGACCCGCTGAGGGTGCCCATCGAGGCGTCCGGGCGCATCCGTCTGCCGGTGACGATCTGGGGTGATCGCCCCGAGGTGGAGTCATGCGGTGTCGAGGCAGGATGCTGGGTGAGCGAATACCTGGGTGAGCCCTGCCACCTGGTCCACATGCCGGCCTCGACCCGGCGGGCGGCCGAAGCATCGCGCGCCGGCACCGATGCGCGGGTGAGTCTGGTGGATGCGTTCCCCCTCCTCCTGCTCTCGGACGCGTCGCTGGCCGGGCTGAACGCCCGCCTCGAGACGCCGGTGCCGATGAACCGCTTTCGCCCCAATCTCGTCGTCGGCGGCGTGGCGGCACATGCGGAGGATGCATGGGATACGGTGCGCATCGGGGCGGTGACGCTGGTCGCCGCCAAGCCGTGCAAGCGGTGCGTCATCACGACCGTGGATCAGGCGACGACCGTGGCCGGTGTCGAGCCGCTGCGGACACTGGCGCAGTACCGCCGGGCCAACGGCGGCGTGTGCTTTGGCCAGAACTTCGTGCACCGCGGGACCGGGATGCTCCGGCTGGGTGACGCCGCGGATCCCGTGGCCCGGGCCTGACCGCGACCGATGGAGGTTCAGATCTTCGGCACCCGGAAGAGCGCGGACACCCGCAAGGCGCTCCGCTTCTTTGCGGCGCGCCGCGTGACGATGCATTTCGTCGATCTCGACGAGCGCGCCGCGTCGCCGGGTGAACTGCGCCGGTTTGCCCAGAGGTTCGGGGTGGCGGCACTGGTGGACCCTGGCGCGCGCCGGTTTGCGGAGCTGGGGCTGGGCGCCGCGCGGTTCAGCGACGAGCGGTGGCTCGATCATCTGGCAGCGGAGCCGCTGTTGCTCCGCATGCCGCTGGTGCGCCAGCAGCAGCGGCTGACAATAGGCGCGGCGGAGGCGGAGTGGCGCACCTGGACCGGGAAGTGACGTGAGCGAAATGTCGATGTCGGGCGTCGCGGTGGAATTTGGTGCGACCGTGCTGCTGGGCGACGTGACGTTCACGGTCGAGCGCGGCGAGCGGTGGGGCGTCGTCGGCCGAAACGGGAGCGGCAAGACGACGCTGTTCCGGCTGATCACCCGCGAGGCCGAGCCGACCCGCGGCACCGTCGCGCGCGCCTCGGGCATGCGGGTCTCGGTGCTGGAGCAGCATCGCGACTTTGGCGATGCGGTGACGGTCTGGGAGGCCGCCGCCGGCCCGTTTGCCGAGCTGCTGGCGCTGGAGCAGTCGCTGGCGGAACAGGCCCACGCGCTGGGTGACGCCGGTGACGCGTGCACGCCCGAAATGCTGGCGCGCTATGACCGTGATCTCGAGCGCTTTGACCATGAGGGCGGCTACACGATCGCTCCCCGAATAGACGCGGTCCTGCACGGCCTGGGCTTCGATCCCGAGGACGCGCGCACCCGGCGGCTGGCGACGCTGAGCGGCGGCGAGCGCGGGCGGGTCGGCCTGATTCGCCAACTCGTGGCGCCGGCCGACCTGCTGCTGCTGGACGAACCCACCAACCATCTCGACCTCGAGACGACCACCTGGCTGGAGGATCATCTCAAGTCGCTCGACGCGACCGTCATGGTGATCAGCCACGATCGTGACTTCCTCGATCGCGTGGTGGACCACGTGCTTCATGTCGAGGCGCGGACCGCGACACCCTACGCCACCGGCTACGCCGGGTTCGTGGCCCAGCGCACCGAGCGGCGTATGGCGCAGCAGCGGGCATTCGACAAGCAGCGGAAGGTGATCGCCTCGGAAGAGGACTTCATCCGGCGGAACATCGCCGGCGGCAACAGCCGTCAGGCCAAAGGCCGGCGACGACGGCTGGTTCGGGTGGGTCGGCTCAGCCCGCCTCCCGGCGAGGATGGCGCGATGGCGGTGCGCTTCGAGGCGGCCGAGCGGGGCGGAGACCAGGTGCTGGTGGCGGAGGACGTGCGTATCGCGTTTGGCGAGCGGGTGCTGCTGCGCGATTTTTCCGCGCGAGTCGGCCGCGGCGAGATCGTGGGTCTGGTGGGGCCCAATGGCGCCGGCAAGTCCACGCTGCTCAAGGCCTTCGTGGGCGAGCGGGCGCCGGAAGGCGGCGACGTCCGCCTGCCGGAGTCGATTCGCATTGCCTATTACCGCCAGGATCTGGGCCAACTTCCGCCGGACGAATCGCTCTACCACATCATCAATCATCTTCGCCCGGCCTGGGGGCGCGGCCCGGTTCAGGGTCACCTGGGGCGCTTCGGCTTTTCCGGCGACTCGGTGCTGCGACGCGCTGGCTCGCTCTCGGGCGGCGAGCAGGCGCGGATGGCGCTGGCGATGATGATGCTCGAGGGTGCCAACCTGCTGGTCTTCGACGAACCGACCAACCACCTCGACGTCGAGTCCATCGAAGCGCTGGAGGATGCACTCGAAGACTTTGGTGGCACGGTGGTGCTCGTGAGCCATGACCGGACGCTGCTCCGGACGCTGGTGACTCGCGTGTGGGTATTGCACGGGCAGCACATCACCGACTTTCCCGGTACGTTCGAGGAATGGGAGACGGCCAGCACCGAGCGCGCTCATGCCGCCGCCGTCGCGGCCGCCGAGGAGGTCGCGTCCCGGCGCGTCCGCGAGCGCAAGCAGACGCGACCCGCCGAAGATCGGCAGCGCGCCGAGCAGCGCGAGCTTCGCCGGGCGCTGACCGACGCCGAAGCGGCGGTGGCCCAGGCCGAGGCGCAGGTGGAGACGCTCCGCGCACGCCTGGAGGATCCTGCGCTCTATGCCACGGCGGACGGTCCGCGGCAGGCGGGCCACCTCGGTGCCGAGCTCGAGACGGCGCGGCGCGCGCTCGAGTCGGCCTATGCCGGCTGGGAGCGGGCGAGCGAGGCGGCGGAGCAGCGTGTCTGATCGATCGCCCGGGCGTTGGCGGATGCTGGCGCTGGTGGCCACCGCCGAGCTGCTGGGCATGTGCATGTGGTTCGCCGGGACTGCCGTGGCGCCGGCCCTACGTGATGCGTGGGGGCTGAGTGCGGGGCAGGCCGGCTGGCTCACGTCGGCGGTGCAGCTGGGCTTCGTGGGCGGCACGCTGCTCATCGCCGCGCTCAATCTGGCGGATGTGGTGCCGTCTGCTCGCCTGTTCGCCGCCGCCGCCACCGTCGGGGCGGTGGCCAACGCGCTGCTCCTCGCCGCCGGAGGTTACGCCACGGCGCTGGCGCTGAGGGCGCTCACGGGCTTCTGCCTGGCCGGGGTTTACCCGCCGGCCATGAAGATGGCCAGCACCTGGTTCCGCTCGGAACGCGGGCTGGCCATTGGCACGGTGGTGGGGGCGCTCACCGTTGGCAAGGCGCTGCCCTATCTTGTCGAGGCGATCGGCGGCGTCTCGGTGGCGCCCGTCGTGCTGGCGACGTCGGTCGCGGCGCTGCTGGCGGCGCTCCTGATTCTGGCCGGCTACCACGACGGGCCGTACGGGTTCCCGCGGCGGCCATTCTCGTGGCGGCTCGTGGGCGAGGTCGCCGGCGAGCGCCGGGTTCGCCTCGCAACAGCCGGCTATCTGGGTCACATGTGGGAGCTCTACAGTTTCTGGGCCTGGGTGGCGGCGTTCCTGAGCGCGAGTGCGGCGCTCCGTGCGGCGCGGGGCCTGTCGGTCCCGGGGCCCGGTGCGCTCCGTCTTCTCGCCTTTGCGACGATAGCGATCGGCGCGGTCGGCTGCGTCTGGGGTGGCCGCGTGGCCGATCGCATCGGGCGTGAGCGGCTGGTGATCGGCGCGCTGGCGGCCAGCGGGAGTTGCGCCATCGCATCGAGCGTTGCGTTCGGCCGGAGCTTCTGGGTCCTGGTGCCGCTCATCTGGCTCTGGGGGATCGCCGTCATCGCCGACAGCGCGCAGTTCAGCGCGGTCGTCACCGAGGTGGCGCCGCCCCATGCAGTGGGCACGGCTCTCACGCTGCAGACCTCTCTGGGCTTTCTGCTCACGATGCTCAGCATTCAGATGGTGCCGCCCATCGTGGCCCACCTCGGATGGCGCTTTGCGTTTCCGGCACTGGCCCTCGGCCCCGCGTTCGGGATCGCCGCGATGCGGCGGCTCCGTACGGTTCGGGGCGGCGCGCTCCAGCCGGTCCCCCGGACCTGAGGTCGAGATGGCCGATCCCGGCGTGCTGACGTCCACCACCGATCCGGTGTCGCAGCTGATCAGCGGCGCCATCGTCATGGGCGTCTTCGTACTGCTGGCGCTGGAGAAGGTGCACCGCGTCCTCGTGGTGATGGTGGCCGTCGGTCTGATCTGGGGCGTGACCTACCTGACGCCGTATCACCTGCTGTCGTTCGATGCGTCACAGGCGGCGCTCGATCTCAACGTGCTCGTGCTGCTGGCGTCGATGATGGCGGTCGTGGGCGTGCTGAAGGAGACGGGCGTGTTCGGATGGGCCGTCGCGCGGATGATGAACCGCGCCGGCGGACGGCCGTTCGTGTTGCTGGCGCTGATCATGTGGTTCACGGCGCTGCTCTCCGCACTCTGCGACAATGTGACGACGGTCATCTTCGTCGCGCCGATGGCGTACCAGATGGCGCGGGCGTTCGGCATCCGCCCGGCGGCATTTCTGCTGCCGGTCGTGATCGCATCCAACATTGGCGGCACCGCCACGCTGATCGGCGACCCGCCCAACATCATGATCGCTTCTGGCGCGGGCCTGAGCTTCGTCGATTTCATCGTCAACCTGACGCCACCGGTCGTGGTGATGATGCTCGTCGTGCCGCGCTTTGCCGCCTGGTATTTCCGCCGGGACTTTGCCGCCGCGGCAGCGGGCGGGCCGCTGCTTACCGATGTCTCGGCCATCGCCGACCCTCGACTGCTGCGGTGGGCGCTCTGGATCAGCGGGCTCATCTTCGTGGGATTCTTTACCCATGCCCTGACCGGGATGCCGACGGCGGTGCCCGCGATGATCGGTGCGGCTGCGCTGCTGCTGGTGCAGGACCTCCTCTACCTCCGGCGCCAGCGGCCGACGCTCGATGAGCGGGTGCACGGGCTGCTCGACATCCTGGAGAAGGAGATCGAGTGGCCCACCCTCATGTTCTTTGCGTTCCTGTTCATTGCGGTCGGTGCCGCTGTCGAGACCGGGTTGATCGACACGCTGGCCACGGGACTGGCGCGCGTCATTCGGGGCGGCAGCGCCGCGCTCGGCCTCACCGGGGCGGGGACCGTGCTGTTCGCGGCGCTGCTGATCACCTGGGTCAGCGGCGTGCTGTCCGCAATCATCGACAACATTCCGTTCGTTGCGGTCATGATCCCCATCGTCCATCGCCTGGGCGGCAGTCTTCCGGGCGACACCTCGGTGCTCTGGTGGGCGCTGGCTCTGGGCGCCTGCCTCGGCGGCAACGGGTCGGCCATCGGGGCCTCGGCCAACGTGACGGTGCTGGGGCTGGCCGAGCGCGCGGGTACGCGGATCGGGTTCGCGGAATTCGCCCGCTTCGGGGCGGTCGCTGCGGTCATGACGCTGGTGATCGCGTCCTGCCTGATCGCCACCCACGTGCTGCTCGGCGGCCGGGTCTCCGCGCTGGCGTGGAGCGTGGGGGCCGGGCTGGCGCTGGCGGCGACGGTCGTCGCCTGGCGGCGGCGGATGTCGCAAATCGGCCCCTCGTTGTCGCAAATCAGCCCTGGCCCGGGAGGGTCCGACCGCCCATGTTGACGCATTCGTGAGCTGCGCGGGCACCGGCGGGCCCGCGCCGCTGCGACTGTCAACCCTGCTGCCGCATCCTCTGTTTATCTGTATCAGGCGCCGGGAAACAGATCCCGGACCCGTCCCGTCGTCGATTCATCGCCGCCCCAGCCCGTTGCCACCGCATGAATCGACAGCCGATGCCATCCCGCTTTCGCTGGCGCATGATCGCGGCCGGGATTCTCCTGGTGGGAGTGCCGGGTGCCTGGCTGCTGGCGCGGGGGTCGGGCGAGCTCCGGGCCCAGAGGTTCGTGCAGATCACCGCGCCCGCCAACGCGCAGCAGGCCCAGGTCTACCAGATGAAGATTGCGTCCATCGTGCCGGAAGGCACGACGGTGAAGGCGGGCGACGTGGTGGCCGAGCTCGATCGGGCCAGCGATGCATCCACGGTGGCCGCGATGTCGCTGGCGGTGCAGATGGACCTGGCGCTCGAAGCGAAGAAGCCTGGCGTAGGAGCAGGCCAAGTACGAGGCGTCACCGATCCGGCGTCAGGCGTCGCTGCCCGGCACGGTGATCTACGTGAGAAAGCGGAACGGCAAGAAGCGCATGGTCGGCTCACAGGTGTCGGCGCGAGACCCCGGTGTGGCAACGCTGCCGGATCTCAGCGCCACGGAGTTGGTGACCTACGTGAATGAGATCGACGTCCGGAAGCGCCCACGCTGTACGACTTCGAGGCCGGACACCCTATCAGGTAACGCGCGAGGTCACGCGCGCGGACGGCACCGCATCCGCGCTTGGCGGGCTCGGCGAGGCGCGGTTAGCTTTTCGAGGTCCCCAGCCTCGTTCCGCCCACTCGCCGTGAGTCGCCATGCCGCTCGAGAGTACCGTCCGCCCCGACGCACCCGACAGCTGTGCCACGCCGCTCCTCGCCATCGCCATTCCCCAGGGTCCGCTGCCGGGCTCGCTCGCGGCACTGGACCGCTCCGTTGGCGGGGCGCTGGGACGCGTGTTCGACTCGGGAGACTTCACCGGCAAGCGCGACGAGACCGCCATGCTGTATCCGGGCGGCGCGGCACCGCGCGTGCTGCTCGTGGGCACGGGCAAGGCGGCAGACGCTGATCGCGGCGTGATCAGGCGTGCGGCCGCCGTCGCCGCCAAGCGCGCGCGCGCGGCCGCCGTGGCGTCCGCCGCCCTGTACGTCACGCCGGAGGCGAGCGGAGGCGTGCCGCCGCGCGAGGCCGGGCAGGCCGCGGCTGAAGGCCTGGGCTTTGGCGGCTGGCAGTACAGCGAGATGAAGCAGCCGGCGCCGGACCCACGGCCGGTGCTGGAGCGGATGGATCTGCTGGCGCCGGAGCATCGGGCCGAGCTCGGCGCGGGCCATGCGACAGGCACGGCCATCGCCGCGGGTCAGGCGCTCGCGCGGGGCATACAGGTACTGCCGTCCAATGTCTGCACGCCGACGTACCTCGCGGGCGTCGCGGAGGAAATGGCGCGGCGCCACGGGTTCGGCATCACGGTGCTCGACCGGGCGGCGGTGGTGGCGGAAGGGATGCGCGCGCTCATGGCGGTGGCACAGGGCAGCGAGGAGGAACCCCGCTTCATCGCGCTCGACTACAAGGGTGCCGCGGGCCCGCCGGTCGTGCTCGTGGGCAAGGGAGTCACCTTCGACACCGGCGGCATCTCGATCAAGCCGGCGGCCAGCATGGAAGACATGAAGTACGACATGTCCGGGGCGGCGGCGGTGCTCGGCACCTTTGAAGCGCTGGGGCGCCTGAAGCCGGCCGTGCACGTGGTCGGGCTCATTCCCAGCACGGAGAACATGCCGTCCGGCACCGCCATCAAGCCGGGCGACGTGGTGAAGAGCCACCTGGGCAAGACCATCGAAATCATCAACACCGACGCCGAAGGGCGGCTGATTCTGGCCGACGCGCTTTCCTACGCGCGGCGCTATCAGCCGGCATGCGTCATCGACATGGCCACGCTGACCGGGGCGGTCGTGGTGGCGCTGGGCCACACGGCCAGCGGCCTCATGGGGACCGACGAAGCACTCGTGGCGGAGGTGCAGGCCGCCGGCGAGCGTGCGGGTGAGCGAGCATGGCCGCTGCCGCTGTGGGAGGACTATCACGAGCTGATCAAGTCGGACATTGCCGACATGAAGAATTCCGGTGGGCGCGCGGCCGGCTCGATCAGCGCGGGCTGGTTTCTGCGGGAGTTTGCCGAGGCCTTTCCGTGGGCCCATCTCGACATCGCGGGTACAGCGTACAGCGATCGCGAGGACCCGACGCGGGTCAAGGGCCCAACCGGCATGGGTGTTCGCCTTTGTACCGAGTTCGTGCTTGCGCGACAGCTCTGATCTGCGACGCTGGCTGCCGGCCGCCGTTCTCCTCTGCATGCTGGGAGTACCGGCGGCCGCTGCGCAGGTGCCTGACAGTGCGCGCGCGGACACCGGACGCCGCGTCCCGGACAGCGTGTCCGGCATCCTGCGGGACAAGCGCGCGCGGGCTGCCGGGTCAGGCGGCGCGGCCGGCGACTCGACCGCTGCGGGTGCGGCGGCCGCGGCCGGCGGCCTGACTCGCCGTGACACGGTGGAGGATCGGTACACCGCGCTCGATGTGCGCACGAGGATGGTGGTTCCGGTCCTGCCGCGCCTGGGCGAGACGGGTCCGGTGCCGGCGGCCGGCCGGATCGTGTTTGACCGTGACTCGATCGAATGGGTCAACGCCCAGACCGTTGCCGACCTGCTCGCGCGCGTGCCGGGCATCTATGTCTGGCGTGGTGGCCGGGTGGGCCGGCCGGAGCCGGTCAATTTTCAGGGGCGCGGGACGGCGTCGGTCACCTACCTGCTCGACGGCATGCCGTACGTCGCGGTCGGCCCGGACAGTCTCACCGTCGATCCCGCACTCTTCTCGCTCAACTTCCTCGACCGCGTCGAGGTCGAGCGCTGGCCCGGCCGCCTCGAGGTGCGGCTCTACACCCGCCAGCATGATCGCCTGGCACCCCGGTCGCGCATCGTCGTCGGCACCGGGTCCGACCGGCTGGCCATGTACGCGGGAGAGCTCGAGGAGCGCTCCCGCACCGGCCTCGGATTCGTGGCGGCAGGCGACTACCTGCGGGCACCCGCCACCACCGGCACGACCGGCGACTTCACCAATTCCCAACTCTGGCTGCAGGGCAGCTACGTCCCGTCGGCCCGGCTGGGGCTCGAGTATCAGCTCGTGCGGTCATCGGTCAATCGCGATGCGTTCACCGGCGGGCTGGGCGGCACCGGCGCCGCTCGCGAAGGGAAGCGGACGGACGCGCAGTTCCGGGGATCGTTTGGCCAGCGGGCCGACGGATTCGGGCCGCGCCTCGACCTGGTGTACACCAGGACCGGCTGGGACAGCGCCGGGATCACGCAGCAGGTCAATCAGCTCGGCGGCATGGTGTCGCTCCGGACCGCGACGCTGAGCGGTGGCGTCAGCGCGTTTCACCGGAACACCTGGACGTCGTTCGATTCGCGCGCGTGGCTCGGCTGGTCGCCGGCCGGTGCCGTGACGCTCTCGGGCGAGGCGGTCTACCAGCGTCATTTCGGCGGGCGGGCCACGCGCTGGGTTGGTGGACGCGCGGGGGTCGCGCTGCCGCTGGGCCTCGGGGTTGAAGGTGGGTTCCGCGCCGGGCAGGAGGTGGCGGCCCCCGCGCTGACCACGGACACGGCGCAGCGGCTGCGCGACCTGCAGGTGAGCGCAACCCTCGAACACGGATGGATCGGCGCCGAGGCCACCTGGTCGCGGGACGACGGATACCAGCCATTTTCCTACCAGCCGTACCCCGATATCGTGGCGATTGCGGCCCATGGCCGGACCGAGTGGCTCACCCTGTCGGGCCATCTCGCACCGTGGCGCTGGCTGGTGGTGGACGGCTGGTACGCCAATCCGCGCCGCGGTGCGGTCGACGGGCTGCCGCCGCGCCACTACATGGCCAACGGAACCATCCGCTCGAAGTTCCTGCGCCAGTTTCCCAGCGGCTACTTCGAGCTGAAGCTACAGCTCGGCGTCGAAGGCTGGACCGCTGGAACCCTCGGCACCGACGCCATGGGCGCCCCGGTGGTTCTGCCCGCGGCGCGCTTTCTCCGCAGTCTGGTCCAAATGGAAATCGGCCATCTGACCGTCTTCTGGGATGCCCGCAACATCGGCGGCTCGAACGCGGTCTTCGTGCCGGGATTTCGCATGCCGCAGTACGCCAACGCCTTCGGCATCCGCTGGGAATTCCTGAACTGACGCCGCCCTAGCCGCGCCCCCTTCAGCCGACTAACTTTCTGAGCTTATCCCGAATCGCGGAGCGGCTTTGGCGGACAGCATGACCGGGTTCGGCGCGGCGGAGGGCCCGGCGGCCGGCGGCCGGCTGCGGGTGGAGATCAGGACGGTCAACCACCGGTTCTTCAACCCCGCGTTCAAGCTGCCGGGCGAGCTGGCGGCGCTCGAGGCCGACCTGCGGGAGCGGTTGCGGCAGGAGTTCGATCGCGGGCACATCGCGGTGAGCGTGCGCTGGGTCGAGGGCGCGGCGGGGAGCACGGACCTCGTGGTGGACCTCGAGCGGGCCCGCATGGTGGCGGAGCGGCTGCAGTCGCTGCAGGCGATGCTGGGTCTTGGCGGCCGGGTGGACCTGGACCTGGTGGCCCGCCAGCCGGACGTGCTGAGCTGGTCCACGGCACCGGCGGCCGACATCAGCTGGGCCGAGTTCGAGCCGATCGTGGCGGCCGCCGCGGAGGACTGCCGTGCCATGCGGCGCCGCGAGGGCGCCGCCCTGGCGGACGAGCTCTCCCACCGGCTGGACCGGATGCAGGCAGCGGCGCGGGCCATCGCCGGCCGGGCACCGGAGCGGCTGACGCACGAACGGGAACGCCTCCGCGCCGCCGTGACCGTCCTGCTCGCGGGTCGTGCGGTGGACGATGCCCGGCTGGCGCAGGAGATCGCGATCACGGCGGACAAGCTGGACATCACCGAGGAGCTGGTGCGGTTCGATACGCACGTGGCGGCGGCCCGCGATGCGCTGGCGGCGGACCGGCCGGTCGGCAAGCAGCTGGGCTTCCTGGCGCAGGAGCTCGGCCGCGAAGTCAATACGATGGGGTCGAAGGCCAACGATGCGGAGATCGCGACGCAGGTCATCGCCATGAAAGGTGAGCTCGAGAAGTTTCGCCAACAGCTCGAGAATCTGGAGTGAGGCCGTTTCTGCTCGTGCTCTCGTCGCCGTCGGGCGGCGGGAAGACGACGATCGCCCGGCAGCT
Source organism: Gemmatimonadales bacterium (assembly GCA_038250675.1). GTDB lineage: Bacteria > Gemmatimonadota > Gemmatimonadetes > Gemmatimonadales > GWC2-71-9 > JAICUF01. The sequence goes on from JBBSCB010000029.1 coordinate 13,357, forward strand.
CCTCATGGCCCGCGACGATTTGGGCTATTCGGTGTCCGCCACGACCCGGCCGATGCGGGCCGGCGAGTCGGACGGAGCCGACTACCACTTCCTCACGCGGGATGAGTTTCTTCTGCGGGAGGCGGCGGGCGAGTTTCTCGAGTCCGCCACGTACGGCGGCGAGCTGTACGGCACGCTCCGCTCCGAGGTGGAGCGGCTGTTCGCGGCCGGCAAGACGGTGGTCCTGGACATTGAGATCAAGGGGGCCCGCCAGGTGCGCGCCCGGCTGCCCAGCTCGGTTCACGTCTTTGTGCTGCCGCCGTCGGCCGGCGTGCTGGTGTCCCGACTCACGGGCCGGAATACCGAGAAGGTCGCGATCCTCCGCGAGCGCGTGGCGCGAGCCGCCGACGAGCTCAAGGCGGTGGACGAATACGATTACGTCGTGGTGAATGAGGACCTGTTCGCCGCGGTGGCGCAGGTGGCGGCGATCCTGGACGCCGAAGCGCGGCGAGTCTCGAGGCAGGATGGCCTCGCCGGGCTGATCGAGCGGCTGCGGCGCGACGTGATCGAAGAGGCAGCGAAGTTTCCGAGTTCCTGACAGGCAACGGAGGCAAGGAGTCCGCATGCGCATCACCACACCGTTGGAAGTCGCACACATGGCCGGGAACAAGTATCTCGGCGTGCTGGTCGCGGCCAAGTATGCCCGGTACCTCAACGAGTTTCCCAAGGACCAGCTCGACCAGAGCGAGGAGAAGCTCACCACGCGGGCGCTCGACTCGCTGGTCGAGGGCGATCTGAACTACAAGCTCGTTCGCCGCCGCCGCTCCGAGGCCTGACCGTGTGGGCCGGCCGGCACGTCGTTCTTGGCGTGTCGGGCGGGATTGCGTGCTACAAGAGCTGCCATCTCGCCCGCCGGCTGACCGAGGCGGGCGCCCGGGTCGACGTCGTGCTCACCCGGGCGGCCGCGGAGTTCGTGCGGCCGCTGACCTTCGAGGCGCTGACCGGCCGGCCGGTGCTGGAATCGCTGTGGGTCACGGGGACCGCCCTGGCCCATATCCGGCTGGCTCGTGAGGCGGACCTCGTCATCGTCGCGCCGGCCACGGCGCAACTGATCGCACGCGCCGCGCACGGCCTCGCCGACGACACGCTCACCGCGCTCCTCCTCGCCCGCACCGGCCCGGTGCTGCTCGCTCCCGCCATGAACGACGCGATGTTTGCCCACCCGGCCACCGAGGCCAACGTGGCCGCGCTCGTGGCTCGGGGCTGGATGGTCGTCGGCCCGGAAACTGGTGCGCTGGCGGAAGGGCCGTCCGATCGCCCCGGACGAATGAGTGAGCCGGAGACCATCCTGGCCTATGCCGCGCGGGTGATCCGTGGGACCGGCGTGCTCGCCGGGCGGCGCGTCGTGGTCACCGCGGGGCCGACCCGCGAGTCACTCGATCCGGTGCGGGTCCTGACCAACCGCTCAAGCGGCCGCATGGGATTCCGTCTGGCCGAGGCGGCCTGGGAACGCGGCGCCGATGTCGTGCTGATCACGGGTCCGTCGCAGCTGCCGATTCCGACCGGTGTCACGGTCCGCCGGGTGGAGAGCACCGACGAAATGGCCCGCGCGGTGCGTGCGGAGCTGCCCGCGGCCGACGTGCTCATCATGGCGGCCGCACCGGCGGACTATCGTACCGCCGAGCCCGCGGATGCCAAGCGCCCGCGTGCCGACGGACCGGTCACGCTCAGCCTGACCGCGACGCCCGACATCCTGGTCTCGACCCGTGACGCCCGCAAAGCCGGCAGCGTAATGGTGGGCTTTGCGCTCGAGACCGGCGATGCGGTGGCGCGCGGGCGCCGAAAGCTCGAGGCCAAGGGCCTCGACCTGATCGTGGTCAACGATGCGCTGGAGCCGGGTGCCGGGTTCGACGTGGAGACCAATCGCGTGGTCCTCCTGCGCCGCGGCGGCCCCGATCACGCGATCCCGCTGGCGGACAAGCGGCTGATCGCCGAGGCGATCCTCGACGCCATCGAGGAGCAGCATGGCTGACGAATATCGCCGCTACCTGCGCCAGCAGATCGATCTCGGCGGCGCCGAGGTCGTGCTGCACCGGGTGCTCGAGCGAGCGGCGGTGCCCCGGCGGCCGGACGCCGGTGTGCCGGTGCGGGATGAACCAGTCAACGAGGGTGGCGCGGTGCCCAAGGTGAGCGGATCCGGCGCGGGTGCGGGGAAGTGGCGCCGGGGTGCGCCGCCGGTACCGGGGCCGGGGTTGAGCAACGATCCGCCGCCGATGGACATGCTGGACGAGCTCGGACGGATGACCACGCTGGACCAGGTGGCCGAACGGATCCGGACGACCCACTGCTGCGAGACGCTGTGCGCCAGGCGAACGCATGCGGTGCCGGGCGACGGCAATCCGCGCGCCCGGCTGGTGCTGGTGGGGGAGGGTCCGGGCGCCACGGAGGACGCGCGGGGGCTCCCGTTCGTGGGGGCGGCCGGCCAGTTGCTGGACAGCATCCTCGACGCCATTGAAGTTCCGCGAAAAGAAGTGTACATCACCAACATCGTGAAGTGCCGGCCGCCGGGAAACCGCAAGCCGCTGCCGGAGGAAATCGCCGCCTGCATCCCGTATCTCTGGCGGCAGCTGGCCATCATCAGGCCGGCGGTGATCCTGGCGCTCGGCGGCACGGCGGCGGAGTCGCTGCTGGGCGTGAAGAAGAGTCTGGGCGAGCTGCGCAACCAGGTCCACAGCTTCAGCGGCATTCCGCTCGTCGTCACCTACCATCCGGCTGCGCTGCTGCGCAACCCCAACTGGAAGAAGTCCACCTGGGATGACGTCCGTATCGCCCGACAGCTTCTCGACCGCTGACCCATACGTCGGCCGCGCCGCGCCCTGGAGCAACGACGCCGAGCAGGCGGTGCTCGGCGCGATGCTGCTGGACCAGGACGCCGCCCTGCGCGCCGCCGAGCTGGTCGATGACACCATGTTCTACCGGGAGGCGCACCGGCGGCTGTTCCGCGCCATGCTCGCGCTCACCGAGCAGCGGACGGTTATCGACCACATCACGCTGCGCGACGAACTGCTGCGCCGCGGCGAGCTGGACACGGCCGGCGGCCTCGAGTATCTGGCCGAGCTCGTGGACTCGGTGCCGACGGCGGCCAATCTCGAATTCCACGCCAAGATCGTCAAGGACAAGGCGATCCTCCGGCGGCTGATCGAGAGCGCCACGTCCATCGTCACGGAGGCCTACGACGGGAAGGCCACCGCCAACGAGCTGCTCGACAGCGCCGAATCCAAGATCTTCCAGATTTCGCAGCAGCGGGGCGACGAGGGGTTCACGCGCATCAAGGAGATGCTGTGGCCCACGATGGAGCGCATCGAAACGCTCCAGAAGAGCGGCAAAGCGATTACCGGTGTTCCCAGCGGCTTTGCAGAATTGGATGAGATGACGACGGGCTTCCAGCCGTCGGACCTCGTGATCGTGGCGGCCCGGCCATCGATGGGCAAGACGGCGTTCTGTCTGAACATCGCCACCCACGCGGCGGTGGAAGGGCACGGCGTGGCGGTCTTTTCGCTGGAAATGTCCAAGGAGTCGCTGGTGCAGCGCATGCTGACGTCCGAGGCCCGCGTCAACAGCCAGGCGGTCCGCCGCGGGGAGCTGAAGGACTTCGACTTCACGCGGCTCGCCCGTGCGGCCGGCATTCTCCAGAGCTGCCCGGTGTGGATCGACGATACGCCGGCGCTGACGCTGCTGGAGATGCGCTCCAAGGCGCGCCGGCTGAAGGTGGAAAACGACGTACAGCTCATCATCGTGGACTACCTCCAGCTGATGCGCAGCCCCGAGCACTCGGAGAATCGCGTGCAGGAGATCTCCGACATTTCGCGTTCGCTCAAGGCGCTGGCCCGTGAGCTGGAGGTGCCCGTCATGGCGCTCTCGCAGCTCTCGCGGGCGTCGGAACAGCGGGGCGGTGAGCGGAAGCCGATCCTCTCCGACCTGCGCGATTCCGGCGCCATTGAGCAGGACGCCGACCTGGTCCTGTTCATTCACCGGCCGGAGATGTACGCCAAGGAAGACGCCGATGGCAACAGCAATGAAGGCGTGGCCGAAGTGATCCTGGCCAAGCACCGCAACGGTCCGACCGGCACGCTGGACCTCTACTTCCACAAGCAGTTCACCCGGTTTGACAACCGGACGGAGCGGGAAGGACAGGACTAGCGTGGCGAAGGCGCGATCGGTCTATCGCTGCACCGAGTGCGGCCACGACCATCCCAAGTGGGCGGGGCGCTGCGAGGCGTGCGGCGCCTGGAACGCCGTGGCGGAGGAACCGCTCACGGTCGCGCCGGCGCGCGCACGGGCCGCGGCGAGCCGGTCCGAAGGCCGTGCGGCGGCGGCGGTGCCGCCCAGCCGCCTGCGCGACATCGCCACCCGACCGCTGACGCGGTGGCGCACCGGGCTCAACGAGTTCGACTTCGTGCTGGGTGGCGGGATCGTTCCCGGCTCGATGACGCTCATCGGCGGCGAGCCCGGCATCGGCAAGTCTACGCTGCTGATGCAGGCCGCGGCCCGACTGGAGCAGGTGGGGCGCACGGTTCTGTATGCGAGCGGCGAGGAAAGCCCGGACCAGCTCCGGCTCCGGGCGGAGCGCCTTGAGGAGGACGCCGGCGCCGTCCAGGTGCTGGGCGAGACGCGGCTCGAGGCGATCATCGCGAGCGCGCTCGCGATCCGCGCCGACGTCGTCGTGCTCGACTCGATCCAGACGGTGTACACCGACGCACTCGAGAGCGCGCCAGGCAATGTGGGTCAGGTCCGCGAGTGCGCGGGGCAGCTCATGCGCTTTGCCAAGGACACCGGTACGGCGGTGATCGTCGTGGGCCACGTGACCAAGGGCGGCGGGATCGCCGGTCCCAAGACGCTTGAGCACATCGTGGACACCGTGCTGTATTTCGAAGGCGAGTCGACGCTCGACTATCGTCTGCTCAGGGCCACCAAGAACCGCTTCGGCTCGGTGGATGAGCTGGGCGTGTTCTCGATGACCGAGCGCGGGCTGATCGCGGTACCCAACCCGTCCGCCGTCTTCCTGGCCTCCCGGTCCGATACGATCAGCGGGAGTGCGGTCACCGCGCTGATGGAAGGCACTCGGCCGGTGCTGGTCGAAGTCCAGGCGCTCGCCGCACGCTCGGGTTACGGTACGCCGCAGCGGGTGGCCACCGGGCTCGATCCCCGGCGGCTCGCGGTGCTGCTCGCGGTCCTCGAGCGCCGGGCCGACACGTCGTTTGCCGATCTCGACGTGTTTGTGCAGGTGACGGCCGGGGTCCGCCTCAGCGAGCCGGGCGCCGATCTCGCGGTGGCCGCAGCGCTCGTCTCGAGTCTCTACAATCGGCCGGCACCGGCGGACGTGATCTTTCTGGGCGAGATCGGCCTCGGCGGTGAGATCCGGCCGGCCGGCGGCCTGGAGCGCCGGGCCGTCGAGGCGGCGCGGCTGGGATTCCGTCGCGTCTTCGGGTCCACCCGATCCGTGGTGCAGATTCCCGGCGTCTCGCTGGTCGGGCTCGATCACGTCGAGCAGCTGGTGCGCGCGCTTGCCGCGTGACGTCGGTGTCATCATCGTGGCGGCGGGCCGGGGAGAGCGGATGGGCGGTGTGCCGAAGCAATACCGGTCGCTGGCCGGCATCCCGATGCTGCTCCGATCGCTCCGGCCATTCGCGTCCCATCCGGACGCGGCGCACGTCGTGATCGCGCTGCCGGCGGCGGATGCGTCAGCCCCGCCCGAGTGGCTGGCCGCCGCGCTCAGCGATTCGCTGAGCGTCGTGGCGGGCGGCGCCGATCGCGCCGCGTCGGTCGCGGCCGGCCTCGCGGCGCTGCCGCCGGCGTGCCGGATCGTGGTCGTGCACGACGCCGCCCGGCCGCTGGTGGAGCGCGACGTGATCGACGGCGTCATCGCGGCGGCGCGCGGCGGCAGCGGCGCCATCGCCGCCATTCCGTTGGGCGATACCCTCAAGGAAGCCGATGCCGACGGGCGCGTAGTCCGCCGGACCGTCCCGCGCGATCATCTCTGGCGGGCGCAGACGCCGCAGGCCTTTCCCCGCGAGCTGCTCACCGCCGCGCACCGCGCTGCCGCGGCCGACGGCGTCGCCGGGACCGACGACGCCGCACTGGTCGAGCGGCTTGGCGCCGAGGTGCGGCTGGTGCGGGACTCACCCCGTAACCTCAAGGTGACCACCACCGAGGACCTGGAGCTCGCCGAGCGATGGGCCGGTCACCAGTGATGCTCCCGTTCCGGACCGCGGCCGATGTGGGCTCCGCCATTCCTCTGGTCCGCGACCATCTCGCCGCTGGCGGGCTGCTCGGCTATCCCACCGAGACTGTCTATGGCCTGGGCTCCGCGCCGGTGCCGGGGCCGCTCGCGGCGCTTGCCGCGCTCAAGGGGCGGCCACCGCGCAAGCCGTTTCTGCTGCTGGTTTCGGGTCGGGTGATGGCGGAGCACTGGGGGCTCGTGTTCAACGCGCCGGCGCGTGCGCTCTCCGATGCCTTCTGGCCGGGTCCGCTCACGCTGGTCCTTCCCGGCGGAGAGGGCCGGCTCCCGGAACAGCTCCGCGGCGCGGAGGGGGGGATCGCGGCGCGCCACACGTCGCACCCCGGCATCGCGGCGCTCGTTGCCGAGATCGGCACGCCGCTGACCTCCACGTCGGCCAATCGGCCCGGCGGCCCGACCGCGCCCGGCGCCGAGGGACTTGCGGAGCTGTTCTCCGAGGCGGTCGAGTCGGGGCAGCTGCTGGTGCTCGACGGCGGTGTGCTGGGCAATGTGCCGCCGTCCACCCTGGTGGATTGCACGACCCGCGTTCCGTTGCTCGTGCGCGAGGGTGCGATTCCCCGGGCAGAGCTGCGCCGCGCCGTCGGGCGCCTGGCACCGTGAGCGGACGCCCCATGCATATCCTGATCGTCTGCACCGGGAACACCTGCCGCAGCCCACTCGCGGAAGCGCTGATGCGTCGAGCGCTGGCGGCACGCGGGGCGGGGCAGGTCACGGTTGGCTCCGCCGGCACCGGCGCGATGGACGGGGCGCCGGCATCCGAGGGATCGGTGCTGGTGGCGATGGAGGACGGCCTGGATCTGACGGCGCACCGGGCCCGGCTCCTGACACCGGAGCTCGCGCGCTCGGCAGATCTCGTGCTCACGATGTCCGCGCAGCATCGCGACCGGGCGGTGGCGCTGGGGGCGGGTGAGCGCGCCTGGGTGCTCGGCGCATTCGCCGGGCGGGACCCGGCGTCGGCGGAGGTGCCGGATCCCTTCGGCGCCGACCTCGACAGCTACCGCGAAGCGTATGAGATGCTGGAGGCGCTGACCGATGCGGCGGTGGCGCGCGTCGTCGCGGGTCGCGCTGATGAGCAGCACTAGCGCACGGCGCTTTGCGGTGCTGGGCGATCCCGTCGCCCATTCGCTGTCTCCCCTGATGCAGACGGCCGCGTTCGCAGCGCTCGATCTCCCGGGCACCTACACAGCCATCCGGTGCTCCGCCGCCGAGCTGCCCGGACAAATGCGGGAGCTCGCTGCGAGCGGCGGCGGCGGCAACGTCACGATCCCGCACAAGCGGGCCGCGCTCGGCGCGCTCCAGCACGCCGCGCCGCTCGCGGTGCGACTGGACGCCTGCAACACCTTCTGGGCCAGCGACGGCGCGCTCGCCGGCGACAACACCGACGTGGCGGGCGTTCGTGCCGCCCTGGCGGCGCTCGATGTTCCGCCGGGGCCGTGGCTGATTCTTGGGACCGGCGGATCGGCCCGCGCGGTGACGGCGGCGGCGGTGGACGCGGGCGCGCCGGTGCATGTGCGATCCCGCGACCCGGATCGTGCCGCGGCGTTCATGACGTGGGCGCGTTCACTGGGCGCGACCGGCGCCGATGCCGATGGCTGCGTTGTCTGGTGCAACGCGACGCCGGCCGGGCTGGATCCGACCGGTCCGCTCCCGCCGCTGCCCTGGCCCGGCTCCGCGGCGAGGGCGGCACTCGACCTTGTGTACGCGGCCAGCGAGACGCCGTGGGTGCGCGCGGCGCGAGCCCAGGGGCTGACCGCGGCAGACGGCCGCGCCATGCTCGTGGGCCAGGGTGCGGCGGCGCTCGAGTGCTGGTGGCCCGGCATCGTCGCGCCCATCGCCGTCATGCGGCGCGCGGTCGATGCGGCGCTGGGCTGAGCTGGCAGCCGGCGTCGAGCGACTCCTGCTGCCGCCCGAATGCCTGCTCTGCCGGGAGGCGGTGCCGGCGATCGACGGTGATGCGCTCATCTGTGGCGGGTGTCGCATCCGCTGGGAACGGGTGGCGCCGCCGGTCTGCGATCGCTGCGGCTCGCCGCTGTACCTCGAGCTTCCGTGCGGCCTCTGTCGCGACTGGCCATACGGCTTCGTGGGCGCGCGCAGTGCCGTCTGGCTCGATGAGTCGGCGCGCCGAGCGGTGCACCATCTTAAGTACGGTGGCTGGTGGCGCACCGCCGAAGCGATGGCCCGGGTCATGGTCGCGCTGCCGCCACTGATCGGGCGGCCGTGCCTGGTTCCAATTCCGCTCGGCCTGCGTCGGCGCCGCCGCCGGGGTTACAATCAAAGCGAGCGGCTGGCGGCGGCGCTGGCGTCCCTGACCGGCGCGCGGGTGGACGAATCGCTGCTGGCCCGTGGGCGGGATACGCGGACCCAGACGGCGCTGACACCCGAGGAACGCCAGGCCAACGTCGCCGGTGCGTTCGCCGGTCGGCGCGGGGTGGCCGGAGTCGAGGTAGTGCTGGTGGATGACGTATTCACGACCGGCGCCACGCTCGCCGAAGCGGCGCGGGCGCTCATGGCCGCGGGCGCGACGCGGGTACATGCAGTCACCTTTGCGCGGGCGCGGCAGACGGTCGGTTGACTTTTCACTCCCAGATCGGGGATGCGATGGCCATCAAGGTTGCGATCAACGGATTCGGACGGATCGGGCGGAACGTCGTACGCGCGGCGAATGCGATGGGCGTCACGGACATCGACTTCGTCGCGGTGAACGACCTGACCGACACGAAGACCCTTGCCCACCTGCTCAAGTACGACTCGGTGCACGGCAAGTTCGACGGCACGGTGGAGGCGCGCGCCGAGTCGATCGTCGTCAACGGCGATGAAATCAAGGTGCTGAGCGAGAAGGACCCGTCGAAGCTGCCGTGGAAGGCGTTGGGCGTCGATCTCGTGCTGGAATCCACCGGCCGGTTCACCGATCGCGAGCGCGCGGCGGCGCACCTCGCGGCAGGTGCGTCACGGGTGATCATTTCGGCGCCGGCCAAGAACGAGGACATCACGATCGTCTACGGCGTCAACCACGAGAAGTACGATCCGTCGCAACATCAGGTCATCTCGAACGCCAGCTGCACCACCAACTGTCTCGTGCCGGTCGTCAAGGTGATCCTGGAGCGGTTCGGCTTTGTGCACGGGTTCATGACGACGGTGCATTCGTACACCAATGATCAGCAGATTCTCGATCTGCCGCACAAGGACCTGCGCCGCGCGCGCGCCGCGGCGATGTCCATCATTCCCACCTCCACCGGCGCGGCCAAGGCCACGTCGCTCGTCATCCCCGAGGTCAAGGGCAAGATCGACGGCGTCGCCCTCCGGGTGCCCACGCCGGATGTGTCCACGGTGGCCCTCAGCGTGGAGGTACGCACCGCGACGAGCGTCGACGAGGTGAATGCTGCATTTCGTGCGGCGGCGAACGGCGCACTGAAGGGCGTGCTGGCCGTCAGCGACGAGCCGCTCGTCTCGGTCGACTACGTGGGCAACCTCGCCTCCAGCACGGTCGATTCGCTCTCGACCAACGTCGTGGACGGGACGCTGGTGAGCGTCACGTCGTGGTACGACAACGAGATGGGGTATTCCGCGCGGTGCGTTGATCTGCTGCGCTACATCGGGTCGCGCCGGTGAAGCAGACGCTCGGATCGCTGGGCTCCGACGTCCTGGAGGGGCGGCGCGTGCTGGTGCGCGTGGACTTCAACGTGCCCATTGCGGATGGCACCGTGGGTGACGACACGCGCATCCGTGCCGCGCTCCCCACCATCTGCTACCTGCGGGACCGGGGCGCCCGCGTCGTTCTGCTCTCGCACCTGGGTCGGCCCAAGGGCGCGCCCGATCCCAAGTACTCGCTGCGCCCGGTCGCACGGGCGCTCGAGGCGCTGCTGGGTGCGCCGGTCACCTTCCTGGCCGATCCGGCGTCCGACGCCGCGGCCGCCGAGGTGCGGCGGATGCCGCGCGGCGCGGTGGCGCTGGGGGAGAACACCCGGTTCTACCCGGGCGAGGAGACCAATGACGCCGCGCTGGCGAAGCAGTTTGCCGCGCTGGGCGAGCTGTACGTGAACGACGCGTTCGGCTCGGCCCATCGTGCGCACGCCAGCACGGAGGCGGTGGCTCACCTGCTCAGGCCGGCGGTGGCCGGCTTCCTGATGGAGCGCGAGCTGCAGTTTCTGGGTGACGCATTGGAGCACCCCAAGCGTCCCTTCGTCGCCATACTCGGAGGCGCCAAGATCTCGGGCAAGATCGACTTCATCGAGGCGCTCCTGCCCAAGGTCGACGAAATCCTCATCGGCGGCGCGATGGCGTGCACCTTCTTCCGCGCCATGGGCCTGGAAACCGGCACGTCGCTGGTGGAGCAGGACCGGGTGGAGATGGCGCGGACGCTGCTGGGCAAGGCCGGCCGCAAGCTGGTGCTGCCGTCGGGCGCGATCGTGGCGCAGGCACTCGACGGGGCGTCGCCCACGCAGGCGGTCCGGCGCGAGGAGATTCCGGCGGGCTGGGCCATGTACGACATCGACCACCTCAGCGCGGAGGACTTCGCCGGGCGGATCGAGTCGGCCGGCACGGCCATCTGGAACGGCCCGATGGGCGTGTTCGAGACGCCGCCCTTTGACGCGGGCACGATGGTGATTGCGCGCGCGATGGCGCATGCCACGGCGCGGGGGACGGTCACGATCGTCGGCGGCGGCGATTCGGCAGCGGCGGTCGCCGAGGCCGGGCTGGCCGATCAGATGACGCACGTCTCGACCGGTGGCGGCGCGTCGCTGGAGTTCCTCGAGGGCAAGGTGCTGCCCGGCGTCGCGGCGCTCGACGAGGCGTGATGCGTTCGCTCATCTATGCGGCCAACTGGAAAATGAACGTGGGCCCGGACGCGGCGCGCGCGTTTGCCGCCCGGTTCAACGACGTCGTCGAGCCGCAGGACGGCCGGCAGCTCTGGTTCTTTCCGCCGGCCGTCTCGCTGGAGGCGACGGCAACAGCGTTCCGCGAGCGGCCCGATGCGGCGGTCGGCGCGCAAAATGTCTATTGGGAGGCCAAGGGCGCGTTCACCGGCGAGACCTCGGTGGGGCTGGCACGGGAGGCCGGCGCCGCGGGTGCGCTGGTAGGGCATTCGGAGCGGCGCTCCGTCTTCCGTGAAACAGACGCGGAAACGGGGCGCAAGGTGGCCGCAGTGCTCGCGGCCGGCCTGACGCCGCTGCTGTGTGTAGGCGAGACGCTGGCGGAACGGGAGGCGGGACGGACCGCGGACGTCGTGCTCCGCCAGCTCGCCGCCGGGCTGGAGGGGATCGCCGCCGGCCACCTGTCGCGCGTCGTCATCGCCTACGAGCCGGTTTGGGCCATCGGCACGGGCCGGAACGCGACGCCGGGCGATGCGGCGGAGGTGCACCGCGTTCTGCGGGCGGCGCTGACAACGCGAGGCGGGGAGGCGCGCATCCCCATTCTCTACGGCGGCAGCGTGAACGCGGGCAACGTGCTGGCCCTGCTCGCGCAAGAGGAACTGGACGGCGTGCTGGTGGGCGGAGCCAGTCTCGACCCCGACGGATGGGCGGAACTGGTCGGGGTCGGCAGTTGATTCCGGGGGGTCGCGCGGCTAAACTTGCGGATTCCCGGGAGACCTTAGCGACATGTACTACCTGATTCTGACGCTGCTCATTCTCGACGCGCTGCTGCTCGCCATGGTGGTCCTGCTTCAGGCCGGCCAGGGCGGGGGCCTTGCCTCCCTTGGCGGCGGCACGACCGACAGTGTGCTGGGCAACCGCCAGTCGGTCACGCTGCTCACCCGCCTGAGCTGGTGGTGCGGGGGCGGGTTCCTGGTACTGTCGCTCCTGTTGTCGCTGATGTCGTCCGGCCGTTCGGCCGCCGGCACCAGCCAGCTGCAGCAGAAGCTCCGGCAGACCACACCCGCGGAGCAGCCGGCCAACGCCACCTCGCCGCTGCCGATCACGCCCGCCCCCGGAGCCGCGCCCGCGCCGACCGCCGGTGGCAACGCCCCCGCCGCCGAAACGGGGCAGCCCAAACCGCCGCCGCCTGCGAGCCCGGCGCAGTGACGCATGGCCGACTGAGCGGGGTGACCGGATGACGGCTCGCCCCGCTTTTGTTTTGCTTGAGGACGGCACCTGGTACGCGGGCACGACGCCGCGTCCGCTGGAGCCCGCGTTTGGCGAGGTGGTGTTCACCACCAGCCTGACCGGCTATCAGGAGACGTTCACCGATCCCAGCTATCTCGGCCAGATCGTGGTCATGACCGCGCCGATGATCGGCAACTACGGCGTCAATCCCGACGACATGGAGTCCGCTCATCCCCAGGTGAGCGGTGTCGTGGTTCGCGAGCTGGCCCTCCAGCCGTCGAGCTGGCGTTCGACGCTGGCGCTCGACACCTGGCTCGAAGGCGCGGGCGTGCCCATCATCGAGGGGGTGGACACGCGCCGCCTCACACGGCACCTGCGCGAACGGGGGGCGATGCGCGGCGTCATCGCCGAGGGCACCGCGCCGGCGCCGGAGCTCAAGGCGCTCCTCGCGGCATCGCCCTCGATGGAGGGACTGGACCTCGCCTCCCGCGCGACCGTGACCGAGGCCCATACCGAGGGCGCCGGCCCTCATGTCGTGGCCTACGACTACGGCATCAAGCGCAACATCGTGCGAATGCTGGTGGCGGCGGGCTGTCAAGTGACGGTGGTACCGGCCGGTACCACCGCGAGTGAAGTCCGCGCGCTGCAGCCGGATGGGCTCTTCCTGTCCAACGGTCCAGGCGATCCGGCGGCGGTCTCCTACGCGATGGAGACGATCCGCGCTCTCGCCGAGGGTGGCCTGCCGACCTTCGGGATCTGTCTCGGCCATCAGCTCGTCGGGCTGGCATTCGGCGGTGCCACCAGGAAGATGTCGTACGGTCACCGCGGCGGGAATCATCCGGTGCGCGATCTGCGGACCGGCCACGTCCTGATCACCACGCAGAATCACGGCTTTGCCGTCGTGGGCGACGCCAGCGGCATTCCGGGTGCTCCGGAACTCGAGGTGACGCACCTCAACCTCAATGATGGCACGGTCGAAGGGCTTCGGCACCGCCGCTTGCCGCTCTTTGCGGTGCAATATCACCCAGAGGCCGCACCAGGTCCGCATGACGCGTATCCCCACTTTGGAGAGTTTCTCCGCTCGATCACGGCCGGGGCGGATGCCTCCAAGCCCCCAAGCCCTTGACAGTCAACAGGTAAGCTCCTACTATCGGCCATAGGACACCGACCCGGGTGCCTCCGTCTGTGACCCTCCTGGGGGATGCATGACCAAAGCCGATCTTGTGGAACAGGTAACCGCGTCCATCGCCCGCACGTCGGGGCCCATGATTTCGAAGAAGGACTGCGCCCGTGTGGTGGACGCCTTCCTCGATGCTGTGAAGGACGCGCTGAAGGACCAGCACAACATTGAGGTCCGCGGCTTTGGGACCTTCAAGATCCGCCGGCGGAAGACCCGGATGGCGCGGAACCCGCGCACCGGCGATCCGGTGGAAGTGGCGGCGCGGCCGGTCCCGGTGTTCAAGCCCAGCAAGGAGTTGCGGGCGCTCGTCGCGGAGGAGGGTGAGTCCGCGTCGGCCGATCACGGGTCGCATCCCGAGGCCGCGTCGGGCCTCTGATCCACCGTGCTGCACACCCGCGGGGCCGCATGCGATGCGGCCCCGTTCCGTTCCAGGACCCGATGACTCACACCGCTGCACCCACCGTCAGCGTCCATGTCATGCTCTTCGCGCGATACGCCGAGATCATGGGCGCCGATGCGCTCGCCCTGGAGCTGCCCGCTCCGGCGACGGTGGCGCATGTCGTGGCGGCGCTCAGAGCCCGTCCCGGCGGCGCCGGCCTCCCGGTCCGTCCGCTCTGCGCCGTGAATCTGGTCCAAGTGCCGCCAGAGCATCCCGTTGCGTCGGGCGATGAGATCGCGATCCTGCCGCCGATGGCCGGGGGCTGACGTGGCAGCACTGACGCGGACTCCGATCGATCCGGCGGCACTGACGGCGCGGGTGCAGGCCCCGTCCCGCGGCGGCGTGGCATCGTTTGTCGGGCTGGTGCGCGATCATCACGCCGGGCTGGCCGTCGCCCGCCTGGAATATTCGGCCTACGACGCCATGGCCGAAGCCGAATGCGCCCGCATCGTGGCCGAGGCGGAACAGCGCTGGACCGCCGGGATCGCGCTGGCGCACCGGGTCGGAATGCTCGAGGTGGGCGAGGCGGCGATCTGCGTGGCGGCGGCGGCTGCGCACCGCGATGCGGCGTTTGCGGCATGCCGGTTCGTGGTGGACGAGGTGAAGCGCCGGGTGCCGATCTGGAAGCGCGAGGTCTACGCGGACGGGACCGACGCCTGGGTGGATCCGACCGCCGTGGAGGGCGCGAGGCCCGCGGCAATGCACGAGCGGCAGGAGGCCGGATGAGCCCGCTCGTCGATGCGCTGGGGCGTCCGCTCGGCAGTCTCCGGCTCTCGGTCACTGATCGCTGCAACATGCGCTGCAGCTACTGCATGCCTGAGGCGGAGTACACCTGGCTGCCCCGCTCGTCGCTGCTCACGTTCGAGGAGATGGCGCGACTCACGGCCGTGTTTGCGGCGGCCGGTGCGTCGAAGGTTCGCCTCACCGGCGGCGAGCCGCTGCTGCGTCAGGAGCTGCCGGCGCTGGTGTCGCTGTTGGCGAAGACGCCGGGCGTCGCCGACCTCGCCCTGACGACCAACGGCATCCTGCTGGCGCGACACGCGGCGGCGCTGCGTGCCGCCGGGCTGCAGCGCGTGACCGTGAGCCTGGATACGCTCCGGGCGGATCGCAGTCTCGCCTTTGCCCGCAGCGCGCAGCACGCCGACGTGCTGCATGGCATCGACACCGCACTGTCGGTCGGGCTGGGTCCGGTCAAGCTGAACGCGGTGATCATCCGCGGCTTCAATGACGACGAGATCGCAGACCTGCTCCGGTACGCTCGTGAGCGCGGCGCCGAGATGCGCTTCATCGAGTACATGGACGTCGGCGGCGCCACGCAGTGGTCGCCGGACCTGGTGGTACCGCAGCGCGAGATTCTCGACGCGGTGCGCCGGCACTTTGGGACGGTGACCCCACTGGCCGAGCCCGGGTCGCGCGCGCCGGCGGAGCGATTCGCGCTGCCGGACGGAAGCCGGTTCGGGATCATCGCGTCGGTCAGCGCGCCGTTCTGCCGGAGCTGCGATCGCAGCCGGATCACGGCAGACGGCACCTGGTTCACCTGCCTCTATGCTGACGCAGGCGTGGACCTGCGTGGCCCGCTCCGGGCCGGCGCCGGCGATGACGAGCTCGCGGCGCTGGTGGCCACGCGCTGGCGCGGGCGCGCGGATCGCGGCGCTGAGCTGCGCGCGGCGGTTCCGGGTCGGGGCGTGTTGTACGCGGTCGAAGGGCTTCGCGCCGATCCCCGGCGCGAGATGCACACCCGGGGCGGCTGATGGCGCTGCACGTAGCGCTCATCGAGCCTCGCATTCCGCCCAACACTGGCAACATCGCGCGGCTCTGCGCCGCGACCGACTCCCCGCTGCATCTCATTGGCCCGCTCGGCTTCTCGATCGATGACGCGGACGTCCGCCGCGCCGGGCTCGATTACTGGCCGCACGTCGATCTCTGGCCCCATCCCGACTGGTTTGCGTTCCGTGACGCCGTCGCCCGCGAGCGCTGCCTCTATTTTTCGGCGAACGCGACGCGGAGCTTTTGGGATGCGCCGTTCCGCGCCAACAGCTGCCTGGTCTTCGGCAACGAGACCGACGGCATGCCGGCGCGGATTCTGGAAAAGCACCCGCGCCACTGCTACCGCATTCCGATGCGACCCGGGCTCCGCAGCCTCAATCTTGCCACCGCCGTGGGGATCGTGCTCTACGAAGGTCTCCGGCGGACCGGGCTGGGCCGCGGCGCGGGCTTTGAATAGGGTTCCCCAATCGGTAGATTCCGCCCCGTCACGACGACCGACCACTCGAACACGAGACTGGGACTGACATGCTCGGAAAAGTTGCGGTGATCGGGGCGGGGAACGTCGGTGCGACGGCGGCGCAGCGCCTGGCGGAGAAGAACCTGGCGCGGTCGGTCGTGATGATCGACGTGGCCGAAGGGGTTCCGCAGGGGAAGGCGCTGGACCAGTGGCAGTCGGGGCCGATCGAGGGGTTCGATGCGCGGGTGATCGGCAGCCAGAGCTACGAGGACGCGGCCAACGCCGAAGTCTTCGTGGTCACCGCCGGCATCGCGCGGAAGCCGGGCATGAGCCGGGACGACCTGGTCCGCACCAACGCCGGGATCGTGCGATCGGTATCGCAGCAGATTGCGCGCGTGGCGCCCAACGCCATCATCATCGTGGTCTCTAATCCCCTCGACGTCATGTGCTACGTGGCCATGAAGGCCAGCGGCTTCCCTCGCGAGCGGGTGCTCGGGATGGCCGGCGTCCTGGATACGGCACGTTACCGCACCTTTCTGGCCGAAGCGGCCGACGTCTCGGTCGAGGACATTCAGGCCATGGTGCTCGGCGGCCACGGAGACACCATGGTGCCGCTGATCTCCTACACCACCGTCTCGGGCATCCCGATCACGCAACTGATCGACCAGAAGAAGCTCGACGAGATCGTGACCCGCACGCGTAACGGCGGCGCCGAGATCGTCGCGTTTCTCAAGACCGGCTCGGCCTACTACGCGCCGAGCGCCGCGGCGGTGCAGATGGTTGAGGCGATCGCCCTGGACAAGCGGCGGATCCTGCCGTGCTCGGCCTGGCTCCAGGGCGAGTACGGGCTGACGGATGTGTTCTGCGGGGTGCCTTGCAAGCTGGGCCGCAACGGCCTGGAGCGCATCATCGAGGTCACGCTGACCGACGGCGAGCGCGCCGATCTGAACAAGTCGGCTGAGGCGGTGCGCGCCACCCAGGCCGCCGTCGACGCCTGAGCATGCTGCGCTTCTATCGGTCCACGATCGGCAAGAAGGTGCTGATGGCGGTGTCCGGCGTCATCGGCATCGCATTTCTGATCCTCCACATGGCCGGCAACCTCCAGGTGTTCGAGGGGCCGGCCAAGCTCAATGGGTATGCGGCCACGCTGCACGGCCCGCTGAACGAGCTGGTGCTGGTCGAGCGTGTGGTGCTGCTGGTGGCAGTGCTGGTGCACGTGCTGATGGCCTGGCAGCTGACGATCCGGGCCCGGGCAGCACGCCCCGAGGCATATGTGCAGCGTCACAGCCAGGTGGCCACCTTCGCCTCGCGCACGATGCGGGTCGGCGGCGTGCTCCTGCTACTCTTCATTCCCTTCCACATCCTCCACTTCACGACCCGTGACATTCGGCCCGGCGGGGCATTTGCGCCGGGTGACGTGTACGGCAACATCGTGGCGAGCTTTCACGTCTGGTGGGTCACCGCCTCCTACGTGCTCGCCATGGCGGCGCTCGGCCTGCATCTCTATCACGGCGTGTGGAGCTCCGGCCGGACGCTTGGCATTTCGCCCACCACGCCGCATCCGATGCATCGCCGGCTGGCGCTGGTGCTGGCGCTGGCACTCTGGCTCGGGTTTACCATCGTGCCGGTGGCGGTCGCCGCGGGCTGGGTGAGATGACCATGGAACTGCTGTCGCGGGTGCCGGATGGACCCATCGAGAAGAAGTGGGACAAGCACCGCTTCGAGATGAAGCTGGTCAACCCCGCCAACAAGCGGCGGCACAGCATCATCGTGGTGGGCAGCGGGCTGGCGGGAGCGTCGACCGCCGCCTCGCTCAGCGAGCTGGGCTACCAGGTGAAGTGCTTCTGCTTCCAGGACTCGCCGCGCCGGGCCCACAGCATTGCCGCGCAGGGCGGGATCAACGCCGCCAAGAACTACCAGAACGACGGCGACAGCGTCTACCGCCTGTTCTACGACACGGTGAAGGGCGGCGACTTCCGCTCGCGGGAGGCTAACGTCTACCGGCTGGCGCAAATCAGCGTCAACATCATCGATCAATGCGTGGCGCAGGGCGTGCCGTTTGCCCGCGAGTACGGCGGGCTGCTGGCCAACCGCTCATTCGGCGGGGCGCAGGTCTCGCGCACCTTCTACGCCCGGGGCCAGACCGGCCAGCAGCTGTTGCTCGGGGCGTACTCGGCGCTGATGGAGCAGGTCGGCAAGGGCACCGTCACGCTCTACCCCAAGACCGAGCTGCTCGACGTCGTCACCAAGGACGGCGTCGCCGTCGGCATCGTCACC
>JBBSCB010000030.1:0-31116 GCA_038250675.1 Gemmatimonadales bacterium
AGGCACCGGGCGGTGCCGCCAGACAGTGGCGGACGGCAACGACCGTTTGGGCGACGATCGCCACCCGGCCATCCATCAGCGAGTCGATTGCCTCCGTGACGAGGCCGGCCCGGTTGTTTTCGATCGGAAGCACGCCGTGCGTTGCGCGCCCCCGCGCGACGGCATCGACGACATCGACGAACGTGGCGACGCCGATGCGATCGGGCCGCTCGCGCCAGACCTGGTCAATCGCCTCATCGGCAAAGGCACCGGGCTCACCCATGAACGCGACCGTGGGCCCGGGGCGGCGCGCGCGCGCCGGCGCGCTCATGCGGTGGCGAGGCGTGGCCATCGCGCATCTTCGATTGTGGCGCCGGCGCCGTCCGCCGCGAGCGTCCGGCCCGCCGCGCGGGCAAACGGCTCCAGGCGCCGCATCAGCGTGGCGAATGCAGCGGGCGTGAGCGACTGCGGTCCGTCCGACAGCGCCTGCTCCGGTGCCGGGTGCATCTCGATCAGCAGGCCATCGGCGCCCGCCGCCACGGCGGCAAAGGCGAGCGGCGCCACCAGGTCGGCGCGGCCGGCCGCGTGGCTCGGGTCCACGATGACTGGAAGGTGGGTTTCGGCCTTGAGTACGGGGACGGCGGCGATGTCGAGCGTGTTGCGGGTGCTGGGCTCATGCGTGCGGATGCCGCGTTCACACAGGATGACGCGCTCGTTGCCGGTGGCGCGCACGTACTCCGCGGCCAGCAGCAGTTCGCGGATCGTGGCGGACAGGCCGCGCTTGAGCAGGACCGGCAGGCCGGTGTGGCCGGCCTCGGTGAGGAGCACGAAGTTCTGCATGCTGCGGGCCCCGATCTGAATCACGTCCGCCGTCCGGGCGATTGCGTCGAGCTGCCGCGTATCCATGACTTCGGTCACGATGGGCAGGCCGGTACGGCTCCGCGCCTCGGCCAGGATCTCCAGGGCTGCGGCACCAAGGCCCTGGAAGCTGTGGGGCGAAGACCGCGGCTTGTAGGCGCCGCCGCGGAGCAGCGCGGCGCCGGCGGCCTGGGCCGCCTCCGCCGTGTCGAGGAGCATGCCGCGCCCCTCGACGGCACAGGGACCGGCGATGACGGCCAGTGCCGTGTCGCCAATGGGCACCGCGCGGGCACCGCGCGAGTCTCCGCCAACGACCACGACCGAGGTGCGATGCTTCGCGGACAGTTCGGACTGCATGGATCGCCTCGCCTCTGGGAAGATCGGGCAACAAAAAGGCCCCCGATCGCTCGGGGGCCTGGGACAGCATGGACCGCGGTGTTCTGCGATCTGCTATGGATGCACGTGCATCTGTCCGCGGCTCCCGGGGGTTCCCCAGAAGCCGGTAAAGTAGCGGACGAACGATGCGGTGCGTGATGGCATGATCAGCATCATACGGAGCCGCACCGCGTCGCGCAAGCGTTCACGCCGGCGAGACGTCCGGCGCCGGCTCGGGCCGCACGTTCCGGAGATAGGGCCCCGGATCCACGTCCGGCCCCTGGCGCCAGAGGCGGACCAGCACGAGGCCGACGATCACCAGCAGCACGCTGGTGAGCTGCGCCAGGGTGAACGGACCCAGCAGCCGGTCGTCCTTGGCGCGGAGGATCTCGATGACAAACCGCTCCACGCCGGCAAAGACCAGGTAGACCGCAAACAGCCAGCCGATCGGGTGCGCGCTGCGCCGCCAGCGCCAGAGGAAGAAGAACGCGATCAGCATCAGGGTCGTCTCGTAGAGCTGCGTCGGGTGCACGGCCAGCACGGTGCCCGGGTCGGTGCCGGGCGGCACGGCGATGCCGAACAGGTTCTGCATGTTGCCCGCGGTGGACGGCGGCAGTCCCTGGGGAAATTTCACCGCCCAGGGCAGCGACGAGGGGCGTCCGTAGTCGTCGTTGACCAGGAAGCAGCCGACCCGCCCGATGGCATAGGTCGCGGCGAGCGCCGGCGCCGCCAGGTGCATGGTCCAGCGGATCGGCACCCGCAGGCGCCAGCCGTTGATTGCCACAGCCAGCGCGCCGCCGATGAAGCCGCCGTACCAGACGAGCCCCCCGCGCGAAAAAAGTGCGCCGGGATCACCGGTCAGCGCGACGTACCAGAGCTTGGCACCCAGGATGCCGCCGATTACCGAGGCAACGACAAAATCGGCCGAGTATTCCTCGCGCAGCCCCTGCCGCTTGAGCTCGAGGCCGATGAGCCACCCGCCCATCAGAAATCCTACCATCATCATGATGCCGTAGCCCGTCACCTCGAAGCGGCCGAGATGGAGGACGAACGGGTAAATGGTGGTCATGCGCTGATCCGGTCGAGAGTAGTGGTGAGCCCGGGAATGGGCAGGTCGTCGCGCGGCTCAAGGTCCCAGCCGCTGCGCTCGCCGCGTGCGAGGTGCCAGGCCCCGGCGGCGGCGATCATCGCCGCATTGTCGGTATTGAGCCGGGGCGCGGCAACGGCAACGCGGGCCCGGCCGGCCAGCATGTTGGTGATCCGCTCGACGAGCGCCCGGTTGCACGCGACGCCGCCGCCCACCACCGCCGTCGCATAGCCCAGCGCCTCGACCGCGTGGGCGGTCTTGGCGGCGAGCACATCGATGGCCGCGTCCTGAAAGCCGCGGGCCAGGTCGGCGCGGTCGCGATCGAGGTCGTCACTGGCGCGCACCGCCCGCAGCACTGCGGTCTTGAGTCCGCTGAACGAGAACGCATAGCGGTTGGCGCCGCCGCGTTCCAGATCCTGCAGCATGGGGCGGGGGAACCGGAACCGGCCGGGCCGGCCTTCGCGAGCCAGTTTTTCTATGGCAGCGCCGCCGGGGTAGCCCAGGCCGAGCAGCATGGCGACCTTGTCGAACGCCTCGCCGGCCGCATCGTCGAGCGTGGCGCCGAGGAGCCGGTACGCGCCCCACGCGGACACGTCGAGCAGCATGGTATGACCACCGCTGACGAGCAGCGCCACAAACGGCGGCGCGAGGTCGGGATGCTCCAGCGTTGCCGCGAAGATGTGGCCTTCCAGGTGGTTGACGCCGATGAACGGCAGGCCGCCGCTGAAGGCGAGCGTCTTGCCGTACGTCACGCCCACCAGCAGTGCACCCACCAGGCCGGGCCCCGCCGTGACTGCCACGCCGTCGAGCTCCGGCAGTCCGATCCCCGCATCGGTGAGCGCCCGCCGCACGACCGATCCGATCGCCTGCACGTGCGCCCGGCTGGCCAGCTCTGGCACCACGCCGCCGAAGACGCGGTGGACGTCCTGCGAGAGGATGACCAGCCCATCGAGCGAGGTCACGCCGTCGGCGATCGACAGGACCGCGGCGGAGGTCTCGTCGCAGGACGTCTCGATGCCCAGGATCCGGCGTCGCACGGGCCGCTACCGCTCCGAGGTCCCGACGGTGTCCTGCGCGGGGGCCGGGGGTGCGCCGGCCTCATCCAGCAGCCGGTTGATCAGCGCGAGGGTGACCGGTGAGTCCCACTCCCGCGCACCGATCTCGCGTTTCATGATGACGCCGTTCTGGTCCATCAGAAAGCTTTCGGGGACGCCGGTGAGCTGGAACTGCTGCTGGATCAGCGTCGAGCGGTCCTGCATGATGTCGAACGTGAGGCCCATCTCGCGGACGAACTTGCGGACGTCGTCCGGCGGGCCCTCGTCGATGCTCACGGCGGCGATCCGGAATCCGCGCGGCTTGAGCCGGGCGTACGCCCGCTGCATCGACGGCATCTCGAGCCGGCACGGGACGCACCAGGTGGCCCAGATGTTGATGAGCGTGACGGTGTGCCGGTAGCGGTCTCTCAGCGAGACCGAATCGCCGGTGCCGAGGTCCACCACGGTGAAGTCCGGCGCATGAGCACCGATCACCACCTGGTCGGTCTGGGGCCGGAACGCCACCATCGCCGCGACGCCCAATGCGAGCCCCGCCACGATCACGCTCACCAGCAACCACTGCCGCGAAATCCGCATCAGGCCTGCTCCACGCATTGCGCCCGGAGACGCTGAACCGCCGCCGCCGGGTCGCGTTCGCCAAAGACAGCGGTGCCCGCCACAAAGGCGCGGGCACCGGCCCGCCACGCCGCGCCGATGGTCGCGGTGGTGATGCCGCCATCGACCTCGAGTTCGGCCGCCGATCGGCGCGCATCGAGCAGCGCCCGCACCCGCGCGATCTTGCCGGTGGTGTTCGGAATGTACGACTGCCCGCCAAATCCCGGGTTGACCGACATGACCAGCACGAGGTCGAGGTCGTCCACAACTTCCTCCATCAGCGCCAGCGGCGTGCCCGGGTCCAGCGCCAGCCCGGCGAGCATGCCATGTTCGCGCACCGCCGCGAGCTGCCGCTGCACGTGGGTGGTCGCTTCCGGGTGGAAGGTGAAGCCGGTGGCACCGGCGTCGGCGAATTCCTCGATGTAGCGCTCCGGGTACTGCACCATGAGATGGACATCGAGCGGCGTGTCGGTGATCCGCCGCAACGCGCGGATGACCGGCGCGCCGAAGGTGAGGTTCGGGACGAAGTGGCCGTCCATCACGTCGACGTGGATCCAGTCGGCGCCGCCGGCAACCGCCGCCGCCACCGATTCGCTCAGGTGGCCAAGGTCGGCGCTCAGGATGCTGGGCGCAATCCGGACGCTCATGGCGTGGCCGCCCGCGTGGTGGAGATCACGAGGCCGATGGTGGAGCCGGGATCGCGTGGGGTGCCGGCCGGCGGACGCGTGGCCATCACCACGCCGGTGTCTCCCGGATCGGTCGGCACCGAGTCCACCGTCGCACCCTCCAGGCCGGCGGCATGGAGCACCTGGATCGCCTGGCGCGCCACGAACCCGCTGACATCCGGCACCGGAACCTGGGTCGGCCCGGCACTCGTGGTCAGCTCCACCACTGCGCCGCTCGAGAGCACGACGCCCGGCGGCGGATCCTGGGCGACGACGATGCCCGGTGCGGCGGTGGGATGCGGCCGGGTGCCGCCAAAGCGCGAGCGATATCCCAGCCCCCGGAGCCGTGTCTGCGCGGTGGCCAGATCGAGATCGAGCAGGCGCGGTACCGCGTGGTCGGTGGAAAAGAGCGGCGCGGGCGCGGTCCAGAGGAGCGCGACACCGGTCGCGACCAGGCCGGCCACGAGGATGAGTGCCGCATCGCGCAGCGTACGCCGTCCCGGGCGCATGGTCATGCGCGTCTGAGCCGGGCGGCAAAGCCGCCGTCGGTACCATGCCGGTGGGGCAGCAACATGAGATCTCCCTTGGGCGACAGGAGCGCGGCCGGCAGCTCCTCACCGGGTTCGCGCCGGAACTCGGGGTGCCGCGTCAGAAAGCGGTCCACCTGGTCCTCGTTCTCCTCCGGCTCCAGCGAGCAGGTGGCGTAAACTAACAGCCCTTCCGGCGCCACGACGGTCGCCGCGGCGTCCAGCAGCACCGTCTGTTCGGCGACCAGCGTGGCGAGCGCCTCCGGCGTCACGCGGAGCCGGGCATCGGGGTGGCGGGCAAACGTTCCGGTGCCGAGACAGGGCGCATCCACCAGCACGGCGGACACCGGCCGCACCGGCGGACGCCTCACATCGGCGACGATGACGTGCACCCGCCCGCCGCCGGCCCGGAGCACGTTCTCCGCCAGGCGGTGCGCGCGGTGCCGGCTCGTGTCGCCGGCGACGACGGCCGCGACGCTGCGTCCGAGGGCGATCGCCTTGCCGCCGGGAGCGGCGCAGGCATCGTAGACGATCGCCTGGGGCGGGAAGTCGGCAAACCACGCCACCAGCGCCTGTGCCGGGTCCTGCACCACGAAATCGCCGTCGGCAAACCCCGGCAGATCGGCGGGCCGGGTGCGATCAGTGATGAGCCCGGCGCCGTATGGCGCCGGGCGCACGTCGATGCCGGCCGCATGCCACCGCGCCTCCAGCGCGTCGAGCGGTACCCGCGCCGCCTGGAGCACCAGCTCCGGCCGCCGATTGTTGCGGGCCAGGAGTGCTTCCGCATCGTGCGCACCGAACCGCTCGACCCAGCGGGCGGTCAGCCACTCGGGGTGGGAGTAGCGGGCCGAGAGCGGCATAACCGGATCGCCGTCGGCGGCGGCCGGTCCGGCGGGATCCGCCGCGATCCGCCGGAGCACCGCATTCACGAACCCGGCCGCGCGGGCGCCGCCGCTCTCCCGCGCCAGCGCGACGCTGGTGCTCACGGCCGCATGCGGCGGCACCCGGTCGAGCGCGGTGAGCTGATATGCGCCGAGTCGCAGCACATCCTGCAGCGTGGCGGCGACGCGATCCCAGCCTCGCGGCACCAGCGGCCCCAGCCGGCCGTCAAGCACCGCCTGCTGCCGGAGGATGCCGGCGGACAGCTCGTGTGCCAGCCGCCGGTCGGCGTCGGGCAGGCCGCCGATGGTGCCGTCGAGTGCGGTGTCGAACGGCTGCCCCTTCCGCACCCGTGCGAGCGCGTGGAGCGCGGCGCGTCGCGGCGCCAGGCCGGCGTCGTCGTCGCGGGCTACGACAGCAGCCCTCGGGTCGGGCTCGACGGCATTGCCACCTCGCGCCGCGGCATCCGGCCCGAGAGGAATGCGATCCGGCCGGCCTCCACCGCCAGTCCCATCGCGCGGGCCATGCCGACGGAGTCCTCCGCCTCGGCGAGTGCAGTGTTCATCAGGATGCCGTCCACGCCCTGCTCCATCGTGAGGCACGCGTCGGACGCGGTCCCGACGCCGGCGTCGACGATCACCGGCACCGCGAGCCGCCTCTTGATCGTGCGGATGCTGTACGGATTGAGCAGGCCCAGCCCGCTGCCGATGGGCGAGGCGAGCGGCATCACCGCGGCCGCGCCTGCCTGCTCGAGTCTGAGCGCCGTGATCAGGTCGTCGTTGGTATACGCGAGCACGGTGAACCCCTCGGCGGCGAGCGTGCGCGTGGCCCGGATCAGCCCGTCGGTATCCGGTAGCAACGACTCCTGATCGCCGATCACCTCGAGCTTGACGAAGGCGTTGAACCCGGCCTCGCGGGCCAGCCGCGCATAGCGGACGGCGTCATCCGCGGTATAGCATCCGGCGGTATTGGCCAGCAGGAAATAGCGGGCGGGATCGAGATGATGGAGTACGCTCTCGGTGTTGCCCCGGTCGAGATCGACCCGGCGCACCGCCACGGTGACGATCTCGGCGCCCGACGCCTCGATCGCGCTGGTCATCTCGGCGTTGGTCCGGTACTTCCCGGTGCCGACCATCAGCCGGGACCGAAAGGTCCTCCCGGCAATGCTGAACGGTGTGTCGCCCTGCATGCGGCTCATCCTCCGCCGACGAAGTGGACCAGCTCGATCGTGTCGCCGGACGCGAGCGGGGTCAGTCCCAGATTGGGCCGGCGGACGATGGCGCGGTTGTGCTCGACCACCACGGTGCGCGGATCGAGTCCCAGATGGTCCAGCAGCGCGGCCAGCGTGGCCGGCCCGGGGATCCGGCGGCTCTCTCCGTTGACGACGAGGTCCAGCGCCGCCGCGCTCACGCCGACCCGGTCCACGGCTCGAGCAGCGCCAGTGCGGCGGCAGCCGGATCAACGGCGCCCCAAAGCGCGGAGATTGCGGCGACGCCCCAGGCACCGGCATCACGAAGCTCCGCCGCACGCGCCGCCGTCACGCCGCCGATGGCGATCACCGGCAGGCCGCTGCGGGCGCAATCGCGGACCAGCGCGAGTCCGCCGGCGGGTGCGCCGGGATGCGTCGCGGTCTGGTAGACGTGGCCCGCAAGCACGAAGTCCGCGCCCTCGTCGGCGGCACGCAGCGCTTCGTCGGCGGCGTGTACGGAGCGGCCGACCCAGCCGCCGCTGATCCGTCGCGCATCGGCGGGCGCCAGGTCATCGGCGGCGAGCTGCACGCCGTGCGCGCCAACGGCGGCCGCGACGTCGGGCCGCCCGCTGACGATCACCATCGCCTCGGGCGGCCGCGCGAGTGCCAGCAGGCGGGCCGCGACCGCCGCCAGCGCGGCGCCCCCGGCCGACCGGTTCCGCGCATGCAGCGCGACGGCCGGGCCCGCGGCGGCAATGGCCGCCGCGCGGATGCCGAGGTCGGGCAGCGCGAGGGTCGCGGCATCGGTCACGGCGTGGAGACGCGGCAGCGGTCTCATCCGAAGCGGGCGCCTGCGCGGGCGCCGCGCCCGCGCACCCACTCGCTGGCGGGGATGCGCTTGCGCCCGGACGGCTGCACCTCGGCGATCTCCACCGCGCCCTGCGCCGCGGCGACGCGGAGACCGCCGTCGGCGAGGAGCACTTCGCCCGGCTCGCCGCCGTCGTCATCCACCGCAAGCGCGCCGAACAGCTTGAGTTCGCCGCCGGCCAGCGTGGTCCAGCTGCCCGGCGCGGGATCGAACGCGCGGATTCGACGGGCGACGGTTGCCGCGTCCTGGGTCCATTCCACATGGGCCACCGCGCGGTCGATCTTGGGGGCGAACGTCGCCGCCGCATGGTCCTGCGGCTCGGGGTGCACCGCGCCGGCGCCGAGGCAGGCCAACGCCTCGATCAGCGCGGTCGCCCCCAGCTCGGCCAGCCGCGCGGTGAGGCTGCCGGCGGTGTCGTCGATGTCGATCGCGGTCGTGAGGCGATGCAGTACCGGGCCACTGTCGAGGCCGGCCTCCATCTGCATGATGCTCACGCCCGTTTCCCGGTCGCCGTTGGCGATGGCCCACTGGATCGGCGCGGCGCCGCGGAGCCGCGGCAGCAGCGACGCGTGGACGTTGATCATGCCGGAGGGCGGAACGCCCAGCACTTCGGGCTTGAGGATGTGGCCGTACGCCACGACGATGCCGAGCGTCGCATCGAGGCGACGGAGACTGGCGAGAAAGACGTCGCCCACCGGCCGTTCGGGCTGGAGCACCGGGATGGAGGCGCTCTCGGCCAGCACCTTCACCGGCGGGGGCACGAGCGCGGAGCGGGAGCGGCCTTGGGGGCGGTCCGGCTGGGTGACGACGCCGGCGATCTCGTGACCTTCGCGCAGCAGTGCCGCGAGGGACTGCACGGCAAAGGCGGGCGTTCCGAAGAAGGCGATCCGCATCTACTCCGCCTGCGCAGCGCCCGGCGTCACCTCTTTGAGGTAGCTGCGATCGTCGCGGTGCTCCTTCTTCCAGCGTGCCAGCAGCATCTTGCGCTTGATTGGGCCGAGGTGGTCGAGAAAGAGGATACCGTCGAGGTGGTCGATCTCATGCTGGATGGCCCGCGCGACGAGTCCATCCACGTCGAGACGAAACGGCGCGCCGCGGGCATCGAGCGCCTCCAGCACGATCCGTTCCGGGCGTGACACGTCGGCAAACACGTCCGGAATCGACAGGCACCCCTCTTCGGCGGTCGCACGCCCGGCGCTCTCGATGATCACCGGGTTGATCATGGCGAACCGGTGTCCCTCGGCGTCGATCACGGCGATGCGTTGGGCCAGCCCGACCTGGTTGGCGGCCAGCCCGACGCCGCTGGCCGCGTCCATGGTCTCGAACATGGCCTCGATCAACGCCCGCAGCTCATCGTCCACCGCGGCGATTTCCGCGCTGCGCTGCCGCAGCACGGGGGAGCCGAGCAGGTGCAGCCTCAGCAGACTCATCCGTTGGTGGTTCCCTGCGCGGCGGTGCCGCCGACGCGAACGATGCGGCTGCGCTCGACCACCACGCTGCTGCTGCCGGTTTCAATGGTGACCCGCGTCTCCGTGACCTTGCCCATCTCGACGTCCTTCATGTCCTTGACCCGTCCGATGAGGCCGCCGCTCGTGAGCACCTCGTCGCCCTTCTTGAGCGTGGCGAGCAGCTCCTGGTGCCGCTTCCGCGCCGTCCCCTGCGGGCGCAGGATCAGGAAGTAGAACACGGCGCCAAAGCCGAGCAGCTGGATCAGAATGAGCGGCAGGCCGAAGAACGAGGGACTCCCGGTGGTCGGCGCGGCCTGGATCAGCAGCAGTGTATTCACGTCGCTCCTCTGGCATAGTGGCGGCGGAGCCATGCCCGGCTCCAGCCGTCGAACGTTCCATCCAGGATGTGGGTCCGGGCCTGCTCGCCGAGGCGGGTCAGAAATCGCACATTGTGGATCGACACCAGCCGCAGGCCCAGCATGTCGCCCGCCATGAACAGATGGCGGAGATACGCCCGCGAAAACGTGGTGCACGCCTCGCAATCGCATTCGGGGTCCAGCGGCCCCGGATCGGAGCGCAGCGCGGCACCCTTCACGTTGACGCGGCCGTCGGGGACCCACGCCGTACCGTGCCGCCCGTTCCGGGTGGCCGCCACGCAGTCGAACAGGTCCACACCCCGGCTGATTCCCTCGAGCAGATCGGCCGGAAATCCCACTCCCATAAGATAACGGGGGACCTCGCGGGGCAGGACCGGCTCCAGCTCCTCGAGCACGCGGTGCATCACCGGCTTGGGTTCGCCCACGCTGAGCCCGCCGATGGCGACGCCGGTCCACGGCCCGCGGGCCACGATGCCGTCCACCGAGCGGCGGCGGAGGTCGGCGTGGGTGCCCCCCTGGACGATGGGCCAGAGGGTCTGCAGGCCGCCCGGGTCGCTGAGCTCGGCGTGACGGGCGCGGCAGCGATCCAGCCAGCGCAGGGACCGATCCATCCCTTCCTCCGCCAGCGCATGCGGCGCCTGGCCCGGCACGACGTGATCGAACTGCATCGCCACGTCGGCGCCGAGCGACCACTGGATCTCCATCGAGATCTCGGGCGTGATCGTGTGATAGCTGCCGTCGATGTGGCTCTGGAACTCGACGCCGTGCTCCGCGATCGTGCGCAGCCCCTCGAGCGAGAAGACCTGGAACCCGCCGGAATCGGTCAGCATCGGCCGGTCCCAGGTCGTGAACCGGTGGAGCCCGCCCATCACACGGACCTCCATCTCGCCGGGGCGGAGATGCAGGTGATAGGTGTTGGCCAGGATGATCTGCGCCC
The DNA here is from genome assembly GCA_038250675.1 of Gemmatimonadales bacterium. Classification (GTDB taxonomy): domain Bacteria; phylum Gemmatimonadota; class Gemmatimonadetes; order Gemmatimonadales; family GWC2-71-9; genus JAICUF01. The sequence continues at coordinate 10,839 of JBBSCB010000030.1, forward strand.
CCAGCCGGCGAAGCTCCTCGGGGTGCAGGCCGCGCACCACGGCGTGGGTACCCACCGGCATGAACGCCGGCGTGCGCACCGAACCGTGCGGAAGCGTCAGCGTGCCGGCGCGGGCCGCACCGGCGGTGGCCTCGACCGCAAACTCGAACACGCTACTGCCCGTCCAGGATCCGGTCGATCTGGCGCCGATGCACCAGGTCGTGGCCGGCGAGCAGCCGGATGGTGAGCTCGAGGCTTTCCGGTCCCCGCGCGGCGTGCACGCCGGAGCGCGCCAGATCGGCGGCATCGAGCGAGCGGTAGAGACGCAGGTTGGCGCCCCTGAGGGCACGAAGCTGCTCCAGGGCGTGGCCCAGCGGCACGTCCTGATAGCGCAGCCGCCGGGCCCATGCGTCGCGGTCGTACGTCTCGATGGGCCAGTCGTCGTGGGTCAGGATCATCCGGACCCGGTAGCCGTACACCAGCTCGGTGTCCGCCAGGTGCTGGACGACCTCGATGACCGACCATTTGCCTGGTGCCTCCGGCCGCCGGAGCGCGGGGTCGCTCAGCCCGGCGGTCCGGCGTTCGAGCCAGGGCAGGAGCTCGGCCTGCACGGCAAGCGGCGCCCGCGCGCCCACGAGCGCAAACAGGGACTCGCGATAGGAGACGGGCGACGTCAGAGGATCACCATGGCGTCGCCATAGGAGTAGAAACGATAGCGGGCCGCGACGGCATGGCGGTACGCCGCCATCGTCCGCTCGTAGCCGGCAAACGCGGCGACCAGCATCAGCAGCGTCGAGCGGGGCAGGTGGAAATTGGTCACCAGGCGGTCCACGACGCGGAACCGGTAGCCCGGCGTGATCAGCAGGCGGGTCTCGCCGGCACCGGCACCGACCAGCCCTCCGCCGATCGCCGCGCTCTCGAGCGCCCGCACCACGGTCGTCCCCACCGCCCACACGCGTCCACCGGCGGCGCGGGTCCGCGCGATCGCCCCGGCCGCCGCGGCGGGAACGTCAAAGCGCTCCTCGTGCATCGGGTGGCTCGCGGGATCATCGACCTCGACCGGCCGGAAGGTGCCGGGCCCCACCTCGAGATCGAGCCGGGTGATCCCCACGCCGCGCGCTTCAATGGCCGCCAGCATCGCTTCAGTGAAGTGGAGTCCCGCGGTTGGTGCGGCGACACTGCCTTCCCGCTCAGCGTAGACCGTCTGGTAGCGGCCCTCGTCGCGCGCGTCGGCGTCGCGGCGGATGTACGGTGGCAGCGGCAGCGTGCCGAAGCGCGCGATGGCCGCTGCCGCATCGGCGCCCACGAACCGCACCAGGCGATTGCCGTCGTCGCGGACGGCAACGGTCTCGATCGCGATACCGTCGCCCAGCAGCACCTGCCGCCCGGGGCGGAGAGCGCTGCCCGGCTTGCCCATGGCGAGCCACTCGTCGGTGCCGGCGGGGTGGAGCAGGAGCACCTCGGCGGGCGCGCCCGAGGGCCGCGTACCGCGGAGGCGCGCGTGGCGCACGCGGGTGCTGTTGAGCACCAGGAGGTCGCCCGGCGGGATCAGCCCGGGCAACGCATTGAAGCCGCGGTCGTCGAAGCCACCGTCGTCGGCGCGGCGCATGACGAGCAGCCGGCTCGTGCCTCGCGTGGCCGGCGGCTCCTGCGCGATCAGCTCGGGCGGCAGGTCGTACGCGAATGCCGACGAGGGATACGTCGTCCCGGCCTGCTCAGCGGTCAAAGATCGTGGCCTGGCGCTCGGGCGGCGTGAGCCCGAAGCGGCGGTAGGCCAGCGCCGTAGCGCAGCGGCCGCGCTGGGTGCGCTCGAGAAATCCCTGCTGAATCAGGTACGGCTCGTAGACGTCCTGCAGCGTCCCGGCATCCTCACCGACCGCGATCGCGACGGTGCCGAGCCCCACGGGCCCACCGTTGAACTTCTCGATGATCGTCGTGAGGATGCGCGCGTCCATGTCGTCCAGTCCGAACTCGTCCACATTGAGCCGGGCCAGCGCCGCGTCCGCCACCGCCACCGTGATGCGTCCATCCGCCTTCACCTCAGCGTAGTCCCGGACCCGGCGGAGCAGGCGGTTGGCCACGCGCGGCGTGCCCCGGCTCCGGCGCGCGATTTCGGTGGCACCCGCCGCCTCGATCGGCACTCCCAGGATCGCGGCGGAGCGGGTCACGATCTGCGTCAGGTCCTCGGGGGAGTAGAAATTCAGGCGCTCGACGATGCCGAACCGCGCGCGCATCGGCGGCGTGAGCAGCCCAAAGCGCGTGGTGGCCCCGATGAGCGTGAAGCGCTCCAGCGCCATCGGCACCGTCTGCGCGTTGGGTCCCTCGCCGATCCGCACGTCGATGCGGAAGTCCTCCATCGCCGAGTAGAGAAACTCCTCCAGCGCCGGCTTCATCCGGTGGATCTCGTCGATGAACAGCATGTCGCCGGGGGTGAGACTGGTGAGCAGCCCCACGAGGTCGCCCGGCTTTTCCAGCACCGGGCCCGACGTCGTGCGGAGCTGCACGCCCATCTCGCGCGCCATCAGCATGGCGAGCGTCGTCTTGCCGAGTCCGGGCGGCCCAAAGAACAGCGTGTGGTCCAGCGTGTCGCCGCGGCCCCGCGCGGCGTCGATCGAAATCTGCAGTGACGCCTTCACCTGCGGCTGCCCGACAAACTCGTCAAGCTGCGCCGGGCGGAGCGCCGCGTCGGCGCCCTTCTCCTCCGGCAGCTCGTCGGGAGTGGTGATCTGCATCTCGGGGATCACGCCGGATCAGTCATCCAGGCGCGCGTTCCAGCGCACGGGACGCGTGCCCGGCTCGATGACGTGGCGCGCGTGGCAGGTGACGCAGCGATCGACGGTCTGCGTCGTGTCTGCGGCGACCAGCTTGCGGTTAGTGGATCCGCAGCGGGTGCAGATCCATTCGGCGGCGGCGGCGGTGACGGTCATGCGGTGGTCATCTCCCGGCTCGTGAGGCGGCGAGCTGCTGCAGTGCCCGCCGTACGATCTGTGCGATATCGGTGCCGGCGCCGCCGGCCACGGCGGCGCGCACGGCGTCATCCGCCGCGCCGACGGGGTAGCCCAGGGCGACGAGGGCCTGGACCGCGTCATTCCCACCGGCCGGGCGGCTGGCCGCGGGCTCGAGCGCCAGGTCGGCAAAGCGGTCGGCCAGCTCCAGCACCAGCCGTTCGGCCTTCTTCCGGCCGATGCCGGTGACGCTGCCGAGCGCCGCCAGGTCCCGCTCGCGGATGCTCCGCACGGTACGCTCCGGCCCGAGCGCGGACAGGATCGCGAGCGCCAGGCGCGGCCCCACACCGCTGGCGCTCAGCAGCCGCTGAAAGACGCGACGCTCACCCTCGCGATCGAAGCCGTACAGCGCCCAGCCGTCCTCCTTGACCACGAGCTCGGTGTGCAGGAGGACCCGAGCACCGGCGGCGGGCAGCCGGCCGAAGACGCCGGCGGGCACGGTGACCGCGTACCCCACGCCGCCGTCGGTCTGCACCACGACGGTCTCACTGGTGCGGTCGGCCAGCGTGCCCGCAACGGTGGCGATCATCGCGTCGCCGCCCGGGCCGCGCGGAGCCGGGGCTGCCGGCCGGCCAGCATGAGGTGCGTCAGCGCGATCGCCACACCATCGGCCGCGTCGGCCGGCGCGGGCGCCTGCCGGAGGCGGAGCAGCTGCGCCACCATGTAGCTCACCTGCGGCTTGAGCGCCGCGCCACGTCCCACGATCGCCTTCTTCACCATGGCCGGCGAGTATTCGGCGATCGTCACGCCCGCCGCCTCCGCGGCCAGGAGTATCACGCCGCGCGCGTGGCTCAGCACCATCGTGGTCCGCACGTTCTTGCCGTAGAAGGCGGCTTCGACCGCCATGGCGTCGGGCTGATGGCGGGCGAGCAGCGCGCTCACGCCGTCATGCAGCGTCCGGAGGCGGGCGGGCAGCGGCTCGCCGGCCCGCGTCCGGATCACGCCGCATTCGATGAGCCGGCCCGGTACACCCTGCGCGGATTCCACGACGCCATAGCCGAGGACCGCGGTGCCGGGATCGATGCCGAGGACCTTCACCGGCGCGGCGCGGTCAGGCCTCCGCCTCCGCCAGGTCCGCCGTGTCGATGTCGAAATTGGAGAACACCTTGGAGACGTCGTCCAGCTCCTCGAGGACCTCCATCAGCCGGAGAATTCCTTCCGCATCGGCGCCCTCGACCTTGACCGTGTTCTTCGGCACCATGGCGAGTTCGGCCGACTCGATCTCGATCCCGGCCGCGCGGAGCGCGTCCTGCACGGCGTGAAAGCTGGTCGGCGTCGTCGCGACGACATACTGATCGCCTTCGCGGACGAAGTCCTCCGCGCCGCTCTCGAGGGCGCGCTCCAGCGTCTGCTCCTCGTCGTAGCGCGCGGCCTCGAGGTAGACCTGACCCTTGCGATCGAACATCCAGCCGACCGATCCCGTGGCGCCCAGGTTGCCCCCGTTGCGGCTGAAGGCGTGGCGGATTTCGGCGACGGTACGATTGGGATTGTCGGTCGTTGCCTCGATGAAGATGGCGGCGCCGCCGGGGCCGTATCCCTCGTACGTGAGCTCCTCATAGCTGCTGCCCTCGAGCTCGCCGGTGCCCTTCTTGATGGCGCGCTCGATGTTCTCCTTGGGCATGTTCACGGCCTGCGCGGCATCGATCGCGGTGCGGAGCCGCGGATTGCCGCCGGGATCGCCGCCACCGGCCTTGGCGGCGACGGTGATCTCGCGGATCACCTTGGTCCAGGACGACGCGCGCTTGGAGTCGGTGATGGCCTTCTTGCGCTTGATCTGCTTCCACTTGCTGTGCCCGGCCATGGCCGAACTCCTTGGAGCATTTGAGTTTGTCGTTGCGGCGGGCGGGCGGGCGCCCGGTCGCGGTGCCGGGCAAAAAATAGCCGGGAGGGGAGGCCGGCGCCAACGCCGGGTTGACCGGCCGGAGCCCGCCCGCTAGTCTCCCTCGCCTATGCGCCTGCCATATGTTGTGCTCGTATGCGGTTCGCTTGCACTCGCGGCATGTGACCGTGCGGCGGAAAAGCCCAGGACGGCCGACCTGGGCACGGTCATGCCCACCGTGCTGTTCCCGCCCGAAGCGGACTTTGTCAGCAAGTCCGCCGGTCCCGACGCGATCCAGCTGGTGTTCCAGAGTCGTATGGCCCCGGCGGAGGTCGCCGACTATTACCGCCGGATCTTCGTCACCGGCAAGTGGCGGCTGGTCGGCGACAGCAGGGATTCGACCGGCGGCATTGCGCTCTACGCTGAACAGGACGGGCCGCCGATGTGGGTGCGGATCGGCCCATCCGGCCCCGGGAGCCGGGTCGAGCTGAGCGGGGCATCGTCGGCGGTCGACACGGCCTTTGCGCGGCGAGCCCAGCGGGCGCGCGACACCACGAACACGCTGATGCCGCGCTAGCGCTCCCGCGACTCGCGGGCCGCTGCACGACCGACGGACCGGCTGCTAGCCGGTCCGTTGTTTTTCGCGCGAGGCCCGGACTGCGAGCGCCACCGACTCGGCCGCGTCGGCGCCCAGACTGTCGCGGGCGGGCGCCACCAGCTGGGAGAGGATGCTCGGCACCAGGTCGGCGCGGCCATCGCGCAGCTGCGTCAGCGCGGTGGTGAGCGCGCGCCGGAGCGGGGGCGGGAGGGTGAGACTGGTGATGCGCTGCTCCAGCGCCGCCACCCGCCGCCGCTGGGCCCGTTCCGGCACCGGCGGGTCGAGCCCCAGGTCCTGGGCCACGCGCACCGTGAGCCAGACGGCAAAGACCCCGTCGCGCCGGGGCCCGCGCGACGTCTGCGCCAGCAGCGTGACGAGCGCGCTCGACGCGGGATCCCAGTGGCCGGGGGCAGGAGACACGGCGGGAATGTACGGCCCGCCGGAAGGCCCCGCCAGCACGCGCCGCGCGTTGCCCGTTGGCCACTGACGCCGGTACTTTGCGGGCATGCCACGCCCCAAGAGCATCCTGTGGGTTGACGACGAAGTCGAGAGCCTCACCTCGCACGTCATGTTCCTCGAGGAGCAGGGATTCACCGTCGAAACCGCGAGCAACGGCGACGATGCGCTCGTCATGCTCCAGCGACACCCCTACGGCGTAGTGCTGCTCGATGAGCAGATGCCGGGCCGCCGGGGCCTGGAGATCTTCCGTGCCATCCGCAGCGTGGATCACGCGACACCGGTGGTGATGGTGACCAAGAGCGAGGAGGCGGACACGCTCAAGGACGCCATCGGCGCGGAGATCTCCGACTACCTCGTCAAGCCGGTCAACCCGCGCCAGATCCTGTCGGTCGTCACCCGCCTCCTTGAAGGCGACCGGATCCGGCAGCAGCGGCTGTCCCGCGACTTTGCCACGCGGTTCCGGGACCTGGAGGGCCGCCGCGGCGCTCCCATGGCGTGGCGCGAGTGGGTGGAGCTCGTGGCCGAGCTGGCCGAGTGGGAAGTGCGGCTGGGCCAGGCCGATGAGCCGGGACTGCAGGACGCCCTGCGGACGCTGCAGGACAGCCTCCGCCAGGATTTTGCCCGCTATCTCAAGGCCAAGTACGCCGGCTGGCTCGACGGGACCGAGGCCGACCGGCCCCCGTTGTCGGTGGACATCGGCGCGGAATTTCTGCGGCCGGTGCTCGAGGCGCACGGCAAGGCGATGCTGGTCGTCGTGGACTGCCTCCGCCTCGATCAGTGGGCCATGATCCGGCCGCTCATCTCGGCGCGGTTCGACATCGAGACCGCCCACTACTTCTCGATCCTGCCGACTGCCACGCCGTTCGCCCGCAACGCCATCTTCAGCGGGCTCTTTCCCGCCGAGATCAAGAACCGCTATCCGCAGTGGTGGGCCGACTACGACGAGGCGAGTCTCAACGCGCACGAGGCCCAGCTCCTCACCGAGCAGCTGAAGGAAATCACCGGGCACCCGGTGCCGGTGCATTACGAGAAGGTCTTCACCGCGGCCGACGGCGAAGGGCTCCTCAAGCGGCTGCCGGCGCATCTCGCGGGTCCCGGCGTCACCGCGCTGGTCTTCAACTTCATAGACCAGCTCACGCACGGGCGGACCGAGAACTCCACGCTGTTCGAGGTGGCGCGTGACACGCCGGCGCTCCGGAACCTCACGCGCACCTGGTTCGAGCGCTCGCCGCTCTGGGACGCGCTGCGCGAGGCTGAGCGTCGCGAGGTGCCGGTGCTGCTCACCACCGATCACGGGTCGATTCACTGCCACACCCCGGCCACGGTGTACGCCAAGCGGGACACCACGTCCAATCTGCGGTACAAGTTCGGCGAGGATCTGCGGGCGCAGGACCCCGACGCGGCGCTCCTGGTGGAGGATCTGGCGAGCTTCGGCCTGCCGCCGCGCACGCCGTCCACCCGCCTGCTGCTGGCCACCGGTGACCGGTTCTTTGTCTATCCCACCAAGTTGCGCGAATACCAGGCACGCTACCGTGGTGCCTTTCTGCACGGCGGCGTCTCGCCCGAAGAGGTGATCCTGCCCATCGCGCTGCTCACTCCCCGTCGCGGCTGATGGCGTGACGGCGGCCGAGACCCGCGTCCTGCTCGTGGCGGAATTCGACGAGGCGCTGCACGCGCACTCGTCGCTCCGCCGCCGCGCGCTGGAACGTCTGGGCTGCCGGGTGGATGCATTCGACCTGCTGGGACGCGGCGGGATGCTGGCACGGCTTCGCGGCGGCAGCATGGTCGAGCGGCTGCGCAGCGCGGTCGTTCGCAGCCGGCCCCACGTCGTGCTCGTGACCGGCGCCAGCGTGCTGGGCGTGAGCGCGGTCGAGTCGCTCCGGAAGGATTCGCCGGCCGTCTGGGCCAACCTGCTGCCGGGCGACCCGGGGGCTGCCGCGGGACCCAGTCCGGTGGACCTCGCCACCGTCTACGACATGCTGTTCGTGCCGGACAGCGCGCTGGCGACGCGGCTGCGCACGCTGGGGCACGAGCGGACCACCTATCTCCCGTTCGCTTGCGATCCGTCGGTCCACCGCCCCATGCAGTCGCGCGACCAGTTCCGGGCCAACGCGGTGTTCGTGGGCGGCGCCACCGCCTATCGCGAGGCGATGCTGGGCGAGCTGGTCGAGTTCGGGCTGGCGGTGTGGGGACCGGGCTGGCGGCGTACGGCGCTGCGCGACTACTGCCGTGGCGAGACGCTCTCGATGGATGACTATGTCCGCGCCTACGCCGGCGCGTCCGTGGCCATCAACGTCCATCGGCAGAGCCCCGCGTCCAGCCGCGAGGTGGGCACCAATCAGCGGCTGTTCGAAGTCGCCGCGATCGGCGTGCCGCAGGTGACCGGCGACCGGGGCGACCTGGCGCAGCACTTCGAGCCGGGGGCCGAGGTGCTGGTGTATCACGACGCGCTGGAACTGCGGGCGCTGGTGCGGGACGTCCTCGAGTCGGGCCAGGAAGCGCAGCCCATCGCCGAGGCGGCGCGCCGCCGTGCGCTCCGCGATCATACCCACATGCACCGCATGCGGGCCCTGATCGATGTCGCGGTGCGGGGTTAGGCGGCGGGCCTGGCGGCCAGCTCCAGCGCTTCACGGGTGGCGCGACAGCCCTCGTCGATCAGCTCGCGGGTCTGGGTAAACGAGAACATGCCCACGTGCGCCACGGCGGGTTCGACCAGGGTGATCGGCGGGCCGTCCCAGTTCCGGAGCAGACTCTCGATCTGCGTCTGCATCACGATCTCGAGTCCCCGGATGTAGGTCGCCGCAAAGCCCTGCGTTTCCGCGGCTGACCGCGCCACGCTGGTGGCCGCCACGTTGATGGCGAGAATGGGGCCGGTACCGGCCGCCGCCGCCACCCGGACCGGCAGATTCTCGATGACGGCGCCGTCCACATACCAGTGGCCGTTGATTTCCCGGGGTGGGAAGATGCCGGGCAGGGCGCACGAGGCAAAGATGGCATCCGCCACCTTCGCGTCCCGGAAGCCGGGGAGGCCCCACGACACCTGGCGACCCGAGTGAAGATCCACCGTGTTGATCAGCAGCGGGTGGACCAGGTCGGCAAAGCCGCGGTGGCCCACGAGACTGCCGATCAGCTGGTCCATCGGCTCCGGCCGGTAGACCGCGGGCGCCAGCATCCGCTTCAGCGCCATGTCGACGTGGGCCACCTGGAAGACATGCCGCCGCCGGACCAGCAATGCCCGCGCCTCCATCTCGGCCACCGACATGCCGGACGCCCAGGCACCGCCGATCAGCGCGCCCATGCTCGACCCGACAACCAGTGACGGCGTCAGTCCGCGCGCTTCGAGTGCCTTGAACACGCCGATGTGCGCCAGCCCCTTGAGGCCGCCGCCGCTGAGCACCAGAGTGAAGGGACCACCGTTCATTCGCGCTGTCCGGACGGAGTGGAACCAACTAACCTGATGGACGATTTCCCGGCAAGAACCGTGCACGGAGCGCCCGGTTGTCGCCAGGGAGTACCCCGGGAGCCCCATGTCCGCCGTGGCCACCACCGACCTCCCCGCGCCACCCCGCCGTGCGACGACGTCTCCGCTGGTGCGGCGACTGCGCCATGACCGCTTCTTCTAGCTCGGCGTCATGCTCGTGACCGCGGTGGTCATCGCCGCGCTCTTTGCGCCCTGGCTGGCGCCGCACGATCCGATCCGGGGCGATACCCGCACCGCCTATCTGCTGCATCCCGGTGGCACCTATCTCCTCGGCACCGACACCCAGGGCCGGGACGTGCTGAGCCGCGTCCTCTATGGTGCGCGCCTGTCGCTGTCGGTGGGACTCATCTCGCAGTCGGTGGCCATCGCGCTGGGCGTCACGCTCGGGCTGGTGGCCGGCTACTACGGCCGCTGGGTGGACAGTCTCATCATGCGTCTGGCGGACATCACCCTCGCCTTTCCCACGCTGCTCCTGCTGATTGCGGTGGCCGCGGCGGTGAAGCCGTCGTTGCCTGTGGTCTTCGTCGTGATCGGCGCGGTGGGCTGGGCCGCGATGGCACGCCTCGTCCGGAGCCAGGTGCTGGTGCTGCGCGACGCCGAGTACGTGATGGCGGCGCAGGCGCTGGGCGCGCGCGACCGGCGGGTCCTGTTCCGCCACCTGCTTCCCAACGTGCGCACCCAGGTGATTATCGCCGCAACCCTCGGCATCGGCGGCGCCATCATGGCCGAAGCGGCGCTCTCGTTCGTGGGCCTGGGCGCGCAGCCGCCCACGCCCAGCTGGGGTGCGATGGTGGCGGACGGGCGCGACCTCCTGCGGGTCGCACCGTGGGTGTCCTTTGCGCCCGGCATCGCGATCGGGCTCGCGGTGCTCGGCTTCAACCTCGTGGGGGACGGCTTGCGCGAGATCTACGACCCGCGGCTGCGGACCGATCGGTGAGCGCCGATCTCGCGGCGCTCACCGCCGAAGAATTTCCCTGGAGCGGCGCCGACGTCTACCTCAACAGCGCCAGCACCGGCCCATTGCCGGCCCGCACACGGCGCGCGATCGAGGCGTTCAACGGCCGCCGCTCGACCCCGTTCGTGCTCTCGGATGCGGACCTCTTCGCGGTCTTCACCGAGTCGCGGCGGCTCGTGGCCCAGCTGCTCAATGTTACAACCGGAGAGATCGCGCTCGCCACCAACACCACCACCGGGATCAACATTGCCGCCCGCGCGCTGCCGTTCCGCGCCGGCGACGTGGTGGTGGTGAGTGATCGCGAGTTCCCGGCCAACGTCTATCCCTGGCTGGCGCTCCGCGACCGCGGCGTCATCGTGGAGCTGGCGCCCACCACGGCGGAGGGCTGGCCCGACGAAGACTATCTGCTCGCGCGCGCCGCCGCGCCCGAGGTGCGCGCCGTCGCCGTGTCGCTGGTGCAGTTTGCCAACGGCTACGCGGTGGACCTCGCCGCGCTGTCCGCGGCCACCCGCGCGACGGACACCTTCCTCGTGGTGGACGCCATCCAGGGCATCGGCGCCATGCCGGTCGATCTGACCAGGACGCCGGTGGACATTCTGGCCTGCGGCGCACAGAAGTGGCTGCTGTCACCGTGGGGATCGGGCTTCACCTATGTGCGACGGGACCTCATCGGCACGCTGGTGCCGCCGGTGACGAGCTGGATGGCGTTCGAGGGGACCGATGATTTTTCCCGGCTGACCGAGTACGACGATACCTATCGCGCCGACGCGCGGAGGTTCGAGCAGATCACGCTGCCGTTCCAGGACTTCGTCGGCATGAACACGTCGGTCGGCATGCTGCTGCAGATCGGCGTGGCGCGCATCGCCGATCACATTCGCGCGCTGCATGCGCCGGTGCTGGAATGGGCGGCGCGGCGCGGCGTGCGGGTCGCGTCACCGGTGACGGCGCACCGCTCCGCGATCCTGTGCGTGGCACCGCCGGATCCCGCCGCCGCGCACCAGGCGCTCAAGGCGGCGCACATCTACAGCAGTCTCCGCGAGGGCGCCATCCGGCTCAGCCCGCACCTCTTCAACACCAGCGAGCAGATGGCCCGCGTGGTCGAGGTGCTCGACACGACGTTCTAGGAGGCACTGCACATGGGTTCGTTCGACGAGATGCTCCGGGCAGGCTACGGCTTCACCGAGCCGTCAGTCATCGTGGGCGCGGCGCTGGAGAAGGGCGTCACCCATCCCGAGCCCAAGGTACGCATCCCGCTCGCGACGATGAACCGTCACGGGCTCATCGCGGGGGCCACGGGCACCGGCAAGACCAAGACGCTCCAGCTCCTGGCCGAGCAGCTCTCGGCGCAGGGGATCCCGGTCTTCGCGGCCGACATCAAGGGGGACCTCTCGGGGATCGCGGCGCCGGGCATCCCGGGCGACCGAATCACCCAGCGCGCCACCGAGGTCGGCGTCACCTGGACGCCGGCGGCGTCGCCGGTCGAGTTCGTGAGCCTCACCGGTGACCTGGGGGTCCAGCTCCGGGCGACGGTCAGCTCCTTCGGCCCGCTGCTGCTGGCCAAGGTCCTCCAGCTCAACGACACCCAGTCCAGCGTCCTGTCGCTCGTCTTCAAGTACTGCGACGACCAGAAGCTGCCGCTGCTGGACTTCTCCGACCTCCGCGCGGTGCTCGGCTACCTCGTCTCCGACGCGGGGAAGGGGTCGCTCGCCGAGTACGGCGGGATGCAGGGCAGTACCGTGGGCGTACTGCTGCGGAAGATGGTTGAGCTGGAGCAGCAGGGCGCCGGGCGGTTCTTTGGCGAGCCGGAGTTCGACGTGAAGGACCTGATCACGGTGACGCCTGACGGTCGCGGCGTCGTCACCTGCCTCGAGCTGGCCGACGTGCAGGACAAGCCGGCGCTCTTCTCGACGTTCATGATGTGGCTCCTCGCCGAGCTGTATCACAACCTGCCCGAGGCCGGTGACCTGCCCAAACCCAAGCTCGTGTTTTTCTTCGACGAGGCACACCTGCTGTTCGACCAGGCTCCGCGCGCCTTCATCGAGCAGATCGAGCAGACGGTGCGGCTGATCCGCTCCAAGGGCGTTGGCGTCTACCTGGTGACCCAGTCGCCACGGGACGTGCCCGACTCGGTGCTGGCGCAGCTCGGCAACCGGATCCAGCACGCGCTCCGCGCCCACACGCCCGACGAGGAACAGGCGCTCCGATCGGCAGTACGCACCTTTCCCAGGACCACGTTCTACGACCTCGAGGAGACGCTGCAGAGTCTCGGCATCGGCGAGGCGATCGTGACGGTCCTGGACGGGCGCGGGGTTCCGACGCCGGTCGTGGCCACCCGGCTGATTCCGCCGGCCTCCCGCATGGCGCCGCTCACGCCCGACGAACTGGCGGCCGATATCCGGCAATCCGACCTGATCGCGGCGTACGGCACGGCGGTGGATCGCGACAGCGCGCGCGAGATGCTGGCGCGACGGATGGAGGCCACCACGCCACCCGCGCCCGCCGGGGGCGGCGCGCCGGCTCCGGGGGGACGGGCGGGGAAGACGATGGCGCAGGTGGCGGGCGCCGCGGTCATCGGCGCGCTGTCGTCATCGGTCGGTCGGACGGTCGGTCGGGAGGTCGTGCGCGGCCTCTTCGGGCTGCTGGGCGCCAAGCCGCCGCGGCGGACGACGCCGCGGACGCGCTGGTAGCGCGCCCAGCGCCGCGGCCGCACGTCAGCGCGCAACGACGTTCACGAGCTGGTCGCGGGATCAATCGAGCGGCGCACGCGGGCCGCCGGTGCGGCGATCGAGCGTCAGAGCCACGCGCCGGTGAACCCGGCGCGGCGAAGCCCGGTGACGACGTACGGTGACCGGCGCATGAGCTGCCAGATGAGCCCGGTGCGATCGTTTTCGACCATCAGGACCAGGGTCCCTTCGTTCAGCCCATAGTGCCAGGGCGATACCCAGCCGGCCGGATTGTCGCCGCCCGAGCGGAAGGTGCTGTTGAACGTCGCGCGGAACCCGTACCGCTTGCCGCTCCGCAGCTCGAGCTCCTCGAAGTGCCGCAGCGTCGGGATCACGATCTCCGGCGCAAACGGTAGCGAGCTCGCCACGGTCCACGGCGCGAGCGTGCCGTCGTCGGGTCCGAACGGCACGCCGCGCGCGCGGTAGCCGTAGAATCGCCGCGGCCTGCCATGTATCCGCTTCTGCGCGGGACCGGGGCCGTCGCTCGCCGTGATGCCCCAGGCGGTCTCGCCGTAGCCATCCCACCCTCGCGGATTCCTGATCGCATACTGCTGCTGGATCAGCGTGGCCCGCCGGCTGTTCTCGAAGTAGTTGCTGTGACGCTCCCGCATGTATGCGTCCTGGATGTCCCGAAAGTCTACCCAGACATGGGTGAGCTGATGAATGAACATCGGGCCGGCATACAGGTAGTCGTGCCCATAGATCCGCTTCCACTTGTAGCTCGACGTCCACGCGCCATAGGCCCCGGCCCCCACCGGATGTGTGGGCGAGCCCAGCGCCAGCAGGTAGAGGATGAGCGCCTCGTTGTAGCCGGTCCAGTGGTACGGCAGGAAGCCCCGCCCGGGACGCCAGCCGTGGGTGAGTGCCGCGCCGCCGTTCTGCGCCCACGGCCACTCCACCCGCAGATAGAGCGCCTCGGCGACCCGGCGGATCTCCCGCTCGACGGCCGCGTCGCCGTCAAAATAGGCGGCGGCAGTGAGCGCGCCCGCCAGCAGGAGCGCGGTATCGATGGTGGAGAGCTCGGAGCCCCGCGCCCGGCGCCCGCGCTGCATGTCGAGGAAGTGGTAGTAGAAGCCGTGGTACCCGGTCGCATCAGGCTCGGGGCCCTGATGGCTCTGCTCGAAGAAGCGGAGCGCCGTCACCGCCCGGGAGGCGGCTTCGCCCCGGGAGAGCCAGCCGCGCTCGACGGTCACGGGATAGGAGGAGAGCGTGAGCCCCACGGCGGCGATGCTGCACGGGGCGCCCGGCTCGGTGCGGTCGACGACCAGGCCGTTGGCACGATCACACTCGGTGAGAGCGTACCTGGCCGCTTCGCGCTGAATGCGATCGATCAGCGCCAAATCGTCAGCGGTCCGGGCGTCGCCGGTTGGCGACGGAGGCGTCATTGCGGCAGATCTGTCGGCTGTGCCGCGTCAGCGCGCGACGATGTTGAGGAGCTGATCGCGGGTGGCGACGGCACCGGTCGCGGTGTCGGTGAGCGTCACGCGCAGTTCATACTGGCCGGCCGAGAGCGTCGACAGGTTGATCAACCGGCGCACGTGGGCGGTGGATGCCGTGGCGGTTTCGGTGAAGCTCAGACTGACGCCGGCCTTTTTTGGGTTCCGGGCCGGCGCAATGGCGATTGTCGTGCGGTATGCCCGCCCCGGTTGCAGGCCGTACGTCTCGTAGTAGAGTCCCGCCGTCGCCCCCCGTCGGAATGCTCCCGACACATTGAGCCGGACCGGATCGCCGTTGTTTGCCCACTCAAGGCCACCCTGGTCGGTGCTCAGGATCAGATCGCTGAGCGCGGGGGCGCCGTCGTCGAGCGACACCGAAGGCCGCAGCGTCGCCCCCCCGGTGCCGGTGCCGGGATCGAACAGCGCGACGCGGACGGCGTAGGTACCCGATGGTACGGCCAGCTCAGTCAGGCCGGTGAGGAACGCGCCGGCGGGAACCGAGTCGGCTGCGACGAACACCCGCGTCGTATCCAGCCAGCGCACCGTGCCGCGCACCGAATCGACAGCCGAGACGCGCAGGGAGATCCGGTAGGCCACACCCGGCCGGCCGTCGGGCCTCGCGGTGGCGACCAGCCGCTCACCGGGCACGGCAAAGGCAATCAGCACGCGACTGGTTCCGGCTGAGGGTCGGCCCAGAGCGTAGCTCTGCACGATCGGGCCAAGCTGCCGGCGGAAGAGCAGGGTATGGCTGTCGGTGAGCACGCCGGTGGTGACGTCGCCGCGGGTGCGGGCATAGCTGCGCCCGATTTCGGCCTGGCAGCGCAGAGGAATGGCCGTCAATGGAATCATCGCGTTGCGCTCGATGAGTCCCGCGGCCTTGCCGAATACCGGATCGAGCCCCGCCAGCATGGTGAAAAGCGCCGGCGACATCGGCGGCTCGGTGTAGAGCGTCGTCGGTCCGGGGCCATTCGCCCCAGACGATGCGAAGTAGAAGAGTCGCGTCGCCCCGGCAAACCAGTAGAGCCACGCCTCGCTCGACTCGACGCCTTCCAGCGCCTCGACCTCGCCCATCACGCTTGGCGCGAACGCGGTGGGGACGGTGCCGCGGCCATCCGACTCACCGGACCCCGTGCCCGCAGCAACCTCGGCCCCTGATCCCGCGCTGCTCTGGCCCAGCCCACCGGCGCTGATCGCGTCGGCCAGCTCGATCGCGCCGCCCGCGGCACGGATCCGCTGCCACGGCGCACCATGCCGCATGTAGACGGGCGCGCGGTCATCGAGCACCCGTTCCTTGCGGCGGAAGTCGTCCGGCCGATCCGGACGGTCAATCCGGTAGTCGTCCAGCGCCTTGGTCCCGCCGTCGCTGCAGGGGCCGATGTCCAGCACCCGCACCTTGGCAAACTGGGTCCGGCGCTCCGGATGGATCACCCGGAAGTGGCGGTAGACGTAGTTCCAGCGGCGGAGGTGCTCGGCCAGCCGCTCGCCGGCCGGCCGGGGCGATTCGGCGTCGCGCCGGGCCCAGAAGCGCTCAATCCACGGGCCGGTCGAGTCGGCAGGGAGCGAATCAAAGGCGGCCAGCTCGCCGGCATTCCCGATCCACGCCAGGTCGTCGCGGTAGGGCGACCGGGCCTCGCCCCCCAGATGCTCGGCGCCGGTGAGATAGTCGGCCGCACCGGCCTCGAGCTGTCCGGTGCCGGCGAGCGATCGCGCGGTTTCCAGCAGCGC
This sequence comes from Gemmatimonadales bacterium, assembly GCA_038250675.1. Taxonomy (GTDB): domain Bacteria; phylum Gemmatimonadota; class Gemmatimonadetes; order Gemmatimonadales; family GWC2-71-9; genus JAICUF01. Next base: position 27,019 of record JBBSCB010000030.1, read on the forward strand.
CACGCTGGTGTCGCCGCCGGCGGCGAGATAGGCATCGAACTCGTCGAGCGCCGTGCTGTCGTCGGCCGCCGTGCGGTAGGCGCGGCCGAGGACCAAGTGGACGTCGGCGGCGACTGGCCCGCGCGCTGCGGCCAGCGCCAGCGTCTTCACGATCAGATCAGGCTGGGTGCGATCACGCTGCGGTACGAGAAGCTGCGTCAGGAATTGAACCAGCGGCGGGAAGACGGGATCGCGCGTGGCCGTCGCGCGCACATCATCCATGAACGCGGCGTAGAAGCTCTCGCCCAGCGCCTGACCGGCTTGTGCCTTGGAGGTCGCGCCGGGCAGCGCGCCGCTGTAGAGCTTGGCGAGGCCACGCCCGAACCACGGATACGGCCAGGCGGGTGCGTCGTGGGTGGCGACGTCGAAGTCGAACAGTGCGGCATTGAGGGCTGCCGGGTCGGCGGCGAGTGTACCCAGGCGCAGGCGCACGAAGCCGGCGCGGAGCCGGGCCATCGGCCCACGGCGGCCGTCCCGCCAGTCCATGGGCACCCGTGCCACCGCATCGGCCGATGTCATGGCAGCCAGCGAGTCGCGCAGTGCGCCGATGGCGGCGCGATCGGCGGGGGACTGGGCGGCGAGCGGGGCATGCGGTGCAAACAACACCGTCGCGCACACCCAGGCCGAGGCCGTGCTAGCCGTCCACCACCAGCATCGCATGATGCTTCTTGCCCTTTCGAAGCAAAATGAATCGCTCCTGCCGCACATCGGCCGCGGCGAGCCGGCGGTTTACGTCGGTCTCCGCCTCGCCGTTGACCGAGAAGCCCCGGCCCTCGATGCCGCGCCGCGCCTCGCTCTTGCTCGATGCCAGCCCGGCGCGCACCAGCACCTCGGTCAGCGCCAACCCGTCCGCCAGCTCTGCCCTGGTCACGGCGCACGATGGCATCGTGGCAGCGAGTGCCGCGTAGTCCGCCTCGCCCATCCCGGCGCCGAACACGGCCGCGCTCGCGGCCACCGCCCGCTCCGCCTCGTCATCGCCGTGCACGATGGCCGTCGCTTCCCGCGCAAGCAGCCGCTGCGCCACCCGGGCCGCCGGCTCGGCGCTCTGCGCCTGCATGATGTGGGCGATCTCGTCCAGCGGCAGGAAGGTGAACAGCTTGAGGAACCGCTCCACGTCCCGGTCATCCGCGTTGAGCCAGAACTGGAAAAACTCGTACGGACTCGTCCGCGCCGCATCGAGCCAGACATTGCCACTCTCGCTCTTGCCGAACTTGGCGCCGGTCGCGGTCGTGAGCAGCGGAAAGACCACCGCATGGACCTGCATCCCCTCGCGCCGGGAGACCAGCTCGATCCCCGCGGTGATGTTGCCCCACTGGTCGCTGCCGCCGAGCTGGAGCTCGCACCCCTCGGTGACGTGCAGGTGCCAGTAGTCGTGCGCCTGCGTCAGCATGTAGCTGAACTCGGTGAACGAGATGCCGGTGTCCATCCGGCTCTTCACTGAATCCTTCTGCAGCATGTAGTTGACGGTGAAGTGCTTGCCGGTGTCCCGCAGGAAATCCATCAGCCGCAGGTCGCGGAGCCAGTCGGCGTTGTTGCGGAGCCGGGCGGCGTTGGCGCCGTCGAAGGCCAGGAAGCGCCGGAGCTGCAGCTCGATGGCCGCCGAGTTCCGGTCGATCTCGTCCACCGCCAGGACCGGCCGCTCGTGGCGCTTGCCGCTGGGATCGCCCACCATGCCGGTGCCGCCGCCCACCAGCGCGATCGGCGTGCCACCGTGCCGCTGCAGCCAGGCCAGCCCCATGATCGGCACCAGACTGCCCACGTGCAGCGAGTCGGCCGTCGGGTCAAAGCCGGCATAGCCGGTGATGGCCCCCAGGCGGAGGCGCGCCTCGGCGCCGGGCGTGACGTCCTGCACGAATCCGCGGTCCACCAGCGTGTCGATGAGAGTGGTCATGTGGCCAATCGTAGAGGGCCGGCGGAGGCGCAGCAACCCGCCGGTGGCAGGTGATGCCACGGATGGCTACTTTTCACCAATATGCCCCGTCCAGTCGCTTCCCGCAGTGCTCGCGCGCCCAGGAAACCCGGTGGTTCCGCGCGATGGCTCGGTCCCGGCCTTCGCCGCAACGTGCTGGTCGCCATTCTGGCCATCGGCGTCTTTGCCTTCATGGCGCTCCTCGTCACCTGGATGCGCATCTGCGCCGGCAACGCGTGCCCGTCGGTGGACGGGCTCATCGATTATTCGGCCAACCAGGCCGCCAAGGTCTACTCGATGGACGGCCGGCTCATCACCGACCTGGGCCTCGAGCGCCGGACCGTGGTGCCGCTCAAGGAGATGGCCCCCGCGGTGGTGGCCGCCTTCGTCACCACCGAGGACAAGCGCTTCTACACCCACCACGGGATCGACTGGTACCGGGTCTTCGGCGCCATCAAGAACAACGTGATCGAGCGGCGGATGGCGGAGGGCTTCTCCACCATCACCATGCAGCTGGCCCGGAACCTCTGGCCGGACGACATCAGCGGCCGGGACAAGAGCATCCGCCGCAAGCTGCGCGAGGCGCGCGTGGCGCTGGAGATCGAGCGCAAGCTCCCCAAGGACCGCATCCTGGAGCTGTACCTCAATCAGATCGACCTGGGCAACCGCGCCTACGGGGTGGAGGCCGCAAGCCAGCGCTACTTCGGCAAGTCGGTCCGCGACCTCAACGTCGCCGAAGCCGCCACCCTGGCCGCCATTCCCAAGGCGCCCTCACGCTACAACCCGCGGCGCAATCCCAATCTCAGCGTGCAGCGGCGCAACGTCGTCATCAACCTCCTCCGCGACGCGGGCAAGCTCACGCCGGGCGACGCCGAGCGGTGGAAGGCATATCCGCTCCTGCTGTCGTCGCGCTCCGACTTCAGCGGCGTGGCGCAGTACTTCGTCGAATACGTACGCCAGCAGATGTACAACAAGTACGGCGACGATCTCTACAAGCAGGGCTACAGCATCTACACCACGCTCGACCTCGACATGCAGCAGACCGCCGAGCGATCGCTGGAGGAGCAGTTGAAGGCGATCGAGAAGACGCCGGGTTACCACCACGAAACGTACCAGCACTACCTCGACACCCACGCCGCGGATGCCGATAACGGCCGGTCGACCAGTCCCTATCTCCAGGGGCTCCTGGTGACGCTCGATGCCAGGACCGGCGCGATTCGCGCGATGGTGGGCGGCCGGGACTTCGAGGACAGCAAGTTCAACCGCGCGGTGCAGGCGCTGCGCCAGCCGGGGTCGACCTTCAAGCCGTTCGTGTACTCCGCGGCCATCCGTGCCGGTTACCCGCTGTCCCATATCGTCGTGGACGAGCCGTTCTCGCTCGAGGTGGCCGGCCAGGATATCTGGACGCCCCAGAACTACGACCTCAAGTTTGCCGGGCCCCACGATCTTCGCTGGAACCTCAAGGAGTCGCGCAACATTCCCGCGATCAAGCTGGGTCTGGAGATCGGCGAGGACGCCGTGGTCGCCGAGGCCCGGCGCTTTGGGCTCTCGACGCCGATTGCCGCGGTGCCCGCGATCAACATCGGCGCCGCGGACGTCTACCCCATCGAGATGATCAGCGCCTATACGGCGTTTGCCAACCTGGGCACGCGGGTCACCCCCAACGCCATCCTTCGCGTCGAGGACCGCTCGGGCAACATCGTGTGGCAGCCGCCCACCCGGACCCAGGAAGTCATGACCCAGCAACATGCGTGGCTGATGACCTCGGTGCTCCGTGACGTGGTGCTCAATGGCTCCGCGGCGGGGTCGGTGGGGCTCAGGATCAATTTCCCGGCGGCCGGCAAGACGGGCACCACCAACGACGGGAACGACGTCTGGTTCATCGGGTTCACCTCCGAGCTGGTGACCGGCGTCTGGATGGGCTTTGATCAGCCCACCAAGATCATGAGCAACGCCCAGGGCGGCCGCCTCGCAGCACCGGCCTGGACCGCCATGATGAAGGAAGTGTACGATCGCCGGCCGCGACCCCAGGACTGGCCCCGGCCCGACGGGCTCACCGTGGCCGAGATCGACAACACCACCGGCTACAAGGCGACGCCGCTCTGCCCGGCTGAGGTGCACTACGTCGAGTCGTTTATTCCGGGAACGGA
>JBBSCB010000031.1:0-30846 GCA_038250675.1 Gemmatimonadales bacterium
CTTCGCGGAGAGGGGGGACGCGTGGAGCGGGGGGCCGGTGTGACATCGGGGCCAGCCGAGTTGTTGGGAGCGGCGCCTGAAGAGATGTCACCCTGAGCGCGGCGCATGAAAGAGATGTCACCCTGAGCGAAGCGAGGGGGCAGGTCTCCGCACTGGAACGACCGACTGAACGATTCCTCGGTGCCCCTGCCCGCGCTTCGGCCCCTTCGCTGCGCTCAGGGTGACATCGCTGCGCGTGCGACCCCCCTGTCGCAAATCAGCCCCCCGCTGTCGCAAATCAGCCCTAGTCGCACCCCCGTGCGATCATCATTATTACGCCGACCAACGACAACCGCCCCGTTCCGCGCGCCGATTAGGGTTTTCCCTGGTAGCCAATTCCCGCGGCACGGCCCAAATTGTCCCCGGCGAGTCCGACGACGCTGATCACCCTGCTCCGGACGGTGCAGTTCGGGTGGCGGCAGGAGAAGATCGCGGAGGATGTGAGCTCGGCGCCGGGGAGGGAAAGATGATCGCGGAGCTCGAGCCGGTGCGTTTTGCTGGTTATAACGCTGCGCCCGTACCTGCGAGGTCGCCAAAGAGCGCCGCAAGGTCGATGCTGAGCTCGCCCCCGGCATCCGGCGCCCAGGTGAGCCGCCCAGTGACGATCTCGGGCCGGTCGTCCCCGGGCCGCCAGCGCTCGACCAGTCGGGCATCGAGGTCCACGACCCAGTACTCGGGCACGCCGGCCCGCTGGTAGCGGAGCCGCTTGAGCCCGCGGTCGTAGCGGGCGCTTCCGGGAGACACGATCTCGATCGCGAGCACCAGCGACGTGATGTCGCTCCAGCGGGCCGGGGGCCGGCGGTCGTTGGTGCGGAAGACGAAGAGATCCGGCTGGAGGATTTCGTCTTCACCCAGCGAGAGGTCGGCGGGCGACCAGTAGACGCTGCCGATGCCGTGGGTCTCAACGAATGGGTCGAGCCGGCGGAACAGCCCGGACGCGGCGGCCTGGTGACGGGGAGCCGGCGCCGGTGTCACGACCAGCGTACCCGACACCAGTTCGTACCGGTTCCCGTCGTCGGGGAACCCGCGAATCCGGTCGGCGGTCCATCGCTCGGCAGCGTGCGGCATACCCATAACGCTCGGCTCGGCGCAGGGGAATAGCAAGGGGGCATCGGGGATCATGGGCGCGGGCCGTCCCGGGTGGGCACCGGATCGCGAGGGTACAGCCACAATCGGTCGCGCAGCTCCGTAGTCGCCGCCTCAATTGGCGGGTAAATCGCAACCCCCGACTACAGTGCTCCGCCCTTGCATGGCCAGATCGTATCGTAGGGGCTTCAATCCAGGTTTTCGTGCACGCGGAATTACTCCGCCGCATCAGTGACTACGGGCGATCTCAGGAGTAGACATGCAAGCGAATCCGCGCTCACTGGACGCCCTCTTCAATTCGCAGCTTAGATATGTCGTCCCGATGTTTCAACGGCATTACGTGTGGCAGGAAATGCCGCAGTGGACGACCCTCTGGGAAGACGTGGCTGAAAAAGCCAAGCTTCAACTTGAGAATCGAACCTCGAACGCGCACTACCTGGGGGCGTTGATCATCGAGGGCGTTCGCCCACAGTCTCCGAGGGAGGTAAAGCGATTTCTGATCATCGACGGCCAGCAGAGGCTTACAACTCTACAACTCATGCTCTGCGCTTACCGCGATGTCGCGCGGCTGAATGAATGGAAGACGCTCGATCGCACAACGTCTCGTTACCTCGAAAACAGTGATATCGACGTGATGGAGTTTCCCGATGAGGAACGCTTTAAGGTCTGGCCGACGGCTCTGAACCGAGTCGTGTTCAAGGACATTGTTAGCGCCGGGAGCAAGGCCGACGTCGAAGCACGATATCCCCTCATTCGCCGGCCACGAAAGCGTCAACCTGAGCCGCGACCAAATTTGGTCGAAGCCTATCTGTTTTTTGCGCGGAAGTTGACGGAATGGATCACCGACATTTCGTCAGCGACTGGTCGAACGATGGAGGACTGCGCCTTCAATTTGTTGCAAGCACTGCAGCAAGACTTCAGTGTCGTCGAAATCTCGCTGTCGGAGGGCGACGACTCGCAGGAGATTTTCTACTCTCTTAACTCACAAGGCCGGGCACTGTCTCAGTCTGATTTGTTACGCAGCCTGATTTTCATGCGCGCTGAGAAGGAGAAGGTTGATCGTGATGTGCTTTTCGCCGACTATTGGGGTCAGTTTGAGACTGCGTTCTGGAGCGCCGAGACGAAACGGGGCGGGCGGACTTACTCCCGTTTGGACCTAGCTCTGCGTTTCTTTCTGATGGCTAAGACGGGTGACCTGGTGGACGCCCGCAGGGTTAACGAGGAGTACCGCCGCTGGGTAAGCGCATCCCCCCCGAAGTATGCGAATGTGGCTCATGAACTCGCCGACTTCTCCCGGCACGCCGTCGCCTATCGGCGCTACGCGGAAGGGGGCGGCCAGCCCTTGCCCAGCACCGACCTTGTGCGCGTGCTAGCGGATCTCGATGTTTCCACGGCGCTGCCCCTGGTCCTGCATCTGGAGCTTGATGCCGGTCTCGACTCAGTGCAGCTCTCGGAATGCTTCGCGATCGTCGAGTCGTTTGTCTGCCGCCGGGGTGTAACAGGTGAGGAGACAAAGGAGTACAATAAGCTGTTTGTCGAGGTTGTCGGCGCCATTCGCGACGTGCCTCCCGATGGAGTTCGGAAGGCGCTAGCAAACAAGTTGTTGAGTGGTGGCGGCGCCACGCGCCAGTGGCCAACGGACGAGCAACTGATTGAGGCAGTTATTAGCCGACCCGTCTCGCTTTATCTTCGGACTCCCGCTCTCCGACTGATCCTGGAGCGTCTCGAGGTTGAACAACGGACGAAGAAAAGCGAACAAGTGGACATAGCTGCGAACCTCCAGGTCGAACATGTTCTGCCTCAGGCCTGGGCGGCGCACTGGCCGCTGAACGGAGTGTCGATTCCTGCTGAGATGGTGTCGGCTCCTTATCTGGCGGTTGGCAGCTTTGCACCGCTGGCCGATAGCATCCGTGCGCGGAACAATCGGTTGCACACGGTCGGTAATCTGACACTACTGAATGGGTACCTTAACCCGGCCGCCAGTAATGCGGAATACACTACGAAGCTTCGCGAATACAAGCACTCGGTACTTCGCCTCAATCGATACTTCGAGTCTCAGGATGCTTGGGATGAGGCCGCGATAGAGAAGCGAGGCCGCACGCTGGCGCGCGCGCTATGCGCCATTTGGCGAAGACCGTCGGCATAGCCGTCGTGCGGACGTCGAGACGTTACAAGGGAGTAGTTGACAGTTTAGGACGGCCTTTGAGTCCACGAGGAACAGCGGCCCTGAAGTTTGTTCGCGGCCATCAGACAGCGAAGGGGGCTACATGGCCGATGTTCGCGAAACACGCTTCAATCAAGCGATGCCAAACATCTAGGTGATGGCAAAGTGCGAGTGCAACCATGTTGGGCCGCGCCTCCTGAGCATGATCGCGAATTTGGGCGGTTTGGAAGCCCCCAAGCGGTTGATCCGTGCGAGTCATGAATCGCAGGGCCACGAGCGCCTTTGGGAGCGCACTCGGCCGGACCTGACGGTCGAGGTGCTCATTTTGGGTCCAATCTGGGGCCGCTGTTCACGGACAGCGATCGGCTTACCCCACAAAGGCGTCTCGCTAAATGCGGTTGTGAACCGCCGGCCTGAAAATCGAGAACTGCAGAACGCAAGGACGGTACTCCAGACGTGGATCGCACGGCTTGGTGGCTGCGTCAGCGCTGGGCCACGGAGACTTCGACCAGTTGGCCTAATCACTGGATGCAGTTGGCAAGGCGGCCGTACGCAGCCACAGAGCTTAACTTCAGTTCAGTGAACGTCGGAACTGGCGGCCCGCTTGCGGTCCGCTTGCGGGCGCCGCGGAATTGACGCACTCTGCGCGCCTTGGTGTCATGCCTCATCCTCGTGGAGGTGCTGGGACTTGAGGTTTGTAGATCTGTTCGCCGGTATCGGCGGCTTTCATTATGCGCTCGCCGCCCTCGGGGCGAGTACCCGCTGACCCTGATGTGTCGGGTGCTCGCCGTCGCGCCCTCGGGCTTCCACGCTTGGCGGACGCGGCCGCCGTCGGCGCGCGCCACCAGGGACGCCGTGCTGCGGGTCCAGATCGTAAGCTTCCCCTCCCAGGATACAGCGTACATTAGCCTTTCACGCCGCGATCGGCCTCGGCAGAAAGGTGCGGGGCGGCACATCGCCGAGGCTGTCATGCGGCCGCTCCGTGTTGTACATCTCGCGCCAGGCCTCAGTCAGTTCGCGCACCTGGGCGAGCGAGGTGAAGACCCAGGCATTCAGCACTTCCGTCCGGTAGGTCCGATTGAAGCGCTCGATGCAGGCGTTTTGATTGGGCTTGCCCGGTTGAATGTGCTTGACCCGGATGCCGGCCGCCGCGCACCACGTCGCGAGCGCCTCCGCCAGAAACTCTGGCCCGTTGTCGCAGCGGAGCGCGTCGGACCGGCCATAGAGCGCCACCAGTTGCGCGAGCAGCTCGACGACGCGCGCACTCGGTAACGAGGTGGCGATCTCGATGGCGAGCGCTTCCCGATTGCCCTCGTCCAGCACGTTCAGCGTGCGATAGGTCCGGCCGTCATAGAGCGTGTCGCCCATGAAGTCGAGCGCCCATGTGCGGTTGAGCACGGGCGGCGCGTCGAGCCCCACGCGCGGGCGCGTCAGCACGCGCTTCGTCCGCCGGCGCGGCTGATTCAACCTGAGCGCCCGATACACCCGGTACACGCGCTTCCAGTTCCAGCCATGGGGCGCACAGAGCCGGTGCGCGTATTTCCAGAAGCCCCAGTGCGGATGTCGCGTCACGAGGGCCAGGAGGGCGTCGATCACCGGCTGATCCTGCCCCGACCGATCCGAGGCGGGGCGGTACCAGGCGGTCCGCGAGCATCCGGCGATCTGGCAGGCCCGCGCGATCGGGAGATCATGGCCCTGCACCAGCACCGCCACGATGGCCCGTCGCGCGGACCGCGTTACAGTGTTCGGCTGAGCACGTCCGTGATCGCCGCGTTTTCCAACGCGAGCTCGGCGTACATCCGTTTCAGCCTGGCGTTCTCCTGCTCCAGCGCTTTCAGGCGCTGCAATTCCGGCACACTCGTGCCGCCGTAGCGCTTTTTCCAGATGACGTAGGTCTGGCGGCTGATGCCATGCTTGCGGAGGATCTCCACGACCGGCAGGCCCGCCTCCGCCTCCCGCAACACCGCCACGATCTGGCCATCGGTGAATCGCGACTTCCTCATTCCCCCTCCTTCGGGCGACGAGAAAGTCTAATTTACGCTGTATCCTCGGAGGGGAAGCTTACGATGCTAGTGATATCCTGCGATCGAGTTCGCCTGCACGAGCGTACGGCGCTCGGTGGTGACCTCTCGGCGCTCATGCTCGCTGGCGACATCCACAGTGCTACTTCTGCGGTTTACACCGACTCGCCTCTACCGCGTGTTTCTGCCCTTGGCATAGGGGTGGCGGCCGCTAACATTGCAGCCTCGATCCGGCGCAAAAGCGACAAGGCTTGCGCGCGATGCACATCACGCAGCGGCCCGATGACAGTCTCGGCGGCGTGCCGCCTCCCCACTTCCTACCGAGGCCCATCGCGGCGCGAGCGTCTACCTATGATCTCCATCCTTGACCGGCAAGCAGGCCTCGGCTGCCTAGCGCTCGGTGGACACGATAGCCACTCCGGCCAGCCTTTGCGCGCTCCGTGCGCGCGGCGAAGTCTTCAGCAACCGATTCGATGTCCTTTCCGATGTTCTGCTGCAATTCATTTATCTTCCATACCGAACTAGGTGAGCAATGTCTTCGAGAGAGCTACTAGTGAATAATACGTCTAGCACAGCGGCGTCTTGCCAAACGGGGCAGAGGTTGTTGGGAGTCAGCCTCTTCACCGGGGCGGCGATCGGTGACATGGGCTTTCAAGCGTCAGGTGTCAAGTTCATCGCCGCTTGTGAGCTTGAGCCGGACCGAGCAGCGCTGAGTCAGGCCAATCTGCCCGGTGCCCGCCATTTCGTCGCCGATATTAACGACGTAAAGGGCGATATAGTCAGGCATGTCAAGGGCCAGCTTGACACGCTGAGCCAGGAGTTATTTCTGATTACCTGTACCGCTCCTTGCCAAGGAATGTCGAAGAGCGGACAGGGGACTTTGCTACGAAATGTTCGATCGGGTAAGCGGCCTAAACTAGACCTGCGGAATCGGCTCATTTTGCCGGCCCTGCGGGTGATTAGTGCATTACGGCCGCTTTGGGTCGTGTTCGAGAATGTAGTCGAGATGCGCAGCACAATCATTGAAGATGATGACGGCAGACTACGACCGATCGTTGACATCATTCGAGATGGACTCGGTTCTGAATATGTCGGGCAGCCATATGAGATCGAGGTTGCCGATTTTGGCGTGCCGCAGCGGCGGCAGCGCTTAATAACCGTGTACACCAGAGACGTTCAAGCAAGGAGCTTATTTGAGCGCGGTGTAAGCCTAGTGCCTCGGGCAACCCACGGAAGGGCCGCTCGGGGCAGCTTACAACAATGGGTCTCGGTAACCGAGGCGCTGCTCGGCTTTCCACCTCTTGACGGGCGTACTGCGGAGTCAGCGTGCGATGCGAGTATTGAATTCCATAGAGTTCCCGTTCTGGATCCGAAAAAATATGAGTGGATTCGGCACACTCCACGCGGTGCATCGGCGTTTGACAATCAGTGCGCTAACCCTGAGTGTGGTTTCGTCGGAAACGTCTCCCATTGTGCGTCGCGTGATGCGGCGGGAATCAACCGGGCGAGCAAAACCACCCCCCTCTACTGTGCCCAATGTGGGGCGCTTCTGCCTCGCCCGTATACGGAGAACGAGGACGGCACTAGGCGTATCATGTCCGGATACACGAGCGCCTATAAGCGCATGAGCCCCGATTTGCCGGCGCCTGCAATTACGAGAAACCTAAGTTATCCGTGCAGTGATCATAAGATTCATCCGACCGAGAACCGCGTATTGTCGCTGGCCGAAGCCATGGTTGTGCAAACCATATCTGACTATGACTACAAGTGGACTCCATCGCCGCGCAGAGCGAGTTCCTCCGGGGCGCGGGCCCGTGATGGGCTCATACGGCTCGTGTTGGGCGAAAGTGTGCCACCGCGTTTCCTGGAGCTTCTTGGCCGTCACCTTCAACGGTTATCATTCGATGGTGACCTCAGCGAGAAAGACGCGGCCGACGTCGAAAGAGCGCAGCTGGCCCTGCTATGAAGTGCCGTTCCCAACGATCACGGGCGACGAAGTAACGGACTTGATGTCTGTTTCGGTAAGGTAGAAGATATCTTTGCGCGTCAAAACTCCGCGGATTGCTGGGTCTGCCGGGAGTACCACCCAACCCCGCGCCATCTTTTTGACGCCGACTTCTTCGCCAACCTTTCCACGCGGCATGATGGACACACTCGTGGTGCTACTCTCGTCTGTCGCAGGCTTAATAACCGCCCCCCAATCGTTCGCCGTGAGATCATTGCGGAAGAATGCCGCTAGTACTGTCGGCAGTCCATCGATAAAGTCCCAAAAAATTCCAACCAAGTTATTGGTTTTACGATGGTGCGCCTTCCATTCGGCGGTCTTTAGTATGGGCCACCTAGAATCCCCGATGTCTGGCTTTGCCAGCAGTTTGGCTGGTGGAGTATTACCACATGTTGCCTTGACTTCGATCCCGCCGTAGGGATACGGACTCCAATGAGACTTGTCTGACATCTCTCCCTTCGCAATTCTCTCCGCGAAATACGCAACGCCTTCCGTACTAAGCGCGCAGAGATCGGGGTAGCCGTCCTGGTGGGGATTGGGCGCGAATTGTTGCACGTTTATGCGGCAAAGTTCGCTCTTGAATATTTCGCCCACAAAGCTGCTCAAGTTGCGCATTCCGAGGAGCTTAAAGATTGGCACGCCGTTGGCCACCGCCATGTCATGCAGTAGTTCCAGGACTCTGTTCGCTTCTCGAACTGTCTGCACGACGGATTGTGGGTCCAAGAACCTAGCGTCCGCCGCGCCGGCTGTAGTGTATCGAAGCATGTCGAGCGGACGCTTGTCTGCGACTAGATATTGGATTGCGTCCCGTGCCACGCGGAGCTCTCGCCTGACAGCCAACCGGGTTGCTTCGCCGAGAAGATCCCCAGCCTCGATGGCGCCCGCCTGCAACAGCTCATCGGCCCGCAAGAAGGTGTCGAGACGATCGATCGCCGGATGAGGTCCAGCAATGCCACGCTGCTCTCGCAGGTGCCGGGCGGCTGCAGAAAGCAGGTCCGCCAGCGAAGTCCGGGGATCGTCGTTCTGAGGTCTCCGGTCCAGGTCCGCCACGAGCGACGCGGGGGACACACCGACAGCTCTCGCTATTTCATAAATCTTCGCCAGCGAAGGCTCTTTCTCACCGCGCTCCAATTCGCTGACATAGGTACGACTTGCTGCGCCGTCCCACTCAAGTTGCTCCTGTGTCTTGCCAGCCTTTGCCCTCAATTGTGCAAGCCGGCGCCCGAAAGCCTTCGCGAGACTGCTCACAATCGACCGTTCCGTTCGTGGGGAAGAAGACAGAACGATATTGGTAACGCTAGCCGCTGTCCTCAGTCTATAGCATGCAGAGTATGCTATAGCAGTCGTGCCCATGGTGATACTCGATCGCTCTAAACGCTTGGGGGCTCTTATGTTGCAGAGTCAGCGACCCAGTTGCTGGACGCCGCGACGCTGGCATGAGCTGCGCTGCAGCGTAAGCTTCCCCTCCGAGGATACAGCGTAGATTAGGCTTTCTCGTTGCTTTGACGTTGGTCCCGTTTGGATACAGGTCATCACTGGAGTAGCGCCGGTTCAGCGGTCCATTGTCCCTGACGGTGGATGACGAATTCGCGTGGGGTCAGGTGCCCCAGCGCGCTGAGTTGTCCCACCTGATTGCAATCGTATCGCCACGGTTCGATCGGCTCCGGACTGTCGGTGACGGAGAGCAATTGCTGGACGTCGAGACATTCGCCGCGCAGCCGGTACGATTTCTTCGACAACTCCAATGGGAACTCCCGCTGATTGAGCTCCCGTGGCTGGACGGCAGCATGGCAGCACAGCTGCGCGGCTGCGAGCACATGGTTCTGCTCGGGGCCGCTAGTTCCGGACCGCCTTCGGTGGCCGGATGGAAGGTCGACAGCTCGTCTACCGGCAATTGGACCTCTCGCGGCCGGAGCCGGCCGCTCACGCGGGCCGGTGAGCTGCCCTGATGTATGCGGCGGCGAGACGCTTGCCGCCAAACGAATACCAGGGTTATGGTTGAGGATCGCTTATGAACAAGCTGACGTCGTTCGTGTCGGGCGCGCAGGTGTGGCAAGAGATTACCAAGCGCGTTCGCCAAGCGAAGCGCGTACACGCTGCCGTCGCCTATGTCGGAGAGGCCGGATCGAGGCTATTGCCGCTTCGACGGGGTGATCAGCTCGTTGTCGACCTGAGCTTGCCCAGCGTACGAGCCGGCGTCACGAATCCGTTCGTGATTGAGCGATTCATGCGCAAAGGCGTTATCGTAGCGTCCAGGCCCGGCCTGCACGCGAAGATCGTTGTCGCGGACGGTACCGCGATCGTCGGATCCGCGAACGTTTCGGCTCGGTCCGCCACAACGCTCGATGAGGCGGCCGTTGTGACCAACGACGCTGGTGTCGTCAGGAGCGCGCTTGGGTTCGTTTCCTCAGCATCCGTCACTCCGGTACTTCCCGAGTATCTGAAGCTCTGCAAGCGCGAATATCGGCCGCCTCGCAGTCATGCCTTGCCAAGGCGCGGGGAGCGGTTGCGACCACGGCTCTGGTTTCTAAATCTGAACGGCGATCTCGATGTGCCGGACCATGAAAGAGAGCAGTACGAGGGAAGCGAGCGAAAGGCGCAGAAGCGACGTCGGCGCTCGGCGAAGGCATCTGAGATGGACAGCTTCTGGTGGACTGAGCGCCCTGCGTTCGCGGCAGATATACGACCAGGCGACTGGGTGATTGAAGTATTGTGTTACAAAAATGGCACTATACAGGTCATGGCTCCTGCGCAATTTCTGTGGCTTGACCGCTATTCACGAGGCAAAGGAAAGCACAGGTATGTCTTTCATGTGGAGAGGCCCCGACGCGGGCAATCCGCTTCTTGGTCTGCGTTCAGGAAGGCGATTCCAGCGGCCTATCGTTCTCACTATGTGAAGCCGCGACAGCGACGCATTAGCAATTCCGGCGAAACGGCTTCACTGCTGTCCTTGTGGACGCTTGCGGGCCGATTCAAATCAACGAGATGACCCGTGAGCCTGCCGGCGGCCGACCTTCCAAGATGGTTCATGCCATCTCGGTTCGATGAGCCACGTTTGAGCCCACCGTCGTTTCCGACACCCGCCTGAGCCGCTCCAGTTTCATCGTGTCACCCGTCGCCTTGATCTCGGCAGCGTCCTGCTGAGGCATGGTCTCGCCGTCCGATGGCGCCCCATCCCCATGCGCTCCTCCCTGACCCCCGTCCCGCCTCCCCTGACCGGTGTCCGCACCTCCCGGATCCCGGTCCGCCACTCCCTTTCCGATGTTCCGCATCCTCGGCCCGGTCCGACTGAGCCGGACCGCTGCCCGCTCGGTCCACGATCCGGCCGGAGCCGCCGGATCCCGGTCCGCTCCGCCCGGATCGCCGTCCGACCCATCCGCGTCGCTGTCCGCCGGTCCCGGACCTCCGCCCCTCGTCTCCCGACCGCTGTCCCCGTCTCCTGACCGCCGGCCCCCGTCGCATGATCACTGTCCCCTGACTCCAGACCTCTGACACCCGCGTCCGCTTTTCGGCCGGAGCGTCCAGACCGTTGCCCGCTGCTCCCACACTCCGGCCGACGCCTGCTGATCACGGTCCGCCCGATCCTAACTCACTGCGTCGTCGCGCGATCAATTGTTCGCGCTCCGCTCGATCTCGTCACTGACTCCTGACCCCTGAGCACTGTCGTGGCATACTCTACGCATACAGCCGTCCAGCCCCGCGCAGCTGGGGCTCGAGGCTGATGTCTCGAGCGCAGGCTTACGCGAGCGCGACGACCCGGCCGCCGCCCGGCAACGCGGCAGGGTTGTAAGAAGGCGAGAATTCGTCGGAAGATCGAGATGGGGAAGCGGGCGCTGGACTTCAGTCGCGCCCACCCCGATCCGAGCGCCGGCTACACCGCGGCGGTCCAGCGGTTGAGCGACGCGATCGGAAGCGCCGAGCAGGTGTCCGCGCGGCAGCGGGTCGGACGGTTCGAGGTCCGGGCCGCCACGGAGCTCAAGGAATCGCTCCGACGCACCATGAAGCGCGGTCACCTGGTGCACCTCACCATCGCGGCGCGGATGGCCAGTCGGGAGGTGCCGGCCCTCAACCAGCGGTTCGTGCCGATTCCGGAAGCGATGCCGTACCTGGCGTTCCGGATTGCGGCCGTCGCTGCGCTCAGGGTGACAGCGGTGAGGCTACCCCGTCCGCCCTACTTGAACCGCTGCACCCCCACAATCACCCGCCCCACCACCACCCGCCGGAGTGCCGCCTCCGTTTTCGCGTCCACCACGATCGTGGCGCCCGGATCGCTGTCGGGGCCCAGCAGCACCAGCCGGCCATCGGCCCAGGCGATCCGGGTGAGCAGGACCTGCCCGTCATGCCGCACCGCGTAGACCTGCCGCGGATGGATGGCGTCCGGCGCCCACACGCCGGGCGCGATGATCACGAAGTCGCCGCGGCGGTAGAGTCCGGTCACCCGTGCCAGCCCCTTCTGGCTCAGGCGCCAGGCGAACGCCCCCCGCAGCGCGCCCCGCTCCGGCAGTGCCCGCCGGTCGATCCATACTCGGCGGTCGCCGTCACGTATCTCTGCCTCAGTCGGCTCTCGCCCCTCCCCGGCCAGCACCACGCCGATCACGTAACGGGCGGGGAGGGGAAGTTCGGTCGCCGCCACCGGACCGGTGGACAGCTCCAGCGCGTCGCGCGCGAACGTGGCTGCGGGGCCAGGCATCGCGGCCGCCGCCATGACCGGCGCATTGGGGAAAAGCTCCGGGGACTGCCTCAAATGGTATGCGGCCTCGATCGACTCGCCGACGTGGGTGCCCCGCCCCTGGACTGTCACCCAGGCGTTGAGTAGCCCCGGCTCGATCTCGAGCGCGCGCCCGATCCGCTCCATCGTCGCCGGATCCGGCACCTTGTGCCCGTTCTCGATCAGTGAGATGTACGACGGTGACACCCCGGCCGCCCGGGCCAGGTCCCGGACGGTCCATCCCTTTTCTTTCCGGCGCAGGTACAGCATCTCCAGGAGCCGAGCCGATACCGGATCCCGCCCCTGCTCGACTTCCCGCTTGTCTGTCACACCCACTCCCCATGTTTATGGATCAGTAAACGGTCGTCAGTTATAAGTGCCTGTTGACTGGAAGGAATCGTCAACATAGATTCGGCACTGTTTACTCGATGGTAAACATGAGCCGGGGCCGGTGAGCCGTCAATGGGCGGCCATGTCGGCTTCGGAGACACAGGGGAGGGGAGTCATGCGAGCAGATGTGCAGCTGTCCACCCGATTTCTGACCACCCAGAATGCCCACCAGGTCGGGATGCTGGTGACCCTTGCCGGTGACATGCCGGTCCGGCGCGCGCCGATCAACGTCGCCCTGGTGCTGGACCGCTCCGGCTCGATGAGCGGTGCGCCGCTCGAAGCCGCGCGGGAAGCGGCCCGGCGGTTCGCCGGCTTCCTCTCGCCGGCTGACCGGCTGGCACTGGTCACCTTCGACGATAAGGTGGACACCATCTTTGGCCCCGCTCCCGGCGGTGACCCGGCGGCCACCGATGCGCTTGCGCTGGTCCAGGCCGGCGGTTCGACCAATCTCTCCGGCGGCTGGCTGGCCGGAATGCACCATGTGAAGGCGAAGCTGGTCGAGGGCACCAATCGCGTCGTCCTGCTGACCGATGGCCAGGCCAATGCCGGGATCGTGGACCACGGCCGCCTGGTCGGCATGAGCCGGGGCGCGTCCGGGCAGCGGGTCACCACGACCTGCATCGGCTTTGGTCCGTCGTTCAACGAGGAGCTGCTGGAGCCGATGGCCCGGGACGGGGGCGGCAACTACTGGTTCGTCGAGGAGCTGGACCAGATGGCCGCGATTTTCCAGGCCGAGATCGACGGGCTGGTGGCGCTGGCGGCGCAGAACGTCGTGGTCGAGGTGGCGCTGTCTGATCCGCGGGTTGCCGGCGTGTCCTTCCTCCAGTCCTACGACGTCCAGACCACGCCGGCCGGGACGTGGAGGGTGTCGCTCGGTGATCTCTATGCGACGGCGCCGCGCCCGCTGGGCCTGGTCTTCCATGTCGAGAACTTGGCCGACCTCGGAACCGTGCAGGTGGGCCAGGTGCGGGTGGAGGCGGACGTCGTGCTGGAGGAGGGGATCGAGCATCGGACCATCGTGATGCCGGTGATGGCCAACCTGGATGCGGCCGATCACGTGGAGCCGGTCGTCGACATGGCGCTGCTCCGTTTTGAGGCGGCCAAGGCGCGCGAGGAGGCGATTCAGAAGGCGGACCAGGGCGACTTCGGCGGCGCGGCCACGCTCCTCCGCTCCGCGGGGGCGCGGCTTTCACCCTACTCCGCTGACCCGGACATCGTGGCCGAAATCTCGGACCTCGCGCAGCGGGCGGAGCTGCTGGGCGCCCGGAGCTACAGCGCGTCGGACCGGAAGTACGATGCGGCGATGGCGATGGGGGTGCGGGATGGGAAGGAGGCGTACGTGCGGAAGATGCGGCGGAGGCGGGGGTAGAGTCGGGCGCGATCGGCTATCGGCTATCGGCGGCTGAAGCCGCCGCTCGGCTTGGGGGCCCTGAAGGGCCCTGGATGCGATGGACTGATGAGATCCAGCTGGATTGCGCGCGCATGGTGATGCATGCGACATCGGCTCGTCTGCCCCTCACGCTCCATCCGTTGTCGTCGATTCCCCGTCTCCTGCAGCGCCTCAAGGGCGGCAGTGGCATGCTGATCAACCGCGGGCTGGTGGCCGGCATCCAGTTTCGTGGTCGGACGGGTACAATGTGGAGACGGTCAGTCGTTCGGACATCGCGCGGATCCGGGACTACGTACGGACGCACCCGCTCCATCATCCGGGAGATGCGATCGCCGGTTTGTCGGGCGTAGAGTCGGCACCGGAGACGCTGCGGAGCAGGTCATGAAGCTGCGTCAGCGTTGCGTCTCCAGAGGATGAGCACGTCGGAACTGCCCCTGAGACGCATCCAGGGCCCTTCAGGGCCCCCAAGCCGAGTGGCGGCTTTAGCCGCCGAAAAGCTGCTGGAGCGGCGGATGGAACTGCACAACAGGATCGCCGGCCATCGTGCCGGGATGGCGGATTTCATGGCCGTGGCACGCGCTGCGCCGGCAACCGGCCAAGCCGCCCTCGTCGAGGTCATCACCCAGACCGAGCCACTCGATGTCTGGCGCTCCGCCGAGACCCTCGGCCTCATCATCGAGCAAAATGCCCCCGGCTTCAGGAACGCGGTGGAAGGAGCTGCCGACCCCCACCAGCGTCTCGCCAGCGCCATGCGGCTCCGCCAGCAGGAGGAAGTCCTCACGATCCTGAGCGGCAGCGCCGAATTCGACCTCCCAGTTCGCCGGCCCGTCAAGGCCGTGGCCGGCGCGCTCGGCGCCGCCGACGTGCCCGGCCTGGACGGCGACTGAGCCATGGGCAGCAGCTGCGAAGCCACTTGCCGGCAGTGCGGCCACCGATTCGAGGAGCGAATCGGCGGCGGGTTCTTCTTTCACCTGCTGCATTGCGACCGCTGCGGCGAGCCGAAATCCGTTGACTTCCATACCCTGGGAGCCCTCCACTCGGCCTATCTGAAAGGGCTGCCAGGGCCCTACTCGGTGGTTTCGGCGAGACACGACCGCGCGGTCAAGGAAGGCTTCGAAGGGCCGGCCGTCAGCGAGGCCGAGTATCACGCGGCCATCGAGGCCTCGCTTCCGAAACACGACTGCGGCGGACGCTTCCGCTTCGAAGCTCCCACCCGCTGCCCGAAATGTCGCTCGACCGATGTGGAACCAGGCCCGAACCTGGTCCTGTACGATTGAGCCCGATGTCCATCCTTCGCTGTCACACGGCGGTGCGGACCAGCGATGCAGACGCTTCCGCACCGCACGCGCACCGTCCGGCCCGCCTTGCGCCTCCTCTCGCGCCGCCGTATCCTCAGTTTCCCTGTCACACCCCCTGGATAACGTGGCTCGTTCCGGGACCGTTCAGGCCCCGCCGTGCCGACGCTCCAGCCCAGCCGCGAGATCCGGTGGCCCTTCTTTCATGATTCAGCTTGTCATCGGCACCGACCCGAAGCGTCTGCTCGGGGAAGCCGCGGCTCCGCTCCTGGCTACGCCGCGCGCGAGTGATCTTCCACTCCTCGCGCTCCGTCAGGGCGGGCTCCGCGATGACCTGCTCGCAGTGGCGGCCAATCGCGGGGTAACGGGCTGGTTCGACCCGCCGATCTGCATTTTTCACGAACTGCCCCGTTTCCTCGGCAGCACCGCCCGCGACCCCTGCAATGACTTTGAGCGGGCCGTGATCCTGGGAGGGATCCTGCGCCGGCTCGCCGGCGAGGTTTTTGGCCGGAAGCTTCGCCGACCGCAGGACTTCCTTCGCTCACTCGACCGGCTGATCGGTGAGCTGGCAGCCGAGGGCGTCAGCCCCAGCGCCTTCTCGACGGCGCTGGAGTCACGCACCAGCCGGGACGAGTTCGAACGATCGCGCGACCAGGAGCTCGCCGTCATCTACGAGGAGTACTGCGCCACGCTCGCCACCGGGCTCGATGGCACGCCCCGCCGGGACGGCCGGGACACCTGGCTCGATTGTGCTCACGCCATCGCGGCCGACGCGGCGGCTTTGGCCCGGCGTCTGGGTGGGCGTCGGGAACTCCGGGTCTTCGGCCTCAACGATCTCCGCGCCGGCTGGCGGCCGATGCTCAGGGCGCTCGCTGCTTCGCCCGCGATTGATCGACTCGTGATCTACTCCGCCGAAGCGCTCGACTTGGGCGAGGGGCTTGATGTCCAGGTTTCAGCATTTGGCGATGCGACCGGGCTCGGCGGGCAGCTCTTCCGCGACGCGGTTGCTTCATCGGCGGCGCCGCCCGATGCTCGCGATGACGGCGGAGCGGGTGGACCGACCGTTGCGATCATCGCGGCCCCCGATGTGGAGCGCGAAGTCGAAGAAGTCGCCCGACGGGTACGGCAGCTGGCCGAGGCGGGCACTCCGCTCAGCCGCATTGTCGTCATCGCCCGTCAGGCACGGCCGTGCGTTGACCTGGCCCTCGACGCGCTCGAGCGTTCCGGCGTCCCGGCCACCGCGCGCCGCAGGATTGGCCTCCACGAGATACCCGCCATCCGGGCCATCACCGCCGTCTTCGCAGCGGCGGCTGACGGCTGGAGCAGGCACGCACTCGTGGAAGTCGCCGAGCAGCCCTATTTCGCCAGCGAACTCGATGCCGGCATTCTGAATTTTGCCGGATACCGGCGTCGGATCGCCGGTCTTGCCAGCTGGCGGGACGCTCTCGCAGAGCTCCATGCCGAGTGCGAGCGCGACGAGGCGCGGCCGGCCGATGACGCCGGCGAGCGCCGTAACCCGCTTCCGCCCAGTACACGCGTCGCAGCCGCCCTGGCCGGATTTGACACCTTTGCCCAGCGGGCTCGCGCGCTCGATGAGACCCGCCGTCTCCCTGAATGGGTCACCTGGCTGGAGATGATTGTCAGGGATGACCCTTGGCACATGGCTGAGCGGATCAACCGCGTTCCCGGCGACCGTTTCGATATTGTTCGCCTCGACCTGGCCGGCTGGACCGCGCTGATGGACATTGTCTGCGACTGGAGGGCCGCCCTCAAGAGCTGGCCCAGCGCTGATGACCGCCTTCCGGTTGCCGAGTTCTCGGCCCAACTCGCCGAGCTGCTCACCGGCGATGCGGCCTTCTGGACTCCGATGCAACGCGGCGTCCAGGTCCTCGAGGCCCACGCGGCCGCCTACCGGGCGTTCGATCACACCTTTGTCGTCGGGCTCGAGGCAGAGCAGTTCCCGGTGCGCTCGCCGGTGTCGCCCATACTCGATGAAGGAGATCGGAAGTCGCTGGCAGCCGCCGGGCTTCCGTTCGAGCCGCGGGAAGTCTGGGACCGTCGGGAGCGTGAGCTCTTTCGGATTCTGGCGAACGGCGCAAGTGAGTCGTTCACCGTCTCCTATTCCCGTCTCGATACCGCCGGCCGGGAGATCGCGGCTTCGGCGTTCGTTGATGAGCTCGCGGCCTCTGCCACCGCAACGACGGAGGAGCTGCCGGCCTCGCGGCTGCTGACTGACGGGATCCGCCGCTATCGTGGCGCTGGCGTCGCGGACCGCGCCCGTCACGCGACAGCGGTCGAGCATGCGCGCGCCGTTGGCGGTCCCTCCCCATACAACGGTCGGATCGAGGATCCCACACTCCTAGGCTGGCTCGCGCGCGAATTCGGGGATGAGAGGGTCTGGAGCGCCACCCAGCTCGAGAGCTTTGCCAAGTGCCCGTGGTCCTATTTGTCGAGCAGGCTGCTCCACCTGGCGGATGTCGGGGACCCCGACGACGAAATGGATCCCGCCACCCGGGGCACCGTCCTGCATGATGCCCTGCGCCGGTTCTACACGACAGAGGGCAACCGCACCGGCACGCCGGTCTTTCTCCGGGCGGCCGACCTTCCCCGCCTGCTGCCGGAAATGGACGCTGCGCTCCATGCCGCCCTCGCCGATGTCCGAGGCCGGCTCTGGCTCGGCCACCCCGCATTGGCAAACGCCAAGCGCGGCGAGCTCAGCCGCCTGCTGCGCCGCTATCTCGAGTTCGAGGCGGCGCATAACGACAAAATGTTCAACAACCGCACCAACAATGCGTTCATTCTTCGCACCGGGGTCACCGAGCATGAGCTCGCCTTCGACGGGCTGGTGCTCGAGCGTGGCGGGGTGAAGTTCCGGTTTCGCGGCTCGATCGATCGGGTCGAGGTCGGCATCGACGAGCGCGCCGCCACCGGACAGTTCATCGCCGCCGTGGACTACAAGACGAGCAAATACTCGGCGCCGGGCGGGGGCTGGAAGGGAACGAAGGAGACGAAGAACCAGCCGTGGGACGACGGCGTCGTACTGCAGGTCCCTCTGTACGCCTACGCGCTCCGCCAGCTCCGGCCTGATGCTACCATCGCGCGCGTGGAGTATCGCGCAATCAGGCAGTGCGAAACGGTTCACTCGCTCGAGCTGTATCAGATCGATCGACGGACCAAGGCGATTATCCCTGACGCCGAGGCCGAGGCGCGGCTGGATCAGGCGCTCGACGCGGTGGCCGGGCACGTTCGGCGGGCCCGGAGCGGCGGGTTTCCGGCGGCGCCGGCCGAGTCGTGCGGTTGTCCCAGCTTCTGTCCGTCGATCGAGATCTGCCGGGTGCCCGGCGGCCCCCGCACGGAGCACCGCAAGTGAACCGGCCCAATCCCGGGCAGTGGGAGGCGATCCGGAACACCCACCGCCACACCCTCGTCTCGGCGGGGGCGGGAACCGGCAAGACCAGCACGGTCGTCGGCCGCATCCTCTACCTGCTGGGCGCCGAGGTGAACGGGCAGCGGATCGAGCGGCCCATCACGCTCCGCGAGATCGGGGCGGTCACCTACACCAATGCCGCTGCCGCCGACCTGAAACGAAAGCTGCGGGGCGAGTTGCGCGAGAGCGGATTGCGCGACGTGGCCTACGAGGTGGACAACGCCCGGATTGGAACCATTCACGGCTTTGCCGGTGATATTCTGCGCGAGTTCTCTCTCCGCACCGGTCGCGACCCCGGCCTCCATGTGCTCGATGAGGGCGCGGCGCGGATGGTCACCGGCGAGGTTGTGCGCGAGACGCTGCTCGCCGCCCTCGAGCAGGGGTCGGTTTCCGGGCTGGAGGAGCTGCTGTCCGTCTGGTCGGTGGCGGATCTCGAGGGCTGGGTGGCCCGGCTCATCGGTGATGGCGACCGGCTCCTCCGGATCGTGGACGGCCAGCCGGATGCTGGCGAGCTCGAGCGAGTGGTGATTGCGCTCGCGCAACGGACACTCGTCAGGCTCAATGCCAGGCTCGCGGAGCGGAGTGCAATGGATTTCGATCGGATGATCGTGTGGACCCGCGATCTGCTGCGTGACGAGCCGGCGGTCCGCCGGGCGCTCCAGCGCCGGATACACACCCTGATCGTCGATGAGTTTCAGGACGTCGATCCGGTCCAGCGGGAGATTGCCTGGCTGCTGGGTCAGCCGGGCACGGACGGCGCGGCGACGAGGCTCATGCTGGTCGGCGACCCCAAGCAGAGCATCTATCGATTTCGGCGAGCTGACGTAACCGTCTGGTCCAGCGTCGAACGCGAATTCCGCGAACAGCACGCTGGCGATGTCGTGGTGCTGGACGAGAATTACCGCAGCACCAATCAGATCCTGGGATTCGTGGAGCGGACGGTCGGCAGCCTGCTCGACATGCCGTTGGACGGCAGTGCGCACCAGGACTTCGAGGTCCCATTCTCTCCCGTTCGAGCGGTGCGCCCCGAGCCGGAGGGGCCGCCGGTGGAACTGATCGTGGTTTCACCGGACGCGGACGGGAAAGCACCCAAGGCTGAAGAGGCCCGGTCGCGCGAAGCGGCTGCCGTCGCCCGCCGGGCCGTGGAGTTCCATGCCCAGGGTGCGGCATGGCGAAACATGGCGCTCCTGTTCACGAGCTGGACGGACGTCTCCATTTATGAATCCGCCTGCCGAAACGCCGGGATTCCGACCTATGCCCTCCGGCAGGCCGGCTTCTACACCCGGCGGGAGGTACAGGATATGGTCCTGGCCCTGGAGGCGACCCGGGATCCGCAGGATGACCGGGCGCTCTTCGGCTGGCTCCGAAGTCCGTTCATCGGCGTCAGGGATGAGACGCTTCTGGCGATTGCCCGGAGTACCCGGCCACCCTACTGGCAGGCGATCACGGCGGTTGACTGCGCTGAGCGGGAGCTCCTTGCATGGGCCGCGGAGCTGCTGGCCGAGCATGTGGCCATCCGGGACCGGGTTCCCACGTCGGAGCTCATGCAGAGCCTGCTTGAACGGAGCGGATATCTCGCGCACCTGTCGCTGCTGGGAGATGATGGACTGCAGGCCATTGCCAACCTCCGAAAGCTGGCTCGAATGGCCGGGCAGTCTCCCGAGCAGTCGGTTGGAGAGTTCCTTCGCCAGCTCGGCGAGGCGCGCACTGGTGATGACAGGGAGGGCGACGCCAGGCTGTACGGCGATCGCGACGACGTGGTCACCCTGACGTCGGTACACAGCAGCAAGGGGCTTGAGTGGCCCATTGTGTTCTGGTGCGACACGGCGCGCGGTCCGGCGGGTGGGGGGCCCGGCAACATCATCATCGGCCGGGATCGCATCGCACTCAAGGATCCCGACACCGAATCCGGGGATCAGCCGCAGCACTACCTGTCGCTGGCGACGGTGGAAGCGGACGAGGCCAATGCCGAGCGGAAGCGCGTCTGGTACGTGGCCAGCACCCGGGCGAAAGACCGCCTGATCGTGTCTGGGATATGCCCCGGAGCCCGTGGGGAGGCGAAGTCGGCCGCAGGCGCGCTGACCGGGGAACTTTCCGGATTGACTCCCGCCGATGGGGTGCCTTTCTGCTACGCCGATCGAAGTGGTCGGAGTTATGAGGGGATTATCCGCCTGGCGCCTGCCGTGGCAGAGGAGCCCGCGCCGATTCCGGCGCCAGGCGCGGAGCGCCAGCTTCCCGAGTCGCTTCCGATGCTGGCCGCGCGGTCGGGCCGCACCCGGCACTCGGCGACAGAGCTCATGCTGCTCGACCGCTGCGAGCGGCGTCATTGGTTCCGCTATGTCGCCATGTTGAGAGAGCCGACCCACCATGCAAAGCCCGGCAGTGGCGCGATCGCACGAGGCCAGATCGTGCACGATGTACTGGAGCACCTGGGCGACGACCCGGTCAAGCTGCTGCTCGAGACCGCAATCGGCCGCTGGGATCCGGATGCCCCGACACCTGACGTTTCGCACGGCACTGCCTACCGGGCCGCACTGCGAAGAGATATCGATGCGGTGGCCGGTGACCCGGCGTATGCTGCGCTCGCCGCGGCACCCGGCGCTCGACGTGAACTCCCCTTTCTGTACCTGTCCGATTCGGGCTCGAGCATCGAAGGCGCCGTGGACCTGATTGCCCGGGCCGACGACGGCCTGGTGCTACTGGACGTGAAGACCCACACTGGCCCGGGTGACAAGGCCGAGATCGCGCGCCGATATGACGTGCAGCGCGATACCTACATCGAGGCGGCGGAGGCGATCTCGGGCGAGCGGGTGGTGCGCTTCGCGTTTCAGTTCCCTGATACCGGGCAGGTTGCCGAGACTGTGACTGACGCGATGCGTGCGTCGGGGCAGGCCCGGATCTCGGCACTGCTTGAACGCTTGGGCCAGGCGGATACATCGCTCGCAAAGTCGTCGGAAGACTGCCGGTGGTGCGGCTACCGGGACGCGGGCTGGTGTCCCGGCGTCGAGCCGGCCTGATGCCCGCCCCCAAGCTCCAGCGCTGGATCGATCTGCTGGCGGCACTCCTCCGGCGGCAGTACGCCGTCACATTCGAGGAGATCGTGGCCGAGGTGCCGGCTTACCAGAAGTCGCCGTCCAAGGTGGCGCTCCGCCGCGCCTTCGAGCGCGACAAGGATGAGCTCCGTTCGTTTGGCGTTCCGCTCGTCACGGTGATGAGCGAGGGCGAGGTGAGCGGCTACAGACTCTCGGCCCGCGACTTCTATCTCCCATATCTATCGGTGGTCGCTGACGGCGCACCCAGCCGGCCCCGTACCGTGGATCGGGACGGATACCGCGCGCTTGCCCGCCTCGCATTCGAGCCCGCCGAACTGGAGGCCGTCGCGGATGCGGGGCGGCGCGTGGAGCAACTCGGCGACCCGCTGCTGGCGGCGCATGCACGCTCGGCGATCCGGAAGCTGGCCGCCGATCTCCCACTGGATGTGGCGCTTCAGGACGCCGGAGCCAGCCCCGACGTGCAGGGTGCCGATGTCTTCGAGCCGCTGAGCGACGCGCTGGCACGCCGGAAGCGGATTGAGTTTCGCTACCGGTCGATGGCGGCCAATGACGAGTCCGACCGGGTCGCCGAACCACTCGGCCTCTTCTTCGTGAGCCAGCACTGGTATCTCGCCGCGCGCGACACCGCCGACGGACAGATCAAGAACTTCCGGGTAAGCCGGATTGCATCCGCGAGCGTCAACAGTGATAAACCGGCGACGCCCGACTTCGAGCGACCGCCGGCCTTCGACCTCCGGGAGCATTCGCGATCCCGTCAGGCCTGGGAGCTCGGCAGCGGGGGCGAGCTCGAAGCGATCGTGGAGTTCGTCGCGCCGGGTGGCGTGGTGCAGGCCGCCGCCCGCCTTGGCGCCGCCGTGCCGGACCATCCGGCCCAACGCCAGTTCCGCGTGCGGCGCCTCGACGCATTCGTACGGTGGCTCCTGACTCTGGGGGACGCGGTGCACCCGGTCGCTCCGACAGCACTGCTCGACGAATACGCGCGGCAGGTACGGGACACGCTTGCGCTGTACGAGGACCCGGCGTGAGCCGGCGTCCAGCCGATAACGCGGCGGCGCAACTTCGACGCGTACTGCACCTGGTGCCGCTGCTGGCCGATGACTGCGACCATCCAATCGACGAGGTGGCGGCATCGGTCGGCATGGACCGCAAGACACTGCTCGGCGATCTGCGGTCGCTCGCCGAACGGTTCGACGATCCCGGCGGGTTCGTGGAAGGGGTGTCGATCTTCATTGATCAGGACCGCGTCTCCGTCCGGTCGAGTCACTTTCTGCGGCCAATGCGCCTGACCCGGCCGGAGCTCGCTGCGCTGGAGCTTGGGCTGGCCATGCTGCGCGCCGAGCGGCCGCCGGAAGAGCAGGCGCCGATTGACCGGGCCCGGGTGCGGCTGGCGGCGGTGCTGGCGGCAACGCCGGATGACGAGGCGCCGCCGGAGACGCGTGCCGCTGACTCGGGTTACCCGTTCCGGGACGACGCGGGCCGGCGGCGAGTCATACGCGACGCCATTCGGGGCCGTCGAAAGGTGCGGATCGGCTATCAGAAAGCGACGCAGCTAGCGCCGGCCGCACGCGTCGTCTGCCCGTATTCGCTGGTACTCGCGCGGGGAATGTGGTATCTGGTGGCGCATTGCGTGGACGGGGAAGGGCTCAGGTTCTTCCGCATGGATCGCATCACCGACGCCGACTTGACGGACGAGTCGTTCACCATGCCGTCAGAGGTGACGGTCGGAGAGCTGGTCAGTGACGCCCGGCTCTTTCAGGCAGAGGACGCGGAGCCGCTGGTGATTCGATATTCACCGCAGATCGCGCGATGGATCGCGGAGCGTGAAGGCGTGCCGCCGGCGGCGGACGGATCGGTGACGGTCGAGCACCCGCTCGCCGACGCCGACTGGGCGGTGCGGCACGTGCTCCAGTACGGGCCGGACGCGGAGGTGGTGTCGCCGGAGATCGTGCGGCGGGCGGTACGCGAGCGGCTCCGCCGAATGACGGTTGCTCACTGATACGGTTTTCTCAGCGACGCTGTCACACCCCCGGCGTAGACTGGACGGCCCATCCTGAGGGAGAGGACCGTGAGTCAGCACAATCGTATCGCCGGCAGGATCAGAGACCTCGATGATCTGCTCCGCCTCCACGCGCGGCCCCGACCGGCGCCGCTGCCAGAGTTGACCCAGTCGGTCAATACCGAATGCCCGTTGGAGGTCTGGGTTCAGACCCGGACGCTGATCGCCATCGTCGAGGAGAACGCCCGGCGGCTTCGCAGCTTCAGGGAAGGCTGCACCGACCCCGAGCAGCAGGAGATCAACGCCGCGCTGCTGCGCCAGCGGGAACAGGCACTGCTGGCGCTGGCTGGACTGCGTGATACGCATCTGTTCATGACGATCGCGCCGGTGTCGCCGGACCTGGAGCAGGCCGATGATGAGGATGCCGGCGGGGATGAGGCGCACTGGGTGTAGCGGCGGCGGGGTTTTTCCCTGCTGAATCGGAATCGGGAATCGGAATCGGAATCGGCGGCTGAAGCCGCCACTCGGCGAGGCGGCCCTGAAGGGCCGCTGATCCGCTCATCCCGGCGGCGCGAACAGCCCGCCACTATCAGGTGTTCCTGACAGCGTGATGCATTCAGGGCCCGTCAGGGCCCCCAAGCCGAGTGGCGGCTTTAGCCGCCGAGCGCCCGATCGCTCCGCGTGGCGCCTTTCGCTGCCGATTGCTCCGCGTGGCCCCGCGTCGCGCCTTTCGCCGCCGATCGCACCGCCGCCTTTCGGGCCCATGTCGCGTCAGCACGATGAGCGCTGGCTGCGCCCGCACGTCCATGCTGCGCCATGCGCCACCGCCTCTACTATCACATTGTCTGGACCACGCGGCAGCGAGAAGCGACCATCAACGCCGATGTCGCGCGGTTCCTGGTGCGCTGCCTCCGGGCAATCGTCCGTCAGGAACGAGGGCGGCTCCTCGAGATCGGCATCGTCGCCACGCACGTGCACCTGCTCCTCACGCTCCATCCGTTATCGTCGATTCCCCGTCTCCTGCAGCGCCTCAAGGGCGGTAGCGGCATGCTGATCAACCGCGGGTTGATGGCCGGGATTCAGTTTCGCTGGTCGGACGGATACAATGTGGAGACGGTGAGCCCCTCGGACCTTCCGCGCATCCGGGATTACGTACGAAGCCAGCCGCTCCACCATCCGGGAGATGCGATCGCGGGTTGGTCCGGCGTGGAGTCGGCCCCGGAGACGCTGCGGAGCACGTCATGAAGCCGCGTCGGCGGT
Source organism: Gemmatimonadales bacterium (assembly GCA_038250675.1). Lineage (GTDB taxonomy): Bacteria > Gemmatimonadota > Gemmatimonadetes > Gemmatimonadales > GWC2-71-9 > JAICUF01. The sequence continues at coordinate 24,835 of JBBSCB010000031.1, forward strand.
CCCCCTGCAGAAGATGAGCACGTCGGAGCCCCCCTTGAGCCGTATCCAGGGCCCTTCAGGGCCCCCACGCCGAGTGGCGGCTTCAGCCGCCGATGACGACCGGTGGCGGGGCAGCGCACCCAATCACCACCCCGAACAACGCCACCACATCGATCTCAAGGCCGCCGCGGGCGGGATCGGGCTGCCACACCAGTCGCTCCGAGATCATATCGGGCCGTGGGTCATTCCCGGTCCACCGCTCGATCAGCCGCGCATCCAGGTCCACGATCCAGTACTCGGGCACGCCGGCACGCTGGTAACGGCGCCGCTTGATCTGCCGGTCGGCACGCGCGCTCGATGGCGACAGTACCTCGACGGCCAGCAGCATGGCGCCCGCCTCGTCCCAGTTCTCCGGCGGTCGCCCGCCCACGAGCGGCACCACGAACAGATCCGGCTGCACCAACGTGCGAAGATCGAGCACGACGTCTGCCGGAGCGACGAGCACCGATCCGACGCGATGCGCGGACAGGTAGGTGTGCAGCACGACGTAGAGCTCCCCGACCGCGCGCTGGTGCCGGTACGCCGGGGCCGGCGTCACGAGCAGCTCGCCGTCCACCACCTCGTACCGCCGGCCGTCGTCGGGCAAGTCGCGGACCATCGCCGCGGTCCAGTCTGTCGCTGTCTGTGACATGCCCATAATGCTCGGCTCGGCGCAGAGGGATTGCAAGGTCGCATCCGCTATCCGGCTCAGCCAGTCCGCCAGCGTCGCGCCCGGACCATGGCGGCTTGCGCGCAACCGGTGTTGCACTCGCTCTGGCGCCGCCTTGGCATGGCCGGAGTCTCGCTGCACACCAAGTCGCCTGTCGCCCATCCGGAGGAACGCTTGCGCCATCCACTCGGTAAACTCGTCTTGTGCGCCGGTGCCGGACTCCTCCTCGCCCCCCCGCCGCCGCCGCCGAGTACCCCGAGATCCGCGAGGGTTTCTGGATCTCCGGCGGTCCCGCCTATGCCTCCCTCGGCTGCCGGCGCCCGCGCCGCTGGCCGCTGTTCCGGGCCATCGGGGCCACGCCCACCAGCTTCGCGATTTTCTTGCGGTTGAGCTGCCCCCTCTCCATCTCATGGAGAGGGGGACAGGGGGTGAGGACAGGGGTCAGCAGTCAGGGGCCGGCAGCCAGACCGGAGCGCCTCGCGATGTTCGATCCCGGGGCAGTAGATCCCTCGACTCCCCTCGCTGCGCTCGGGTCGCTCGGGATGACAGAATGGGTGGTGGCGCGCGCCGGCGCTACCTCCGCGCCGCCCTTTCGGCCATCCGAGATTTCTCCTTTTCGCCCGTTCTCCCGTCCTTGCGCTTCGCGCCGCCAAGTGCTAGCGTCTCGGCATCCCCGGGATTAGACTCGTAGTGTGGTGTCGCTTTGACAAGCCGCAGCTCCGTCCGTTGCATCCTGCTCCCCCTACTGCTGGCCGCCGGCCCGCTGGCGGCCCAGCGTGCGCGCGTCGGCCAGGCGGCGCCCGAGTTCGTGCTACCGGCGCTCGCCGGCGATACCGTCCGGCTCTCCACCCTCCGCGGTCATCCCGTCATCCTGAACTTCTGGGCCAGCTGGTGTCCCCCTTGCCAGATGGAGTTGCCGGAGCTGGTCACCGCCTACGGGACCCATCGCCGTGACGGACTCCAAATTATCGCCGTCAACGGCGACGACGAGGCGCCCGGCGTGATCCGCGAATTCACCGGCCGCATGGGCCTCCCGTTTCCCGTACTGCTCGACCACAAGGCGCGGGTGACCGACCACTACCACGTCCTCGGGCTGCCGACCACCGTCTTCATCGATAGCGGTGGTGTCGTGCGCGCGCTCCATCGAGGACCCATCACCACCGCCGAAATCGCCGCCGGGCTCGAGCTGATCCTGTCCCCCGATTCCTCACATTCTCCCGATGCTCCGAGGAGCGCGCCATGAGCACGACCCGTCTGGTCACGCCGGCAGTGATCCGTGCCATCACCATCGTCACCGCCCTCTGCGCCGGAACCGCCGAACTGTCGGGGCAAGGCTGCATGCCGCTCCGGTTCACCTCGCCCAGTCTCGGCGGTCAGGCCACCACCTTTCTCCGGCCGCATGAGTGGCAGGCGGGCATCACCGGGCGGCGGGTGGCCACCAACAAGGTCTTCGGCGGCGCCCAGGAGAACGAAGCCCTCGCGCCGGGCGGACAACCGTTGCTCATTCGGCTCAACTCGATCGATCTGAGCGTCGCGCGCGGCATGTCGGAGCGCATCGCGGTGACTCTCACCGTTCCCTTTTCCTACTCGACCGCCAGCAACTTCTACGAAGACGGGATGCGGCACCAGGTGAGCTCGACCGGCATCGGCGACATCAACGCGGTGGGCACGTTCTGGCTCGCGTCGCCGTCGCAGCATCCGCTGAGCAACGCGCAGTTGGGAATCGGTTTCAAGGCGCCGACCGGGAGCTTCCACGTACTTGGCACCGCCTACGACGCCGACGGCAATCCGTTCCAGGCCCCCATCCCGCAAACCGTTCAGCTGGGTGATGGCGGCTGGTCGATGCCGGTTCAGCTCCAGGCCTTTCAGCGGATCGCGAGCCGGGTTTCGGTGTACGCCTCCGGGGTGTACTCGATCAGCCTGCGGGAACACACCGACGTGCTCTGGCCGCCGGTGAATACGTTCTGGGCGGTGCCCGATGTCTACTCCGCGCGTGTGGGGATGGGATTCGCGCTGGCGCCGAGCCATGGATTGTCGGTCAGTCTGGGCGGGCGGGTGGATGGGACCACCAGCAAGGATCTGATCGGCGGGAGCGACGATTTCTACCGTCACGCGGGGTACTCGATGTACGTCGAGCCCGGGCTGTCGCTGGTCTCCGGGCCAAACCAGTTCACGCTAAGCGTCCCGGTGCGCGTGCGGGTCAATTATCTCAACCTCGTGCTGTCCGATGGAAGCGTTCGGCCCGGGCTCGGCGGCGCGAACGACTATGTGATCTACTGGGGGTACACCCGACGGCTGTAGCCGGAGGAGAGCGTCGCTGGTCGCCGGGTCCATCTGTCACCCCGAGCGCCAGCCAGGGGGCCGACGCTGCACCTGCGTTCCGGCCCCCTCGTCGCTCGCGCTCCTTGGGGTGACAGTCCCTTCGCCCTTGCAACGTACACGGCGAGCTCCGGCCGCAGCACCGTGATCGCCACCGTGCGGGTGCCGCACGTCGTCGCCGAGATCCAGCGTCGTCTGTCGCTTCCGCGGTCCCAATGGCGTGTTAAAGGCAGGGAGCAAGCTCTCACACGCCGGGAGACCACGATGATCACGCGAGAGCTGCGATGGGCGATGGGTGTGATCACCGCCGTCGGGCTTGCCGCCTGTACGAATGGCGGCGAGCCCACGATCGACGGTCCGATCGTCGATTCCGTCCCAGCGTCCGCGGCACCATCGGTGACGCTCGCCGTGCTCTTCATCGGCAATAGCTCGACCTACGTGAACGACCTGCCCGCAACACTGGCAGGTATCGCCGAGGGGAACGGCGATCGGATTCGCACTGAAATGACGGTAGGCCCGAAGGTCCTCCTCACAAGCCACCTGTGGGCGGGCAGCCCGGCTGAGGCGGCGATTCAACGGGGTGGGTGGGATTACGTGGTGCTCCAGTCAGATGAGAGCAGTGACTCCGCGAGTCGGGCCGTGCTGGTGGACGCGGTACGGCAGTTCGACGTGCTGGTGCGGGCGGCCGGTGCGCGCACCGCGGTCTACATGACGTGGCCGTCGGCGGACCGCCCCGGCGATTTCTGCGCCACCGGCAGCGCCGCGGCGGCCGCGGCCGCCGCGGTCAATGGCATGTTGCTGCCGGCCGGTGCCGCCTGGGAACGCACCTTGCAGCAGCACCCTGAGCTGCTATACGCCCCGGACGGGGAACCGACTCCGACCGGCACCTATCTCGCCGCGATCACCATCTACGAGACATTGACGGGTCACGATGCGAGAGCGTTATCGGCTCGCGCGTTCGTGGACGGGGTGGCCCTCAGTCAGCCCCCCAGCGCGGTGCGCCAACTCCAGGAGGCAGCCCATGAGGCATCGAGCGGCGGCGTCGAGGCTGGTGACTGCGCACCGCGATCGGAGCTGTGATGATCTGCAGCCAGGAGTCGCTGGTCGCTGCGCCCCTCTGTCACCCCGAGCGCTACTGATCGCCCTCACATGCTGTCATCCCGAGCGACCCGAGCGCAGCGAGGGGAGTCGAGGGATCTCCTTTGCGGTGATCGACCGTGGCAACGTCCGGGAATTGGCGGAGTAGATCCCTCGACTCGCTGCGCTCGCTCGGGATGACAGAACCGGTGGTCACGGGCGACGGCATTACCCTCGCGCCGTCGTTCCGTCGTTCCGTCGTTCCGTCCCTACGTCCCGTACACCTGCCTGAGCAGCGCCCGGAACCGCGGCCGGTCGCGATAGTGCCTGAACGCGGGGTCGCGGCGGAGGTCGAAAAGCAACGAGGCATGCTGCGACACCGCTCGGTCGAGCCATTGGAACATCTTCGCCTCGTCTCCCAGTCCGGCATAGATCCGGGCGAGCCAGAACCCGTCCACCAGATGGCCGGCGCGGGACTCCGCCTCCTGCTGCGCGACGAACGTCCGTGCGGCGGCGACGCCTGCGGGACACAGCGACCATGCATAGGCAATCTGGAAGGAGGGGGTACCCCGCGTGGTCGCCGGATTCAGCTGCCGCAATGCCTCGGCGCAGCGGCCGCCTTCGGCGTAGATCTCGGCCAACGCCGCGCGGGCGAAGACGTAGGTCGGATCCTTCCGCAGCGCTCCTCGCACCGCCGTCTCCGCTCCGGCGAGATCGTCCGCGAAGTACAGGGCCTGGCCCAGCCGCGTGTCGTTGATCGGCGCGGCGGGATCCAGCCGCATCGCGATCCGGATGGAGGCGGCGGCCGAGTCGAGCTGGTCGACGGCCACATAGTACCACGCGCGGAACAGGCGGGTGGGCGCCGCCGTCGAATCGAGCGCGATCGCCCGGTCGAATTCGGCGCGGGCCGCTGGCCAGTCCCGGTCGTATATCACGTGATTGAAGCCGAGGGTGGCGTGCGCGGTGGCGATCGTGCTGTCCAGCTGAATGGCGCGAAGCGCATCGGCCCTGGCCAGCGACAACGTCGCGCTGGGCTGGACGTCGTACGCCACCAGCAGGTTTTCCGTGTTGGCCCGGCCGGCCCAGGCCTGCGCATAGTTCGAGTCGAGATTGATCGCGGCGGTAAAGAGCGTCGTCGCCACCGCGAGCCCTTCGGCGGTGCGGCGCTCCGCCTGGCCACGGGCCTCCACCAGCAGGGCATGCGCTTCGGGGCTGGCGGTCCGGCTCGCACGGGCCAGTGCGGTCTGGGCCTCGTCGGCGCCGGCCAACTGGAGGTCGCCCGCGATCGCCGCCGACAGGGTATCCTCCAGCGTATAGAGATCACGCAGCTTCCGCTGGTACATGCGTGACCACCGGAGCGCCTGCGTCCTGGCGTCCTGCAGCTGCACCTGAACCCGCACCACGTTGTTCGCCGTATCCACCCGCCCCATGAGCACCGCATCCACGCCCAGCTCGCGCCCGACCGCGGCCACGTCCACGCCGGCCCTGCGGTACTTGTCCGAGCCGGCGACCACGATGGTGAGCCCGGGCATACGGCTGAGCGCATCGTTCAGCTCGAGGGTGAGGCCTTCGCTGAAGCTGGTGTTCTGGGTGTCACCGTTGGCATTGCGGAAGGGGATCACCGCGATCCGGCGGGCGGGGCCTGCACCGGCCGGTGCCGCAGGTCCCAACCCACGGTGGTGCAGGTAGGCCGTGGTGCCCGCGGCGAGGAGCACCAGAGAGGCGACCGCCGCCCCCAGCCAGATCCGCCGGTGCGGACGCGCGGTGGGCGCCGATCCCGTGAAGGCCGCCTGGAAGGCCGCCGCCGTCGCGAATCGCAGATCGGGCTGCTTCTGCAGGGCGGTGAGCACGGCCTGGCTCAGCGGCGCCGGCACATCGGGCCGCAGCCTGGCGGGCGGCACCGGGTTCTCGGTCAGCACCCTGGCCAC
>JBBSCB010000032.1:0-30548 GCA_038250675.1 Gemmatimonadales bacterium
GGAAGACCTTCACCCCGCCCACCGATTCATCGCGGTCGTTGGGTCCCGACCCATGCACCAGCACCATCGCCGGGAACGGGCCGTGGCCGGCCGGGATCGACAGGGTGGCCGGCAACGCCAGCGCGCCCTGCCCTACCGTCGTTTCCTCCGAGCGGAACGCATCCGGCGTGATGTAGGGCGCCGGCGCCCACGGCGTGGGCGTCGGTACGATGAAGAGGCCCGCGACGCGGTCGCCGGCGTCGTAGACTACCTGCACATCGAGCGCCGCCTGCGCAAAGTCGCAGGTCACCGCCACCTTGCGGTAAGGGCCCGTCCGCGTGACCGCCGTCCGCTGGATCCCGCCGAACGCCCCGGCCTGCGCCACCACCGATTCCCACGTCGTGCGGAGCCGGTCGACCGGCATCGCTCGCTGCATCGTGGTGTCCATCAGTGCCTCGGCCGCGGCGTAGTGACCATCGGCCAGAAGCTGGACGAACGCCCTCCCGGCACGCTCGGGGTCGGCACCGGCGGGCTGCTGCGCCTGCACGACCATGGCGAGCGTCGCGGGCATCATCAGGACCGCCATGAGCAGGCGGGCTGCGATCATGGGTGCGCCTCCGGTCCGCGCTCGGACCGCCAGAGAACATAGGAATGGACGATGGGAATCACCGCGGCGATCACCCCGGCACCGATGACGGCCGGCACGATGGACCCGGGCAAGAGCAGCCCGACGACGGCCAGCAGGATGCCGGCCACCATGAAGCAATAACCGCCCACGCGATGGGTCTCCCGCCACACCCGCTCGCTGCTCAGCGTCCACGGCGTACGGATCCCCGCAAACCAGTTGGGCCGCAGCCGGCTCAGCACGTTCCCGATGATGATGAAGAGGATCCCGACGCCGATGGGCACCAGCGACCCCATCCGGACCGGCCAGCCGAGCGCGAAGCCGATGAGGCCCGCCTGCACCACGGCGACAAAGACGCCTACCGCGTTGACGATCAGGAAGTAGGTGGAGCCGTGGAGCTGATAGTTGGCCCGCTTGGGGTCGATGCGCGGCAGAAACGCCATCAGCGCCATGACGCCCAACCCCACCAGCGGGAGCATCACCGCGGCGCCACCGGGGGATGCCCAGCCGTCGGGGCGACCGCTGATGCCCCAGTGGATGGCCACGCGGGCCGGGAGCCGACCCAGCGCCCAGAGGGAAAAGGCGAGTGCGGCCAGCAGCGCGGCCAGTCCGGGCAGCAGCTTACGCACGGCGGTCTCCTTTCCGACGACGGGTGGGCGCGAGATCCATCAGATGCTGAAGCAGGTCCTGCATCGTCGTGGTATTGAGCGAGTAGCGGATGAACTGGCCGTCCCGCCGGGCCAGCACGAGATCGGCCGCCTTGAGGACCTGGAGGTGATGCGAGACCGAGGCCCAGGCCATGGGAAATTCCGCGGCGATGTCGCCGGCCGCCAGATCCCCGTCGCGGAGGAGTTCGAGAATGCGGCGGCGGGTGGGATCGGCCAGGGCCCGGAACGTCTTGTCCATAATGCTAAGATATTCGTCTAATTATCTAAGTCAAGCAGGATCGTCCGGTGCGGCCCCGTCCCGCGCCCCGTACCGGCCCACGTTGACACGCCGAGGGCGGAGTACGAATTTGCAGCGATGCCGAACCCGGTTGCCTCGACGATCCGGAACAGCGCCATTCGCCGGGTCCTGGTCGGCATTCTCGTCGCGAATGTCGCGGTGGCCGCGGTCAAGTTCAGCGTCGGCGTCGGCACCAATTCGCTCGCCGTCTTTGGCGACGCGATCCAGTCGTCGGTCGATGTCGTCAACAATCTCTTCAGCCTGCTGGTCATGGGCGTCGCATCGAAGGCGCCGGACGAGGAGCACCCCTACGGCCACGCCAAGTTCGAAACCCTCGGCGCGCTGCTCATCGCCGTCCTGCTCTCGATCTCCATCTTCGAGGTCGTGCGTGGCGCCGTTGAGCGGCTCATCGCGCACACCGCCGCGCCCATCGCCAGTGACGGCGCGCTCCTCCTCCTGGCGGGCACGCTGGTGGTCAACATCGGCGTGACGGTGATGGAACGCCGCGCGGCCCAGCGCTACGACAGCGAGCTGCTGTTCGCCGATGCGGTGCACACCCGCGTGGACGTGATGATTACCATCGCGGTGCTGGCGGGACTCTGGCTCGCGCGGCTGGGCTATCCGTGGGCCGATCCGGTGCTGGCCATCGTCGTCGCTGCGCTGGTGGCGCACGCGGGCTTCGAGATCATCCGGCGGACGATGCCGGCGCTGGTGGACGAGCGGATCTACGACGAGGGCACCATCCGCCGGGAAGCGGAGGAGGTCGGCGGCGTCCAGTCCGCGTACGCCATCCGCTCGCGCGGCGCCGCCGCACTGCGCTTTGCCGAGCTCACCATCGCGGTGGACGGCGCGGCCGACGTCGCCAGCGCCCACCGGATCGCCGACGAGGTGGAGGAGCGGCTTCGCGACCACCTCGAGCTCCACCAGGTCGTCGTCCACGTCGAGCCATGCTGACCGCCACCGAGGCCCGCCAGGTCCGGCGCCGGCCCCCGCCGTCACTCATGCAGCAGTACCAGGAGTACGTGCTGCAGCGGATCGAGGGCTTCAAGAATTCGATCACCCGCGACGAGCTGCTGCGACTGGGCGACGAGGCCGTCTCCGAAATGCAGAGCACGACCGAGGGCCAGTTCGTCCTGACCGAAGTGCTCATGCTCGAATCGGTGGACCGCCTGATCACGAAGCGGCTCGCCCTCCGATCGTACCGTCGCTGGCGCCAGCAGTTCATCAAGCTGCGCGCCGCCCAGCGCGAGCCGACCCACTGGGGGCTCGAGCCGGAGAGCGCGCTGGTTGCCCTTTTGCCGCGCGTCGAAGGCGACGATCCCACGCTCGTGGTGGGCGCCGAGCCGGCGGCCTATCTGCTCGCCGCGCACGACGCCGCAGTCACGTTCGTCGCCGGTGACCTTGGCACCGTCGAGCGGGTCGAGTCGGGGATGGCCAACGAGTCGCTGGCCGGTCTGTTCAGCTCGTACTTTGTCCAGCCGGGCGGCTGGCTGCCGCCGTTCGAGCGTCCGCTCGTGCTGGTGGTGATCGATGCGGGCACGCTGGCGGACGCGACCGGCGCGGCGCGCGCGGCATTCCTCCGCGCGGTGCAGGCAACCACCGCCATCGGTGGCGTGCATGTGCTCCTGCCGGGTGGCACGCTCGCCCCCGAGGCGTTGCTGAGTGCGTATGACGGATGGCTGCAGGATGAGGTGGCACGCTCGCGGCGCCGCGGCTCATCCCGGCTCCGCGGCATCGTGCTGACACGGCCGGCAGACGCGGAGCACGAACGATCCTGTGCGGCGGGTGCGGAGTGAGGGAGGGAAAACGCATGGGGCCGGCAGCTGGCCGGCCCCTTTTTGCTGCGTGAACGTGCCGCGGGCTAGCGGCGCGCCGACTTCCGGGCGCTCTTCTTCGCGCCACGCTTCGCGCCCTTCCTGGCGCTCTTCTTCGCGCCCTTCCGGGCCGACTTCTTCGCACCCTTCTTTGCGCCGCGCTTCGCGCTCTTCTTCGCGCCACGCTTCGCGGCCTTCTTGGGCGCGCTCTTCTTGGCCGACTTCCTGGCTGCTTTCTTCGCCATGATGCCTCCGACATGAGGTTGGTCCGCCCGGGGGCGGCGACATGGAACGAGAGCGGCGCCCCCATTCCGGAACTGCACTCCAGCCCATCGTCCCACAGGTACGCACTGCAGGTACGCACTGCGCGATGAACCACCGTGCCGTCGGCGCGACTGATGCGCCGCCATGGCACAGACACAAAATCGTCAATAATTCCATTCGCGCAATAGCTGAGTGTCGACTTGGTGGACGGACCGCACGCTCTTGCTCGCGCGCTGCCGCCGACCTAAGATCGAACAGCGCCCCCTTTTCCGCGGGTAGTGCCATGCCAACGCTCAGCGTGAACGGCCACGACGTCACCGTCGATGCCGGCGCCACCATCCTCGATGCAGCGCGCGCCGCCGGCGTCGACGTGCCGACGCTCTGCTGGTATCCGCGCCTGCCGATCGCCGGCAACTGCCGCCTGTGTCTCGTTGCCGTCGAGGGCCAGGCCAAGCTGCTGCCCGCCTGCGCCGCGCTGGCCGCCGACGGCCAGGTCGTGCACACCGAGAGCCCGGCCGCGACCGCGGCCCGGCGTGGCGTCCTCTCGCTGCTGCGCGAGCGTTACCGTCGCGATCCCGCCGACGACGACGCACCCCAGAACGAATTCGAGGCGTATCTCGCACGTTACGACGTGCCGCTCGGCGCCGCCCGTTCGCTGCCGCCCCGCGCCGGCGATGAGCGTCCCGGCGACACGATGATCCGCCACGACATGTCCCGCTGCATTCTCTGCACCCGCTGCGTGCGCGCGTGCGAAGACATTCAGGAGGTAGGTGTGCTCGATGTGGGGCTGCGCGGAGAGTACGCGCAGATCATCGTCGGCGGCGACGGCGATCCCGATCACGCCGGCTGCACCTGGTGCGGTGAGTGCGTCCGTGTCTGTCCCACCGACGCCATCTTCGAAGTCATCCCCCGCGAGCGCTTCGGTAGTGCCGCGGTGCGCACGCCGGACCGCATCGTCCGGTCGGTCTGCCCGTATTGCGGCGTCGGCTGCCAGCTCGACCTGCATGCCCGGGATGACAAGGTCATGCGGGTGACCTCGCCCTGGATCGAGGACGACACGCCCAACGGCGGCTCGACCTGCGTCAAGGGACGCTTTGGGTACGACTTTCCGCAGCATCGTGACCGGCTGATGCGGCCGCTGATCCGGCGGGGCTGGAGTCGGGAGGGCGATCGCTGGGTGTGGACCGGCGAGTCGCCGCGGCACCGGGAGGGGCCGTGGCATACCATCGAGGAGATGGGTGAAGGGCGCAAGCCGCGTCCGCCGCGCCGCCAGGTGGGCAAGCCGCCCCAGACCGGCACCCCCCCCAGCGCGGACGATGATGTGCGCGATCGCGTCGCCACGCCCGACGCGTGGTACGGCGCGTTCCGCGAGGCGTCGTGGGAGGAGGCGCTCAGTCTCTGCGCCCAGGAGATCCTGCGGATTCGCGAGGCGCACGGGCCCGACGCGCTTGCCGCCCTGTCGTCGGCCAAGTGCACCAATGAGGACAACTACGCCTTCATGCGCATGGTGCGCGGCGCGTTCCGGACCAACAACATCGATCACTGCACCCGACTCTGCCACTCCACCTCGGTTGCTGCCATGAGCCGGGCGCTCAGCACCTCCGCCGCCTCCGGCTCCATGCGCGAGCTCGAGGAGGCGTCCGACGTGATCTTCATCGCCGGGGCCAACACCACCGAGTCGCACCCCGTCTTCGGTGCGCTCATCAAGCGCGCCGTCGCGCGCGGCGCGCGGCTCATCGTGGCCGACGTCCGCCGCGTGGAGCTGGCGCAGCGCGCGGAGATTCACCTCCAGATGCTCCCCGGCACCGATGTCGCGCTGTTCAATACGATGCTGGCCCATATCATCGAGGCCGGGCTGGCCGATGCGCGCTTCATCGCCGACCGCACCCACGACTTTGCCGCGGTGCGCGAGGCCGTCCGCCCCTATACCCTCGAGGTAGGATCCCGCATCACCGGGATCCCGGCCGCGACCATCCGCGAGGCCGCGGAGCTCTACGCGCGGGGACCCCGCACCGCCACGCTCTGGGCCATGGGCCTCACCCAGCACGCCACCGGGACCGACATCGTCGCCAGTCTGCTCAATCTCCTGCTCGCGTGCGGCATGATCGGACGCTGGGGGGCGCCGATGATGCCGATCCGCGGACAGAACAACGTCCAGGGCGCCAGCGACGTCGGTGCCATTCCGTTCGCCTATACCGACTATCGCGCGGTCACCGATCCCGCCAACCGCGCCGACTATGCGCGGGCGTGGGGCGTGCCGGAGGAATCGCTCTCGCTCCACGACGGGATCATGGTCACCGAGATGACCCAGGCCGACAGCGGCGTGCGCGGCGTCTACATCATGGGGGAGAACCCGGTCATCTCCGATCCGGACATCTCGCATGCCGAGGGCTGGGTCCGCGGGCTCGAGTTCCTCGCCGTGCAGGATCTCTTTCTCACCGAGACGGCACGCTGGGCCGACGTCGTGCTCCCGGCGTCGTCCTTCGCCGAAAAGCGCGGCACCTACGTCAACACCGAGCGGCGCATCCAGCTGGCCGAAGCGGCCGTGCCGACACCGGGCGAGGCCCGCTGCGATCTCGATGTGATCGCCGACCTGAGCCGGCGGCTTGGCCTCCCCACGCCGTGGAACGACCCCGAGGACGTCATGCGCGAGATCGCGACCGTCACGCCGTCGTGGCGCGGCGTGACCTACGACGGGCTGCGCACCGCGGGACTGCAGTACCCGGTGCCGACCGCCGGCCACCCCGGCACCCCGTTTCTGTTCGCCGACCGCTTTCCCACCGCCGACGGTCGCGCCCGGTTCGTGCCGGTTGAATATCTGCCGCCCTCCGAGCTTCCGGACGCCGAGTACCCCTACGTCATGAACACCGGCCGGCAGATGTATCACTGGCACACCGGCACCATGACGCGCCGCTCCGAGGGTCTCGATTCCCGCGAGCCCACGCCAGTCGTCGACATCAATCCGCTCGATGCCGCGGAGCTGGGCATCGCCGATGGAGACAGCATACGGGTCACCTCCCGCCGTGGGACGATGGTCAGCGGCGCCCGGCTGTCCGATCGCCAGGCCCGCGGCCAGATATTTGTCCCGTTCCACTTCCGCGAGGCCGCCGCCAACCTGTTAACCAATCCCGCGCTCGATCCCTACGCCAAGATCGCCGAGTTCAAGATCAGCGCGGTGCGCGTCGAGCCGGCGCGGCGGCCGGCACTGGCCTGAATGGAGCTCGGCATTGCGGGGCGCGTCGCCCTCGTCACCGGCGGCTCGGCCGGGCTCGGCCTGGCCGCCGCCGCTGCGGGCGCATCATCTGCGTCGGCTCCATCGCCGCCAAGCAGCCCCATCAGGGATTGATTCTCTCCACCACGGCGCGCGCCGGCCTGCTCGGCTTTGCCAAGTCGCTCTCCGATGAGGTCGCGCCCGACGGCATCACCGTCAACGTGCGCTGTCCCGGTCTCATCGAGACCGACCGCCGGCGCTCGCTGGCCGAGCGTCGCGCGGCCGACACCGGCGGCAGCGTCGCCGAGGTGATGGCGGCCAACGCGGCGACCGTGCCGATGCACCGGGTCGGCCGGCCGGCCGAGTTCGGCGCGGTCGCGGCGTTCCTCGCCTCGGACCTCGCCAGGTACGTCACCGGCACCGCGCTCAGCGTGGACGGCGGCCTTCATCGCTCCATCCTCTGACTATATTTCCGCCGACGTCACCCCGAGACGGCATGCGAGCGCTTGGTGCCAGCCTGCGCATCGCGGGGTGATGATTGAGTCTGTCTCCGCCGCCATCGTGATTCCCCGGCGAGCCAGGATCTCATGATTGAGCCCTTCTACCAATTTTTGCCGAGGGGCATGCGAGTTCCCGCGCCCATCAACAAGCAGGATGCTGCGGCTATGGGCGCCGCTCGTTCGGTATTGCCCACCGCCGTTGCGAACTTTCTCATCCAGTTTTCGATCTACCTGCACCAGCAGGCGACCTACCCATCGGGTCATCCCATTCTGACCTCGTCCGCCAGCGCGACGGCCATGCGACTCGGTGCACTCCTGCTGGACCGGGAGACCTTCGCGATGGGCGTCGCTGGAGATCGCCTGGTCATCGACGGTACATCGACCGACCCGAGTAACGCCGTGCTGCGCGAGCTCGCGGAGCAGCTGCACCGGCAGCAGATCGGCGTCGTGCGCTTCTGGCGGGGTGTGGGGCCGCATGAGCTCGAGGACCTGGTGACAGCGATGGCCCAGGCCCGCACAGCGGACCGCCCAGGAGGAATCGCCAAGGAAGATGTCCAGCGCTGGGCTCACATCCGGCTCGAGCGGCATGGGTACGAACAGCTCCTGCTGGCCGGCGACGAGGGTCCGGGATATGGATCGCTCAGTCGCGACGAGGCGGGGGAACATGCCAGTCCCGCGGTTCGCCTGTGGACGGCCCTCGCGTCGAATGCGCTCACGGCTGATACCAGCGCCGGGACCACACCGGTCCAGGACATCGCCCGCGCGATCGAGGAGCGAAAGGATGACGCGCAATACGATCGCGTCATCGTCGGGTACCTCCTTCAGCTCGGACGAGAAACCAGCCGGGCTGAAGCGGCCGACGGAGCGGCCATCGGAGCGCGGTTCCAGGAGCTCCTGCACACGGTCTCCCCCGAAGCGCTTCGCCAGCTGCTGCATCTCGGCGCCACCCTGGATCAGCGTCGGGAGCTGATGGACATCGCCGCGCGCGATCTTCCTGTTCAAACGGTTCTGCTCATTCTCAACGCGGCCGCTGCCGAATCGGGGCAGACCATTTCGCACACCCTGCTCCGGTTGCTGGGTAAGCTCGCGCGCCAGGCGGAAGATGGACCGGTGCAGGTGCGGCCCGCCGCGGAGGCCGCGGTGCGAGACTGTGTCCGCCGGCTCCTCGATCAATGGAAGCTGGAGGATCCCAATCCTTCGTCGCACACCGGCGTGCTCGACCGACTGGCACGCTCGGCATCACCGGTTGATTCGGCCGCGCAGGCTCCGGGCTCCTCGTCGACTCGAATCGTCCAGATGAGTCTCGAGGTCGCCACAGCCGGGCCGATGCTGCAGGCTGGCATCAGCGACATGCTTGCAAGGGGCAAGGTGGCGACGCTGCTTGATCTGCTGAGGGCCGCTCCGGAATCCGTCGCCACCCTGGCCGCCTGGGATCACCTCGCGACGCCGGGAGCACTGGAACAGCTGCTCCTCAGCGAGGAGATCGATGCACCGGCGATCGAGGGAATCATTAGCCGGTTGGGAGACCGGGCAGCGGCGCCGATGATCGACGCGCTATCCGCGGCCGGCTCGCGTAGCGTTCGGCGACGCTTGCTCACCTGGCTTGGCCACCTGGGACCTTCCATCGGACCGCTCGTCGTGGAGCGGCTGCACAACGCTCCCTGGTATGTCCAGCGGAACCTGCTTGGCCTGCTCGGTGTCATGCCGTCTCTTCCACCTGGATTTGCACCGCTCCCGTTCGCGGCGCATACCGATTCACGGGTGCGACGCGAGGCATTCAAGATCCTGTTCCGGGACCCCGCGCTGTACGAGGACGCAGTGTTGCGGGCCATTCGTGATGAAGACCCACAAATCGTGGCATTCGGGCTCACCGTCGCGGTCGACAACTTTCCGGCCGCGGCAGGCCCGGCGCTGCTCGCGGCGATTTATCGCCGGGAGTGGCCTGCCGAGCTTCGGGTCCAGGCGATTCGCGCGCTGGCTCTCTCGTCGAGCCCGCAGGTCGGCCGCTGGCTGGTCGAACAGACGCTGACACGCCGGCGCTGGTTCCGCCGCCCAAAACTGGTGGCCAGGACGCCCGAGCTTCTCGCCGCGCTCAGTGTCCTTGCCGCGAACTGGTCCCACGAGCACCAGGCGGCAGAGGCACTGCGACTCGCACAGGCAAGTCGGGACGAAGGCATCCGCCACGCCGCGCTGCGCCAGGGGATGCCATGAGTCACGCCGGGGCATTGCTGCTCTCGATCGGGCAGAGCCTGTCGGCGATGCAGTTGTACGCGCCCGGTCACCCCGCGCGGGAGCGTGTGGTCGACACGGCCTACGATCGCCTCGCCGAGCTGCTGGCGACTGAGCCCGAGGTTCGTTTCTCCCTGCTCGGCCGAGAGATCGTGCATGGAACAGACATCCTGGGAGAGATGGAAGGCTGGCCGTGGACGGCGCGACTCAACCAGGCCGGGATCGAAAGGATTGAAATGAGCGCGCCGGTGGGCCGGGAAGAGTTCACCGATTTTCTCGTCAATCTGAGCGAGCGGATCAACGGCGTGCCCGCGGACACCGCGCTGGCCCGACAGCAGAATCGTCCCAACATTCGCTTCGGCGCCATTCGTATCGCCGGCACCCACGCGGGGGATCTGGCGCAGGCGATCACAACAGCGACGATGAGTTTCTCGCTTCGGGACGAGAGCGCAACCATTCAATTTGTCCACCGTGAAGTAGCCGAGAATAATCGGCTGCCCATGGTGGAGGTCGAGGCGGTGGTGCGATCGCTATCCGTGGCGATGCACCAGGGCAGTGGCATGCTCCTGCCGCTTCTGGAGCTCAAGGAATACGATCAGTACACCACGACCCATTCGGCCAATGTCTCCGTGCTGGCAATGGGATTGACCGAGGCCATGGGCCTCGGCAGCGGGGAGGTACGAGCATTCGGCATCGCGGGCCTGCTGCATGACCTGGGCAAGGTAAGGATTCCCGTCGAGGTCCTGAACAAGGTGGGGCCCTACACCGACCAGGAACGGAAGGTCATGCAGCAGCACCCGGTTGAAGGAGCCCGGCTGTTACTGGCCCGGCAGCAGGAGCTGGATCTCGCAGCGGTGGTTGCGTATGAGCACCATATTCTGCTCAATGGGGGCGGTTATCCCGCTCTTCACTACGCGCGAGGCTGCCACCCCGCGAGTCACATCGTTCACGTCTGCGACGTGTACGATGCGCTGTGCACCAATCGGCCGTATCGTGATGCCTGGGAGGGAGAGGCCGCGCTCGCGTATATGGAGGAGCGATCCGGAACCGAGTTTGAACCAGAAGCACTCCGCGTCTTCGGCACAATGGTGAGAGCTGCGAGTCGCCAGTACATTGCGATGGACAAGCTGGACGGGTAACGAGCCCCCTGCTGTGCGGCGCACAGGTATCGCTGGCATCCCTGACCACGGCGGCATTTCTCGCGTCGTCGCTCGCATCCTGTGTCACCGGCACCGCGCTCAGCGTGAACGGCGGGCTCCATCGCTCCATCCTCTGACTATATTTCCGCCCGGTTCAACTTCGAGGCAACATGCGTGCGCTGGTGAAGGAAACGGCGGGCCCCGGCATGGTCCTGCGCGATGTCCCCATGCCGACCTGCGGTCCGTCGGAGGTGCTCATCAAGGTGCACTACGCCGGCGTCTGCGGGACCGATCTCCATATCTGGGAATGGGACTCGTGGGCCAGCCAGCGGCTCAAGCCGCCCGTGGTGATCGGCCATGAGTTTGCCGGTGAGGTCACCCAGCTCGGCCGGGAAGCCGAGGCGGCCGGCCTCCTCAGTGTCGGTGACCTGGTCACCGCCGAAGGGCACATCGTCTGCGGCCACTGCCTGCAGTGCCGCATCGGCGAGGCCCATCTCTGCCACCGCACCCAGATCATCGGCGTGGATCGCGATGGTGCGTTTGCCGAATACATCGCCATGCCCGCCGGCAATGTCATGCGGCTGGACGGCATCCCCACCGAGGTCGGCGCCATCATGGACCCCACCGGCAACGCGGTCCACACGGTGCTGGAAGGCGGCGCCGTGCCGGGCAGCCGCGTGCTCGTGATCGGCTGCGGGCCGATTGGCTGTTTTGCAGTGGGCGTGGCCCGCGCGGCCGGCGCCGCGCTGGTGCTCGCGAGCGACCTCAACGACCGCCGGCTCGCACTCGCGACCGCGATGGGCGCGCACGTGACGCTCAACCCCGGGACCGATGACGTCGTCGCACGGGTCAATGAGCTCACCGGTGGTGACGGCGTCGACCTGGTGTGCGAGATGAGCGGCCACCCGGCGGGCCACGCCCAGGCCTTCGCCGCCGCCCGGCTCGGCGGGCGGGTCAACATGCTCGGCACGCCCAGTCGCCCCACCGAGGTCGATTTTGCGCGCGACGTGATCTTCAAGGGGCTCACGCTCTACGGTGTCACGGGCCGGCGCATGTACGGCACGTGGGACGTGATGCAGCGCCTCCTCCGCTCCGGGCAGCTCGATCCCCGCCCGGTCATCACTCACCGGTTTCCGCTCGAACGAATCGCCGATGCGATTCAGGTGATCAAGGACGGGCAGGCCGGAAAGGTCATCCTGGAGATCGGCGCATGACCAGCCACCTCGACCAGCGCATCACGGGCGAGCTCGAACAGTTTCGCCAGGACGGCGTCTACAAGCGCCTCAACTACCTCGACGGCCCGCAGGGACCCCGCGCTCATATGGAAGGACGCGGCGAAATCATCATCCTCAGCTCCAACAACTATCTCGGGCTGAGCAACGATCCCGCCGTGGTCGCCGCCGGCAAGGCGGCGCTGGACCGGTTTGGCGCGGGGACGGCGTCGGTGCGCTTCATCTGCGGCACCTTCACCGTGCACCGGGCCCTCGAGGCCGCCTGCGCGCGCCTGGTCGGCACGCCGGCGAGTCTCAGCTTCGTGAGCTGCTGGAATGCCAACGAGGCCGCACCCGGCACGCTCCTTGGCGAGAACGATATCGTCATCAGCGACCAGCTGAACCACGCCTCCATCATTGACGGCGTCCGGCTGGCCAAAGCCATCACCAAATGCCAGACCGCGGTGTACCGGCACGCCGACCTGGCCGACCTCGAGGCCCGGCTGATCGCGGCGCGCGACCGGCGCACCCGGATGGTGATCACCGACGGTGTGTTTTCGATGGAAGGCGCCATCGCACCGCTGCCCGACCTGGTGACGCTGTGCCGCAAGCACGATGCGGTGCTGGTCGTGGACGACTCCCATGCCACCGGTGTCCTCGGTGCCCGCGGCCGCGGCACGGCCGAGCACTTCGGCATGGTGGGCGAGATCGACATCATCACGTCCACGCTGGGCAAGGCGCTGGGCGGGGCCGCAGGCGGCTTCGTCGCCGCGTCCGGCGCGGTCTGCGACTATCTCACGCAACGCGCCCGCCCCCAGCTCTTCTCCAACGCCCTGCCGCCGACGGTCGCCGCCAGCGCGCTGGCCAGTATCGAACAACTCGAGGCCAGCCCTGAGCTGGTCACCCGCCTGCGCGAGAACGCCCGTTATTTCCGCGACCAGCTCCTCGGGCTCGGCTTCAAGCCGCTGGCCGGCGAGACGCCGATCATCCCGGTCATTCTGGGCGAGACGGCCGCCGCCATCCGGACCAGCGAGATGCTGCTCGATGAAGGCGTCTTCGTCACCGGCTTCGGGTTTCCCGTCGTCCCGCAGGGACAGGCGCGGGTGCGCTGCCAGGTCTCCGCCGCCCACACCCGCGCCGACCTCGACCAGGCGCTCGCCGCCTTCCGCAAGGTGGGCACGCGCCTGGGGCTGATTTAGCCCTAGCCCGGCGCATCGGGCATCATGGGCCCGGTCCTTGCACTTCCGCTACCCGTCGGGGCCTGATCAGCCCCCGGTTGGAGCCCCTAAGGCGCTGCCGGGCCGTTGGTTAGACACTCTGAACAGTTTCTCCAGCTCCCTCGCGTTTTTCAATTGCACTCGCGGAATTCCCCGCGTCCGCCCTGTCGGGGCCGGCGCACCGCAGGCCCAGAGGCGCCGCCAGGTGGCGCGGACACATTCAGGAGACCGGTCTGATGAGCGTGCTCAGCCGCAGTATCCCGTTGGTTGCGTTGGTGTGCGCCGTCGGCGCGTCCGCGCTCGTGGCGCAGGACCAGCACCGCAACGAGAATTTCCAGTGGTATGTCGGCGGGCAGGCCGGTGTCTTCATCTACAAGACACCGAGCCAGAGCCGGGGCGCCAACCCGATGGTGGGCGCCCACACGCTGATCAAGGCCAAGCGGACCGGCCTCATGCTGTCAATGGACGAGGTCATGGGCACCAACCAGACCAGCAGCTTCAGCTCGACGGCAGCGCCGGGCGGCACCGAGCCGGTGACGTTCAACGACATCCGGCGCTATTCCGCGACCCTGATGGCGTTTCCCATTCGCGGCCCCATGCAGCCGTACCTTGGCGCGGGCCTCGGGATCATGCATGTCGTGAATCCCCAGCCGGCGGGCAACACCACCGACACCGAGCGTGACTACGCCACCCAGACCGGCAGCACCGGGTTCGGAACGCTCGTCGGCGGACTGCAGATCAACCTGGGCCGGATCGTGGCCTTCGGCCAGTATCAGGTCACCACCGGCGCGCGCAACAAGGCGATTGCCGGCTCGTCCGGCACCGCGGTGGCCTCGGGACACCTGATCGACGGCGCGACCCACAGTCTCTCGGGCGGCCTGCGCTTCAGCCTCGGCCGCTCCCGCGAGGAAGTCAGCGGCTACTGATCCTGCACCGCGACGCACGACAGAACGGCCCGCACAGTGTGCGGGCCGTTTGTCTGTCCCGGTCCCTCAGCGGGTTTGGCGTGACAAAAAGGGCGACTCGGCCAGCACAAACCGCAGCGGCCAGTCGATGGCCTTCGAGATGCCGATCCGCGGCGTCGTCACCACGACCGGCACGCCGGCCCGTCCGTCATCCGCCCCCACGCTGACGTCCGACTCGCGCATCATGCAGCCGTCCAGCGATCGTGAGATACCCAGCGCCTGGCACAGCTTGCCCGGGCCGGAACAGAGCTCCCGCTCGCGGACGCCGCGCCGACGGGCGCGCATCGCCTCACACCCGTCCACCGGCTCGAGCGCGCGGATGAGCACGGCCGCCGCCTCCCCTTCCCGGGCGCAGACCAGATTGGCGCACCAGTGCACGCCATACGACAGGTAGACGTACCAGGACGCCGGCGGCCCGAAGATCGTCGCGTTTCGGACGTTCTTCCGGCCGAGATATCCATGCGCGGCCGGATCGTCGTGCCCAAGGTATGCCTCGGTCTCGACGATTCGGCCGCTCGTCGTCACGCCGCCGATGCGCGAGACCATCACGGTCCCGATCAGCTCCCGCGCCACGATGTCCGCGGGACGGGAAAAAAACGCGACGGGCAGCGTCGCTGCCCGTCGCGCACCGCTCACTCGCCCACCGCTCACTCGGCCTTCTTGACCGCCCGTGTCCGGGAGCGGCGGCGCGGTGCCTTGGGCTTGTCCGCCGGCGGCGCCTCGACCGTCGGCTCGGCCGCGGGCTTGGCAGCCTTTGCCGTACGCCCACCCTTGGCGGCTGAGCGGGTCCCCGGCTTGGCCGCCTTCCGGCCGCGCGTCGCAGGCTTGGTCGGCTCCGGCGCCAATGCCGGCGCCGCGGCGGCGGGTGTTGCCGACTCGGTCCGCACCACACCAACGAGCGGCACGTCGGCCAGGCGTCCCGGCGAGCGCGAGCCGCGCCGGAACCGGACACCCATCCGCTGCGACGGCTCGCGCGGCGCCGCAGGCGCGGCCTCCGGCGCTGCGGCCGCGGCCGGTGCCTCGTCGGCATCCGCGGCGGCCACCGCATCGGGCGGTGTCGGCGCGGCGGCGCGCGCCTGGGCACGCGCGCGCTCGTCGCGCTGATGGGCCGCGACCTCGAACTCGTCATCGCCGAGCTGACGCACGTCGGCGACTTCGGCGTCGTTGGCCTGCCGCAGCAGGCGCACGAACCGGGCGTCCTCGAGCAGCGGGTCTTCCTTGCCGTGCATCGCAACCATGCGGAGACGGAGCTGCTGCGGCGAGACCGGGCCGCGGAACTCGGCCAGCGCATCGGTCATGAGCTGGAACGCGCGCGCGAGCGTCAGCGTACCGTCGTTCCGGGCCGGAGCGGCGACCGGGGCCGCCGGCGCGGTAGCAGATGCGCCGGTGCGCTCCCCGCCCTCCCGGCCTCGACCACGCCCGCGACCACGCCCTCGGCGGGCACCTTCCTCCCGCGGCTCGCGCGGCGCCCGTGCGGCCGGGGCCGCGGGGGCGGCCCGGCCCGGCGCGCCGGCCAGGGGGGCGACTTCGTACTGCCCGTTCTCCAGCTTGGTGACCTGCAGCAGGCCCTTCTGACCCGCCTCCATCACGAACTTGCTGAAGCGGCTGAAACCCGCATTCTTCTCGTCGAAGTTGCGGTCGATCTGCTGCATCACCTGCTTCAGGCGATCCGATCGCATGACGTCGCCGTTGCGCGCCATTTGCGCCACCGCCTCCCGAGCCAGCTCCCACGGATCACGCGTGGGCAGGCCGGTGTCGCTTTCCTTGGTGAGACCCGCGAGGTCGTTGTACGAGAAGTACTCGTCACAGTTCTGGATGAGCAGGTCGCTGGCCGACTCGCGGATCCCGACGCCGATGACGTACTTCCCGTACTCCTTGAGCTTGATCACCATCGTCGAGAAGTCGCTGTCGCCCGACATGATGATGAACGTCCCGATCTCCGGGCGCGTGAACACCAGCTCGATCGCGTCGATGGCGAGCCGGATGTCGGTGGCGTTCTTCTTGGTGGAGCCGAAGGCGGGCGCGAAGATCAGATCGATCGAGGATGCGGAGAGCGGCGCGATGTACTGCGGATACCGGCGCCAGTCGGCGTAGGCCCGCTGGACCGCCACCTTCCCCTTGATGATGTCGCTGTTGAGAAGGGTGCGGAGCTCCTTCGTCAGGTCGGACTGAATGCCGAGGGTGACGTTGTCGAAGTCGATCAGGAGTGCCGCGTTGGGCGCGTGGAGCGCGAGCTCGGCCGTGCGGCCGGGACGCAGGTGCGGGTAGGTCACGTTGGAGAGTTCCGGCCGGGGCCGCGCGCCGGTGAACGGGCCGCCCTGCCGGACCCGGTCGGCGGGCTGGCGCCGTCACCGGGCGCGCAGTCGATGGCCTGCAATGAGCTCATGGGCAGGCGCGCCGGTCGTGGCGCACCGCGGAGGCCGCCCACCCGGGCGGCCGGTCTCACATCAGTTCAGGCTGCACCGGGGACATCATCGGCCGGGTCGTCGAAGCGTCCAGGCTGGCGCAGCCGAGGAAGTGTAGACGGGTGAGCGGGCTACGGGTAGGGGCGGGCCCGACTCAGCGATCGCCCTGAATATCGGCCAGCGCCAGGTCGAGCGTAAAATGGAAGCGGGTGCCGACACCGGGCGTCGTCTCGACGTTGAGCGACGACCCCATCGCCTCGACCAGCTTGCGGCAGATCGACAGGCCCAGGCCCGAGCCGGAAAAGGCGTACTCACCCTGTCGCTGCCGGCGCCGGAACGGCTCGAACAGCGTGGCCATCGATTGCGGCGGAATCCCGCGCCCGGTATCACGTACCGAGAACTCCACCTCGCGCGTCCCCGGCTCGCGGCCGATCACTTCGACATACCCTTCGTTGGTGAACTTGAGCGCGTTGGTCGTCAGGTTGAGAAGCACGCGGCTGAGCGCCACCGGGTGCCCCACCCGAAAATCGGTCGATGGCGACGCGAGCCGGACCTCGAGACCCTTTTCCTCCGCGATCGGCAGCACGATGTCGCGGACCGACTCCAGGATGTCCGCCACCGAGAACGGGATCGGATCGAGGTCCACCAGCCGGTCGCCGCCGCGGGCCAGCTCGATCACGTCGCTGGCCATCGAGCTGAGCCCGAACGCCGCGCTGTAGATCAGGCCGAGCTGGCGCTCCTGCACGGGGTTGACCGGACCGCTGCGGGCGCGCTGCAGCGTCTCGGCCAGAAAGAGGATCGACGTCAGCGGCGAGCGGAGGTCGTGCGCCACCTCGACAACCAGCTCCAGACCGTCCGGCCCCGAGAGCCGATCGGCCAGATGCTGCGCCCAGTCCGGCTCCAGATCACGACCGACCGATTCAATCGCGGAAAGGACGCGCAGGAGCTGCGCCGCATCGGGAACCGGCGCCGGCGGCGCCAGTCGCGCCAGGAACTCGGTCCGCACGAGGGCCAGGAGCCGCCGCGACAGCACGCTCCGCGGCACGTCCGCCGCCGGATCGGCCAGCCCGGCGATGGCGCCGCGCACCGCGCCGGCCACGTGGGCCAGGTGCGCCACCGCCTCGTCGGGCGACGCCGCATCCTCGACCACCCGTCGCCAGTCGTCCTGCACCGTCTCCACCGCCGGCCGCAGGATGTCCCACAGCGCGGGCGCCAGCGTTCCGTCCGTGGGAAGACCCGGATCCCACGCCTCGGCGGGTGCGGACGCCGTGGCGCGCCGCCGCTCGCCGCTCGCAGACCCGGTGGCGGCGGTGAATTCTGAGCTCACGCGTCCTCGGTGCCGTCGTTGCGCTGGAACTCGTGCTTGTCCATCAGCCGGTAGAGCGTCGTCCGGTCGATGCTGGCCAGCCGGGCCGCCTTCGACATGTTGCCGCCCGCCCGACCGACCAGACGGGTGATATACTCCTTCTCGAACTGCGCGATCACGCGATCCTTGGCCGGATGATACGGCTCGTCCATCACACCGCCGGCGAGACCGGTCTCGACTGGCCACTCGGAGGCGTCGTCATAGATCGGAATGTCGTTGGGCTGGATGAGCTGCTCCGGCTCGGCCAGCACCGCCACATGCTCGATGACATTCTGCAGCTCGCGGACATTGCCCCGCCAGGCCCGCGAGCGCAGAAACGCAATGCTGGATTCGCTGAGCTTGGGCGCACGATCGCCCATCTGACGGTGCCGCTGCCAGTAGTGGGTGAGGAAGTGATTGGCCAGCAGCGGAATGTCCTCCGGCCGCTTGCGGAGCGGCGGCAGCTTGATTGGCACCACCCGGAGACGATAGAAGAGATCGCCCCGCAGAATGCCCTGGTCCACCGCTTCCTGCGGATCGCGGTTGGTCGCCGACACGAAACGGACGTCCACCACCGCATCCTGCGTCTCGCTGCCCACGCGCCGCACGACGCCGTCCTGGATGACGCGAAGCAGCTTGGCCTGCAGCGGCTGCGACATCTCGGTCAGCTCGTCCAGGAACAGGGTCCCGCCGTTCGCCGTCTCCAGCAGCCCGGGCTTGTCGCGGTCGGCACCGGTGAAGGCACCCTTCCGATGCCCGAACATTTCGCTCTCGAGCAGCGGCTCCGGCAGTGCGGCACAATTGATCGGCACCAGAATCTTGCTGGCGCGCCGGCTGTTCTGGTGGATGAACTGGGCAATGACCTCCTTGCCGGTCCCGCTCTCCCCGCTGATGAAGACCGAGGCATCGGTGGCGGCAACCTTCCGCGCCAGCTCGACGGCCTTGCGGAACAGCGGTGAAATGCCGATGAGCGCGAGCTTGTCACTGTGCCCGTGCTGCTTCATCAGCTGCAGCCGGAGATCCTGCGCTTCGCGCCCCACCATGACCGCGTGCGAGGCACGCCCGATCAGCACCTGCAGGTGCGTCGCGGAAAACGGCTTCGGGAGATAGTCCCAGGCGCCGGCGCGCAGCGCCTCGATACTGCTGGTCACGCTGGGATTCCCGGTCATCACTACAATGATGGTGTCCCGGTAGATCTCGAGCGCCGCCCGGAGGATGTCGATCCCCGAGATCTGCGACATGTACAGGTCGACCAGGATCACGTCGAATTTGCGCCGCTTGACGGTTTCGAGCGCTTCCTCGCCGCGGCCGATCAGCGTGACATTGTAGCCGTCCATCTGCAGCACGCTGGCGCAACTCTCGCGCAGGGTCCGCTCGTCGTCGACGACCAGCACCCGGATGCTTGCCTTGACCTCGGCCGGGATGGACAGCGGGTCGCGCGCGGACTCGGACGGCGCGGGAAGGTCACTTCGGGGCGCATTATGGGCCAGCGAGCTTCCCATCCTTAGATCTCCTTAGCCATGCCTGATTGGTGGGGCACGTCATTGAGCCCCCTGGCGGCGTCCGGCGGAATGCCGCGTGTGGCACCCGCTGATCGGTCAGCTTGATACCACACCCTGCGGCGTGTGTCAAGCAGTTGCGTGTGATTGAAGCCACAACTCCGGGCAGGTGTTGTGCCACATCAGTGTCGCGGCCGTGCCGCAGCCGATGCGGTCAGGCACCACAAAGCTGCCCGAGCGGCCGCCGGCGCCGCGGGGCAGCCCCTGACAGCCCCAGACGCTTTACGGCGGGCGCGCGGTACTTACTTTGCGTATGGGCGGTCGGAACCAGCCGTTCCCGGCGCCTTCCGCCCGTCCCGTTCACTTTGGAGCAGCTCACGATGGCCGGCAATCTTGTCCCCTCAGAAGGCCCGGAATCCCTGCAGTCCGCCGCGTCCGGCATGGCGCCGGCCGCCTACGAGCCAGGATATCCGGATTCGGAGGACGATGATGGTGGCGTGATCAACTGGTCGCGCTACCTGGCCGCCGTCAAGCGCTACAAGTGGCTGATTCTGCTGGTGACGATCCTGGGGACCGCCGCCGGAGTGCTCGCCACCCGCTTCATGCAGCCGGTCTATACCGTCAAGTCCACGGTCTGGATCGAGCTTCCGCCGCGTGACAACGGCCCGCTGCGCGCGGACGGCATCGTCAAGGGACAGAACTGGGTCGAGCTGCTGACCACCTTCCGGGTTCTTGATTCCGTCGTCCGGAAGGAGCGCCTGTACCTCCACGTCAGCGGCAAGGACGCCGCCGCGTTCCGGGCCTTTCAGGCGGGCCACCGGTTCGTGCCGGGCAGCTTCAAGCTCAAGGTCGATGACGCCGGCCGCACCTTCGTACTGTCCAACAACGCCGGCACCGCCATCCAGCGGGGAACGGTGGGCGATTCGATCGGGCCAAAGCTCGGCTGGCAGTGGGCGCCGCCCCGCGCCATACTCGGGCCGGGCCGCACCCTTTCCTTCACGTTGCTGAGCCCGCGCGATGCCTCCGAGACGCTCAAGCTGCAATTGACGTCGCTTCTGGCGCAGGACGGCAACTTCCTGCGGCTGGCCCTGAAGGGCCCTGATCCGCAGCGCCTCACCAACATTCTGAACACGCTGACCGCCCAGTACGTGAGCGTGGCGGCCGAGTTGAAGAAGCAGCAGACCACGCAGATGGCGGCCAACCTGAAGGTGCAGATGGACAGCACCGGACGGGCGCTGCAGGAAGCGGATTCGAAGCTGGAAGGGTTCAAGATCCGGACGATCACCAAGCCGAGCGAAGCCACGGCGGTCTCCCCGGGCATCGGTCTCACGCAGAACACCGTGATGAACGATTACTTCGGCAACCGCCAGCAGGCCATCCAGATCGATCAGGATCTGATCTCGCTGCAGCGGGTGCTGCAGCGCTCGCGCTCCGGCGCGCTCGTGGTGGATGAGCTCATGACGATCGGCGCGGTGCAGAAGGCGCCGGACCTCCAGCGCGCGCTGACCGAGCTCTCCACCTCCGAGCAGGAGCTGCGCGCGCTGCAGGTGCGCTACGGCGACGACTACCCCAGCGTGAAGCTCGCCCAGGACAAGGTCAACACGCTCCGTTCGACGACTATCCCGGCGCATATCCAGGCACTGATCACCGGACTCAGGGCGCAGCAGACGCAGCTCCAGTCGTACCTGGCCACCGCCTCGCAGGAGCTGCAGGCGATTCCCAGCCGGACCATCACCGAGCAGGCGCTCGAGCGGAACCGCGCGACGCTGGCGGCGCTCTTTGCCCAGGTGCAAAGCCGCTACCAGGAAGCGCGGCTGGCCGAGGCGGCCGCCATTCCCGACGTCAAGCTGCTGGATCCGGCGGTCCCGCCCGAGCGTCCCGCCAGCAACAGCGCGCCGATGGTCATCGCGGGCGCCTTCTTTGCCAGCATGGCGCTGGCACTCGCCCTGGCGATTCTGCTGGACCGGCTCGACAAGCGGTTCCGCTATCCCGATCAGGTCACCCGCGACCTCGGGCTCAGCATCCTCGGCGCGGTGCCGGCCATCCGGAAGGTGGATCCCAGTCACCGGGACCCCGAGGAGTCGGCGCAGGTGGTCGAGGCGTTCCGTACCATCCGGATGAACCTGGCGCATAGCTATGGCGCGGCGGGCCCGGTGATGCTCACCGTCTCGAGCCCCGCGCCGGGTGACGGCAAGTCGCTCGTTGCCAGCAACCTTGCGCTGTCATTCGCCGAGGCGGGCTACCGCACGCTGCTGATCGACGGCGACGTCCGCCGCGGCGAGCTCCACCGGCTCTTTGCCACCGAGCGCCGCCCGGGGCTGCTCGACCTGCTACTGGGAAGCACCACGCTGGAGCAGGTGCTCCGGCCGGCGAGCCATCGCAACCTCACGGTCATTCCCTGCGGCACCCGCCATCATCACGCGCCGGAGCTGCTCGGTTCGGCGGCGATGCGCGAGCTGCTGGCGGAAATGAAGACCCGCTACAGTGCCATCATCGTGGACAGCCCGCCGCTCGGCGCCGGCATCGACCCGTTCGTGCTCGGCACCGCCACCGGCAACATCATGCTCGTGTTCCGCTCGGGCGAGACCGACCGGCAGATGGCGGAGGCCAAGGTCCGCCTGCTCGATCGCCTGCCGATCCGGATTCTCGGCGCCGTCCTCAACGACATCAGCACGGCGGAGAGCGCCTACAAGTACTATCGCTACGTCTACGGCTACACGGCCGACGAAGAGCCCGCGGCGCAGCTCGCCGTCGGGCCGGCCGAGGTCGGCGAGCACAGCTAGGCTCATCGGTTGCCAACGCGCAGCAAAAGAGCCCGGGTCGCGAGACCCGGGCTCTCTTGCTGCGGGGAACGGGGCGCCGCGGCGCCGATGCGCTAGTTGGTGCTGGCGGCGTCGAACGCCCGCACGCGGCGCGGATCGCCGTTCTTGCGGAGGTCCCGCAGGGCGGTGGTGGCACGCAGCAGGATTTCGACGGCGTCGATCGGCGAGTCCGAGAAATCGGGCACGGCGCAGTAGCCGGCGCGGATCTTCACCCGGCGGTCGCCGCCGCGCACCGGCACCGTGGACGATTCGATGCTGTCGCCCAACCGCTCCACCAGCCGCTCCGCGCCGGTCGAGCTGGTGGCCGGCGCGATGACCGCAAACTCGGTAGCGCCCAGGCGGCCGATCGCATCGGACGCGCGGCCGGCCTGGCGGAATACCTGGCCCACTCGCTCGGCCACCCGCTGGATCTCCTCGTCCGACGGCTCGTCCTCGGCGCTGCTGTCGGTTTCCGGCGCGAAGACCACGCAGGCCAGCGCCTCGCGGCGGCGGAAGGCCTCGGAGCCGATCTCACGGGCGCGACGAGCCAGTCCTCGCATGTTGTAGAGACCGGTTGCCGGATCGAGCAGACTTTCATCACGCAGCGCGTCGACTTCCATCTTCGACTGGATGAAGGTGCGGAGCTTGAGCAGCAGCGCCTCGCCGTCCAGCGGCTGGCCGAGAAACTCCCAGGCGCCGGCGCGATACGCGTCGAGCCGCTGGGTCCGGCCTGACGGGCCTGAGGTCGTGATGATAATGGGGGTGGTGGCGCTGAAACGGGGGTCGCTCCGGAGGGCCTGGCACACCTCGAAGCCGTGCATGTCCGGCATCTGGGCATCGAGGATGATCAGATCCGGATGGGCCGATCGCGCGCGGTCGAGCGCCTGCTGGCCGGTATAGGCCCGGATCACCGAATAGCCGCTCGGCCCGAGAATACTCTCGAGCGACCGGGCGGACCATTCCTGGTCGTTGGCGATCAGAACCAGTGGCGGAGCAGGAGCTTTGTCGCGATTGGCCATTCTGGTGCCCTGACTGAATGGAGGACCGATGTTTCGGCCGCAGCGTCATCCCGACGTTGCTGAACACGATGCGGAACGCCGGCTAACCGCAGGAGTCGTGCGCCTTTCGTGAAATCTCCCAAGTCATTACTGGGTAGTGAATTACGAGCTTTTACCACATTTGCGCCAGGCCCAGCCGCCGTGTGCGCGCCACAGCTTGACCGCCACGGGTCGGGGTGTCGGTGCGGACTGTGGCACCGGCCCCTCCCCCTGCTGTGGGACGCGGGCGACGGGTGATCCGGCGCCGCCCCGGGGCCCGCACCCGCACCTGGTGGCATAAACCGCATGATATCAACCACTTAACAACGCTGATGCCGGCCAGCCGCAGCCCGACGCACCGGCCGGCTCATCGCGGCGCCATCCTTGATATGGTGGAGTGCCCGAAACCTGTCGGCCACATGGCGGTGGCATGGTGCCCTACTCTACCGATGCAGGAAGAACGCAATGTCCGGTGAAACCAGCAGGCAGGGCGAGTCCCCGGCAGGGAGCCAAACCGACCGGCGGCGCAGTCCGCGCTCCGGCGCGGCGACGCAGGGTGAGCTGGGTGCGGCGCTCATGCGTTTTCGCCAGCGGCTGGCGACCTTCGGCCTGGGCGAGGTGACGCCGCCGCTGCTGGACGAAGTCGGTGGCACCGGCAGCGGTCAGGAAGGCCCGTGATGGTGGCATTTCGCGTGGCCGCTCGCGACGCGCCGGTTGTGATCCGGCTCACCAGCAGGTTTGCGGAGCCAATCTTGCACAGGCGGGCTTGCTGACCGCACACCGTCTCGCACCACCGAACCCGTAGCCTGGACCGTCCTGACATGGCCATCCGCCCGCGCTTCGTACTGCTGTTCCTCGGTCTGATGCTCTCCGGTGCCTCGGCAGCTCGAGCGCAGGAGCCGTCGCCGGATACCCGGCGCACCGAAGCGACGCGGCAGGAACTGCAGGCGCTGCTCGATCAGCCGGGCAGCAAGCTGAGCGCCGCCGAGCGTCAGACGATTCAGACGCGTCTCACCAGCGGAGACTTCCAGCCGGGCGATCGCATCCGCCTTGCCGTGCTCGAGGAGCCGACGCTGACCGATACGTTTACCGTGCGCAGCAATCGCTCGCTGCTGCTGCCCAACATCGGCGAGGTCTCGCTCGACGGTGTGCTGCGCTCGGAGCTCGCCGGCTATCTGATGCAGAAGATCACGCCGTACATCAGGAACGCGCAGGTCGACGCCAGCGCGCTCGTGCGCATTGCGGTCCTCGGGGCCGTCAACCGGCCCGGATTCTATCTCGTGCCCGCCGGCATTGTGATCAGTGACGTGCTGATGGTCGCGGGCGGCCCCACCTCGAACGCCGATCTCAAGAAGACCATCGTGCGGCGCGGCGCCGAGCCTGTCGTGGATCAGCAACAGATGCAGCAGGCCATGGCCGAGGGGGTGTCGCTCGATCAGCTGAACCTGCACTCGGGGGACGAGTTCTTCGTCGCCGACAAGAGTAGTGGCATCAAAGGTGCACTCCAGACTGCAGGCCTGATTTCGGGGATTGTGTTCGGTATCGTCGCGTTGTCGAAACTGTGAGCTCTCAAATGGGAATCGCTATGTCCGGGCTGTCAGACACCCAAACCTCCTCCGCCGTCCGCGCGAGGTCGGCACCGCAGGCCGCGGTCGAGGCGCAGCCCGCAATCGCGCCGGTGAGCCGGTCGGATCGTGGCCGTCGTGTGCTCAATATCGTGCTCGCAGTCATCGCGCTGGTCCTGGTGCTTCCGCTGATGGCGCTGATCGCCGTGCTGATCAAGCTGACCTCGCGCGGGCCGGCCTTCTATACGCAGGTTCGGGTCGGGCTCGATCGCCGGAGCAACGGCCTCGATGCGACCAACCATCGCCGCTCGGCCGATATCGGCGGGCTGCCGTTCGACATCTACAAGTTCCGCACGATGCGGGTGGACGCCGAGCAGATGACCGGCGCCGTCTGGGCCGCCCAGGGCGATCCACGCGTCACGCTGGTGGGGGGGTTCCTGCGTCGCTATCGTTTTGATGAGTTGCCGCAGCTCCTGAACGTCATCAAGGGCGAGATGAACCTCGTGGGACCGCGCCCCGAGCGCCCGACGATCTTCGCCGAGCTGCGCGAGAACATTCAGGAATACCCGCTGCGCCAGCGCGCCAAGCCGGGCATCACCGGGCTGGCCCAGATCAACCATCACTACGACTCGTGCATCGAAGACGTGCGGACCAAGGTTCGCTACGACCTGGAATACATCGGACGCCAGGGCGTGGCGGAAGACCTGAAGATCATGTTCAAGACGATCCCGGTCATTCTGTTCCGCCGCGGCGGCTGGTGACCGTCATCGCCGCGGCCCGGGCCCACGCCCGGACCGCGCCTCCGCTCGACCGGCTGGCTCCCGCGGCGCTCGCGGCCGTGGGCTTTCTCATCCTGTTCACCGCCCCGTTCCTCTCGCTGGTGCACGACTGGTGGACCCAGCCGGACGCCGGCCACGGCCTGCTGCTGGCCCCGCTTGCGCTCTGGCTGGCCTGGCGCCGCGGCATCGTCGAGGAGGCGCGGCCGCAGCGATGGCTGGGCGCCGGGGTGCTGATCGCGTCGGTGCTGCTGCGGTACCTCGCCGGCCTGGCCGCCGAGCTCTTTACCCTTCGCCTCTCGATGCTCGGCGCCGCCTTTGGCCTGGTGATCTTCACGCTGGGCTGGCGTCAGCTGCTGCGGTGGTGGCTGCCGGTGGTGCTGCTGGTCCTGGCGGTCCCACTGCCCGGCGTGATCACCAACGCAATCGCGCTGCCGCTCCAGTTCAAGGCGTCCCGGATGGGGGCCGCGCTCCTCGAGTCACGTCACATCCAGGTGCTGCTCTCGGGCAACGTCATCATTCTGCCGGGCGGGCACCGCCTGTTCGTCACCGAGGCCTGCAGCGGCCTCCGATCGCTGACGGCACTCCTCAGTCTGGGCGTGCTGGTGGGCGGCTTGTGGCTGCGCCATCCGCTCACCCGCGTCCTCCTGCTCGCGCTCGCCATCCCGGTGGCCGTCGTGATCAACGGCGTCCGCGTATTCCTCACCGGCTTTCTGGTCTTTTTCGTGGACCCGGCGCTCGGTGAGGGCTTCATGCATATCACGGAAGGGTGGCTGATGTTCATCGTGGCGTTCGGCGTGCTGGGCGGGCTGGCCTGGCTCGCGCGACAGGCAGAGTCGGCCGCATTGGGCGCGCCGGTGGAGGTCCCCGATGCGTGACGCGCACCGCTGGGTACCGGCCGGCATCCTTGGCGCCGGCTGCCTGCTGCTCCTGAACGTGAATCGTCAGCAGACGATGGCGCTCCGCGAGCCGCTGTCCACGATCCGGACGCAGTTCGCCGGCTTCACGGCCAGCGACGCGACGATCGATCAGGACCAGCAGGTGGTGGCCGGCATGGATCAGTACATGTTCCGGGTGTTCGAGCGCCCGTCCACCCAGGACGCGTTCAGCATCTACGTCGGCTACTACGAGCAGCAGATGCAGGGTCACACCATCCACTCGCCGCGCAACTGTCTGCCCGGTGCCGGCTGGGATCCGATCGAATCGAGCCGCCGCACGCTGGCCACGCCAGCCGGCCCGCTGCAGGTGAACCGCTACCTGCTGGCCAACAAGAACGCCCGGGTCCTGGTGTACTACTGGTACCAGGGACGCGGGCGGACCGAAGCGAGCGAGTACAAGGTGAAGTGGAACCTGCTGCGCGATGCGGCGCTCAGGGGCCGGACGGAGGAGGCGCTCGTCCGCGTCGTGGTGCCGCTGACGCCAACGATCACCAACCCCGATTCACTCGCCACGCTGGCATCGCTGCAACTCGTGGGGCAGGTCCGCGCGCACCTGCCCCGCTGAGCCCTTCCCACCGCAGGATCACTTCCTTGGCTTGACGCTGTCCGCCGGCGCTGCACCCACCACGAGGTCGCCGGTGCGCGGCGCGCGCCGCCGGGCGCGGTCCTTGTCCACCGCCGCGCTGCCAAAGGCGGCGATCGCCGTCAGCACCAGCGTCACGAGCGACATCAGCCCCATGACCATGGCCTTGGCCGACGTGAGCTCGAAGCCGCGGCGCGCCTGCAGCCTCACGATGGTGCGGACCTGCAGCACATCGAGCGCGAACGAGCCGCAGATGATGACGAGGAACAGCGCCAGGAGCGCCGCCACCACCCCGAGCACCCTCGAGGCGATGCGGTGCCCCAGCGCGTGCGCGGTCGCCACCGCCATCAGCAATCCGAGGAGCGTCGACCCGAAGAACGACAGGAAGATGCCGACCGCGCCAAACCGCCAGGCAGGGCTGTCGACGTTGGCCGGCCACAGTCCCGCCGCCGTTTCGGCGAAGGGCACGACGCAGAGGACCAGGGCGAGCGGGTAGAGCGCTGGAAGCCAGCGGCGGACGTCGGGGCTGGGCTTGTACGGTGAGGGCATCGGGGCGCCGCGCGGTGGAGGTGAGGATCCCGTCCGGGCACGCCGGACCGGCGGACTGGTACCGGTATGATAAGCAAGTGGGGCGCCCAACCGCAGCGCCCCAGCATGCCGGGCAGTCTGACTACCCCCGTCGGTCGGTTCAGACCTTCCTGCGGCGCTTGAACACGCCCGCTCCGCCCATGCCGACGAGGCCCGTGGCGAGCAGCGACATGGTCACCGGCTCGGGGGTGGTGGTGCCCCGGACCGCGAAGATCAGGTCGTTGAAGTCATGGTCGATGTTGTGGTTGTACGAGTCCTCGAAGCCGACGATGTAGTCGAACGAGGGATCGGCCATGACGGCCGTAACACCGGAGGCGGTGCAGGACGTCGGGACCGCGGCGCACCCGGCGAGCCAGGCTGCGCGGGTCCAGACCGCGGCGTGGAACTGGTTGTCCGGGTTGCGGCCGGCGGCTCCGCTGTAGTAGGTCGTGCTGGCACCGCACGTGCTGCCGGTGGACGGCAGGTTGGCGCAGATGCCGAAGATGGCCTCGGCGCCGGTGGCCAGCCCGGACGACAGCGTGACGTCCGCGACCGCGCCCGCGACCGCGGTGTGATTGTCGAACAGGAACTGGCCGCTCCCGCCGACGGTGAGGTAGAAATACAGGTCGTCGTTATAGGCGGCCTGCGAGCCGACGAACATCACGAAAATGTTGTTGGTGCCGGACTTGTAGAGACTGGTCCCGACCGAACCGCCGGGTATCATGACCCCGTCCGCATGCGCCGCCGGCGCCGCGGCAACGGCGAGCAGCGCCGCAACAACGGCACCCCGGCCCACTGCGGTCAGTACTTTCATGCCTCTGCTCCTGTTCACGAAGGTTGACCGACAACGAGACTGCCCCGGTCTTCCGACTGCGCGCCGCTGTCCGAACCGTCTCCCTGGAGGGAGCGCACACCACCCCACCCAAGCGCAGCGGCGGCCGGAATCGTCAGGACAGTCAGTGCGACCGCTTTCAGCGCCGCGACCCTGAACGTGGTCTTGAGCGCCGCATCCACCGACGGCGCCATCGCGGTGAAATCCACGACGAACGCCATCAGTGACAGCGTCAGGACCACGGCGGCGGCGAGCGCCAGATACGAAAACGCGCGGATGGCCCCGGTGCTGCGGGCCACGAACCCCGCCCCCATCGCGAGCGCCACCCCCAGCAGGAGGGTCACGGGCGACGAGAGAAAGATGCCGAATGCACCGAACCGCCAATCGCGGTTGCCGAAGTGGAGGGGCCAGACCCGCACGACCGTGTCGAGCAGCGTGGAGATGATCAGCACCGTCGCCAGCGCATACAACGCCGCGATCAACGCCGAGCGGCCGGGTCGTGAGGTGGTGGTTGAAATGATCCCTCCGGGACTTGGGCAGTCCAAAGGCACACGAGGACATTGAGGCCCAGTCCTGGGCCTCATCCCCTGCCGAGCAAGCGCCGTGCTAGCTTAATGACCTTCGTCGAGATGACATAAACGATTACGGGTACACGGTTTACGACTTTTTCCAGCACCGCGTGATGACGGCCATCACGCGTGGGTGCTGCGGGCAAGCAACAACACTTCGCGCCGGGATCGGGAGCCCCGGCGCGTTGATGCCGCGCTGACGATTTGTGTGGTTGGCCGCGTCCGCTGCCACACGAACAGCATCTGGTCTTGCATTTTTCCAGTACCGCGGGGTGGACCGTACAACAACAATACAGGGCATTGCGATTGTTTTTCAGTCGGTTGAATCGCAGTAGCTATCAGTAAAACAACGCGTTAGGTTACTTGACAAGACCTCCGGCTCTCGCCCGGGGAACGGTCTTTGCAACACCCAGGTGACGTTCATAGGCAGACGCGATCCGCGTTTGTCAGACGCTGCTCAGAGCAGACCCGCCGAAAGGCGGCGACGCAGAGCTACGGGGCTACCGCGAGCGATCGCCATGCCAGCCGGGCCGCCAGCGTAAGCGACTCTCCCGAGGAGTCACTTGCATGGCGGCCTTTTCGTATGCGGTCTGGCCGCCCTCATGTTTACCGGAGCTGCGCCGTCCATGACGTTCATGCACAAGCTGTCCAGCCGTCTGTCGCGTCTCCGACTCATCGGCCTGCTTGGGCTCATCGCCGTGACGTGGGTCTCGGCGGGCTGCCTGGATCAGGTGGCCTCCAACGCCTTCGACCCCGCCGGCTCCGGTGGATCCCCCGCGAAGGCGGATCTCGTCGTCGCTCCGCACACCGTCACACTCGAGGCCGGTCAGAGCGCCCAGTTCAAGGCGACCACCGGTGACGTCGAGTGGTTCGCGACTGACGGCGGCGACATCTCGGCCGCCGGCGTCTTCGCCTCGTCACGGCCCGGCACCTATCACATCGTCGGCCACCCGCGCGGCGTCCTGGGGCATCAGGACAGCGCCACCGTCATCGTCGTGGCGGCCGTGGTGAATCTCGACCGCGTCGTGATCGCGCCCGACACGGCCACGATCGGCACCGGTGGCAGTCTCACCTTCAGCGCCCACGGCACGACGGCAGCCGGCGCGGCGGTTCCCATCGGTGTCGTCTGGAGCACGTCGCGCGGCACGATTGACGCCGCGGGCGTCTACAGCGCGCCCAACGACGTGGGCACCTACCAGGTGATCGTGACCAACACCGCCGGCGACAAGGCGGACACCGCGAGCGTGCGCGTCGTGGCGGTGTCCGTGCCGCTGCCGCCGACGGAGCAGCCCAGGCAGCCGGACCAGCCGACGGTGCCGCAACCGCAGCAGCCGACGCTGCCGCCGCCCTCCGTGAACCCACCGGCGTCCAATCCGACCGTGCTTCCGCCAGTCGTGCCTGGACCGATCGATTGGTCTCGACCCGCGGGGTCGCTGCCGACCCAGGCGAGTGCGCTGGTGGCACTCGACATCGTCGGTCCGACCCTGACCGCCGCCCAGTCGGCAGCCCAGGGCGGCATGTTCAGCACCTAC
>JBBSCB010000033.1:0-30502 GCA_038250675.1 Gemmatimonadales bacterium
CGACACGCGGCGCTCGACGCGGGGATTTCCGGGCGGGCCGCAGGCGCCGGCGAGAAGCTCCGCCCGCCGGGACAACTCGCCGGGCGGCCTCGTCAGCATCGCCAGCCCGGGGGTGTCGCGCCGCGCGGCGGCCGGGTCCTCGTACAGGCGGAGCGTGGCGGCGAGTCCGGCCAGGGTCAGTTTGTCCGCGCGCGCGGCGCGGGCAAAGGGACTTGCCCGGCACGCGGCGATCGGTGCCGCGCGGCCCACCAGGCAGCCCGCCTGCGGCCCGCCGAGCAGCTTGTCGCCGCTGAAGATCACGATATCCGCGCCGGTCGCAACTGCGTCGGTGACCCGCGGCTCGCCGGTGAGCCCGGCGTCAGTCAGATCCGCCAGGAGTCCGCTGCCCACATCGTAGAGGCAGGGGATGCCGGCTGCCCGCGCCAGGGCGGCCACGTCCGCGGGGGCGGGCGTGGCGACGAAGCCCCGTTGCTCAAAGTTGGACCGATGAACGATGAGGACGGCAGCGGCGCCGCCATCGATCGCGCTCCGGTAGTCGTCGAGGTGGGTGCGATTGGTGGTCCCCACTTCGTGGAGACGGGCGCCGCTCTTCCGCAGGATGTCGGGAATCCGGAACGAGCCTCCGATCTCGACCAGTTCGCCGCGGGAGATGGCGACCGCGCCGCCCGCGGCCAGCGCGTCGAGCGCGAGGACCAGCGCGGCCGCCGCGTTGTTGACCACGGCGGCATCCTCGGCTTCCGTGAGACGGGCCAGCAGCCGGGCGACGTCGTCCTGCCGGTCGCCGCGCTGGCCCGACGCGAGGTCGAGCTCGACGGTGGCATAGCCGGCGGCCGCCTCGACGATGGCGCGGAGCGCGGCGGGGGCCAATGGAGCCCGGCCGAGGTTGGTGTGCAGCACGACGCCCGTGGCGTTCAGCACCGGACGGATGGCGGGCGCCGCCGCCGCAAGGACTCGCGGGGCGATGGCCGCCGCCCAATCGTCCGGAGCGGCGGCGGGATCGAGCCGCGCGGCCGCCAGCGCGTCGCGCAGCGCGGCGACCACGCTCGAGCGGGGATTGGTGCGCAGGAGCGCCGCGATGCCCGGGTCGGCCAGCAGGCGATCGACCGAGGGCAGGGCGCGGCGCGGGTCGGTCACCGCGGCCGGCGTGGCGCCCGCGCGCCCGGACGGGAGCGCCGGCTGCTGTCGGCGCCAGTCGAGTCGGTGACCGGGGGCGGTGGTGGTGGCGGCTCGGCAACGCTGAGCGCACCGGTCGCGTCGGCGGCGACGCCGGCCACGTTGCGAAGCCCGTGGACCGTGATGACATAGTGGCCGCCGGGCCTGAATGGTGCGCCGACGCGGAGCACGAGGTGGTCGCTGAGCGCCGGCCGTTCGGGCGCCGTGAGCGGTCCCTTGGCCCGTTGCGCGGCCGCGGTGTCGATCGGCGCACGGCGAGCAGTGTCCGCCGGCACGCGGGCGTGGAGACTGTCGTCGATCCGCGGCGGGAGCGCGGAGCGGACCGGCAGCGGTGTCGAATCGGGCAGGAGGCGGACCGTCACGGCGGCCGGCTCAACCTGCTGCGCCGGATCGAGCGGCTGGCTGAAGGTGAGCGTGGCGGTCATCGAGTCGCCCACGAACGCGCTCTGCAGGCGGGGCCCGACGGTGTCGTGCGGAAAGGCGTACAGCGTACCGGTGGTATCGCGGTCGGGGCCGAGTCGCACGCTGTCGAACGTCTCACGGGGATCGCGCTGGAGGTTGCGGTTCTGATCGAGCGTTCCCGAGACCAGATACTCGCCCGCGGGCAGCGGACCGAGAGAGAACCGGCCGCTCGAGTCGGCGATCATGCGGTACGTCAGGCTGTCGCCGGCATGGCGCGCCTCGATCAGTGCGCCCACGCCGGGTCGGCCGGCGGCCCAGTCGTACACGGCGCCGGAGAGCGTTCGCGTCGGACGCGGCGCGCCGGTGGTGAACGTGACGACGGCGGCGGCCGCGGTGGATCGATTGTTCCGCAGGTCGGTCACGCCCGGGAGGAGCTGGACGCGGTAGACGCGATCGGGCTGCCACCCTTCGCGGGGGTGCACCGTGATCCGGTTGCGGTGCCACCGCACGACCGGAGGCCGCGTGGTGGGCGAGAGGATGATCAGCCGCTCCAGATCGCTCGTGCCGAAGCCCTGGCTCGGCGCATTGCCCTCGGCAATCACTTCGCTGAAGACGAAGCTCACGTCACCGCTGAAGCCCGGGTACACGCCAAGCGTGTCGGGATTCGTGGCGACGAGACTGGGCGGCGTGGCATCGGGCGGCGCACCGGGGGGCGGTTCGATCTTGGCGCACGCGGCGAGGACCGCGAGCGCGAGGCCGGTACCGGCGACCCGGCGGGCCCCCGGGCTGATCAGCACCCCAGCAGTTCCCGCTTCTGCGCCAGCGTCCCATGCTGCTCGGTCCAGGACTGGAGCTTGAGCCGTTCCCGTTCCACGACATCGCCCGGGGCGCGCGAGGTGAACTGGGTATTGTCCAGCTTTCGCTTCTGCCCGTCGATCAGGGTGCCGAGCCGCGCGACCTCGTCGCCCAGCCGGCGGCACTCCCGCGTCACGTCGATGGCATCACCGAGCGGCACGAAGAGGGTCGTGCCGTCGGCCAGGACCGCGTGACCGCCGACGCGTTCCTCCGTCGGCGCGAACGTCAGGGCGCTCACCCGCGCCAGCCGCAGGATGGTGCCGCGTTCGGCGTCGATGGCGCGGTGGGTGGCCGCGGGCATCGCCGTCACGATGGCGCGGACCGGGTGACCCGGCTGCACGCCGTACTCCGCGCGAATCGCGCGGATGGCACCGATCAGTTCCTGCACCGCGCCAAAGTCGCGCAAGGCGGCCGGATCGGCGGCGCGCGCATCGGGCCGGGGCCACGGCCCGAGCATGATCGTGGCGTCGGCCGGCCGGCCGGGGATGCGGCCCCACAGCGTCTCCGTCACGAACGGCATGACGGGGTGCAGGAGCCGAAGTGCCACGTCGAACACGGCGACGGCCACCGCCCGTGCGACATCGCCGCCGGGCACATCGCCGTAGAGGCGGGGCTTGATCTGCTCGATGTACCAGTCGGCCAGATCGCTCCACAGGAACCGGTAGGTCGCCGCCGCGGCGTCGTTCAGACGGTACCGTTCGTAGGCATCGGTTGCCTCGCGCACCGTGTCATCGCACCGCGCCATGATCCAGCGGTCGGCGAGGGTGAGCTCGTCGCGGTCGACGACGTCGGCAGCGCCGCCGGCCAGCGGCCGCACCGGCCCGCTGAGGTTGGACAGCACGAAGCGTCCGGCATTCCACAGCTTGTTGGCAAAGTTGCGACCCGCGGCAAATGACGACTCGAGATCGCCGGGGTCGAGGATCAGGTCGGTGCCCACCGCCATGCCGGACAGGATCGTGAAGCGCAGCGCGTCCGCCCCGTAGCGGTCCACCACGTCCAGCGGATCGATGCCGTTGCCCAGCGACTTGGACATCTTGCGGTGCTGCGTGTCCCGCACGGTGCCGTGCAGATAGACGGTCGAGAACGGGATCTCTCCCATGAACTCGATGCCCGCCATGACCATCCGGGCCACCCAGAAAAACAGGATCTCGGGGGCGGTGACCAGCGTCTCGCCGGGGTAGTACGTCGCGAGGTCCGCGGTGCGATCGGGCCAGCCCAGGCTGGAGAACGGCACCAGCCACGAGGAGAACCAGGTATCGAGCACGTCCTCATCCTGGCGCACCCCGCCGCCGCAACCCGGGCACGCCGTCAGGTCGGTGCGGCTGACGCTCACGCGGCCGCAGGCGGGGTCGTCACAGTACCACACCGGGATCCGGTGGCCCCACCACAGCTGGCGTGAGATGCACCAGTCGCGGATGCCGCCCAGCCATTGCGCATACTCCTCGCCGCGCCGCTCCGGGATGAAGCGCAGCCGCCCGTCGCGGTAGGCCGCGAGCGCCGGCCGCGCCAGCGGGCCCATGCGCACGAACCACTGATCGGAGAGCCGCGGCTCGACGATGGTGCCGCACCGATAGCAGTGGCCCACGGCATGCCGGTGCTCCTCGATCCGCTCCATCAGCCCCAGCGTCTCGAGCTCCGCGACCACGCGCTTCCGCGCCTCGAACCGGTCGAGGCCGCGGAAGCGCTCGGGCGCCGTCTCGGCGACCCGGGCCTCCGGCGTGAAGATGTCGATCGCGGCGAGTCCGTGCCGCTTGCCGATCTCGAAGTCGGTGGCGTCGTGCGCCGGCGTCATCTTCACCGCGCCGGTGCCGAACGACGGATCCACCGCGTCGTCGGCGACGATCGGCACGCGGCGGTCCACCAGCGGCAGTAGCACCTCGGTGCCCACCAGCGCGCGGTAGCGCTCGTCGTCGGGGTGAACGGCGACGCCGGTATCGCCCAGCATCGTCTCGGGACGCGTGGTGGCGACGGTCAGGTGCCCGCCGACGGCCAGCGGATAGTGTAGATGATAGAGCCGGCCGTCCACCTCCTCCTTCTCGGCCTCTTCGTTGGACAGCGCGGTCAGGCAGCGCGGGCACCAGTTGATGATGTAGTGGCCCCGGTAGACCAGCCCCTTCTCGTGCAGCCGCACGAACGCCTCGCGCACGGCGGTGGACAGGCCGGCGTCGAGGGTGAAGTACGTGCGGCTCCAGTCACAGCTGGCTCCGATGGCACGCAACTGCTCCAAGATGGTGGCACCCGTGGTGCCGACGTACGACCAGACCCGCTGCACGAACGCGTCCCGCCCCACGTCGAAGCGGGTCAGGCTTTCGGCGGCCAGCAGGCGCTCGACCACGTTCTGCGTGGCGATGCCGGCGTGGTCGGTGCCCGGCAGCCAGAGCGTCCGGCGGCCGCGCATCCGCTCGAAGCGAACGAGGGCGTCCTGAACGGTGTTGTTGAGGCCGTGGCCCATGTGGAGCTGGGCGGTCACGTTGGGGGGCGGCATCATGACGACATACGGGTCGCCGGCGCCCTGCCGGGGGCCGAAGCGGCCGGCCGCCTCCCAGCGCCGATAGAGGGGACCCTCGATGACGGACGGATCGTACTGCGGCGGCAACGGCTCGGTCATGCGGGCTGGTCGGCCGAGTCCTGCCGTCCGGGCAGCCGGTCGTCTTCACCGCGAACGAGGATGCTGTTGACGACGGTGTCGATGCCGGGGGCGGCCCGCACCACGCGCGCCGCGCGTGCCCGCGCGGCGCGCGTCGGGACCCAGCCGCGCAGCGCCACCACGCCGCGCGAGATCGCGACCGCCTCGAGCGCGAGATCGCGCAGCATCGGCTCGGCATGGAGCGCGGCGCGTGCGGCGCGGCTCGCGACGCCGATGGCCGGGATGACGGTGCGGACCGGGGCGCTCCGGCGGAGACGGGTGGCGGCCCGTCGCAGCCGGCCCCGGTTCACCTCACCGAGCCATTCGCTCAGGGCAATGCCCGCCACCAGCCCCGCGCCCAGGCCGAGCGCGGACCAGAGGACCACTTCACCAGCGGACAGATGATCGTTGTTCCGCACTGCTGTTCCTCGTGCAAAAAGTTTCGAGAGTGCATTAACTTAACACGCTCGCGGTGCCTCGCGTACCGCGCCGACGTCTTCCGGAACCAGGGTGTTCGCATGTCCGATGAACGCGCCGAAGTGGCGCCGCGGGATCTGGTGCGCTGGGTGGCGGTCGCTGCCGTCGTCGTGGCCGGCCTGCTCCTCTTTTTCTGGCTCAGTCCGCGGACCCATCCGGTGCCGGTCCCGACGACGCAGGAGGCGGGGGGATGAGTCCGATCCGCCTGACGCTGCCGGACGGGAGCGTGCGCGAGATGCCGGCCGGCACCTCGCCGCGCCAGCTCGCCGAGTCGATCGGCCCGGGCCTGGCCAAGGCGGCGCTGGTGGCGCGGGTGGATGACCAGCTCCGCGATCTCGACCGGCCGATCGAAGCGGATGCGAGCGTCGCGCTGCTGACCGACCGCGACCCCGACGCGCTCTACGTGCTGCGCCACTCGGCGGCCCATATCCTGGCCACCGCGGTGCGCGAGCTCTTTCCCGGCGCCGGCATCGGCTTCGGTCCGCCGAT
The DNA here is from genome assembly GCA_038250675.1 of Gemmatimonadales bacterium. GTDB lineage: Bacteria > Gemmatimonadota > Gemmatimonadetes > Gemmatimonadales > GWC2-71-9 > JAICUF01. The sequence continues at coordinate 6,023 of JBBSCB010000033.1, forward strand.
CGAGGACGGGTTCTACTACGACTTCGAGGTGGATCGGCCGTTCACGCCGGAAGACCTCCAGCGCATCGAGCAGAAGATGGCGGAGGTGGCCCGGCGCGACGACCCGTTCGGCCGCGAGGTGGTGGATCGGGCGGCAGCCAACGCGCGCTTTGCCGACGACCCGCTCAAGCTCGAGCGGATCGCCGAGCTGGGCGATGACGAGACGATCACGGTCTACACCAACGGGCCGTTCACCGACCTGTGCCGCGGCCCGCACGTGCCCGGCACCGGCCGTCTGCGACATTTCAAGGTGCTGCACGCCGCGGGCGCCTACTGGCGCGGCGACGAGCACCGCCAGATGCTCCAGCGCATCTACGGCACCGCCTGGTTCAAGAAGGAGGACCTGGACGCCTATCTGCACCGGCTGGAGGAATCCCGCCGGCGCGACCATCGCGTGCTCGGCAAGCAGCTCGACCTGTTTTCGATCCAGGAGGTCGTGGGACCCGGCCTGGTCTTCTGGCACCCGCGCGGTGCCATGATCAAGTGGCTGCTCAGCCGTACCGTGGAGGACGACAACGTGCAGAGCGGCTACGAGCTGGTCTACACGCCCAACATCACCCGCGAAGAGCTGTTCCGCATCTCCGGGCATCTGCCGCTGTACGAGGCCAATCAGTATCCGCCGATGGCGGCCGGGCACGAGGAATCGGACGACGTGCGCTACCGCGTCAAGCCGATGAACTGTCCCATGCACTGCCTGATCTACCAGTCGCAGCAGCGCAGCTATCGCGACCTGCCGTTGCGCCTGTCGGAGGTGGCCAACGTCTACCGCAACGAGCGGTCTGGCGTGCTGCACGGACTCCTGCGCGTGCGCGGACTGTGCATGGACGATGCGCACATTTTCTGCACGATGGAGCAGGTCGAGGACGAGATCTTCCTTTGTCTCGATCAGGTGGACCGTCTCGTCAAGCAGACCTTCGGCTTCGAGCTCGATTTCGAGGTGTCCACCCGCCCGCCCGAACGCCTCGGTGACGATGCGACCTGGGACCGCGCCGAGGCGATGCTGCAGGCGGCGCTGACCCGCAAGGGCATCGTGTTCCGGGTCGATGAGGGCGGCGGCGCGTTCTACGGCCCCAAGATCGACATCAAGTTCCGCGACGCGATCGGCCGGCTCTGGCAGGGGCCCACGATTCAGCTCGATTTCCAGCTGCCGGGACGGTTCGCCCTCGAGTACACCGGGGCCGACAACCGGCCGCACCAGCCGGTGATGATTCACCGGGCCATCTACGGCACGCTGGAACGATTCATCGGCAACCTGATCGAGCACTTCGCCGGCGCGTTTCCCGTCTGGCTCGCGCCCGAGCAGGTCCGGATCATTCCAATTTCAGCCGACCAGAACGACTACGCCCGCGCACTCGCCGCGCGGCTCAAGGCGGCGGGGTATCGCATCCATGTGGACGACCGCGCCGAGACCCTCAACTACCGGATTCGCGAGGGCGAGATGCAGAAGGTGCCCTACATGGCCGTGGTGGGGCAGCGGGAGGCGGAGTCCGACTCGCTGGCGCTCCGCACGCGCGGCGCCGGCAAGAAGCAGGACGTGATGACGACGGATGCGTTCGCGGCGCGTCTGGCGGACGAGGTGGCGACGAAGGCGCGCTGACGCGCTTTCGTGCGGTCACGTCTCCGTGGTATTATCCGTCGATTCGCACCTTCATCGGGAGCAGTATCCGTGACCGACAGCACCACCGCCGTCATCGTCTCCGCCGTCCGCACTCCGATCGGCCGCTATCTGGGCGGCTTGTCCTCCTTCTCCGCGCCCCAGCTGGGCGCCATGGTCATCCGTGACGCCATTCGACGGGCCGGGATCGACGCGGCCGCGGTCGATGAAGTCATCATGGGCCAGGTAGTGCAGGGCGGTTCGGGCCAGGCACCGGCCCGCCAGGCGCTGATCGGTGCCGGCGTCCCGGCGAGCACGTCGGCGGTCACGGTGAATGAGGTCTGCGGGTCGGGGCTGCGGGCCGTGATGTTCGCCGCGCAGTCGATCCGGGCGGGTGACCGGCAATGCGTCGTGGCCGGCGGCCAGGAGTCGATGTCGAGTGCGCCGCACTACGTCTACGGCATGCGGCAGGGGATCAAGGCCGGCAACCAGACCATGGTCGACGGCATGATCCACGACGGCCTGTGGGACTCGTTCGGCGGCAATCACATGGGCGAGTACGCGGAGTACACCGCGGAGAAGGCGGGCGTCTCGCGCCAGGATCAGGACCGGTTTGCCGTCGAGAGCCACCAGAAGGCGGTCGCGGCCGCGGACGGCGGCAGGTTTGCGGCGGAGATCCTGCCGGTGTCGGTGCCCGGGCGGGGCGGCCCCACGATCGTTGCGGCCGATGAATCGCCGCGCAGGGACACCACTGCCGAAACCCTCGCCAAGCTGAAGCCGGTCTTCCGCCGCGACGGCGGCACCGTCACCGCCGGGAACGCGCCCGGGCTCAACGACGGCGCCAGCGCACTGGTCGTGACGTCGCTCGCCTTTGCCCGGGCGCACGGACTGACCCCCATGGCGCGCGTCACGGCGTACGCCACCGGCGGTGGTGAGCCGCGCGACCTGTTCTTTGCCCCGATCGTCGCGGTCGAGAACCTCATGCGGAAGAGCAAGGCGTCCATCGGCGACTACGATCTCATCGAGGCCAACGAGGCGTTTGCCGTCCAGGCGGTGGCCGATGGCCGCGCGCTCGGATGGGACTGGGACCGGGTCAACGTCAATGGCGGCGCCGTGGCGCTGGGGCATCCCATCGGCGCCAGCGGTGCCCGCGTCCTCACCACACTGTTGTACGCGCTGCAGGATCGCGGTGCCGGCTCCGGGCTGGCGACGCTCTGCCTGGGCGGCGGCAATGCCGTCGCCATGAGCGTGGAGCGGATCTGACGCCCCCGGCGGCAGAGCGCGGGCGGCGGGGCGCCGCGGGGGCGATCGGAATCTCGATCGCCTTCTTGATACTCACCTACCTCATCGCGATCGCGCTCGTGCTGATCGGCGCGACGGTGTTCAGCGGCTCGGTGCCGGCCGCGCTCGACTGGCTCCGCCGCCCTTCGCCGCCGCAGATGGTCCTCCAGACACTCGTCGCGCTCGGCGCCGCGCTCGGCGTCACCTGGCTGCTGGGCGTCAAGCTCGTCGGGGTCACCTGGACCGAGCTGCGCTATCGGGAGCCGCACGCCGGCCGCGGCTTCGGCGTCGGGCTGTCGCTCGGGCTGCTCGCGGCATGCGTCGCGCTGGCGCTGGGAGTGGCCGCCGGTGGTGCCGGCTGGATGCGCGAGGCCGGATCGGCCGGGGATTACCTCGCGCAGCTCGGCAAGACGGTGGGCATCCTGGCGCCGGCGGCGTTGGCGGAAGAGGTAATGTTCCGTGGCCTGCCGCTCGTGCTGCTGGCGACCGCGCTCGGCCGGGGACCCGCCGTGATCGTCATGGCCATCGTCTTTGCCGCGATGCACCTGCTCAATCCGGACGTCTCCGCGCTCGGCCTCGCCAACATCGCGGTCGCGGGCGTCTTTCTCGCCGCCGCCTTTTACGCGCCGGGCGGCATCTGGACGGCGCTCGGCGCCCATCTGGGGTGGAACGCGGCGCTCGCCGCCGCCGATGCACCGGTGAGCGGCCTGCCGTTCCGGATTCCGCTCATCGACTATTCCGCCGGCGGTCCCGCGTGGCTCACCGGCGGGCAGTTCGGACCCGAGGGCGGCCTGACAGCGACCGTCGCCATCTCGCTCGCCACGCTCGCCCTCATCCGGTGGGCAGGAAGGAAACGCGCATGACTCGCGCCGCCATCATCGGTGCCGGCACCATGGGGAACGGCATCGCGCACGTCTTTGCCCAGCACGAATGGGACGTCACGCTCATCGACACGTCGGGCCCGGCGCTGGAGCGCGCCGTCACGACTATCCGGGGCAACGCGGACCGCCAGGTGAAGAAGGGGACGCTCGCGCCCGGGGCGGTGGACCTCCTGCTGGGCCGAATCACGTCGGCGACGTCGCTCGATGCCGCTGCCGGCGCCGCGATCGCGGTGGAGGCGGCCAGCGAGAACCCGGCGGTCAAGTTCGCCATCTTTGAAACGCTCGACCGCGTCTGCCCGCCGGACACGATCCTCGCCACCAACACCAGCTCGATCTCGATCACCGAGATCGCGGCCCGGACCGGACGGGCCGCGCAGGTGATCGGGATGCACTTCATGAATCCGGTGCCGGTGATGCAGCTCGTCGAGGTGATCCGGGGTCACGCCACGTCCGACGCCACGGCCGCCACCGTCATGGAGCTGGCCCGCGCACTCGGCAAGACCCCGGTCGAGGTGAACGACTATCCCGGCTTCGTGGCCAACCGCGTGCTGATGCCGATGATCAACGAGGCGATCTTCTGCGTCATGGAGGGCGTGGCGACACCCGAGTCGATCGACACCGTCATGAAGCTGGGCATGGCCCACCCGATGGGCCCGCTGGCGCTCACCGACTTCATTGGTCTCGATGTCTGCCTCGCCATCCTCGAGGTGATGCACCGCGGCCTCGGCGATGACAAGTACCGCCCGTGCCCGCTGCTGCGCAAAATGGTTGCAGCCGGCTACCTCGGCCGCAAGGCGGGCCGCGGATTCCATGAGTACGGGGCCCGCTGACCCTCGCGCGGTCGCCCGTCACCGACCCTCCGCCTCAACTGGAGTCGCACTCGATGGACATCTTTGCCACGATGCAGTCCCGGGGCCACGAACAGCTCGTGATGGGCCACGATCCGTCGTGCGGCTACGTCGGCATCATTGCGATTCATGACACCACGCTGGGGCCGGCGCTCGGGGGCACCCGGTTCTGGCAGTATGCCAGCACCGACGACGCCATCACGGACGCGCTCCGTCTGGCGCGCGGCATGACCTACAAGGCGGCGGTCGCCGGGCTCAATCTCGGGGGCGGCAAGTCAGTGATCCTGGGCGACAACAAGCTGGTGAACCGCGAGGCGCTCTTCCGCGCGCATGGCCGATTCATCGAGACGCTCAACGGACGCTACATCACAGCCGAGGACGTCGGCACCAGCCCCGCCGACATGGAATACGTTCGCCTCGAAACCGATCACGTCGCGGGGCTGATGGGCCTCTCGGGCGATCCGTCGCCCATCACGGCGTACGGCGTCTACATGGGGATGAAGGCCACGGCCCGGGCCCGTTGGAACAGCGATAGTCTGAACGGCAAGACGGTGGCGGTGCAGGGGTGCGGCAAGGTCGCCTACTATCTGGCGCGGCACCTCCATGCCGAGGGTGCGAAACTGATCGTCACCGACATCGACGCCGAGAAGGTCAAGCGGGTGGTCGAGGAATTCGCCGCCCGCACGGTGGCGCCGGACGCCATTTACGATCAGAAGGCCGAGATCTATGCGCCCTGCGCGCTGGGCGCCACGATCAACGACGACACCCTCAAGCGGCTCAGGGTCGAGATCATCGCCGGCGGCGCCAACAACCAGCTGGCCGAGGAGCGGCACGGCGAGCAGCTGGAGCAGAAGGGAATCACCTACGCGCCCGACTACGTCATCAACGGCGGCGGCGTGATCAACGTCTACGGCGAGCTGCACCGCTGGCCGGAGGAGCGCTCCAAGAAGAAGGCCGGCGAGATCTACGACACCCTCACCCGCATCTTCGAGATCGCACGACGCGACGGGATTCCCACGTTCCAGGCGGCCGACCGGTTGGCGGAGCAGCGGATTGCCGCGGTCGCCGGCCTCGACCGGATGTGGATGGGAAGCCGGCGCAACTGATCGTGGCCGGGACGGAAGGGCGGATTTGCCCTTCCGCCTTTCCGGGCCTCCCTCCTACATTGAACCATGCCTGAAGTCATTCCCATCGCATCCAATCACGCGGGCTTCGCCCTGAAGCAGCGGCTCATCGCCGAGCTCCGCCACGCCGGCCTGGAACCGCTCGACGTCGGCACCGACCCCGCCTTCGAGGGCGGCCGGCACGCCGCGCGCGTCGCAAAGGCCGACGGGGTGCTGACATGAGCCTCGATCACAACGCGACGCTCCGGACCGCGGACCCCGTCGTCGCGGCGCTGGTGGACCAGGAGCTGGCGCGGCAGCGGCGCGGCCTGGAGATGATCGCCAGCGAAAACTTCGCCAGCCGTGCCGTGATTGACGCGATGGGCACGCCGCTCACCAACAAGTACGCCGAGGGATACCCGGGCAAGCGGTATTACGGCGGCTGCGAGGTGGTGGATCGGATCGAGCAGCTGGCGATCGACCGACTCAAGGCGCTGTTCGCCGCCGAGCACGCCAACGTGCAGCCGCACTCCGGGGCGCAGGCCAACTTTGCGGCCTTCATGGCGCTGCTCAAGCCGGGCGAGCTGCTCATGGGGATGGCGCTGCCACACGGCGGCCATCTGTCGCACGGCGCGTCGGTCAACCACAGCGGCAGGATCTGGCGCGCCGTGCACTACGGCGTGGACCCGGCAACCGGCCTGATCGACTACGACGCCGTGCGGGCGCAGGCGCGGCTCGAGCGCCCGCGCATGATCATCGCCGGGGGCAGCGCCTACTCGCGGATCATCGACTTCGCCGCCTTCCGCTCGATCGCGGACGAGGTGGACGCCTCGCTGCTGGTGGACATGGCGCACTTCGCGGGGCTGGTGGCCGGCGGCGTGCATCCCTCGCCGGTGCCGCATGCGGCCATCGTCACCAGTACGACGCACAAGACGCTTCGCGGTCCGCGCGGCGGGCTGATTCTCTGCCGGGCCGATCTGGCCAAGGCGGTGGACCGGTCGGTCTTTCCCGGGACCCAGGGCGGCCCGCTCGAGCATGTTATCGCCGCCAAGGCGGTGGCCTTCGGTGAGGCGCTCACGCCCGACTTCCGCGCCTACGCCGCCGCCGTGGTGGACAACGCGCGCGCCCTCGCCGCGGCGCTGGTCGATCGCGGGTTTGCCATCGTGTCCGGCGGCACCGATACCCATCTGATGCTGGTGGACCTCCGGCCCAAGGGACTGACCGGCAAGGCGGCCGAAGCGCTGCTCGGTCGTGCCGGGATCACCGTCAACAAGAACACGATCCCCGACGATCCCGAGTCGCCATTCGTCACCAGCGGCATCCGACTGGGCACGCCGGCGATCACGACGCGGGGCATGGACGCGGCGGACATGGAGCACATTGCCGGGTTGATCGATCGCGCGCTCACCACGCCCGACGATGCCACGCTCAGCGCGGTACGACGTGAGGTGGAGGAGCTGAGCGAGGAGTTTCCGCTCTATCAGGCGGCCGTGGCCGCCGCCGCCGGAGCGCGGACGTGAACGAGCTCCAGTTTGCCGCTGACGTGATGGCGCGGATTCGCGCGCGCGGCGGTGTGTTCCATGAGCGCGGGTACCTCTTCGTGCTTGCCGCCATCGAGTATCTCCAGGGCCAGCTCGACGTGCGCCGCCACGTCACCGGTGCGGAGCTGGCGTGGGCCTGCCGCGACCTGGCCCGCGCGCAGTTCGGACTGATGGCGGGAACGGTGCTGAAGCACTGGGGCATCACCCGCACCGACGACATCGGCCGGATCGTCTATACGCTGGTCGAGATCGGACTGCTGGTGACGCAGCCCGGCGACAGCGAGGCCGATTTTTCCCAGGTCTACGACTTTGCCCAGGCGTTCGACGCGCCGTACGACTGGCAGGGGGTACCAGGGGCCTGACGGGAATCCGCATGAGGACGGCACCGTGGACGTCCGGTCCGACTACGGTCGTGACGGCGCATCGATCACCTGCAAGGCGTGGGTCTGCAGCAATCCCGATTGCGGCTTCAACCTGCGGATCCATAACGGCGAGATCTCCTTTGGCCGTGCCATCGGCCCGTCGTCCACGTAGCGTCGGTCCCCGCGGCGCCCGCCCGTGCGCGCCGCTCAACCCCGCAGAATCCCCCTGATGTCTCCACTTCCCGTGCTCTCGCCGGAACAATCGCGCACGTGGGACGACCTTGCCGGTCGCGCCGGGATCGCCCCCGCCACGCTCATGGCGGTCGCCGGTCGTGCCGTGGCGGAAATCCTCGTGTTGCGATACGCCTCCGCCGCGGCGCGAGGCGTGCTCGTCGCAGCGGGCTCCGGGAACAACGGCGGCGACGGGTGGGTTGCGGCGCGTGCGCTGCATCGCGCCGGGCTCGCCGTCTGGGTGGCGTCCCCGCCGGGCGAGCGCAGTCCGCTCTGTGCGGACGCCGCCGCGCTGGCCGCCACGGAAGGGGTGCGCGAGCTGCCACCCGACGGCCCCTGGCCCGCGATCGGCATCGTGGTCGACGCGCTGCTGGGCACCGGCGCCCGGGGTGCGCCGCGCCCGCCCATCGCCGCGCTGCTCCAACGGATGGCCGATCTCAGTGTACCGGTCGTCGCCGTGGACGGGCCCACCGGCGTGGATCTGGCCACTGGCGTGGTGCACGGGGCGGCCCGCGCCGACATGTCGATCACGTTCGGCGGTGTCGGCCGCGGACACCTGCTGGCCCGCGACGAGTGCGGCGCCGTGATCGTGGCCGATATCGGCCATCCGCCATCGTCCGGCGGCTGGCCCTGGCTCGTGACCGATGCGCCCGCCGCCCAGCGTATGCCGCCGTTCCACTCGAATTTCCACAAGGGAAATCGGGGACGCGTCGTCGTCGTTGGGGGCGCCGCCGCCATGGTCGGCGCGGCACGAATGGTGGCACGTGCCGCCTTTGCCACCGGCGCCGGCCTGGTGCATGTCGCGGCGCCGGCCGCCGCCCTTGCGGCGCTCCGCACCGCGGAGCCCGATGTCCAGACGATCGAGCAGGACTTCGATGCGTCGCCCTCAGCGGCACTGCTGGAGCTCCTGGGCCAGGCCGATGCGGTGGTGCTGGGGCCCGGGCTCGGTCGCAATCCCGCGCAGCGCACCTTTGCCGCGGACGTGATCCGGGCCTCCAGCACCGTCGTGCTCGACGCTGACGGGCTGGTCCTGTTCCAGGGCGCGGTGCCCGAGCTCAGCACGTTGTGCGCCCGGTCCGCGCTCGTGCTGACGCCGCATCCCGGCGAGTTCCGCACGCTCTTTCCGGATCTCGCGGCAGGGGCCGAGACCGACCCGTGGCAGGCGGCGGCGGACGCGAGCGATCGAGCGGGCGCCGTGGTGCTGCTCAAGGGCGTGCCGAGCGTCATCGCCGCACCGGGGCGTGCGCCGGCCACAGTCGCCGCGGGGAACCCGGGCCTTGCCACCGGCGGCAGCGGCGATCTCCTCAGCGGCATCATCGGGGCGCTCCTGGCGCAGGGCGTCGACCGGTTCGACGCGACGTGGGTCGGCGCGCAGGCGCTGGGACGCGCGGCCGACATCGCCGCCCGGCGCCACGGCGCCCGCAGCATGCGGCCGGTGGACGTCGTCGCGGCCCTGCCGGATCTCTGGCATGTCTGGGAAGTGCTGCGCCGCGCGCCCGCGGTGCCGCGGCTGCCCATTCTCCTTGAGCTGTCGGTGCCCGCGGGGACGTGAGGCACCACTCGGGGCGCGCCGCGCGTAGATTTCTTCCCATGATCAAGCTGACCGCTGTTGCTGTCGCACTGCTGACCCTGGCCGGTGCGCTTCGCGCGCAGGTTACTGCGCGCCCCAGCCGCGAGTGGCTGCCGAGCGAGCGGACCGTCATCGGCGACTTCTCCCATATCACGTCGGTTGCGGCCGCATCGGACCGCGTCTTCGTCACCTCACCGACGGCGCTGCTCATCTGGCGTCCACAGTTTCAGCGCTGGGAAGGTCCCTTCGAGCCGATCGAGCCGGGCCTGCTCACGCGGGTCTTTTCGGCGCTGGTCGATCCGCTGGACAACTCATTGTGGCTGGCCCGGCCTGAGGGGTGGGTTCATTTCGAGCCGGACGCCATGCGCTGGACGCAGGGAGACGTCTCCGGCGCGGTGCAGGCGATTGCGTTTGATCTCAACGCGCCATTCCAGGGTCTCTATCTGCGCACCGGCAACGGCTGGATGTCACTGCCGCGCGGGGCGTTCATCGCCATGCCCACCACACCGCCGGCACGTCCGGTCGAGCCGACTCCGGTCTCGGAGGCGGTGCGCACCAACCCGACGCTCCAGGCCAACAGCGCCCAGATCCTGCTGGACGCGCGCATGCGCCCGGTTCGCTTCACCGGCGCCACCCGCGCGTTCGACCGGCGTGGCTGGTACCTCGGCACCTGGGGGCGCGGCGTGCTCTATCTGTCGGAGGGCGCGGCGCTGCCGCAGCGGCTACCGTTCGGACTGCCGGGCAATCTCGTCGGTGCCGTCTACCCGGTGCCCGGCGGTGTCTGGGCCGCCAACGACCAGACGGCCGCCTCCGACGTGGGGTTCACCTTCGTCGCGTCCGACCTGAGCCAGTTCAACACGGTCCAGGGCCCGGCGGCGACGGGGCTGCCGTTCACGCAGGTGCGGCACATCGTCGGTCAGGGCGCGGCGCTCTGGGCCGGCACCGAGCACGGCGTTGTGCGACTGGATCCCTCCCGGGGGAGGGACCGCGTCTTTGCGGAAGGCGACGGACTTCCCGACTCGCGTGTGCTCGCGCTCGTGTCCCGCCACGGGATGATCACCGCAGGTACGCCGCGCGGCATCGTACGCATCGACGATTCGCTCCGGGTGCACACGGTGGCGCGGGGGTTCTCCGGCGCGGCGCTGGGGCTCGCCATCTCGGGGGACACGACGTGGATCGGCACGCCGGCCGGGCTGCTGCTGACGGTCGGCGACTCGGGCGAGGTCGTGCGCCCCGCCGGATTGACCACGGCCAGTCTGCAGGCGCCGGTCGTCGGCCTTGCATGGCTGGCCGATACGCTCGTCGCGCTCACTCCGGACCGGCTCCTCTGGCGCGCGCCCCGCGGCGGCTGGTCGCTCGGCCCGTCGCTGTCGGTGGTGCTCGGGCCGCTGCGCACGCTGGTTGCCGATCGTGGCGGCCTCTGGGTGGCGGGCGACAACGGCGTCGCCTTCGCGCGGGTGACCTCGCCCGCGCTCCGTCCGCTCCTCGCCGGCGACCTCCCCGGCGACGTATTCGATCTTGCGGTGGATCCCGACTTTCTCTGGATCGCCACGTCCGGCGGGCTGGTACGCTTCCGGCTCGACGCCGTCCGGCCGTGAGCCACCTGGCACTCGGTGCCGGTGGTGAGTTCGACCGGATCCGGGCCATCGCCCGCACGCTGGGCCCACGGGCGGCGCCGCTCGGCGATGACTGCGCGGTCATCCCGGACGACGCCGAATCGCTGGTGCTCAGCACCGACGTGAGCGTCGAGGGCGTGCACTTCCGGCGCGCGTGGCTCGCGCAGTCGGAAATCGGCTGGCGTGCGGCGGCCGCGGCGCTGTCCGACCTCGCCGCGGACGGCGCGCGCTGCGTGGGGCTCCTCGTGGCGGTGGTCGTTCCCGGCGATGCCGCCGAGGCGGACGTCGTGGCGCTCATGGACGGCGTCGCCGCGGCGGCGGCGTCGGTCGGCGGGCTGGTGCTGGGCGGCGACCTGTCGCGGGGCCCGCAGTGGAGCATCGCCGTCACTGTCGTGGGCCGGGCAGCTCGTCCCGTGACCCGCGCAGGCGCGGCACCCGGCGACACCGTCTGGATCACCGGCGCCCTGGGTGGCGCACACGCGGCGGTCTCGGCGTGGGCCGCCGGTCACGAGCCGTCACCTGCGGTGCGCACGGCATTCGCGCGGCCCGAGCCGCGGATCGCTGCGGGGCAGTGGCTCGCGGCGCACGGGGCCACCGCCATGGTCGATGTGAGCGATGGTGTCGTCGCCGACGCGCGCCATCTCGCGGCCGCGTCCGGCGTCGCGATCGAGCTCGATCTGGATCTCCTCCCGATCTTCGCGGGGCTCGCGGCGCCCGCCGGCGATGATGTCGCGCTCGTCGCGGCGGCCGGCGGCGAGGACTATGAGCTGCTGGCCACCATGCCTGCGCAGTTTGCCGCGGCGGACCGGGACGCGTTCATACGTGCGTGCGGCGTTCCGCTCACCCTTATCGGCGTGGTTCAGACGGGGGCGGCGGTGCGTGCACTACGCAGCGGCGCGCCGGTGGACGTCCGCGGATACGATCACTTCGGCGCCGTGCCGGGCGCGGCCGCGCGCCGTTGACGCCCCTCCGGGCGGCCGCTAGGTTCCCGCTTCCGTCCCGTCGGTCTCTCACCTCAGCCCCCATCCCATGAGCACAATCATCGAAGTGCGCGGTCGCGAAATTCTCGATAGCCGGGGCAACCCGACGGTCGAGGCCGAAGTCGTGCTGTCCAGCGGCGCGCAGGGCCGGGCGGCGGTGCCGAGCGGCGCGTCGACCGGCGAGCATGAGGCGGCGGAGCTGCGCGACGGCGACTCGAAGCGCTACGGCGGCAAGGGAGTGACCGAGGCGGTGCGGAACGTCAACGAAGTGCTCGGGCCGCGGCTCGAGGGGATGGCTGCCGCCGACCAGATCGCCGTGGATGCGGAGATGATGGATGCGGACGGCACACCGAGCAAGGGCAAGCTGGGCGCCAACGCGATCCTCGCCGTCTCGCTGGCGGTGGCGCGCGCAGCTGCGCAGGACTGCGGTCTCCCGCTCTATCGCTATCTCGGCGGCCCGATGGCGCGGGTGATGCCGGTGCCGATGATGAACATCCTGAACGGCGGGGCGCACGCCTCCAACAACGTCGACGCGCAGGAGTTCATGGTCGTGCCGGTCGGCGCCGAGACGTTCGCGGATGCGCTGCGGACCGGTGTCGAGGTGTTCCACGCGCTGAAGAAGGTGCTGACCGGGATGGGGCTGTCGACGGCCGTCGGAGACGAAGGCGGCTTTGCGCCGATGCTGCCGTCCAACGAGGCGGCGCTCGATGTCGTGATGCAGGCGATCCAGGCGGCGGGATATCAGCCGGGCACCGATGTCGCCATCGCGCTCGACGTGGCCGCGTCCGAGCTGTACGTGGATGGCGAATACGTGTTCAAGAAGGGCGACACGAGCCGGCGGCCGGCCGAGGGCATGGTGGACCTCTACGAGAGCTGGGTACAGAACTATCCCATCGTCTCGATCGAGGACGGCCTCGCGGAGGACGACTGGGACGGCTGGCACACCATGACCGACCGCCTCGGCGAGCGGGTGCAGCTGGTGGGCGACGACATCTTCGTGACCAACGTGGACCGGCTGGGGCGCGGCATCGAGGACGGCGCGGCCAATGCCATTCTCATCAAGCTGAACCAGATCGGCACGCTCAGCGAGACGCTGCAGTGCATCGAGCTCGCCAAGGGGAGCGCGTACGGCGTGATCATTTCGCACCGATCGGGCGAAACCGAAGACACGTTCATCGCCGATCTGGCGGTCGCCACCGGGGCGGGGCAGATCAAGACCGGGAGCGCCAGCCGCACCGACCGCACCGCCAAGTACAACCAGCTGCTCCGCATCGCGGAAGAGCTGGGCGATCTGGCCCACTACCCGGGTCGGGACCTCTACGCGCTGTGAGCCCGGCGCGGTGGCTGGCGGTCGCCGCCGTGGCGGGCGCCCTGATCTTTGCGGTGGAGTGCGGGGAATACAGCACCTGGGATTATCTCGTGCTCCGGCGCCGCGCCGCCGATGAAGCCGATTCGTTGCGCGCCCTCCGTCACCGCATCGACTCGCTCCGGACGGCCGCCGAGGCGATTCGCACCGACCCGCGCGTCCAGGAACGCGTGGCCCGCGAGCGACTCGGCATGATCGGCAAGGGTGAGTACGTGTATCGCATCGCCCCGGACAGCGATCCTTGACTGGGCGGCGTCGGGACAGGTAGGATTGCCGCTCGTTTCGGCAGGGTAGCTCAGCTGGTTAGAGCACGGCACTCATAATGCCGGGGTCGCGGGTTCGAGTCCCGCCCCTGCTATATGGACAGAGCGCATGACAGGACAGGGACGGGGCGGCCGCTACTGGTCGCCCTGTCGGCATTTCAGCCTGCGCGACACCAGCCGTCATTGCAGCGACTCGCCAATCCCTTGGAGTCGGAAGACTTAGCCGCATCACCTCACGTGACGCATTCGAATGGCGCGGCCGGGCAACCGGACTACCTTTCACCATGCCCCTCGTCGATCGATTTGTCGCCGGCCTCGGCGCGCTGGCGCTGGAACCCGGCGCCGCCGTCGTCGCCGTGTCCGGCGGTCCCGATTCGGTCGCGCTGCTCGACCTGCTGTCGTCGAGCCAGTCGGCCCACCGCCTCCGGCTCATCGTGGCCCACGCCGATCACGGGATTCATCCCGCGAGTGCCGAGGTTGCGGCCGCGGTCAAACGGCTCGCGGCGCTGCACCGCATGCCGTTCGAACTGGGACGCCTCGCACTCGGCCCCGGCACGACCGAAACCGCCGCCCGCGCCGCCCGCTACGCCTGGCTCGAGGACGTGTGTGCCCGGCACGGTGCGGCGACGCTCTTTACCGCGCATCACGCCGACGATCAGGCCGAGACGGTGCTCATGCGCCTGATGCACGGCTCGGGACCTGCCGGGCTGGCGGCGATGGCGGTGCGACGCGGCCGCCTGGTCAGGCCGTTGCTGCCGTTCCGGCGCGAGGAACTGGCGCGGTACGTGCACGAGCGTGGGCTCGCGTGCTGGAGCGATCCCGCCAACACTGATCCGGCTCACCTGCGATCGTGGTTGCGCACGAGCGTAATGCCCGGCCTGACGGCGCGACTGCCCGACGTCGTCGAGCATCTCAATCGCACCGCCCGTCTCGCGGCCCGCGACCGGATGGCATGGGACGGCGTTCTGGCGGAGATTCCCGGGCTCGACTGCGTCGCGGATCCAGAGGGAATTTCCATTGCTGCGACCCCGCTGCTCGGGTATGATTCAGCGGTTGCCGAAGGGGTGATTCGCGCGGCCGCGCGCCGCTCCGGCTGTCGCATCGGCGAGCGGCGCATGGCAGCCGTGCTGGATCTGCTGGCGCGCGGCACCAGCGGACGCGAGACGCCGCTCGGTGATGGCTGGCGGGCCGAGCTTTCCGTCGGCCGGCTGCGGGTGTACCGGAGGGCTGTGACGCCGGCGGCGCGCGCTCTTACGGATGCGGCGGGCGAGGCGCAGTGGGGCGGATGGTCGATCCGCTGGCGCGCGGAACCGGCACCCGCCGCGCATGAGCGGCGCTCGATGACCGCGTGGTTTCCGCCGGTGGTGCTGGGTGTGCGTGACGCCAGGCCCGGCGACGCGCTCCGGCCGCTCGGCGGTCGCGGAACCCGGGCGCTGGTTCGCTGCTTTCAGGAAGCGCGGGTCCCGCGGAGTCGCCGCGGTGCGTGGCCGGTGTTCGTGGCGGACGGAGGGGCCGTCTGGGTTCCCGGCGTCTGCCGGGCCGATGCCCTGATTCCTGCGGAAGGCTCGGAGGCGCTGCGTGTCGACGTCACGTACCCCTGAAGTGCTGCGCCGCACCGGCGGCCGGAATATGAAGTCGATCGTCTTCGATGAAGCCACCATCGCGGCACGGGTGGCGGAGCTGGGCGAAGCGATCACGGCGGCGTACCCGGACGGCGAGCTGCTGGTCGTGGGCCTGCTCAAGGGCAGCTTCATCTTCCTGAGCGACCTGGTCCGGAAGATCGAGCGGCCGCTCCAGGTAGACTTCCTGGTGGCGAGCTCCTACGGCAACGACACGGTGTCGAGCGGCGTCATTCATCTGTTGTACGATCCGGCGACGCAGCTCGAAGGCAAGCACATTCTGGTGGTAGAGGACATCATTGACACCGGCAAGACGTTGCAGCACCTCATGAAGCTGCTCGGCGCGCGGCGGCCGCGGAGTCTGGCGATCTGCTCGCTGCTCGACAAGCATCTCGCGCCGGCGCCGCCGGCCGAGCTGCGGTTCGTCGGCTTCAGCGCGCCGCCGGCGTTTCTGGTGGGCTACGGACTGGACCACGCGGAGAACTTCAGACACCTCCCGTTCATCGGGGACTTGGAATAAATGGCAGATCGCATCCCGCCCCGGCCTCCCAAGGCCAACTGGGCCAACGTGAGCAAGAACCTGGCGCTCTGGCTGCTGGTGGGCCTCCTGGCGCTCGCGCTGTTCAACATGATGAACAAGCAGCGGAGCGGCGTGCAGGAATTCTCCTACAGCGACTTCAGCTCGCAGCTCAGCGCCAACAACGTCGCCAAGGTCGAAGTCTTCGACGGCCGGAGCGTCGAGGGCGACTTCAAGACGCAGGTGACGCAGGACGGACGTCCGGCGCACAGCTTCAAGGTGCTGCTGCCGATCGCCAACAGCGAGGAGTTCCTCAAGCGCCTCGAGGCCGCCAACATCCCCATCACAGCCAAGGAGCCGCGCGGCGGACTGACGGCGCTGCTGATCGGCGCGCTGCCGTGGATCGTCATCATCGGCATGTGGTTCTTCATCCTCCGCCAGCTCCAGGCGGGCGGGAGTCGCGCATTCCAGTTCGGCAAATCGAAGGCCAAGTTGCTCACCGGTGACACGCCCAAGGTGACCTTTGCGGATGTCGCCGGCGCGGATGAGGCCAAGGTCGAGCTGCAGGAGATCATCGAGTTCCTCAAGGATCCGCAGAAGTTCACCCGGCTGGGCGGCCGCCTGCCCAAGGGCGCGCTGCTGGTGGGCCCCCCGGGCACCGGCAAGACGCTGCTGGCCCGCGCCGTAGCCGGTGAGGCCGGCCGCCCGTTCTTCTCGATGTCAGGCTCGGACTTCGTGGAGATGTTCGTCGGCGTCGGCGCCAGCCGCGTGCGGGACCTGTTCGAGCAGGGGAAGGCCCACGCGCCGTGCATCATCTTCATCGACGAGATCGACGCCGTGGGCCGGCACCGCGGCGCCGGCGTCGGCGGCGGGCACGACGAGCGGGAGCAGACGCTCAATCAACTGCTGGTGGAGATGGACGGCTTCGAGTCCAACGACGGCGTCATCCTGATTGCCGCCACCAACCGCCCCGATGTGCTGGACCCCGCGCTGCTGCGTCCCGGCCGTTTCGACCGCCAGATCGTGGTGGACGCGCCGGACGTGCGGGGCCGGGAAGGGATCCTCCGCGTGCACACGCGCAAGATTCCGCTTGCGTCCGATGTCCGCCTCGAGACGCTGGCCAAGGGTACGCCCGGCCTCGCCGGCGCCGACCTGGCCAATCTCGTCAACGAGGCCGCCCTCCTGGCCGCCCGACGCAACAAGTCGCTGGTGGACATGAGCGACTTCGAGGAGGCCAAGGACAAGGTGATCCTGGGCGTCGAGCGCCGGAGTCTCCAGCTCTCGGACGACGACCGCAAGCTCACCGCCTACCACGAGGCGGGCCACTCCGTCGTCTCGCTCAACGTCGAGGGCGCCGATCCCATTCACAAGGTGACGATCGTGCCACGCGGCCGCGCGCTCGGCCTCATGACGTCGCTGCCCGACCGCGACCGTTACGGCATGACCAAGGAGTTCCTGCTCGGCCGGCTGGCCATCGCGTTCGGCGGGCGTGTGGCGGAGGAAATCGTCTTTGGCCCCGAGAAGGTCACCACCGGTGCCGGCAGCGATATCGAGCAGGCAACCGCCATCGCACGCCGGATGGTGACGCAGTTCGGCATGAGCGATCGTGTCGGCATGATGGCCGTTGGCGACCGTGAGCAGGAGATCTTCCTGGGCCGGGAGTTTGGCCAGCGACGGGAAGTCTCCGAGCGGACCGCTGAAATGGTGGACGACGAGATCAAGCGGCTGCTGGACGAAGCGCACGCGCGCGCCCGCGCGATCCTCACCGACAACCGCGAGCTGCTTGACCGCATTGCGGCCACGCTCCTCGAGCGCGAGACCATCGATCGCGAGGACATGGAGAAGCTGGTCAAGGGAGAGACGTTGCCGCCCCGACCGCTTCCGCCGAGTGAACCGGCCGCGGTGCCGGCCAGCCCACCGCGGACGGCGGCAGTGGCAGCGCGCGGACCGATTCTGGGGATCCCACCGGAACCCGCGGGCGCGTGAGAGTCGTGCCGCTGGCGGCGCATTCGCCGCGGGCGGTGGAAGACGCGCTGCGCTCGCACGGCTGGGATGCGGGACGTGCCCGGGACGCGGCGGGGGGACTTCACCCCGCCGCGTTTCTCGTGTCCGGTCTCGAGCCCGCCACCGTCGAGGCCGTCGTCATTCACAGCGGCAGGATCGGCCTGGGAGTCGTCTCGGGGGATGACTGGGCCGTCCTCGCCGGGAGTCAGGCCCGGCTGAGCGCACTGGCCCGCCCCTGGGTGGTACCCGAACCGCTGCGGGAGCTGGCAGTGGCGATCGGCCTCGCGCTGCCGCCGACGCCGCCGACCGAGTGGGTCACGGCGCGCGGCGCCGTCGCGCTCGACCGCCCGGTGCTGGCCGGCATCCTCAACGTCACGCCCGACAGCTTCAGTGACGGCGGCCGCCACGGGTCGGTCGATGCCGCGTTGCTGCATGCCGAGGTGCTGCTGGACGCCGGCGCGGACCTGATTGATGTGGGCGGCGAGTCGACGCGCCCGGGTCGGACGGCAGCCGTCGATGCGGAGGTGGAGCTCGGCCGCGTCGTGCCGGTGATCGACGCGCTCTCGCGGCGCCACCCGGCGCTGCTGATCTCGGTCGATACCGTCAAGGCCGGCGTGGCCCGGGCAGCGCTCGATGCCGGCGCCGCGATCGTCAACGACGTGTCCGCACTGCGGCTGGACCCCGCGATGGCCACCACCGTCGCCACCGCCGGGGCCGGCCTTGTCCTGATGCATTCCCGCGGCGGGGTCCTCGAGCTCGCGTCATACGCGCACGCAGAATACCCGGAGGGCGTTGTCGCGGCCGTCATCGCGGAGCTCCGTCAGGCGATGACCGCCGCGACGGATGCGGGTGTGCACCCCGATCGCATCGTGCTTGATCCCGGGTTCGGCTTTTCCAAGACGGTGCCCCAGAATATGTTGCTGCTCGATCAGCTGGGGGCGCTGCAGGCACTGGGCCGCCCGCTCCTGGTTGGTCCGTCCCGCAAGCGGTTTCTGGGCGGTGAGAGCGCGCCGGCAGATCGCGACGGCGTCAGCGCCACCGCGTGCGCACTCGCCTGGGAACGCGGCGCCCGCCTCTTCCGGGTGCATGACGCGGCCGCCGCGCGCGCGTCGCTCCGTCTCGCACACGCCATCGATCACTCCTGACCTGGTGCGCCATGCGCCGTTCGCCGTACCTCGCCGCGCTGGGCCTCGCCGCCGTCGTGTGGCTGGGATACATCCTGACCCTGGCGCCGACGGTCACCTTCTGGGACGCCGGCGAATTCATCGCCGCCACCCGGGTGCTGGGCGTCCCGCACCCGCCCGGTACGCCGCTCTTTGTGATGATGGCCCACGTCTGGGCCATGCTGGTCCCGATCGGGGAGTACGCCGTCCGCACCAACCTGCTGAGCGCGCTGCTGAGCGCGCTGGGCGCCGGCTGCTTCTTCCTCGTCGTACACGAGTCGCTCCGCCACTTCACTGAAGGACTCGACGAACGGCGCGCGCGGGTGGTGCGCCTGGGCGGTGCCGCCGCGGCCGCACTCATCGGCGCCTTCACGTTCACCAACTGGCAGAATTCGAACGAGACCGAAGTGTACGCCGTCGCGACGTTCACCATCGCCGCGATCTGCTGGCTCTGCCACGTGTGGCGCCGGCGGCGCGGCCAGCCCGGCGCCGACCGGGTGCTGCTGCTCATCGTTTACCTCGGCGGCGTCTCGGTTGCCAACCATCTCCTCGCGCTGCTGGTCGGCCCGGCGGTCGTGGCGTTCATCGTCGCCACCATTCATGCCGATCCCGCCGCTGCGCCGGCGGAGCGGCGGCGGGAGTGGGCCGTCGCCGGCGCGATCGCCGGCACTTGGGTACTCCTCATCGGCACCGGGCTCGGCAGCACTGGTCTCACGACGCTCGGCCTCGTCTGCTTCCTCGCCGCCGGCATCTTTGCCGCGTCGTCCGGGGCGTTGGCGTTCGCGGTCGTTGCCGTCGCACTCGCCGCCATCGGCCTGACGCCCTACCTGTTCCTGTACATCCGTGCTGGACAGCACCCGCTCATCAACGAGGCGGCGCCGCATACGTGGCAGGCGCTGCTCGCGGTCATTCGCCGGGCCCAGTACCCGGTACGCACGCCGCTCGACGATCCCACCGTCATGCACGGGCCCGACAACCCGGGACGGAATCTGGGCATCATCCTGCTGCAGATCCAGAACTACGTCCTGTACTTCGACTGGCAGTGGGCCAAGGGGCTCACCGGTGCGGCGGTCAGCACCTCCCTGGTCCGTTTGCCGTTCACCATCCTCTTTCTGCTGCTGGGGAGTCTCGGCCTGGTCAAGCAGCGCCGGCATGATCGTCCGGGCTGGTGGCTGCTGTTCGTGCTCTTTCTCGTGACGGGCGTCGGACTTCTGGTCTACATGAATTTCAAACCCGGATTCAGTCAGGGCTACGACCAGTATCCGGACTTCAACCTGCATGAGGTGCGGGAGCGGGACTACTTCTTTGTCGTGAGCTTCGTGGTCTGGGGACTCTGGGCCGGGATCGGGCTGGCCACGATCGCACGATGGGTGCTGGAGCGGGCCGAGCGTGGCCGGATGGCGCTCGCCGGTGGGGTGCTCTGCGTCGCGCTGCTGCCGGTGGCGCTCAACTGGCGCGCCGCGTCGCGGCGGGGCCCGGACGCGCGGCTGGCCGCCGACTTCGCCTATGACCTGCTGAACTCCGTTCCGCCGTACGGCATCCTCTTCACCTACGGCGACAACGATTCGTTCCCGCTCTGGTGGGCGCAGGAGGCCGCGGGGATTCGCCGCGACGTGACGATCGTCTGCCTCGCGCTGGCCAATACCGACTGGTACATCCGCCAGCTGCGCGAGTTTCCCATCCGTCCCTTCGACGAGGCGGCAGCCCCCGCCATCTGGCGCGGGCTGTCGCCGCGGGCGCCCGCCTGGCCGCTGCACACGATGACCGACGAGCAGATCGCGGCCGCCTTCCAGAGCGGACCGATCATCGCGCTCGGCCGCGACGGGTTCACCGTCAATTTCGGCTCGTTCAGCCATACCTACCCGCCGGGCACCTATCCGCAGCCCAACCAGATTCTTGCGATGCGGATCCTGCAGCAGAACCTCGGGCGGCGGCCCATCGTCTGGGCGGCCACCGCCGGGCGCGATTTTGCCGGGCTCGGCGACTACGTCGTGCAGCGGGGTCTCGGCTTCACCTTCCAGACGACGCCGGTGGATACCAGCGCGCCGGGCGTGACGGCCACGGCGTTCGGTGGCCGGCCGGTGGACATCCCGGCGACGCGCCGACTGGCGTGGAACACCTACCGGTATGCCGGACTCCTCGCCGGCGAGCCGGCCGAGCTCGAGAGTACCAGCGCCTCCATCGCCAACACGCTGTCACTGCCCTTTGCGCAGCTGGCGGCCGCGGCCGAGGCGCGGGGCGACAGCGCCGACGTCGCGCGGAACCTGGAACGGTCGCTCCAGCTGGCACCCAATCCGGCCCTGCGGGCAGCCTTCGACGAGCTTCGGTTGCGGCGATTCGGGGAGCCCGCGAGGTCGGATTCGCGCTGAGGTCCGGCGCTCCCGTTCGGGCAGCTAAGCGCATATATTTAAAGGCTATGGAATCGCAGGCCGTGGCGGCGCGTCTGACCCACGTGCTTGGCGTCGTGGCTGATCGGCAGGCACGCGCCGGGCTCTCGCATCCGGTCCGCATTGTGGCCGTCACCAAGACGCACGGGCCGGACGCAGTGCGTGCGGCCGCGGCGGCCGGCCTCACCGATGTCGGGGAGAACCGGGTCCAGGAAGCGTTGCCCAAGCAGGCGGCCACGGCCGACGTGGCGCTCACGTGGCACCTCATCGGCGGGTTGCAGCGCAACAAGGCACGCCAGGCGGCGGGCCGGTTTGGGCTGATCCACTCGGTCGATCGGGCCGAGCTGGCCGTGGAGCTGGGCCGCCGCACGCCGAACGACCGGCGGCAGGACGTGCTGATCCAGGTGAACTGCTCCGCGGAGGCGCAGAAGGGCGGGGTGGACCCGGCCGGTCTGGCGGCGCTGCTCGATGCGGTGAGCGCGGTCGAGCGGTTGCGGCTGCGGGGTTTAATGACGATGGCGGCGTTCGACGCCGACGAGGCGGCCCAGCGGCGGACGTTTGCGGAGCTTCGCGAGCTCAGCGCGGCTGCCATCGGGCGCGGCTTCGATCTGGCGGAGCTTTCCATGGGAATGTCGGGGGACTTCGGCGCGGCGGTTGAGGAGGGCGCGACGATGCTCCGGCTGGGGACGGTGCTGTTTGGCGAGCGGCCCGCGCAGTGACGGACCGATTCACCTGAAGTGGCGGAGTGGATGACCTGATGGCGTTTCAACCGTGGCCCGACCTCACGCCCGACCAGCTGGAGCAGAGCATGCTCGAGCGCTGGACCGCGGAGGGGTTGTTCCGGCAGACCCTCGAGCAGACGCGCGGCGGGACGCCGTTCGTGTTCTACGAGGGCCCGCCGACGGCCAACGGCCGCCCGGGCATCCATCACGTCTTTGCCCGCACGATCAAGGACCTGATCTGCCGGTTCCGCACGATGCAGGGCCGGTCGGTGACGCGCATCGCCGGCTGGGACACGCACGGGCTCCCGGTCGAGATCGAGGTCGAGAAGGAGCTCAAGCTCAGCGGCAAGCGGGACATCGAGCAGTTCGGTGTCGCTGAGTTCAATGCGCGCGCCCGCACCAGCGTGATGCGCTACCAGTCGGAATGGGAGACGCTGAGCGACCGGATCGGCTACTGGCTCGACTACGCACGTCCCTACATCACCTGCAGCAACGACTACGTCGAGACGGTCTGGTGGCTCCTCCGCCGTCTGCACGAGCGCGATCTGCTGTACCGCGGCCATCGGGTGCTGCCGTACTGCCCGCGCTGCGGCACGGTGCTCTCGAGCCACGAGCTGGCGCAGGGGTACGAGGTCGTCACCACCAATTCGGTCTACCTCACCTTCCCGATCGAGGGCGACGACGGCCGCGAGCTCCTGGTGTGGACCACGACGCCGTGGACGCTCCTGTCCAACGTGGCGCTCGCGGTCAATCCCGAGCTCGAATACGGCGAGTACGTCGTCGGTGATCGCCGCCTGGTGCTGGCCACCGACCGCGCGTCGCTGCCGACCTCCGCCGCCAACGGCGCACCAACATTTGCCGACCTCGGCGCGGTGCGGACGTTTTCCGGCCGCGAGTTGGTGGGGCTCCGGTACCGCCGCCCGTTCGAGGTCGTGGCGCTCCCGGAAGATGCGGTGACGCGCGTCGTGGTGCCGGGGGCATTCGTCACCGCGACGGACGGGTCCGGCATTGTGCACATGGCCCCGGCGTTCGGTGCCGACGACTTTGCCGCCGGACAGGAACACGGACTCGCCCTGGTCCGCCCGGTCGCCGCCGACGGCACCTTTCAGGGCACGTCGTGGCCGGAGCTGGAAGGCCGGCTGGTCACCGCGCGCGAGACCAACGATCTGATCATCCAGCGGCTCAAGCAGGACGGCCGCTGGCATCTGACCGTCCCCTACACCCACAGCTATCCCCACTGCTGGCGCTGCTCCAGCGCGCTGATCTACTACGCGCGCGACTCCTGGTTCGTGCGGACCTCCACCATCAAGGAGCGGATGCTGGCACTGAATGCCAGCGTGGACTGGCATCCCCCCGAGGTGGGTGCCGGTCGCTTTGGCGAGTGGCTCGAGAACAACGTCGACTGGGCGCTCTCGCGTGACCGCTACTGGGGCACGCCGCTCCCGGTCTGGGTCTGCGACGGGGACGATGCCCACGTCGAGGTGATTGGCAGCTACGCCGAGCTGGCCGCGCGATGGGGCAAGCCGTTGCCCGCGGAGTTCGATCCCCACAAGCCGTTCATCGACGGGTATGAGTGGGATTGTGCCTGCGGCGGCCGCATGCGCCGGACGCCTGAGGTGATCGACACCTGGTTCGACTCCGGCTCCATGCCCTATGCGCAATGGCACTATCCGTTCGAGCATGAGGCGGAGTTCGCCGCGCACTTTCCGGCCGATTTCATCTGCGAGGGGATCGATCAGACGCGGGGCTGGTTCTACTCGCTGCTCGCGATCGGTGCCACCGCATTTGACGCGGCGCCGTACCGGCACGTGATCGTCAATGAACTGGTGCTGGATGCCGACGGGCTCAAGATGTCGAAGAGCCGCGGCAACGTCGTCAATCCGTGGGATGCGATCACCGAGTTCGGCGCCGACACGATCCGCGTCTATCTCGCCACGTCGAGCCAGGTCTGGCTGCCCAAGCGGTTTGACCGACGCGCGATTCCGGAAGTGGCGGGCGGGTTCTTCAACACCCTCCGCAACACCTACGAGTTCTTTCGCCGGTACGCCGGCGAAGCGGGACCGGCGCATGCGGCCGCCGCCGGCACCGGCGCGCCGACGCTCGCCGATCGCTGGCTGCGGAGCCGGCTGGCCGCCACAGTGGAGGCGGTCGTCGCCGCGTGGGACGGCTACGACGTGACCGCCGGCACGCGGGCCATCATGGACTTCGTGGTGGATGATCTGTCCAACTGGTACGTCCGGACCAGCCGCGCCCGCTTCTGGGCGCCCGACAGTGCGGCGGATTCGGCAGCGGTGGCAACGCTTCGTGAGGCCCTGGTCACGGTCAGCCGGCTGCTTGCCCCGGCGGCGCCGTTTGCCAGCGACTGGCTGCACCGTGCACTCGAGGGAACCTCG
>JBBSCB010000034.1:0-27827 GCA_038250675.1 Gemmatimonadales bacterium
AGGACCGGCTCCGCAAGAGCGCCATGGCGCTGTCCGGCGGCCAGCAGCAGCGGCTCTGCATCGCCCGGACCATCGCGCCGGAGCCCGAGGTGATTCTCCTCGACGAGCCGACCGCGTCGCTCGATCCCCAGGGAACCCAGCGCATCGAGGAGCTGCTGTTCGACCTGAAGCAGCGGTTCACCATCATCATTGTGACGCACAATATGCAGCAGGCGGCCCGGGTGTCGGACACGACGGCATTCTTCTACATCGGCACCATGGTGGAAACCGGCCCCACCAAGCGGATGTTCACCGCGCCACGCGAAGCGCAGACCGAGGCGTACATCACCGGACGGTTCGGATGACCACAACCATGATCCCTCGCGAGATCGAGATGCCCGCCGCCGAACATCCCCGCGCCACGGCCGCCGTGGAGGTGCGCGACTTCACCTTTGCCTACGGATCCCGACGGGTGATCAAGGGGCTGAACGTCGCGATGCGACGCAACGCCGTGACCGCCATCATCGGGCCCTCGGGCTGCGGCAAGAGCACCGTCCTCCGGTCCATCAACCGCCTGAACGACCTCGTGCCGGGCGCACGCTACGGCGGCGAAATCCTCGTGGACGGCGAGTCGGTGTTCGGCGCCGGCGCCGACCTCGTCACGCTGCGCCAGCGCGTGGGCATGGTGTTCCAGCGCCCCAACCCGTTCCCCAAGACGATCTACGACAACGTCGCCTACGGACCGGCGCTCAACCGGCTGGTGCCGCGGCGCGAGCTGCCGGACCTGGTGGAGCGCTGCCTCCGGCAGGCGGCGCTGTGGGACGAGGTCAAGGACCGGCTGAACGACCCGGGCACCGGCCTCTCGGGGGGCCAGCAGCAGCGGCTCTGCATCGCCCGGGCGCTCGGCAACCGGCCCGACGTGCTGCTCATGGACGAGCCGGCATCCGCGCTCGACCCCATTGCGACGCAGAAGATCGAGGAGCTTATCTTCGAATTGAAGCGGGATTACACCATCGTCATCGTGACCCACAACATGCAGCAGGCGGCCCGGGTCTCGGACTTCACGGCCTTCCTGGAGGCCGGGAATCTGGTCGAGTTCGGCGATACCAACCGGCTGTTCACCGCGCCCCAGCACGAGCGCACCGAGGCGTACATCACCGGGAGATTCGGATGAGCGGCGACGTCCATCGGCACTTTCACGAGGAGCTGAGCGACCTCAAGGTCCGCCTGCTCACCATGTCGGGTGAGGCGGAGGCCGCGCTTGGCCTGGCGGTGGACGCGCTGCTCGAGCGCGATCCCGCCAAGGCCGCGCAGGTCATCGCCGGCGATCACCTCATCGACGACATGGAAGTGGAGATCGAGGAGCAGTGCATCAACCTCCTCGCACTGCAGCAGCCCATGGCCCGCGACCTGCGTATGCTCACCTCCGCGCTCAAGATCGCCAACGACCTCGAGCGGGTGGGCGATCACGCCGTCAACATCGCCCAGTCCACCCAGCGGCTGCTCCAGACCCGGCCCATCACGCCGGAACCGGAGATCGTCGAGATGGCCCGTCTCGCCCGCGACATGCTGTCCGATGCGCTCGAGGCGTTCGTCCGCGGGGACGCGGCCGGCGGGCGCGAAGTCTGCCGCCGGGACGACATGGTGGACGCGCTGCATCACTCGGTCTTCCGGATCCTGCTGACCCACATGATGGAGGACCCGCACACCATCGGCGCCGGCATGGACCTGTTCCTGGTGAGTCGGAACCTCGAGCGCGTGGCCGACCTTGCCACCAACATCGGCGAAGACGTGGTCTTCCTCGTGGAAGGCAAGTCGATCAAGCACCACGCGGAGGACGGCGGCGAGGCGCTGCCCCACGGCGCGGTCGCCGGCACGTGACCGAGCCTGAGCGCGGCGCCCCCGGAACCCGCGAGCGGCTGGGCGCCCTCGACGTTGGGTCCAATTCCATCCGGCTGCTGGTGGCCGAGTACGATCCGGTGTCCGGACTCTCCGTCATCGACGAAGTGAAGGATCAGCCGCGGCTGGCCCAGGGACTCGCCACCACCGGCCGCCTCGCGCCGGAGGCGATGGATCGCGCCATCCAGGCGATCACCCGCATGCGCGACGTCTGCCAGCGCCGCGGCGTCCAGCGGCTGACCGCGGTCGCCACCGCCGCCGTGCGCGACGCCGCGAACGGGGAGGAGTTTGTCCAGCGGGTGCGCTCGGAGATCGGCATTCCGCTCCGGATCATCGATGCGGAGACCGAAGCGGCGCTCTCGTACCGGTCGGTGGCCCACCATTTCCAGCTCGACGATGCCCGCACCCTCGTGGCCGACATCGGCGGCGGCAGCCTCGAGCTGATCGGCGCGGTCAACGGACTGGTCGAGCTCACCCTCTCCCTGCCGCTCGGCGCCGTCCGGCTCACCGAGCTGCATCTCGGGGGACGCGGCAGCCAGCTGGCGGCCGTTCGCAAGCTCCGCTCCCACATTCGTAAGCAGCTCCGCAAGGAATTCGCCGGACGGGAGTGGGGCGCCGCCCGCGTGATCGGGTCGGGCGGCACCTTCACCAACCTGGCCCGGATGGTCGTCGCGCGGCGGGGCGAGAGCGGGCCCGACATGGTGCACGGCATGTCGGTGGCAACCGCCGAGGTGGAGCACCTGCTCGAATGGCTGGCCACCCGCACCCCCGAGCAGCGGCGAACCGTTCCGGGCCTCAACCCCCAGCGAGCCGACATCATCCTGGCCGGCGTGGCGGTCTGCGCCGAGCTGCTGGCGCTGGCCAACGCGCGCGCCATCACGGTGAGTGCCTACGGCCTCCGTGAAGGACTGCTGCTGGAAATGGCCGGCGCCGGGAGCGAGCGGCGGTCCGATCCGCTCCGGCTGGTGCGGGAGTTCGCCGAGCGGTGCCAGTCGGACCGCCGCCACGTGGAGCATGTGCGGCACCTGTCCCTGCTCCTGTTCGATCAGCTCGGCCCGCAGCTCGGCGCGGAGGCGGTGGAGCGGCCGCTGCTGGAGGCCGCCGCGCTGCTGCACGACGTCGGGCAGATCGTGAGCTACCGGCGGCACCATCGCCACAGCTTCCAGCTCATCATGCACGCCGATCGCCTGAATCTCTCGGCGCGGGACCGGCTGCTCGTCGCGCTGATCAGCCGCTATCATCGCAAGAGCGGGCCGCGGAAGAAGCACGACGACTACGCCCGCCTCCCGGCTGCCGATCGTGCGGTGGTCCGGCGGCTGAGCGCGCTGCTCCGCGTGGCCGACGGGCTGGACCGCGGCCACACCGCCATCGTCGAGGGTTTGCGCACCGAGCTGTTGCCGGGCCGGGTGGACATCACCGTGGTGCCCCGGCTGGCGGGGGCCGATCTGTCGCTGGAATGCTGGGGTGGAGCGCGGAAGGCCGACGTGCTGGCCAAGCTGGTCAAGCGGGAGGTCGCGATCCGGGCGGCGGTGGGTGGTGAGACGGAGCATGCCTGACGGCGGAGGTGATCCTGCGGATGCGAGCACGGTGATCGCAAAGGCGGCCGAAATCGGGCCCGGGGCTTGGTCGCTTGCGAGTGCCGCGCGTCCCGGGTATCGTTGCGCATAATGCGCGCGCTCACTGTGGTCATTCTTGCCTGGGCCCAGCTTGGGTTGCTGGGGAGCCAGGTGATCTGCCGGCAGCAGATGACGGCTGGCAGTCAGCCTCGCGCGATGGCGATGGTGATGGGCGGCGGATCCATCGCGGATGGTCGCGGCCCGGATGCCAGCGCGACTCGCGCGGCGGACCGAACCGGCGATCCAGTACCGCCGGCCGCTCCCGCATCATGCCCCTTCTCCGGCGCCTGTGCGCCGGCCGCCCCCGCCCTGGTTGCCGCACGCGGCGGCCTCGTCATTCCGACGTCCGAGGCCGTGGCAAATTATGCCACACCGACGGCTCCCTGGGTATCGCGAGTCGTCACCCCCCCGTTTCACCCCCCTATCGTCTGACCCCGGTGCGGGACGCACGGTCGCGTCCCGCCCGTCCATTGGTGTCCTGACCCGGCAATAGCGCCGGGATCCCTGTGGGCACACGCAGCCGTCCTGGCCCCGCATTCGGGCCAGCAGCTGCGCGCACCGAGGTCACAACATGCATCACGTTTCCGCCGCGGCGCTCCTGCTGCTGGCGCTGCCCCTGACGTCGCTGGCGGCCCAGCAGGACGGCCTGGCCGCGCATTCGCCGGTCCGGCTCACTAGTCTCGCCCCACGCAGCGGCGCCGACACCACGGATTCCACCGCGGCGCTCGACTCCCTGATCCGGCATGCGCTCAGCGCCAACCCGGCGCTGCGGGCCGCCGACTCGCGCGTCCGAGCCGCAGCGGCGCAGGTGCCGCAGGCCGGCGCCCGGCCCGACCCGATGCTCATGGTCGGGCTCACCAACTTTCCGATCGGCCATCCCGGCTTCTCCGATTTCATGACGATGAAGACGGTCGGTGTGCGCCAGACCTTCCCCTATCCTGGGAAGCTCGGCCGCATGACCGAGGCCGCGCGGCAGGAACTTGAGGCCGTCCGAGCCCGGGCATCCGCCACGCGTCTCGATGTGGTCCGTCAGGTGCGCGAGATGTACTACGACCTGGTCCAGGCCGATCAGCTCTACGAGGTCGTGATCCGAAACCAGCGGCTGCTCGTTGGCCTGATGCAGGCGACCGAGGCCAGCTACCGCGTCGGCCGGAGCGGCCAGGAGGACGTGCTCCGCGCCCGGGTCGAAGGGACGCGGCTGAGCGACGAGGCGGCGGCGCTCGTCGAGGGGCGCCGGGCGGCGCTCGCGCGCCTCAACGCGTTGCTGGACCGACCCAGCGAAACGCCCGTGGCATCACCCCATTTTCCCGCCCCGATCCTCCGCGCCGCCGTGGCCGACACGGCGAAGCGGATTCACTTCACCTCGGCCCGCCCTGGCGCCCGCGTCTCGGACTCGCCGCTGCCGGCGCTCGACTCCCTGCAGTCGCTGGCGCTGGCCCACAGTCCGGTGCTCGCGGAGCGCGACGCAGAGCAGGCGGCGCAGACCGCCCGCGTCGAGCTCGCGCGGAAGGCGACGCTGCCGGATGTCGATGTGTCGCTGCAATACGGACAGCGCACCGGCTTCACCGATATGGTCAGCGCGACCATCTCGATTCCCCTTGCGATCCAGGCCGGCCGGAAGCAGCGCCAGGCGGTCCTGCAGTCCGAGGCCGATCTGGCGGCCGTTGAAGCCGAGTCCCGGTCCGCGGCGAACACGGTGCGCGCGCGGGTCGCGGAACTGGCCGCCACCCTCGAACGCGACCGGACGCAGCTCGCGCTCTACACCACGGCCATTCTGCCGGAGGCCCGGGGCGCGCTCGAGGCGGCGACCGCCGGGTTCCAGGTCGGGCGCACCGATTTCCAGGCGCTGCTCGACCGTCAGGCGACCCTCTACAACTACGAGATGGACTTCACCCGGGCGCTGACCGACTTCGCCAAGTCGCTGGCCGCGCTCGACCAGACCATCGGTCAGGAGGCACTCAAGTGACCAGCGCGACGCAAACCCCCACCCCGCACCGCGGCTCGCACCCCTCGAACGACGGACCCGTCGTGCGCCGCCGCCGGTGGCCCGCCGTGCTCGCGGTCCTGCTGGTGCTCGGCGCCATTGCCACGGCGGTGTGGCTCGGCCTGCACCGAGACCGCGGCGCGACGGCGGCCGGCGCGGGCGGGAGCGGCACCCAGGGCATGGAAGGCATGGGCGGCATGAGCCCGACGGACAGCGGCGCGGTGCGGCTGTCGGCCGACCAGATCCGGCAGTTCGGCGTGACCTTCGGCACCGTCGAGATGCGGCCGCTCGTGACCGCGGTACGGACCACTGGCACTGTCGTGCCAGACGAGACGCGCGTGGTGCAGGTGGCTCCCAAGTTCGGCGGGTTCGCCGAGCGGCTGTACGTGGACTTCACCGGCCAGTCGGTACGGCGGGGACAGCCCCTGCTCGAGGTGTACTCGCCCGAGCTCGTGGCCGCCGAGGAGGAACTGCTCGTCGCAGGACGGCTGGACCGGGAGATGGGGCGGAGCGCAGTGCCGGGGATGCCGGCGGATACCGGGGGCCTCCTCGCCTCCGCGAAACGCCGGCTCCAGCTCTGGGACGTCTCCGACGCCCAGATCGCGGAGATTCTCCGCACTGGACGGGTGCGGCGCACGCTCACGTTCTTCGCGCCGGCGACGGGAGTCGTCATCGACAAGCGTGTCGTGCAGGGGCAGTCCTTCGCGCCGGGCGAACGGCTCTACACCCTCGCGGATTTGCGAACGGTGTGGGTGGAGGCGCAGCTCCGGGAGGTGGATGCCGCCGCCGTGCGCGTAGGCTCGCCGGCCGAGGTCGAGGTGACCGGCCTGCCGGGGCGCGTAGTCACGGGAAGGGTGCAGTTCGTCTACCCCGTCCTGGACTCGGTGGCCCGCGCCATCCGCGCCCGCATCGTGGTGCCGAATCCCGATGGACTGCTGAAACCCGGCATGTACGCCACCGTCCGCCTGGCGACGCCGACTCGCTCCGCACTGACAGTCCCCACGTCGGCGGTGCTCCGGACGGGCGAGCGCGATCTCGTGTTCGTCGCTGCGGACGACGGCGAGTTGCAGCCGCGGGAGATCGAACTCGGCCGCACGGCGGGGGACGAGACCGAAGTCCTCGCCGGCCTCGTAGCCGGTCAGCGGGTGGTGACCTCTGCCCAGTTCCTCCTTGACTCGGAGTCCAATCTCGCCGAGGTCATGAAGGCGATGGTGGGCCAGACGTCGAGCGGGCGGGACACGCCGGGCATGACCATGCCGGACTCGAGGTAACCGGCCATGCTGAGACGCGTCATTGAATGGTCGGTGAATCACCGCTTCCTGGTCCTGCTTGCGACGGCGGCGGTGTCGGCCGCCGGGCTCTGGGCGGCGCTCGGGACACCGGTGGACGCCATCCCGGATCTCTCGGACGTGCAGGTCATCGTGATGACCCAATGGCCCGGCCAGGCGCCGCAGACGGTGGAGGATCAGGTGACCTATCCGCTGTCGACCGAGATGCTCAAGGTGCCGCACACCAAATTCGTGCGCGGCATGAGCCAGTTCGGGCTGTCCGCAGTGTACGTGATCTTCGAGGACGGGACCGATCTCTACTGGGCGCGCTCGCGTGTGCTCGAATACCTGAGCGGGATTACCGGGAAGCTGCCGCAGGGCGCGACGGCGATGCTGGGTCCCGATGCGACCGGTGTGGGCTGGGTGATGCAGTACATGCTCGTGGATACGTCCGGTGCCCTCAATCTCGCCCAGTTGCGCGGACTGCAGGATTGGACAGTGCGGCCGGCGCTCACGGCGGTGAGCGGCGTGGCCGAGATCGCCTCCCTGGGCGGCTTCGAGAAACAGTATCAGGTCGAGGTGGATCCGGCGAAGCTGCTCGCCTATCACGTGCCGCTCGCGACGGTGAGCGCCGCGGTGCGGGCATCGAACGAGGACATCGGCGGCCGGGTGATGGAACTGGGCGGGTCGGAGTACGTGATCCGGGGACGGGGACGATTCGAGAATCTGGACGACATCCGCAAGGTCGCCCTGGGCGTCGCCCCCGGGGGCTCGCCAGTCACCGTGGGCGACGTCGCTCGGGTACAGATCGGTCCGGAGATCCGCCGCGGCATCGCTGACCTGGACGGGAAAGGCGAGGTCGTGACCGGGTGGGTGGTGATGCGCTACGGGCAAAACCCCCTCGCGGTGATCAATCGCGTGAAGACGAAGATGGAGGAGGTGGGCCGGGCGCTGCCGAAGGGGGTCGTGTTCCTGAACGGCTATGACCGGTCGGGGCTTATCGAGCACGCCATCGCGACACTCAAGGAGAAGCTGATCGAGGAATCGATCATCGTCGGGCTGGTCACGGTCATTTTCCTGCTGCATGCGCCCAGCGCACTGGTCGCCATCCTGACGCTGCCGGTCGGCATTCTGATGGCCCTGCTCGCGATGCGGGTGCTCGGGCTCAACGCCAACATCATGTCGCTCGGCGGCATCGCCATCGCCATCGGCGCGATGATCGACGCGGCCATCGTGATGGTGGAAAACCTCCACAAACACATGGAGCGGAACGAACTCGAGGGCCGCCCCCGCACCCATTGGGAGCTGGTTGTCGAATCCGCCCGCGAGGTCGGGCCGGCCCTCTTCATCTCGCTCCTCATCATCACCGTCTCGTTCCTCCCGGTGTTCGCGCTCGAGGCGCAGGAGGGCCGGCTCTTCAGGCCACTGGCCTGGACCAAGACACTCTCGATGGCGGCGGCGGCGCTGCTGTCCATCACCCTCGTGCCGGTGATGATGGGACTGTTCATCCGGAAGGGAGTGCGGAAGGAATCGGCGAACCCGGTGAACCGCCTGCTGGTCCGACTCTACGGCCCCGTGCTCGGCTTCGTGCTCCGGCACCGCTGGCCCACCATCGCCGCCGCCGTTCTGGTGCTCATTGTCACGATCCTGCCCTGGTCGCGGCTGGGCAGCGAGTTCATGCCGCCCCTGAACGAGGGGTCCATCATGGACATGCCGTCCCTCTTCCCCGGCGTCGGCACCGCGCAGGCCAAGCAGATCCTGCTTCAGCGCGACGCGGCGCTCCACCGGATCCCCGAGGTGCGGATGGTGCTCGGCAAGATCGGCCGGGCCGAGACCGCGACGGACATGGCACCGATGTCCATGATCGAGACCATCGCCATTCTGAAGGACCGGAAGGACTGGCGCCCGGGCGTGACCTACGAATCCATCGTGCGGGAGGTGAACGCCCGCGTGAAGACGCCGGGGGTGGGCAACATGTGGTCCATGCCGATCAAGAACCGCCTCGACATGCTCACGACCGGCATCAAGACGCCGGTGGGTATCAAGCTCTTCGGGCCGAGTGTCGACACGCTCGACGCGATCGGCAAGCAGATCGAAGGCCTGCTGCCCGCGGTCCGGGGCACCAACACCGTGTTCTCGGAGCGCGCGGTGGGCGGCAAGTACCTCGACGTCACGGTCGACCGCGATGCTGCGGCCCGCTACGGGATGACGACCGGCGACGTCCAGATGGCGCTGGCCACGGCGGCGGGCGGCGTGGACGCGGGCGAGGTGATCGAGGGGCGGGAGCGCTATTCGGTGCTGGTGCGCTACCCGCGCGAGCTCAGGGACGATCCGGCGCAGATCGCCGGCATCCTGGTAGCCACCCCGTCCGGCGCGCAGGTAGCCCTGGGCGAACTGGCGCACATCGCGGTGACGCGGGGCGCGACGCTGATCAAGTCGGAAGACTCGTATCTCAACAACATCGTCTATGTGGACGTGCAGGGTCGGGACGTCGGCAGCTACGTGGGGGAAGCCAGGCGGTTGCTCGACCGGCGGCTCACGCTCCCGCCGGGTTACCGTCTGGAGTGGTCCGGCCAGTTCGAGGCCATGCAGCGCGCCGGCCGGAAGCTGCGGCTCGTCGTGCCGATCACGCTGGCAATCATCTTCGGGTTGCTCTACACCAACTTCCGGAGTGTGGCCGAGAGCGCCATCGTCATGCTGTCGCTGCCGTTCTCGCTGGTGGGCGGCGTGTGGCTCATGTGGGTGCTGGGGTACAACATGAGCGTCGCCGTTGCGATTGGTTTCATCGCGCTCGCGGGCGTCGCGGCCGAGACGGGCGTGATCATGATCATCTATCTCGATCACGCATACCGTGACCGGATGACCTTAGGGCGTCTGCGCAGCCGTACCGACGTGGACGCGGCGATCGAGGCGGGTGCGGTCGAGCGCGTGCGGCCAAAGATCATGACGGTGACCGCCATCATGGCGGGACTCGTGCCGATCCTGTGGAGTCAGGGCACGGGAGCCGATGTCATGAAGCGCATCGCCGCGCCGATGGTGGGGGGCATGCTCACATCGACCGTGCTCACGCTCGTCGTGATCCCCGCGATCTATTCGCTCTGGAAGGAGCGGGAGGTGGCCCGTGCGGCGCGGACGCCGCGGGAGGACAATGAACCGGACGCCCTCGTGGCGGGGAGGTCCTGATGCGGGAGCTCAAGGCGTACGTGCGGGTCGACAAAGTGGACCATGTCGTCCGCGCGCTGCGCGACCACGGGGTCGCGCACATCACGTGCACGCACGTACGGTCGTTCGGGAGCGGTGTGGACCCAAAGCACGAACGCGTCTCGTTCGAAGCGGGGACCACCTACACGGAGCACGTCAAGCTGGAGTTCGTCTGCGCTGAGTCCGAGGTGGAGCCGCTTGCCGGCATCATCCGGACCCACGCATTCACCGGCGCGCGGGGCGATGGGGTGATCTTCGTCTCGCCGGTGGACGCGGCGATCAAGATCCGGACCGGCGCGGTGGGCCGCGCGGCACTCCGCTGACCGCCGGGCGATGCCGCGGCACGGGCGCTTGTCTCCGGCTTCGATCGGATGTACTTAGGGTAGAACCAGATCGGTAGAGCAGACTGCAGCGGGTGAGGCCGGAGTGGCGGGCCTCGCCCGCATCCACAACAGGGAGGCGCACATGGCCCAGGTGAAGGATCCCGTCTGCAGCATGATGATCGAGGACCGGGACGCCGTCGGCACGTCCGACTACCAGGGGAAGCGGTACTACTTCTGCAGCAAGGAGTGCAAGGCCGATTTCGACGAGAATCCGGAGGACTACACGGAGCGAGACTGATGGCTGCCCTGGGCGGGGCCCTCGTCGTCTTCCTGGCCGGCCTGCTCGCCTGGCTCGGCGTGCGTGCGCTGGGTGACGTGCTGGCGCCGCCGGGCATGACCGCGGCCGAGCGGGTCCCCTTCACCGGCGGGGTACCGCCTGCGACGCACGCGTGGAGCCGCTACCACGCGCGCTACTACACGATGG
Organism: Gemmatimonadales bacterium; assembly: GCA_038250675.1. Classification (GTDB taxonomy): domain Bacteria; phylum Gemmatimonadota; class Gemmatimonadetes; order Gemmatimonadales; family GWC2-71-9; genus JAICUF01. The sequence goes on from JBBSCB010000034.1 coordinate 10,755, forward strand.
CGCTCCTTTTCCTTGCCTTCGACATGGAGATGGTCTTCATGTATCCGTGGGCCGTCGTCTTCGTGGAGGAGGGGGTCAAGGCGCTCGTCGAAATGCTGATGTTCATCGTCATCCTCGTGCTGGGCATCCTCTACGCCTGGCGGGAGGGTGCGCTCGAATGGGCATGAACGACCAGGCGCAAACGGCGGGCTATGCCGGAGTAGAGTCCGGCGTAGAGTGACGAGGAAGCGATGAGGGGGTGGCTGGCCAATCTGGGCGCGGGTGCCCCGCCACGGGTGTTCCTGCTCGAAGGCGCCGACCCGCCGGCACCCGGGTATCTGCTTGGGCGGGATGGCGCGGTCGAGCTGGTGCACGCGCCGCGCTCGGCGAGTGTGCTGGTCGTGGCCGGCACACTGCCGGACGCGTTGCTCGATGCCGCGCGGCGGATCCATGACCAGGTGGGGCGGCCGCGGTGCACAGTGCGATGGACGCACGCGGACACACCAGCAGGAGCGGCAACGCCATTTCCGGCCGCACGCTCCGTCACCGGGACCGTGGATGATCTGACGGCGGTGCTGATCCGGCTCCAGGCCGACCTGCTGCGAGGGGCCGTGGCGAGCGAGGATCCGATCCTGCCCGACGTCGAACCGGCACCCTGGCGCGGGGTCGGTCCCTACGGCCAGGGCGGCACCGGCATGACCGGCGGCGTGCCTTATGGCCGTCCGCTGGCCGGAACGGCGGCGGATCGCGACGGCCTTACGCTCGACCAGCTCGCCGTCACCGTGGGACCGTTCTTCCCGCCCTTTCCCGCCGGTCTCGCGCTCGAACTCGGCCTGCAGGGCGACGTCATCCAGCAGGTCTCCGTGCAGCCCAATCCCTTTCAGGCCCGCTCGCTTCCGGTGGGCGACGGGTCCGATGGCGACGCCGGCGATCCGTTCGTGACGGCGCTCGACCGGCCGGTGGCGGTGACCCGTCTCGAGATGGCGCGCGCCCGGCACCACCTGCTTTACCTCGCCCGCACTCTTCGCCTGCACGGGCTCGACGCCCTCGGCCGGCGGGCGCTTGCCGTGCGGGAGGCGCTCCGCCCGGGAGAAGTGGCGCCGCTTCGCGATCTGCGGCGGTTACTCGATCGGACGCGCGGCCTCGCGATCGGGACGGCGGGCGCCGGCCACCTCGATGGGGAGACAGTCCGCGACCGTGGCCTCGGGCCGATCGCCCGTGCGTCCGGGGTCGCCGAGGACGCGCGGGCCGAGGATCCGGTGTACATCGGGCTCGGCTTCGTCCCGGTGACGCACGACGGGGGCGACGCGCGCGCGCGCTGGCAGCAGCGGCTCGCCGAGGCGGTCCAGAGCGTGGAGCTCGCCGCTCGCGGGGCTGGCATACAGTCGGGCGGGATCGGGCGGGTGGAGGCACCCCGCGGGGCGCTGACGCGCGAATCCTCCGCCACGGCGCCCGCGCTCGCGCTCCTGCCTGCGCTGCTCGAGGGGATGGAGTGGGGGGACGCCGTCACGACGGTCGTCAGTCTGGATCTCGACCTGCGCGACCGGCCACCGCCAGCCGCCGCCTCCGCCGTGCAGCCGGCCGCGGGGGGAGTGGCGGCCTGATGGGCATCGGCCTGTCGATCGCCGCCACCGGCCTCGTTCTCGTCGTCGCGGTGTACCTCGTCGCCGTGCTCGACCTCGTCCTTGGGCGACTGGTGGCCGCGGCCCCTCTCCGTCTCGCCGAGGCTGCCGTCCGCCCGGTGCGGCGAGGGGCGCTGCTTCTCCTTCAGCGATCGCCGCGCACCGAGCGGCCGGATCAGGTGCTCTGGATCCTCGCACCGGCGCTGCTCGGCGCCATCGCGGCGGCCGTGCTCTTCGTCATGCCGCTTGGCCCCGCAGAGTTGAGCCCAGGTTCCGGCATGCGCCAGGTTGACGCCGGTATCGTCTACTTCGGTGCACTCATGGCGCTGGTGATGGTCGCCGTCTATCTGCACGGCTGGGCGCCCAACTCGCTCTTCCCGATGGTGGGCGGCTATCGGTTCGTCGCGCTGGCGCTCTCCTACGAGATGCCGCTGGCCCTGGTACTGATCGGGGCGGCCCTTCCCGCCCGCGCGCTCTCCGTCGGCGCAATCGTCGATGCCCAGGCCGGGCTCTGGAATCTCGTGCGGCAGCCGCTTGGGTTGCCGATCTATCTCGTGGCGGCGCTGGGGGCCGCCTTCCGCGGCCCGTTGAACGTCCCCGATGCGCCCGACCTTGCCGGCGGCACCTCGGCCGAATCGTGCGGCGCGGGACTGCTCCTGTGGGAACTGGGGCGGAATGCCGTGCTCGTGGCCGCCGCGGCCATGGGTGCGGCGGCGTTTCTCGGGGGGTGGCGCGGGCCGCTCCTGCCCGGCCCCGTGTGGATGGCGGTGAAGACGCTGGCGCTCGTCGCCGTGCTGCTCGGGGTGAGCCATCTGATCGGGCGCGTCCGTCTGGAACGGTTCGTGGTCGTCGCGTGGGCCGTGCTCATCCCGCTGGCGCTGCTTGACGTCTTCGCCGCGGGGATCGTCGCGTTGCTCGCGGGCCGGCCATGACGGGCGCGGCGGCAGACGCCCTGTTCTGGCTGATGGCGGGCAGTGCCGTTGCCGCCGGCTGGCGGGTGTTCCGCGCCGACTCGATGGTCCGCGCAGCGTACTGGCTGATGGCGTCCTTTGTCGCGGTGGCGGTGATCCTGGTCCTGCTCGCCGCCGAATTTCTGGGCCTGGTGCTCGTGCTCATGATGGCCGGCGAGATGACCATCATGGCCGTGTTCATGGTGATGTTCATGATGAACCCCGCGGGGCTCAACCCGATGAACATGGTGCACCAGCACCGGGCCGCCATCGCGGCCGGGGTGATCGCCTTTCTGGGGCTCGCTGGAGTCGGCGTGTTCGCGCGGTTCCCGTCAGCGCCGCCGCCCAGCGCCGCCCGCGTGACCGCCGATGTGGGTCACGAGCTGCTCGGCGGCTCGATGCTCATCTTCGAGACGGCAGGCGTGGCGCTCCTCGCGACGATGATCGGCTCGCTGGCCGTGGCGAGCCGCCGGGGCCGGTTCGGGCCGGCGGACGACGGCTCTCGCGAGCCCGCGACAGCCCCGGCTGCACCCGAAGCGACGCCGCCGGAGAGCGAGCACGCCGGGCACGCCGGCATGGAGCCTCACGGAGGGATGGCTCCGTGACGCTCCCGGCCCTGCTCACGCTCGCCGCTGCCCTCTTCGGCATCGGCATCTACGGCGCGCTCTCGCAGCAGTCGATCGTGATGATCATGATGGGGCTGGAGCTCATCTTGAACGGCGCGATCCTGGCCGCGGTGGCGTTCTGGGCTCGGAGCGCCGGCGGCGCGCCGAAGGGGCAGTTGCTCGCGATCGTGGTGATGACGGTGATGGCGGTGGAGGCGGCGGCCGGCTTCGCGCTGCTCGTCAATGTCTACCGGATCCGCCGGGCCGACATCACCGAGAAGCTCAGGACGCTGCGCGGCTGATGCTCTGGACCCTGCCGCTCCTGCCGCTCGCCGCCGCCGCGATCCTCGCCCTGATGCCGGGACGCCGAGGGATGCTCACCGGCGTCGCGGTCGGCGCCGAGCTCGGGCTGCTGGGGCTCGCGGTCTGGGCGGCAGCTGCGACACCCACCGCCAGCTGGTCCTGGGGACCGCGCCTCGCGCTCGAGCTCGCGACCGGGGATCTCGCCCGCGTGATGGCGGTGCTGGTGCCCGCCATTGCGGCGCCGGTCGTCCTTTACGCCGGCACCACCGAGCGGGGGGCGGCGGCGCTGCCGCGCCTGCTCGCCCTCCTCGTCGGCTTCACCGGCGCCATGGAGCTGCTGGTGCTCGCGGCCGACTTCCTCACCCTGCTGATCGGGTGGGAACTGGTCGGCGCCTGCTCGTGGGCGCTGATCGGCTTCGAGTGGCGGGACGCTGCGCGCCCGCGTGCCGGCCTCGATGCCTTCCTCACGACGCGTGCCGGCGACCTCGGCCTCTATCTCGCCGCTGCCGCGGCGTTCGCGGGCGCGGGCACGTTCCGCTTCGCCGGCCTCGGCGGGCTGCACGGCACCGCGCTCCAGGTTGTCGCCGGCGGCGTGCTGCTGGCGGCGGCCGCCAAGTCGGCCCAGCTTCCGTTCTCGCCGTGGCTCTTCCGCGCCATGGCCGGTCCGACGTCCGCCTCCGCGCTCCTGCATTCGGCCACAATGGTCGCGGCAGGCGCCTACGCGCTCGCGCGGCTCGCGCCGTTGCTGGCGGGGGTGTCCTGGCTCGGGCCCGCCATCGCGGGGCTCGGGCTCGCCACCGCGCTCGCCGGCGGCATCGTCGCCGCGACGCAGCGGGATCTCAAGCGGGCGCTGGCCGCGTCAACCTCGGCGCAGTACGGCCTCATGTTTGTGGCGATCGGCACCGGGTTTTCGAGCGCCGCGGGGACGCACCTCGTCGCGCACGCCGCCTTCAAGGCCCTGCTGTTTCTCGGCGCCGGTATCGCGCTGCACGCCGCGGGCACGCTCGACCTCGAGCAACTGGGCCTCGGGCGGGCGCTGCCACGGGCAGCCGCCTGCTTCTGGATCGGCGCGCTGGCGCTCGCGGCCGTGCCGCCGCTCGGCGCGGCGTTCACCAAGGAGCAGATCGTGGCTGCCGCCGAAGGGACCGGGACGTGGATGACGGTGGGGGTGATCCTGGCCGGCGCGCTCAGCGCCTTCTATGCGCTGCGCCTCGCCGTGCTCAGCTTCGGGCCGACCAGGGGCGTCAACCCGACCGCCGGGCGCAAGGTGGACCGCCCGCGCGCCGCCGAACTCGCCGGACCGGTGGCGCTGGCGGGTGTGACGCTCGGCCTCAGCGTTCTGTGGCTGCCAGGTGCGACCCGCATCGTCGCCCGGCTCTTCGGTGGGCCGCTGCCGGCGGGCAGCGGCGGGACGGTGATCGTCTCGATGGCAGCGGTCGTCCTGGCGGGCGCCGCGGCCGTGCTCCTCTGGCGGCGGGGCCATCTCGCGCGGCTCGGGTTGTCCGAGCGAGTGCTCCGGTGGAGTGACGCGTGGCTCGGCCTCATCCCGCTGGCCCGGGTGGTGATCGCGGGCCCGACCCTTCTCGCCGCGCGGACGCTCGCCGCGATCGACGACCACGGTGTGGACGCGGGCATCCGTGGTGCCGCTGCGGCGGCCCGGGCGCTGTCGCGCGCGGCGGCGTGGTGGGGAGAGCGGAGCATCGACCGCGTCGTGCGCGACCTGGCCGGTGCCGCCACCGGCCTCGCAGGCGCATCGCGCCTCACGGACGATCGGGGCATCGACGTCGCCGTGGAAGGAATGGCCCGCGGCATCGGCCTCGCGGGGGACCGCAGCCGCCGGCTGCAGACCGGCCTCGCACACCAGTATTACATGCTCCTCGTCACCGGCGTGCTGGTGCTCGCGGCGGTCGCCGCTATCTGGAGGTAACGAACCCGTGCTCACACTCGCGATCCTGGTACCGTTGCTCGGAGCCGCCGTCGTCCTCGCGCTGCCGACGACGCGGGAGCGCACGCTCCGCGCCGTGGCCGGCGCCATGGCGCTCGTTCCGCTCGCGATCGTGCTGGTGAGTTGGCGGCGGTTCCAGGGCACGGGCAGCTTCGAGCAGGTCGAGGCGGTCCGCTGGATTCCCACGCTCGGCGCCGGCTACACTGTCGGGCTTGACGGGCTGTCGCTGCCGCTCATCGCGATGACGGCCCTCCTCTTTCTCGCGGCGATCGTCTACCCGGCCGACCTGCGGGGCCGGCCCAAGGCGTATCTGGCGCTCTTTCTCTTCCTCGAGGCCGTGTCGCTCGGTGTCTTTCTCGCCCTCGACCTTCTCCTCTTTTACGTCTTCTGGGATCTGAGTCTCGTCGGGATGTATTTCCTGATCGGCGCCTGGGGGCACGGCGAGCGCGCGCGGCGGGCGGCGCTAAAGTTCTTCCTCTACACGCTCGCCGGCTCGCTCGTGATGCTGCTGGCCATCCTCGCGCTCTACCTGCACACCTCGCCGCGCACGTTCGACATGGCGCGGCTGATCGCGACGCGGCCGCTCGACGGCGCGGGCGCGGCGGCGGCGCTGACGTTCCTGGGCTTTGCCTTCGCCTTCGCCGTGAAGGCCCCGCTGGTTCCCTTCCACACCTGGCTCCCGCCGGCCCACGTGGATGCGCCTGCGCCGGCGTCTGCGATTCTGGCCGGAGTGCTCCTCAAGATGGGGACCTACGGGTTTGTGCGGATCCTGCTGGAGATGATGCCGGCGACGTTCGCGCGCTTCGCGCTGCCGCTCGGCGTGCTCGCGGTGGTGAGCGTCATCTATGGTGCGCTCGTCTCGCTGGCGCAGCAGAACCTGAAACGGCGGATCGCGTATACCAGCGTCAATCACATGGGGTACGTCGTCCTCGGCATCGCGGCGGCTGCGGCAGTGGCCAACGTGCGTCCCGACGTGCGCGCGCTGGCGCTCACCGGCGCCACGGTGGAGATGGTCGCCCACGGGCTCATCACGGGGGCGCTGTTCCTCATGACGGGCTCGATCTGGCAGCGCGCCGAGACCTACGAGATCGGCGAGTTCGGCGGCCTCGCCCGGCGGGCACCCGCGCTCACCGCGTTCGCCGCGCTCGCCGCCTTCGCGAGCCTGGGCTTGCCGGGGCTCGCGGGGTTCGTGGCGGAGTTCCAGATCTTCGTCGGGACGTTCGCCGTCTATCCCTGGCTCGCCGCGATCGCGCTTCTTGGCATCCTCCTGACGGCGGCGCTGTTCCTCAACCTCATCCAGCGCGTGTTCCTCGGGGCCTTGCCCGAGCGGTGGCGCGACTGGCGCGATCTCCGGCCGACCGAGCTCCTCTCCCTTGGGGTCCTCCTCACGCCGGTCGTGGTCATCGGAGTCGCCCCCGGATGGCTGCTCGGCGTCATCGACAGCGCGGTGCGGCCATTGGTCGGGCGATGATGGGCCGCCGCGCGTGAGCTCGCCGGGCGGCATGCCGGTCGGCGATGTGCTGCCGGAGCTCGCGTTGCTCGTCGGCGCCATCGTCGTACTGCTCTTCGCCCTGTTCGCGCCCCGGCGGCGCCAGGCGTGGGCGGCCGGGCTGGCGGTCGCCGCCGCTGTCCTTGCCGCCGGGCTTACGTTCGGGCTGCCGGGCGGCCGCCAGTGGCTGACATTTCACGACACCTATGCCGTGGACGGTGCGGCGGTCGCGGCGAAGCTCATCGTGCTCGGCGCCACGCTACTCGTTGTCGCGCTGTCGGTGGACTGGTTTCGCGACGACCCCCGGCACGGGGAGTATTACTCCCTGCTGCTGATGTCGAGTCTCGGCGCCGTGCTGCTGGCCGGCGCCGCCGACCTCATGGAGCTGACGCTTGGCGTGCTGCTCTCCTCCGTCACCGGATATGTACTCGTGGCCTACCACCGCCGGTCGCGGCGGTCGGCCGAAGCGGCGACCAAGTATTACCTCCTCGGGGCGCTGACCAACGCGGTCATGGTGTACGGCGTGGTCCTGCTGTTCGGGCTTGCCGCGACCACCACGTTCACCGGTCTGCGCGAGCGGTTGGCCAGCGCCGATCCGCTGGCGCTCGTGGCGGGAACGGCGCTCGTGGTCGTCGGCCTGGCGTTCAAGATGGGCGCGGTGCCGGCCCACGCCTGGATGCCCGACGTCGCGGACGGGGCGCCCGCCCCCGTGGCGGCGTTCGTCACGGTCGTGCCGAAGGTGGGGGCGCTGATCGCCCTCGCGCGGCTGGTCCTCGTTCTGCCGGAGGCCGAAGCCGGCTGGCGTCCGCTCGCCGCCCTGCTCGCCGCGCTCACGATGACGCTCGGGAACCTCGCCGCGCTCCGGCAGGACGACGTGCGGCGGTTGCTCGGCTGGTCCGCGGTGTCGCAGACCGGCTATGGGCTCATGGCCATCGTCGCGCTCGGCCGCAGCCCGCTCGCCGTGCCCGCGCTGCTCTATTTCCTCGCGGCTTATACGCTGGGCGGGCTCGCCGCTTTCGGCGTCGTTGTCGGGCTGAAGGGACGCGCCGACCGGGAGGGATATGCCGGCCTCGCGGCCTCGCATCCCTGGCTGGCGGCCACGCTCGCCGTTGCCCTGCTGTCGTTCGTGGGGATTCCGCCGACGGCCGGCTTCGCGGCCAAGCTCGCCCTCTTCGGTGCCACCATGGATGCGGGATACGGCTGGCTCGCCGTGGTGGCCGTGGCGAACTCGGTGGTTTCCCTCGCGTACTATGCCCGGGTGCTCGCGCCGATGTACTTCGGAACGGCGGCGGCGCCTCTGCCGGTGCTTGGCCGATGGGCGGTCGCCGGCGCCGTGGTGAGTGCGGCGAGCATCCTCGCGTTCGGGATCGGCGCGGGCGTCGTCCTCGACTCGCTTCGTGCCGCGCGGCTGCTGCCGGGTTAGCGGCCCGTGCAGGAGGCCGCGCCGTGGAACCCTCCAGGCTCTCCTTCGCGACAACCGGCGTCAGCAACAGGGCGGCGGCGGGATCGGCCCACTACCAGCCGAGCGCCGCATTGAGCGCGACTCCGGCGAGCGGGCGACGGCGAGATACACGCGGAGCGAGGTTCGCCTGGCGTCCGCGACGAGGCTCGGGCATGACCGATCGGTTCCTCAAGCTCGGCTTACCACCGCCTCAAATCTTCTTCACATGCGCTCCACATGCAGCCCTGTACGTTGGTGGCTGACTTCTTCCCGGGAGTCCTCTGGTGGGTGCCTGCCTTCTCGCACGGCCGCTGCCCTCCAGGCGGGTTCCCGGACCGTCCCGATTTCCGGCGCGCGGACGAGTGGCCGCCTTGGGAGCCGCTGCCGGGTGGACGGACCTCGGAAGAGATCGTGTTGGGTGACGTTGCGACGGATGCGCAAGACGACCTTCAGGGCGCGACCGATGCGCCTCTACTTCCGCCCCTTCCGGGCAGCGACCTTAACCCACCGTACGCTGTTCGAAACGACGTCGATCAACTCCTGAATCACCCAAAGGTCAGGAGGGCCGGCACGCCCATGGTCCTCTACCACCTTCCTGCCACCAGGATCCCGGACTGCCGACACCGTGACCGCTTCCGCGCACGTGACCATTGCATCGAACGATTCCTTCATCTGCATGAACTCCAGTCGATCGAGTGCATACGTCAGTCGGCCGTAGCTGAGCGCGTCGACCACGCCCCGGTACAGGCCCACTTTCCTGGTAAACCGTTCTCCCCGGTACTCCGCAGTACCATCTCGATGGAACTCGACCTGATAGATCGGGCACGTGCCAAAGCATGGTCCTCGGCTCATCATGATGGATGTATAAGGAACCCGCGCGACAGCGGCCTTGATGTCAATACGTGACCACCGCCCATGACGCAGGAAGTCATACTCGGGTGGCAACTTTGGCTCCGTCATGGCTCCCAAGGACAAGCGGCGGACGCCGAGCAAGGAAGAGCGATGCCGTGTCATGCGTCTCTCACCGCTGGTTTGGCCGCCGCCGTGTGCTACGCTTCGATCGGGACGTGCGGTCGATCCGGTTCCCCGGGCCCAGCCGCTCATACCCGTCCGCCAGCCGCTCCTCAATGATCTTCCGCACCAGATCTGCCGCATCCCACTCCGAGCCGCACCGGTACTCCTGATGCATGGTGGTTCGTTCCCAGACCAGCCGGACGGTTTGGCACCGCACGAACTCAACCGGCCCCCAGACCACTCGGACGACACGCCGCCGCCGAAACACCTGATACCCGCGGCAGCCTACGCCAGACTTGTTTTGCGGGATGTTACCAGCAAGAAGCAAATATGCCATTTCACTCTCGCCATATCAGCGGATCGCCGATGGGGGAGACAATATCGTCCTCCCGCGTCACTGCGCCGGCCAGCCGGCCAAACACCACAGGCGCCCCGTCAGTCACCGGAATAACCTGCACCACCGGCCGGCCATGCTTGGTCACCACCACCGGCTCGCCCGTTTCAGCGATTCTTTCGATCACCTTGAGACACTTGGACTTGAACTCACTGGCCGGCATGGATGACATGGCAGAATCCCGGGAAAATGGTCATGGTCATATTGTTGTGACCATAATGCCGGCGCAAGCGGGGTGACCGGAGCCTGACCGAGCGCGTCCCCCCTCTCCATCCCACGGAGAGGGGACAGGAGTGAGGACCGGCGCTCGACCGGTCGGCCGTGTGCGAATGCGCCGCTACAGCCGCTGATACGCGAAGCCGCGTTCCTGCGCCAGCCCGAGCATGAGCGTGTGTGCCGGCACCAGACGCACCCCCGGGTTGAACGACGCGATGAGGTCGCGCCGCAGGTCGGCGGCCGGCCGGCCCAGCTCCTGCGCAATCGATTCCGCAAAGCCGCTCAGCGCGTGGTCACATTGCCAGAAGATGGCGCCGCGCGCCTGGAGCGCCTTCACCGACGGCGACCCGCTCGGCCGATCATAGTAGACGTTCCGCGTCGCCCACACGCCTGTGGCGGGGTCCTTGACCTCCCAGCGCCGCCCCAGTTCGTACCGGGCCCAGCCGGCATCGCCGACGTTGAGCGGCAGGCCGCCGCCGCCGATGCCGACGATCGCGTTGACCGCCGGGGGCACGAGGTTGAAGACGGCCTGATGCATGTCCAGCCAGGTGGTGACGATGCGCAGCGTCCCCTCCCCCATCCCCGCGTCGAACACCTGTTTGTGTTTGCCATGGAGCTGGTTGAGCCAGCGGAGGTCCCACTCCGGGCCCGGCGAGGCGCCATCCGCCTCCGCCAACCGAAGCAGCCGGTCAGAGGGAATGCCGGCGGCCGCGACGGCGGCGCCACACTGTGCCAGAAACCGACGACGCTCGACAAAGGGATTCATGCGACCTCCGGTTCAGTCATCCCGCTACGAAACGCATGAGGATGCGCTTCTGCGACGTCCATCCATCCCGCCGCCCGGCATGGCGCGGCCCCGAGGCAGCCCGCACCCGACACCGCCTGCGGCATTCTGATGCGGCCCACGCTTCGTCCGCCGGCAACATTGACGCATGCCGCCTTGCGGTTCCTCTGCGCCGAGCCGAGCATTATGGGCATGCCACACACCGCTGATCGCTGGACCGCGGCTGACGTTCGCGCGCTGCCCGATGACGGTAACCGCTACGAGCTCATCGGCGGCGAGCTCATCGTGACGCCGGCGCCCGGCGGGAAGCACCAGTCCGCCCTCTCCGCGCTCTTTGAACGACTCGCGCCGTTCGTCCGGTCGGCGGTGCCAGGCGCCCGGGTCCTCTGGTCCCCGGCCGACCTCGCGTTCGGTGAAGATGAGGTCCTGCAGCCCGACTTGTTCGTCTGCCTGACGCCGAGCGGCCGTCCACCCGAGCAGTGGAGCGACATCACGTCGCTCCTTCTCGTGATCGAGGTCGTCTCCCCCCGTTCGGCACGCTACGACCGGACCGTCAAGCGGTTCCGCTACCAGCGCGCCGGCGTGCCCGACTACTGGATCGTCGATCTCGACGCACGGCTGGTGGAGCGCTGGACGCCGGCCGACACCCGACCCGAGATCGTCACCGGCACGCTCAGGTGGCAGCCGGATGGTGCACCCGCCGCGCTCGATCTCGATCTCGGGGCTGTGTTCGAGGAGGCCACCGGGGAATAGGGACTCGTTCCTCTACCCCGCAATCGCTTTTCGACGCGCATGCCATGGCGGGGCAGCAGTGAATTCCATCCGGCAGGCCGCGAGATCAGGCAGGAACGTACGTCAACCTGATCACATCCTCGGCCATTCGATCATTGGCCACCAGGCGGAGCGGCGGCCGGGGTCCGGCGAAATATGGCTTGCCGTGGCCAACCACCACGGGGTGAAGGTAGATCCGATACTCATCGATCAGGCCGAGTTCGGTGAGGCTGTGCGCCAGGGCCGGGCCGGCGACTTCGATCTCCCCATCGTGCACTTCCTTCACCTCGCGGATCGCGCGTTCCAGATCACCGGCAACGAGCGTGGCGTTGGGGCCGACCGACTTCAGCGAGCGCGAGACGACCCACTTGGGCACCTTCCGCCACGCCGCCGCGAAGGCGGGTTCCGGTGCGTCCCACTCGGGCTTATCGTCGTCCCAGTAACGCATCACCTCGTACATCTGGCGACCGTACACGGCGCCGGTCTGCCCCTCGATCTCCTCGATGAAGTGGCGGAAGAGCCTGGGGCCTGGGGCAAACGCCGTGTGGTCGACGTAGCCGTCGAGGGACTGGTTCATGCCGAATACGAGCTTGGCCATAGCTGGTTCCTTTCGTCACCACCTAGGCATGTTTACGTCACGACGAAAGGGCGCGGGTGGCCTGACTGCAGCATGCAGCGATTACGCTTCGAGTACACCGTGCAAACGTCATTGCTCAAGTAGCATCGCGTGGGGCGGCCTTGTTGATGACATCCAGCACCAGCTTTGCATTCGTGGCGCCCAGATGTTCCAACAGCGCCCGCATGTCCCCTTCTGCCAGTTTCGCGAACCCCTGCACCGTCTGGTAATGCCGAACGTCAAAGCCACGTACTTGGTGACAATCGAAGCGATTCTCCAGCGGCCGCACCCAGAATAGCTCGGCGGTGTGATGCCAGCGCGCCTACGCATCGACGCCGGGGAACAACTGGTCAAGTTCTGCTGCGGTCGCGTCACGAAATCGCTGGAGCTTTCCCACGTACTGCACTTGATGCTCGCCAATCTGACAATCTGCTCGATTCTTGCTCAGAAACACGAACTCGCCTTCGTGATATTCGCGCGGCCGGTGCTCGAACGCATGCACCTCGCGACGCGTGACGCGCCAGTAAGTGGCGCCTGAAGCCTTGAACAGAAGCAGCTATCCACTCCCTCTTTATGAGCTCAAAGCGCTCGCCCCCAGCGCAGCCTAATGCCCTCGCATCAGCTGCAAAGCGGCCAGCACACGCTCAGGGCGTGCAAAACAAAAGCCCGGCCGCTTTGTCGGCTGCATGCAGTGATTAGGCCGCTCACCACTATGGTGACCGCATCATGTTCGTGATAATATAGGCCGGCGGCATGAAATGGCCGAGCACGACATTGTGCGAGGCGGCGTAGTGAGCTGCGTGCTCGCAGCGCGGATACTGATGAAAACGACGCACCACTTCGTCGGTTGGGCTTCGAGACTGCAAGGTGACTATCATAGCAGCGAGATCAGGGTCCAGCCGCGTATGAATCGCGGTGGCGATCTCACGTAGTTTGCCTTGGACATCCGGCGCTAGCCACCAAGCCGCCACGAGGAGTTCCCACCCACCTTGCTGCGTAATCCGATCACCGAACACGAAGAGATCGAACGGACCTTTCGTGCTGGCGAGCTCTCGCTCGATCGCAAGGAGTCCGTCGACGATCTCAAACAATACGAGCTGGAAACAAACCTTGTGTGATTCAGCGATCTGTGCTGTCACATGGTTACGTTGGGCCGCTCCAACAGGGCGATACCGCTGTTCGACCGACCAGTGGGTTACGCGTTCCCAATCGATCGTATAGAGATTCGCGGTCTCAATCACGATGTCGTCGGTAAGCGTCAGCAATTGTGTTAAGTCGTGGGTCAAGATTCCTGGGGCGCCACGACGCTTTGCTTCGTTGCGATCATCGGGAAAATCGCCCCAACCTCGCCGGGTGCAGAAGCGCGCCTTAAGCGAAAGCTCGACTGCGTAACCCACGAGGTATGAGGCATCGTCAAGCTTTCCCGCTTCGGCGAGCAGCTTGGCGCTGTCCAAACTCTCAAAGGCTCTGCGCCGTAATTGCTCAGGTGTCAAAAAACCTCACGAGCTGCGATGTCTGAGAGCGGGCTAATGCTCAGCATCAGGTGCGGCGCGCAGCGCCGTCAGCTGTATGCTGTTGTTAGATGGCCGTTCGCCACGGTCCGCCAACTTCCACACCTTTGGACTCTACCCTATCCGGTCCACGTCTCGGCACCCAGCGGCAACTCGTTCAGCTCCGCCCTGGCCTCGCGCCATGCCGGGTAATGCTTGCTCATCAGTCCGAGGAATCGCTCGCTATGGGTGGGCTCGCTCAGATGAAGCATCTCGTGGACCACCACGTACTCAAGCAGCTCCCTGGGCTTCTTCACGAGCTCCGTGTTCAGCCGGATGTTGCGCGCCCGCTGGTTGCATCCGCCCCACCGCGTCTTCATGCGCTGGAGGAAGTAGCCGGCCACTGCCACGCCCAGCTTCGGCTCCCACTTGCGGATCAATTTGGGCACCGCGTCGTGCAGGAGGGCCTTGTGCCATTTGTGCATGATTGCCCCACGCTTCGCGGTGCTGGTGCCGGGGCGCACGGTGAGCGTGATGCTTCGGTGAGTAAGGTGGACCGACGGCTTCGCCTCTTTTTCCCTCACGGAGAGCAGGTAGCGCCTCCCCCAGAGGTAATGACTCTCGCGCTCGACGAACTGGCGGGGCGTCTCCCGCGCCTGCTTCCGCAGCTTCGCCTGCTGATCGCGGATCCAGCCGAGTTTCGACACCGCATAGGCGCGGGCAACCTCAGGGCGCGTCGAGTTCGGGGCAACTAGGCTGACGCGTCCGCTCGGCGGGTGGACCGACAAGTGGACATGCTTGACGTCCTTGCGCGTCACCGCGATGACGATGTCGCCGAGCCGGATTGACTCGGTCATCAGTATCCCGGCTGATTCTTCACGAGTTCGAACAGCGCCAGGGTGGCCCCGCGATCCCGGCCGAGCAGCGGGAACAGAGCATTCAGCACCTGCGCCTCGCGCGCCTGATCTCCCTTCCAACCTGCCGGAGCCCGCTCGCGCATCACCCGGTCGATCTCGAGTGCCAATCCAAGGCGCTCATCCCCGGATGCCGGCGATGACTCCGCCACTCTGGCGACCCCGGCGGCATTCCCAGCGGCGAGTATCTGCGGCAGGTTGTTGTAGATCACCGTCGCCTCCCGCTTCCCGTGCAACGCCGCGGGGACGTCCTCAGCAGGTTGCTTCGCGGCCAGCCGCTTCACCAGCTCCTCAGCCTTCCTGAGGAACTCCTCGTACGCGGCGGCATCCGCGCGGCTTTGCCTGATGAGGTCGTCGAGCAACTGCGACATCTGCTCGTAGAACCGGGGATCTGTGAGCTGCTCGCGGATGATGGTCTTGCGAACGTTGTTGATAATCCCTTCGGCGATGGCATTCTTCGACAGCTTGCCCTTCTCGTTGAGCTTCTGGGCGATGGCGTCGTGAATGCCGGTCTCGATAATGAGCTCCGTGAGGGACAGCTCGCCCAGTTCACCCAGGTCCGCCGCCGGGTCGGCCTGGACGTAGATGTTGAGGAGGTGGCGCATGTCCGCCTCGTAGGGCTTGATATCGAGCTCCTCGCCCGAGTGCTTCTTGATGGCGGAGCGAATCTCGCTGTAGAACTCGACGTCCTGACGCAGCGCGGCCGCTCCAGCGTCGCTAAAGCCCGTTTCCGTGAGGTCCTGCGCGATGGCGGCGAAGGCCCGCACGAAGACGGCGACGGCCTTGTAGAACGACACGCGCAGCGCCTCGGTCTCGTTCAGGGCATTCGAATTGGCGGCGTTGCCACAGAAGTAGTGCAGGAACTGCTCAACCTCGCGCGGAAGCGCGACCGGCTCGCACAGGTAGCGCAGCGCCTCACGGGCCTCGTCGAGTTTCTTCCGGCCCTCGGCCAGCCAGTCCTTGAGGTGGACGTTGTTGTCGGCGTCACTGCCGCCCTCGATGTCCAGCTCGTCGGAGCTGTAGACCGCGATCGCTTCCTGCACCTCACCCAACTGCTTCTTGAAGTCGACGATGTGACCGTAGTCCTTGTCGTCTCCGTCGAGCCGGTTGGTGCGGCAGATGGCCTGGAACAGGTTGTGGTCGCGCAGGTCGTTGTCGAGGTAGATGTATGTGCAGCTCGGCGCATCGAAGCCGGTCAGCAGTTTGCTGACGACGATCAGCAGCTTCAGGTTCGCTGGCTCTTCGATGAAGCGGCGCTTGGCTTCGTCCTCGTAGTGCTTCGTGGTCTGAGCGTACTGCAGGACATGCTTGGTATAGGTGTCGAACTTGTAGCGTTCGTCACTGTTGGCTGGCTCGCGCGAGATCGCGTTGTGGTTCGGCTGGTAGGAGGTGATGATCCCGCAGTATGGACCGAAGCTGGTGTTCTGCAGCAAACGGTAGTAGTGGCAGGCGTCGTAGATCGAGGGCGCGATCAGGATTGCGGTGCCCAGGTTGCTGTTCAACCGCGGCTTGAGGCTGAAGTCCTCGATGATACTGGCGATGATACGCTGCTTCCGCTCACCGGCGCTCATCAGTTCTTCCATCGTGGCCCAGCGCTTGCGCAGTACCGCTTTCTGGAAGTTGTTCAGGCCCTTGGTCTTCTGCTCGAACCACGCATCGATCGCAGCCTGCGACGTAAGCCGCTGCGGCACGTCGCGGGCCTCGTACTTGAGATCGAGAATGACGCCGTCGGCCACACCCTCGTGGAACTTGTAGGTGTGGATGTAGGTGCCGAAGACATCCCGCGTCATCAGCTTGTCCCGGCGCAAGAGCGGCGTGCCGGTAAAGCCGACGAAGATCGCACCCTCCAGCCAGCGCTTCATCTGCTTGTTCATGTCACCGCCCTGGGTGCGGTGGCACTCGTCCACGAACACGTAGAAGCGCCCCGACACCGGCGGCGGATCGCCCTTCAGGTCGGCCAGGGCGAACTTGTTGATGAGCGCGCACAGCAGGCGCTGCGTGGGGGTGCCGAGCTTCTGGACGAACTCCGCCCGCGAGGTGATGCGCGGCGACGCCGAGTCCGGACCGATCACCCCGGCATTCCGCATCACGCCGACGATCTGCTTGTCCAGCTCGTCGCGATCGGTGACGACGAGGATGCGGGCGTCCGGGTCGTGCTCCAGCAGCCACTTGGCGATCAGGACCATCACGATGCTCTTGCCGCTGCCCTGGGTGTGCCAGATGACGCCGCCCTCGCGTTTGGCGATGCGCTCCTGCGCGGCCTTCACGCCGAAGAACTGGTGCGGTCGCGGCACTTTCTTCTGGCCGGCGTCGAAGATGATGAAGTTGCGGATCAGGTCGAGCAGCCGGGCCTTGTTGCACAGCTGAGCGAGCGGTCGGTCGAGCAGCGCACCGGCGACGGGAGCCGCGCCGACCGGCGCCTCGTCCTTCCACTGCACGAAGAACTGCTCCGGCGTGCCGGTGGTGCCGTAGCGCAGCCCCTGGGAGTCGCTGCCCGCCAGTAATAGCTGCACTGTGCTGAAGAAGCCCTTGTTGAAGAT
>JBBSCB010000035.1:0-26836 GCA_038250675.1 Gemmatimonadales bacterium
CCGAGCGGAGAGGTCGCGAACAGGCTCGCGCCTTTCTGCTCGAGGCGCGGCAGCGGGTGGAGGCGGCGCTGGGTGCCGCGCGGGGCGCGGCGGACGCCGTCGAGGCGCGAGAAGCGCGACGGGTGGTGGAGGAGGGAATCCAGGCGCAGGGTGAGGCGCTGGCGCGCCCGGAGGAACCCGCCGCGCCGGCCGATGCGACGCTCGAGCCAGGCAGCCGGGTGCGGATCGGCGCCGGGTCGGCCGGCGACGTGCTCGAGGTGCGGGGCGATGGCCGGCTCGTCGTCCGGGTCGGCGGCATGCGCATGGTGGTGGACGCGGGGAGCGTGACGCCGCTGGCGGGGGCGGCGGCCCCGGCGCCGGCGGCGGCGCGCGCCTACGAGGCGCCCACCGGGCCCGCGGCACCGATGGAGATCGATCTCCGCGGCATGACCGGGGACGAGGCCGAGACCGCCACGCTGGCCGCCGTGGACGCGGCGGTGCGGGCGGAGCATCCCTTTCTCCGCATCATTCACGGCATGGGGACGGGTGTCGTTCGCGAACGGGTGCGGCGGGTGCTGGGCCAGGACCGGCGAGTCCGGTCATTCGACTTTGCGGCGCGCAATCAGGGCGGAACCGGCGTGACGATCGCGGAGTTCACGGCGTGAGCATAATACCCGAGGACGTGATCGAGCAGGTCCGCGAGAGCGCGGACGTCATCGGCATCATTGGCGAGAGCGTCGAGCTCAAGCGCACCGGCGCCGACTGGCGCGGTGCGTGCCCGTTCCACGGCGGCAAGAACCGCAACTTTGCCGTGATTCCCCGCAAGGGACTGTTCTACTGCTACAAGTGCCATGAAGCAGGGGACGTCTTTTCCTACCTCATGAAGCGATTCGGGATGGACTACCCCACCGCGGTACGGGACGTGGCGCGACGATCGGGAATCGTCATTCCGGAGCGGACGGCGCAGGCGGGGCCCGACCCGAACGAACCGCTCTACGGGGCGGTGGCGGCGGCGCACGACTTCTTTGTCCGCCAACTCGCGGAAGCGCCCGAGGCGCGCGCCGCGCGCGACTACCTCACGTCACGCGGCATCGAGGCGGCGTCCGTTGCGTCGCTGCTGCTGGGCTACGCCCCGCGCGGCAACGCGACGCTCGATGCGCTCAGGCAGCTTGGCGTTAGCGACAAGGTGCTGCTCGATGCGGGGCTCGCGGCCCGGCGCGAGGACGGCACGGTTGTCTCGCGGTTTCGCGGCCGCGTCATCTTTCCGATTCACGATCTGCGGGGACGGGTCATCGCCTTCGGCGGGCGGATGCTGGGGGAAGGGGAGCCCAGGTATCTCAACTCGCCGGAAAGCGAGATTTTCCGGAAGGGCCGCACGCTCTACAACCTGCACGCGGCCCGCCACGCGATCCGGAAGGAAGCGTCGGTGGTGATCGTGGAGGGGTACTTCGATGTGATCCGGCTGGTGCTGGCCGGCATCGAGCACGTCGTCGCTCCGCTCGGCACCGCACTGACCCACGAACAGGCGGCGCTGATCAAGCGCTACGCCACCGCCGCCGTGCTGCTCTACGACAGCGATCAGGCCGGCCTGAAAGCCACCTTTCGCGCGGGCGACGAGCTTCTGCGCCAGAGCGTTCGCGTCCGCGTCGCCACCATGCCGCCGGGTGAAGATCCCGATACGCTGGTCCAGGCCGGTGGCGCGGCGGCGCTTACGCCGATTCTCGATGACGCGGTGGATATTCTGGAACGCAAGATCCAACTGCTCGAGCGCCGCGGATGGTTCGAGGACCTGGAGCACCGGCGCGACGCGCTGGACCGCCTCATCCCGACCGTGCGTGCCGCCGGGGACCCGATCACCCGCGAGCTCTATCTCTCACGGGTCTCGGAGCGGGCCGGCGTGGACAAGCGGGTGCTCGAGGCCGAGGTCGCCCGGACCGCGCCCCGCCCGATGGGGCCCGCCTCGTCGGTCGCCGCGGCCGCGCTCCCCGGCCCGGAACCGGCCGGGCCGCGGCCGCTCTCCTCGAAGGACGAGTCGGAACTGCTCCGGATCGTCATGGCCGGTCCCGAATGGCTGGAGCTGGCGCGGAGCCAGATTCCGGTGGAGTGGTTCCGCATGCGTCCCTCGCGTGAGCTGTACCAGGCGCTGCTCAAGTACGGCAGCCAGCTCCTGCCGGGGACCGACGTCGAGCTGACCGAGCCGGCTACCGAGCTGTGGACCCGTGTCCGCGCGCGATTGGCCGATCTGGAAACCCAGGACATCCAGGCGATCTACGAGAGCATCTGGCAGTCGCTCGCGGCGCGATCTCTTATTCTGGAGTATGAGAAGCTGATGGCGCAAATCGCTGTGGCAACTGAAGTTGAGAAGGCAGATCTCCTGGAGCGCATGAAGCGGAGCCGGGCCGAGCTGCGCGAGCGATACCCGCTGGCGTTCGAGAAGTGGGACTACCGCAAGCAGCGCCGCCGCCACCGCGGACCGCGATGACGGCCTTTCCCGCGCCGCCTCTCCGCTGGGCCGTGATTCCGCCGCCGGACGCCGCGGTGACCGGCGCGCTCGCCGCCGAGCTGGGGATTCCGCGCCCCCTCGCAGCGCTGCTGGTCCAGCGCGGTCACGGCTCGGCCGAAGCGGCGCGGGCATTCCTGCGGCCGTCACTCGGCCGGCTCGCCGATCCGCAAACGCTGCTGGGGATGGCCGCCGCGGTCGGCGTCATCGCGGAGGCGGTCCGCGCCGGCCGCACGATCATGGTGCACGGCGATTACGACGTGGACGGTCAGTGCGCCACAGCGCTACTGACGCGGGCGTTGCGGGCGGCGGGTGCGACGGTTGTCCCCTTCGTGCCGCACCGGCTGCGGGACGGGTACGATTTCGGTCCCGCCGGGCTGGCGGCGGCGCGCGCCGCCGGCGCGTCGCTCATCGTCACCTGCGACTGCGGCATCACCGCCGTCGAGACCGTGGCGGCAGCGACCGAGGCGGGGATCGACGTGGTGATCACCGATCACCATCTCCCTGGTGCCGAGCTGCCCGCGGCCGGCGCGGTCGTCGACCCGCAACAGGCCGGGGATGCGTCGGGGCTGACGCAGCTCTGCGGGACCGGCATCGCGTTCAAGCTGGTTCAGGCGCTGGTGCCGGTGCTCGGTCTCCCGGCCAATCTGCCGCTCCACCTTCTCGATCTCGTCGGGCTGGCCACGGTAGCGGACGTGGTTCCACTCGTGGGGGAGAATCGCACGCTGGTGAAGCACGGGCTCAAGGTGCTGGCCCGGAGCCGCTGGCCCGGCCTCAGGGCGCTGATCAACGTCGGCGGGCTGGGCGGCCGGGAGATCCGGGCGGCGCATCTGGGCTTTGTCCTCGGGCCCAGACTCAACGCCGCCGGCCGGATCGGCGACGCGAATGACGGGCTCCGCCTGCTGCTCACCGACGATCCGGTCGAGGCCGGCGAGCTGGCCCGGCGTCTCGACGCGCTCAACGGCGAGCGCCAGGCGATCGACCAGCGCATTCTCGACGAGGCACTGGCGCAGGTGGAGCAGGGCGATCCAGCGCGGGATGCCGGGCTGGTACTGAGCGGCGAGGGATGGCATCCGGGCGTCGTCGGCATCGTCGCATCGCGCGTCGTCGAGCGGTACGGACGCCCCACGCTCCTCATTGCGTTCGACGGTGACCTCGGCCGGGGCTCGGGTCGGAGCATTTCGCGATTCAACCTCCATACCGCTCTCACCGCGTGCGGCGACCTGCTGGAGCGCTTCGGCGGTCACCACATGGCCGCCGGCGTCACCATTCGCCGCTCCCAGTTCGACGCCTTCCGCGAGCGGTTTGCCGCGGTCGTGCGCGACGCGGTTGCGCCCAACGAGCTGGGTCCTGAGCAGCGCGTCGACCTTGAGCTCGCGCTGGGCGAGGCAACGCATGACCTCGAGCGCCTCTGCCGCCACCTCGAGCCGTGCGGCATGGGCAACGCGAGCCCGGTCTTTGGTGTGCGCCGTGTCCGGCTGACGGGTGCCGCTCGCGTCGGCAACGGCCATCTCAAGGGCACGCTGGCGGACGGGCCGGATCGGCTCGCGGCCATCGGCTTCCAGTGGGCCGACCGCGTGCCCTGGCTCGAGGCGGACACGCTGGTGGACGCCGCGTTCCGGCTCGAATGCAACGAGTGGCAGGGCCGGACGACGCTGCAGGCACGGCTGCTCGCGCTCACGCCGCACGACGCCGGCACCGGCGGATGAGGATCGTCGCGGGACGCTTTGGCGGACGCCGGCTGGACCGGCCGGCCGATGCGCGGGTCCGCCCGACTGCGGATCGCGTGCGGGAAGCGTGGATGAGCATCCTGGCGGAGCGGCTGGGCGGCGCGACGGTTCTGGACCTGTTCGCGGGCAGCGGCGCGCTGGGACTCGAGGCGTTGTCCCGGGGTGCGGCGCGGGCCGACTTCGTGGAGCTGCACGATCGATCGCTCCGTGCGCTGCGTGGCAACATCGATGCGCTCGGTGTCGGCGACGTCGCCTCGGTCCGTCGGGGTGACGCGATGCGCTTTGTCGAGCGGCTCGGCCCGGGCGCCTACGACATCGTCCTCGCTGACCCGCCGTACAGCCTCGACTATGCATCCCGCCTCGTCGGGCTCTTCCGCCAGACGCCCTTCGCCGCCATTCTTTCCGTCGAACACCCGGCCGGTGTCGCGCTTGCGGGCGATGACACCCGGCGCTACGGCGATACCGCCCTCACCTTCTGCCACGCGCCATGACCCGAATCGCGATCTACCCCGGTTCGTTTGATCCGCCGACGCGCGGCCACGAGGACCTCATCCGCCGGAGTCTCCGGCTGGCCGACCGCGTAATCGTCGCCGTCGCAACCAACGCCGCCAAGCAGCCGGTCTTCACCGTGGCGGAGCGACTCGAGATGCTCCGGGCGGCGTGTGGCGATGATCCCCGCGTGAGCTTCGAGCAGTTCGACGGGCTGCTGGCGGACTTTGCCGAAAAGGTCGGCGCCAGCATGATCGTGCGCGGGCTCCGCGCGGTGAGCGACTTCGAATACGAATTTCAGATGGCGCTCATGAACCGGCAGCTCCATCCGGCGCTCGAGACGGTCTTCCTGGTGCCAGCAGTGGATCTGACCTATCTCAGCTCCAGTCTGGTGCGGGAGGTGGCCCGGTACGGCGGCGACGTCTCAGCGCTGGTGCACCCGGCGGTAAGCGCGGCGCTCGCGCGGCGGTTTGCCTCATGACGTTCCGGCAGGAACTGTTGTGCCGGGCCGCCCAGCGGCGTGCGCGCATCGTGCTGGCCGAGGGAACCGATCCCCGCGTCCGTGCCGCGGCGTCGCGGATGCGGGGCGAGGGGATCGTGGAGCCGCTGGTGATCGGGGGTCCGGACGGCATGTCGCCGGCTGACGACCCGCGCCTGCCACGAGTGGCGGAGTTCTTGCGCGAACGCCGGCCGGACAAGGTCCACGACGGGGTGCACGCGCTCGATCTGGCCGCCGACCCGCTCAATTTCGCGGCAGCACTGGTGGCGCTGGGCGAGGCCGACGGCTGCGTGGCCGGCGCCACCCGTCCCACGGCAGAGGTGATCCGTGCGGCGCTCTGGGCCATCGGCACCGCGCCGGGCGTCTCGCTGGTCAGCTCATCGTTCTATCTGGTTCTGGGCGACGACCAGGTGCTGACGTTCACCGATTGCGCGGTGGTGCCGGATCCAGATGCCGAGCAGCTCTCGCAGATTGCGCTCGCCGCGGCCCGTGACCGGACCCGCCTGGTCGGCGATCAGCCGCGCATCGCCTTTCTTTCGTTCTCGACGCACGGCAGCGCGGCCGGCGAGCGCGTCCTCAAGGTACGCGATGCGGCGGACCGGTTCCGCGCGCTGGCGCCCAACATCATCTCCGATGGCGAGATCCAGGCGGATGCCGCGCTCGCGCCCGATGTCTGCGAGCGCAAGGCGGCGGGATCGCCGCTCGCGGGGCGGGCCAACGTCCTCGTCTTTCCCGATCTCGACGCCGGCAACATCAGCTACAAACTGGTGCAGCGGCTCGCCGGTGCCGCGGCACTCGGACCGATCCTGCAGGGACTGGCCCGTCCGACGGCCGACCTGTCGCGCGGGGCGAGCGTGGATGATATTGTCGAGGTAGCCGCGATGGTCGCGCTGCAGGGAGAATCGCCGGCAACCACGGGAGTGGCATGATGACGTTCAGTCAGACCAGGGAGGACAGCGGGGTCAGCGTGATCCGGGTCGACGGCCAGCTCGTGGTCGGCAACCGGCAGGAACTCAAGGAGCTGGCGCAGCACGCGCTGCTCGCCGGTGAGCGCAAGTTCGTGCTCGACTTCAGCCACGCGGGCTACATCGACTCATCGGGGCTCGGCGCGCTGGTGACGATCGCCAAGCAGGTGCGGGAGCACGCTGGCGATCTGCGGCTCGCCGGCCTCAACGACGATCTGCGCTCCCTGTTCGAGCTGACCAAGCTGGACACCCTCTTTTCCATCGCCGACACGCCGGCGCAGGCGCTCACCGGCTTCTAGCGGCGCCGCCATGACCTCGCCGCTGCGGCTCTGCGTCCGACGCGCGTGGGAACCTGATGCCGGCACGGTCGTCACGCTGTCCGTCCCGACCGACGTCGACTGCATCGAGGAGGCCGTCGCGCTCGTCACCCGGCACTCCTTGGCGGGCGTGCCACCGACGGCCCAGCTTCGTTTCCGCCTGCAGGTCTGCCTCTCCGAGGCGCTCGCCAACGCGATGCTCCAGGGCAATCATCAGGACCCGGCCAAGCGGGTGGACGTCCGCGTGGTGCTCGTGCCTGGTGCCATCCGCATTTCCGTCACCGACGAGGGGATCGGTTTCGATCCCGCGGAGGTGCCCGAGCCGCTGGGCCCCGGGCGGATTCTCGCCGGCGGCGGCCGCGGCCTCTTTCTCATCCGCAGTCTCGTCGACTCGGTCGAGTTCAACGAGCGGGGGAATTCCATCTGCATGCTTCTGCGCCGGCCGTAAGCCGGCTGGACCACATGCTGAGCGGGCTGGGTGCGCTGGCCGGTGCCCGCATCCGCCTGTGGCGCTTCGACGGCACCCGGCTTCGCCCCGCTGCCGGCGGCGATCCGGGGTGGGCGCCGCCCATTCCGCGCCGCGAGGGGCCGGTGCCGACGCCGGACGGCCCGGTCTGGCTTGCGCCGGTGCCTGACGTCGTGGGATTCTGGCTGGAAGTCGACAGCGCCGACAGCGCCGACGGCGGCGCGGCCGACGTGACCGCCCAGCGCATCCTGCCACTCATCTCGATCATTCTCGATGCGGCCCGCGAGCGCGCGCTCATGTCTGAGGAGCTCGCCGGGCGCTACGAGGAAATCGACCTCCTCTACGCCATCAGTGAGATTCTGGGTCGTACGGTCAGTCTGGACGAGGCGGCGCAGCGCATCGTACGCGAGGTGAGCAGCATCGTCGGTGCGCGGCGCGCATCGATCATGGTGTTCGACGAGACCGCCGGCGTTCTGCGCACCGTCGCCGCCCGCGGCTTCAGCCGCGACGGGCTGGAGCCGGTGCCGGTGGAGGACGACTGCTCGGTGGCCGCGCGGGTCTTTCGCGAGCGGCGCTCGCTGGCCCGCGATCCCGCCCTGCCCGATGAGGGCGACCGCCTGGGCGCCTGCGATCCGGACCGCGGGTACCTGGGGGAGGCGTTCGTCAGTGTCCCGATCTGCCATGCCGGCGCGGGCGGCCCCGGCCGCTGCGTCGGCGTCATCAACGTCACCGACCACATCGGTGGCGATCGCTTCACCCACAGCGACCACAAGCTGCTCGCGGCCATCGCCAGTCAAATCGGTGCCGCAATCGAGAATGCCCGGCTGGTCCAGCTCGATCGTCAGCAGGAACGGCTGCGGCGCGAGCTTGAGCTGGCGCACGACCTCCAGCTTCGGCTGCTGCCATCGCCGGCGGTCCTCCAGGGCGATGCGGACGTGGCCGCCCGGTGCGTGCCCGCCGAGTCGGTCGGTGGCGACTTCTATACGTTTTCGCGGCTCGGTGGAGGGCGCGTCGGCGTCATGCTCGGCGATGTCTCGTCCCACGGCTTTTCCGCGGCGCTGGTCATGGCGCTGGTGCTCGCGGCCGCCGGCATCCACGCGGCCTCGTCGCTCTCGCCGGACGACACCCTCGTCGCGCTGCTCGAGAGCCTGGCCACCGAACTCAAGGCCACCGAGATGTATCTCACCGTGTTCTACGGCGTGCTCGATCCACGGACGTCCCGCCTGACCTACGCCAACGCCGGTCACCCGCACGCTTTCCGCATCGGCTCCAACGGCCTTTCCGAGCGGCTCGCCGCCACCGCGCCGCCGCTTGGCCTGGCCATGAGCGGATCGATCGGGCGGATGCAGCTTGCATGGGAACGGGGCGGCGATCTCTTGTGCCTCTGGACCGACGGCTTGGCCGATGCGCGGAACGCCGCCGGCGAGAGTCTTGGGGAAGACAGACTCCTCGCCGCGATTGTCGGGTGGCGGCATGAGTCGCCCGCGGCCATTGTGGACGCGGTCATGGCCGAGGTCGAGGGCTTTATCGACGGCCCCGGGGATGATCGCACACTGCTCGTCATGCGCTTCTAGCGTGCGCACCAGGCGACGGCTGGGTCAGCATTTCCTGCGCGATCCCCGGATCCTGGCACGGATTGCCGCTGCCGCCGGCGCTGGTGCGGGCGACACCGTGCTGGAGATCGGTCCCGGCCCGGGCGGTTTGACCGCGGCGCTCGAGGCCAGCGGCGCCCGCGTGATCGCGATCGAGAAGGACGCCGAGCTGGTGCCGGCACTCCGCGTGCGCCACGCCAACGCGACAATCATCGAAGGTGACGCCCTCGAGCTGGACTGGCACCAGCTTGCCGATGGTCCCGTGATCATCGCCGGCAACATCCCCTACAACATCACGTCGCCGCTCATCGACAAGGCGCTCACGCCGCCCCTCCCGCTGCGCGTGGTCTTTCTGGTCCAGCGGGAAGTCGCCGATCGCATCGCGGCCGCACCGGGCACGCCGAGCTACGGCGCGCTCACGGTGGGCGTCCGTTCGGTGGCGGCGGTGGAGCGCCTCTTCTCGGTGCCGGCCGGCGCGTTCTCGCCGCCACCGAAGGTGGCCTCTGCCGTGATCCGGCTGACGCCGCTTTCCGTGCCGCTGGTCATCCCGGCCGATCGGCCGGCGTTCCGCGCGCTGGTGGTGGGGTTGTTCGGGCTCCGGCGGAAGCAGTTACTGCGGGCGCTCCGGGAGCTCACTGGCTGGGACGCGGCCCGCGTGACCGCCATCCTGGCCTCCCTGGGACTCGCGGCAACGACGCGCGCCGAGACGCTGGCGCCGGCCGGCTTCGCCGCAATGTTCCTCCGACTCGTTGACGAGGGATGGAGCGCACGCTAGCTTTGTGAAACATTTCACAAAAACGGCCAATGCGCAAAGTTGCCGAGTCGACGATCCGCCGCCTGTCGCTGTACCTGCGGTTTCTCGAGGAATTTGAAGGCCAGGGTGTCGGGACCGTGAGTTCAGGCGCGCTGGCCGCGCGGGGCGGGACCACGTCTGCCCAGGTGCGGAAGGATCTTTCGTTCTTCGGGTCGTTCGGAAAGCGGGGGCTCGGCTATCCGGTGCCCGAGCTGGTGGAGCGGCTCCGCGGCATTCTCGGGCTCACGCGGCGCTATCGGGTCGCCGTCATCGGCGCCGGCAAGGTGGGCAGCGCGCTGGTCCAGTACCGCGGGTTTCGACAGCGGGGCTTTGACATCGTCGCCATCTTCGATGTGGACCCCGCCAAGATCGGTCACGAGTGGAATGGCCTGACCATCCGGGACGTTGCCACGCTGGAGTCGGAGCTGCGCGCCGCGGCGATCGATATGGCGGTCGTGGTGACGCCGGCCGAGGCGGCGCAGCCGCTCGCCGACCGTCTCGTGCGGCTGGGCATCAAGGCGATCCTGAACTTCGCTCCGGTGCAGGTGGCGGTGCCGGAGGACGTCGTGGTCAAGACCGTCAACCTCGCGCTCGAGCTGGAGACGTTGAGCTACGCACTGACCAATCGCTAGTCGCCGCTTCTGCCGGTCGCTGCCCCCCGTTTACCTTCCGGTCACATGCCTCACGTCCGCATTACCTCCGAAATTGCCCCGCTCGAATCGGTGCTGGTTCACACGCCCGGTCGCGAGCTGGAGGCGG
Organism: Gemmatimonadales bacterium; assembly: GCA_038250675.1. Lineage (GTDB taxonomy): Bacteria > Gemmatimonadota > Gemmatimonadetes > Gemmatimonadales > GWC2-71-9 > JAICUF01. Next base: position 10,090 of record JBBSCB010000035.1, read on the forward strand.
TCACGCCCGGCAACCGGGAAGACTACCTCTACGACGACATCATCGAGATCGAGTCGGCCCAGCGCGAGCACCGGGAGTTTGCCGCGGTGCTGGAACGCTTTGCGCAGGTGCACCAGGTCAGCGACCTGCTGACGGAGGTCCTGGAGCAGCCCGAGGCACGCGACTACCTGATCACCCGGACGATGGATGTCGTGCCGTCGGACGCGCTGGCGCAGCGACTGTCGGCTCTCCCGCCGGCCGAGTTCGTCGCCATGCTGATCGAGGGGAGCGAGGAAGAGAGCGGTCCCATCTCGCGGGCGCTCAATGAGGTGGGGTATGCGCTGCCGGCACTTCCCAATCTCTTCTTTCCGCGGGACATCGGTGTCGTGCTCGGTACCCACGCCATCGTGGGCTCGATGCGCTACGGGGTCCGCTGGACCGAGGAGATGCTGATCAAGGCGCTCTTCCGGTTTCATTCCGAGCTGACCAACGACGGCATCATCTACGACGGCTCCGAGGAGCGGCGCGGCAACTACACGCTCGAGGGCGGCGACGTGCATCACCCGCGCGAGGACCTCGCCATCGTCGGGTTCAGCGAGCGCACGTCGCCGGCGGCGCTGGACCAGCTCTGCGAAGTGCTGTTCGCCCGGGGCAAGGTCACCGACGTGCTCGTCGTCGTGATGCCCAAGGCGCCGACGGCGATCCACCTGGATATGATCTACTCCCAGCTCGACGGCGAGCTTTGCGTGGTGTACCCGCCGTACTTCCTCGGTCCGGAGCGCCTGGCGGTGCTGCATCGACGGCGGGGCGAGGCGGGGGTGAGCGAATTGCCGGACTTCTTCGCCGCGCTCCGCGAAGTGGGGCTGCCGCTCGAGCCGGTCCTCGCCGGCGGCGGCCATCGGACGACCCAGGACCGGGAGCAGTGGAGCTCGGCCTGCAACTTCCTGGCAGTTGGCCCGGGCCAGCTTCTGAGCTACCGGCGCAACGACGCCACACTGGCGGAGCTTGACCAGCATGGCTATCGCATGGTGGCATCCACCGACTTCCTCACCGGCAACGACGCCATCGTCGCCGGCGAGCGCGTCGTCATCACGCTCGAGGGAGCCGAGATGGTGCGCGGCGGCGGCGGCCCGCGATGCATGACGCTGCCGCTCCGGCGGGCCGCCCGGTGATCGGTCTGGCCCCGCATCCGGCGAGCACGCTTCTCGAGCGGGTAATCGACGTGCTGGCCGCGGGGCCGGCCGGCGCGCCCCGGCTCTGCGGGCCGGTGCTGGGGCTCTCCGGCGCGCCCGACGCGGTCGCCGAGCGCCTGGTGCTGGCGCTGCTCGGCGCGGATCCGCGGGTGCGCCAGCTGGCGGACGGCCGCTGGGCGCTGGTGGCGGAGGCGCAGGGCTCGCCGCTGCTGGAGGAATGTGCGTTTGCTGTGGTGGACGTGGAAACGACCGGGATGCGCGCCACCGGTGCGGATCGCGTGACGGAGGTCGCCGTGGTCGTGGTGCACGGTGGCCGCCGCGAGATCGTGTTCGAGTCGCTGATCAACCCGGGGCGGCCCATTCCGCGGGCCATCTGCGCCATCACCCACATCACGGACGAGATGGTCCGGCGCGCGCCCAGCTTTGCCGACGTGGCGGACCAGGTGCTGGCCGCGCTTGCGGGTCGCGTGTTCGTCGCCCACAACGCGCGCTTCGACTGGGGCTTTCTCTCAGCCGAGGTGCGCCGGAGCCGCGCCCTGGTGCTGGACGGGCCGCGGCTGTGCACCGTACGGCTGGCGCGGCGGCTGGTCAGGGAAGTGCGCTCCTGCGGGCTCGACAATCTCAGCCATCATTTCGGGCTGATGAACGACGCGCGCCACCGCGCCGCGGGTGATGCGCTCGCGACCGCGCACCTGCTGACGCTCCTGCTCTCGCGGGCGCGCGAGCAGGGGATCCGCACGCTGCAGGACCTCGCGGCGTTCGAGTCGCGAAGCCAGCCGGGGACGCGGCGGAAGCGTCGCGCCACGCCCACCGTGCCGTTGCCGGATTCCTGCCCGGAGGCCTCGGCATGACGCTGTCGCACGCCTTCTCGGTGGGGACGCTCCGGTGCCACACGCTTGAAGCCGGCGTGCAGCATCTCGATGGCGGCGCGATGTTCGGCGTGGTGCCGCGGGTGCTGTGGCAGGAGATGGCGCCGCCCGACGACCGCCACCGGATTCCGCTGGCGATGCGGTGTCTCCTCATCGAGCATCCCGAGGGGCTGGTCCTGGTCGACACCGGCGCGGGCAACAAGGACGACGCCAATTTCCACGAGATCTACGGCATCGAAAATCGCGGCACGCACGGGCCCACCCAGCTCGAGGACGCGATTCATGAGACGGGGCATGCACCAGCCGACGTGCGCTGGGTCCTCAACACCCATCTGCACTTCGATCATGCCGGCGGCAACACGGTGGCCGGCGCGGTTGGCGCGCCGCCGGCGCTCGCCTTTCCCAATGCTACCTACGTCGTGCGGCGCGGCGAACTCGACTTTGCGCGCCACACCAACGAGCGCACGCGCGCGAGCTACCTGCCGCCCAACTTCGAACCGGTGGCGGAGGCGGGCCGGTGGCAGCTGGTCGACGTCGACACCGAGTTCCTTGCCGGCATCCACCTGCAACTGACGCCGGGCCATGTGCCGTTCCACCAGGCGGTGATCGTGCGGAGCGGCGGGGACACGGCGGCGTTCGTGGCCGATCTCATCCCGACGACGGCCCACGTGCGGCTGCCCTGGATCATGGGCTACGACCTCGAGCCGCTCCGCACACTCGAAACCAAGCGGGCGCTGCTGCGTGACGCCGCGGAGGGCCGGTGGCTTATCGTCTTCGAGCACGACCCGGTGACGCGCATGGGGCGGGCGAGCACGCAAGGGCGGCACGTCCGGCTGGTCGACCAGGTCGCCGTGCGGGACGAGCGCCAGTGAATTGACACGGGGCCCCGGTCCCGCTAGGTTCCCCACGTCACTGAAGCGGGGCGCAAGCCCCCACCCTCAGCCCGCGATGCAGGGAACGCGGCGCGACGGGGTCCTGGTCGTAATGCCGTGGGCGCTGTGCGCCCGGGCATTCGCTCTCAGGCACCCGCGCATGCTCGGGTGCCTTTTTTCATTGTGAAGCTGGAGGCGTCACCACTGTCCACGAACGATCGCGACAAGCGTACCCGCGTCAACCGGATGATTCGCATCAGCCCCGTCCGGGTGATCACGGGCGAGGGCGAGCAGCTCGGAGTCCTGCCGATCGAGGAAGCACTCGCCGCGGCGCAGGAGCGCGGGTTGGACCTGGTGGAAGTGGCGCCGACGGCGCGGCCTCCCGTCGTCAAGATCATGGACTACGGGAAGTTCAAGTTCGAAGAGGCCAAGGCAGCGCGCGCAGCCAAGAAGAAGCAGCATGTCATCCAGTTGAAAGAAGTGAAGTATCGGCCGGGCATCGACGACCACGACTTCGACTTCAAGACGCGCCACGCGCGTGAGTTCCTGGGTGACGGCAACAAGGTGAAGGTCACGATGATGTTCCGCGGTCGTCAGATCGCGCACGTTGAGCTCGGCAAGGCGGTCCTCGACCGCGTCGCCGCGGCCCTGGTCGATATCGGCAAGGTCGAGATGGATCCCAAGCTCGAGGGGCGCAACATGACGATGGTGCTGGGACCCAAGTAGACGCACGGGCAGTCAAACGGAGACTTGCATGCCGAAGATGAAGACGAAGCGCGCCGCGGCCAAGCGCTTCAAAGAGACGGGCTCGGGGGCGCTGAAGCGGTTTCACGCCAACCACAGCCACATTCTGACCAAGAAGACGCGCAAGCGGAAGAATCGCCTCAAGAAGGGCGATGTCGTCAGCTCGGCTGACTTTCCGCGGGTCAGCCGACTCCTGCAGGGTTAAGGACTTCCCATGTCTCGCGTAAAGAACGGCGTTGCGCACCACGCCCGCAAAAAGAAGATCATGGAGGCCGCGAAGGGCGCTCGCGGCGGTCGCAGCAAGCTCTACAAGGCGGCCAAGGAGACGGTGGAGCGCGGCATGCGCTACGCCTACCGCGACCGCCGCAAGAAGAAGGGCGAGTTCCGGGCTCTGTGGATCACGCGGATCAACGCGGCCGCGCGCATCCACGGCCTCAGCTACAGCCGGCTGATGGCCGGGCTCAAGGCCGCGGGCGTGGACATCAACCGCAAGGTGCTCGCCGACCTCGCCGTGCGGGACATCGAGGCGTTCGGCAAGATCGCCGAGCTGGCCAAGGCCGCCCAGGCGTAACGCCGGCCCCACGGGCCCGCGCACCGGTGTACCTTGGGGCTGCCCGCCAACCGTGGGCAGCCCCGATCGTATCCAGCTTCCACCCCAGACCAGGTCCATGACCGATCCGGTTCCGTCCGACGATCTCGAGTCGCTCACGGCGCGCGTCAGCCGCGTCGCCACGCTCGATGCGTCCGCCCTCGACGCCGAAAAGATCGCCGTCCTCGGCCGCAAGAGCGGTGCGCTGACGCGGCTGCTCAAGGCGCTCGCCGGCATGAGCGACGCCGACAAGCGGCGCGTGGGCGCGAGCGTCAACGCGCTTAAGCGCGACTTCGAGGCGGCATTTGCCGCCCGCGAGGCGGCGCTCGACGAGGAGCGCCGCCAGCGGGAGCGGCGCGCGCTCGACCTCACCATGCCGCCGCGCCGACGGTGGGCCGGCGCTGAGCATCCGGTCACGCGCGTGGTGGACGAGATCGTCGGCATCTTCCGGGAGCTGGGCTTCACCGTGGCCGTTGGCCCCGAGGCCGAGACCGAGTGGTACAACTTCGGTGCGCTCAACTTCCCGGCCGATCATCCCGCCATGGACCTGCACGATACGCTGTACCTCGACCTGCCCCCGGTGGCCGGCGAGCGCGGCGGCCGCGTGCTGCTCCGCACCCACACGTCGCCGGTCCAGATCCGCACGCTGCTGGATTCGCCGCCGCCGGTCCGCGTGGTGATTCCCGGGCTGGCGTACCGGAACGATCCGTTCGACGCATCGCACGCGCCGGCATTCACCCAGATCGAAGGGTTGGCGGTGGACGACGGAATCTCGTTCGTCGATCTGAAGGCCACGCTGAGTCTCTTTGCCCGCCGCTTCTTTGCCGCCGATACGCGCGTGCGCTTCCGCCCGTCGTTCTTTCCGTTCACCGAGCCGTCGGCCGAGATGGACGTGGCCTGCCAGCTCTGCGGCGGCGCCGGGTGTGCCGCGTGCAAGGGAACGGGCTGGGTGGAGATCCTGGGCTGCGGCATGGTCCACCCGCGCGTGCTCGAAAACTGCGGTGTGGACGCCGAGCGCTACACCGGCTTCGCTTTTGGCATGGGACCGCACCGCATCGCCATGCAGCGTTACGGCGTGCCGGACATCCGGATGCTCTACGAAGGCGACATGCGCGTGCTCACGCGGCTGGCGCCGGGACGCCCCGCCGGCGGAGGCGGGCCGTGAACGCGTCACTCAACTGGCTGGCCGACTTTCTCCGGCGCCCACTCGACGCGGTCGATGCGGCGCGGCGCCTGGCGATGCTGGGTGCGCCCGCGGACGCGATTGAGCCGCTGCACGCCGAACTTGGCGACATCCTGGTGGCCCGGGTCGTCTCGGCCGAGCCGCATCCCAACGCCGACCGGCTGCGCGTCTGCCGGGTGGACGATGGCTCCGGCGAGCTCAAGGCCGTGGTCTGCGGCGCGCCCAATGTCGTCGCCGGCGGGACCTATCCGTTTGCGCCGGTGGGGGCCACGCTGCCCGGCGGCCTGCGTATCGAAAAGCGGAAGCTGCGCGGCGAACTGTCGGAGGGCATGCTGTGCTCCGCGCGTGAGCTCGGGATGGGCGACGATCACCAGGGGCTGTGGGAGCTGGCCACCGACGCCGCGCCGGGTACCGCGCTGCTCGCGGCGCTCCCGCTGGCGGACACACGCCTCGTCCTCGACATCACGCCCAATCGCCCTGACCTGCTGGGGCACAAGGGCCTGGCCCGCGAGCTGGCGGCCGCGTACGGCGCGCCGTTCCGGCTGCCGGTGCTGCCCGGCTCCGCGGGCGCTACGATGCCCCCGCCCCGGCGCGAGGCTTCCGGCGGCGCCGTCGGGGGAGTTCGCGTCGGAATCGAGGACCCGCATGGCTGTCCCCGCTTCGTTGCGGCGGTGATTCGCGGGGTGCGTGTGGGACCGTCCCCGGACTGGGTGGTGCGCCGCCTCGCGACGGTTGGCATGCGCTCGATCAACAACGTGGTGGACGCCACCAATTACGTGATGTTCGAGCTCAATCAGCCGATGCACGCCTACGATGTGGCGCGGCTGCACGGCCCCGCGGTGGTCGCGCGCCGTGCCGTCGACGGCGAACTGGTGGTGACGCTCGACGGGGTCGAGCGCAAGCTGGACGCGGGGATGACTGTGATCGCGGACGCCGAGCGGGTGATCGGCATCGCGGGCGTCATCGGTGGCGCGGCGACGGAAGTGTCCGACGCAACGACCGATCTCTTCCTCGAGTGCGCCTGCTTTGATCCGTCCGGCGTGCGCCGGACTCGCGGCGTGCTGGGACTCAACACGGAAGCGAGCTACCGGTTTGAGCGCGGCGTGGACCGCTGGAACGGAGCGGAAGTGCTGCGGCGCTGCGTGGAGCTGGTGCAGACCGTGGCCGGCGGGGAGCTGGTGGAGGGTGCGCTCGACCTGTGGCCGCTCACCACGCATCCGCCACGGATATTTCTGCGGCCGGCCCGTGTGGCGCGGGTGCTCGGAGTCGAGCTGCCGTGGCACGCGATCGAGAAGTATCTGGTGGCCATCGGCGCCACGGTGGTGGCCAAGCCTGACGACGGTCGCATGGCGGTGGACGTCCCGGGCTGGCGTCCCGACCTCGTGGCGGAGATCGACCTGATCGAGGAAGTGGCGCGCCTGCACGGCTACGACGAAATTCCCACCGAGCTGCGCCGCTCCCGTCCCGGCGAGCGCACCGACGACCCCGCCTGGCTGGCCGCGGCGCATGTGCGCCGGGGCCTCGTGGCGCAGGGGCTGTTTGAGGTGGCCACGTTGCCGATGACGGCGGCCGACGGCGACGACGCGGTCGCGATCCTGAATCCGCTGAGCGCCACCGAGGGCCATCTGCGGCGGCGGCTGCTGCCGGGGCTCCGTCGCCAGGCGGAGCTGAACTGGGCGGCGCAGACGCGGGACGTGCGGCTGTTTGAAATCGGCACCGTGTTTCTGCCGGCCGAGCCGGGCGGGCCGCCGCGGGAAGCGCTGCACGTCGCCGGGATCATCACCGGCGGGCGGGCGCCGGCACACTGGACCGATCCGGCGCCGGCCGACGTGGATATCTGGGACCTGGCCGGTCTTTTCGAGGCGGCGCTGGGATGGGCCTGCCCGTCGGCCCACATCGAGCCCGCGGACGGACGCCTCCTTGCTCGGCTCGACGACGGCGATGCGGCCGGCGACGCCGGCCAGCTCGAGGCGGACGCGCCGCGCTGGGCCAGTACACTGTACGGCTTTGAGCTTCGGATCGATGCCGCGCCGCATGCCGCGGCCCGCTACGCGGCCGTGCCGGTCACGCCGGCGTCGATGCGTGACGTCACGCTGCTGGTTCCGGACGAGCTGCCGGTCGCCCGCGTCGCCGCCGCATGTCACGCCGGCGGCGGGGCGCTGCTGGAGGCGGTGCGCATCACCCATGAGTACCGCAGCGCCGACTTGCCCGCCGGCCTGCGGAGTGTCACGTTCCACCTTACCTTCCGTGCACCCGACCGAACCCTCGAGGCGGCCGACGTTGACCAGGCCGAATCCCGGCTCCTGATGCAGGTGCAGCGGGAGCTTGGTGTGCACCGACGCGATCAGGGCGCTACGGCGCCGGAGTGACTACCGTGGCCTACACCTACGAGCGGCCCGACCTGCGGGCGCTGGACGATCTGGAGCAGTTGCTGCGGCACCTCGCCGAGGAGGTGGCCGGCTGGCGCCGCCGGACTCTCAAGGCGGAGGCGGAGCTGCAGGAGATGCGCGCGCTGGGCGGCGGCAACGCGGGTCCCGAGCTCAGTCAGGCGCGGCAACGGATCATCGAGCTGGAAACCGAGAACGCCATGCTCCGCCAGCGCATCGATACGGCCCGCGATCGGGTGAAGAATCTTGCGGGCCGTCTCTCGTTTCTGGAGCAGGTCGGGGAGGCCGCCTCATGAGCGCGCCCAAGAGCGCGGTTCGCGTCGTCATCGGCGGGGAGGAATATGCGGTCCGCTCCGAGCTGCCGCCGGAATACACTCGTGAGGTGGCCGCCTATCTCGACGCCGCGCTCAAGCGGGTGAAGGACATGCTGCCGATGGTCGAAACCCACAAGGCGGCGATCCTGGCGGCGCTGGCCATCACCGACGAACTGTTCCAGGCCCGGCGCGGCGATCGCGAGATCGCCACCCGGCTGGCCGCCGCGGCCGGCGAGGTCGCCCGGCTGCTGCCGCCCGCCAAGCGGGGGCAGAGGGCCGCGGCGGTTGCGGAATGAGTGATACGATCCTCGCCCTCATCGCCGGCCTTTCAGCCGGGCTGGCGGTCGCGCTCGGCGTCATCCTTCTCTACACCCGGAGCCAGCGTCGCTCCGCCACCAGCATCCTGGCGCAGGCGCAGGCTGAGGCCGATCGGCTTCGGGGCGAGGCGGTGCGCGAGGGCGAGGCGGCCAAGGCCGCGGCCGCGCTGGCGGGCAAGGTGGAAACGATCAAGCTGCGCGAGGACGCCGACCGCGAGCTGCAGCGGCGGCGCGAGGAGTTCGACCGGCTGGAGCGGCGGGTCGACGACCGCACCCGCGTGCTGGAGCGGAAGCTGGAAGAAGTGGACACGCGCGAGCGTGGCTTCAACCGGCGGGAGGAATCGCTCACCGAGCGGGAGACGGGACTGCGCGGCCGCGAGACCGAGCTCGACCGGCTGGCCCAGGAGCAGCGGACACGGCTGGAGCGCATCGCCAAGCTGACCGCGGAGGAAGCGCGCCGGGAGATCCTCCAGCGGGTTGAGGACGAGGCGCGGGCCCAGGCCAGCGCCCTGGCGCGCGACATCAAGGACCAGGCACGGAAGGGCGCGGACCGTGAAGCGCGCCGCATCATCGCCATGGCCGCGCAGCGGCTGGCGGCGGAGCACACCGCGGAAACGACGGTGGCCGCCGTCACGCTGCCGAGCGATGAGATGAAAGGCCGGATCATCGGTCGCGAAGGGCGCAACATCCGTGCGTTCGAGACCGCCACCGGGGTGGACGTCATCATCGACGACACACCGGATACCGTCGTCATCTCGTGCTTCGACCCGATCCGGCGGGAAGTGGCCCGGCGGGCGCTCGAGGCGCTGATCGTCGACGGCCGGATCCACCCGGGGCGGATCGAGGAGATCGTCGCCAAGGTGCAGAAGGAGCTGGAGGGGCAGCTCGTCGAGCTCGGCGAGCAGGCGGCGTTCGAGACCGGCGTCAACGGCCTCCACCCCGAAGTGATCCGCCTCATCGGGCGGATGCGGTATCGCACGTCGTATGGCCAGAACATCTTCGATCACTCCAAGGAAGTCTCGTGGCTCGCGGGGATGATGGCCGCCGAGCTGCATCTCGACGTGGCGCTGGCCAAGCGCGGCGGCCTGCTGCACGACGTGGGCAAGGTGCTGACCCACGACCACGAGGGTACCCATGTCGAGTTGGGCGTCGAGATCGCGCGCAAGTACGGCGAGAGCGGGCCGGTGATCAACTGCATCGAGGCGCACCACGACGACGTGCCGCACGAGAGCGCCGAGTCGGTGTTGGTGCAGGCGGCGGATGCCATTAGCGGGGCGCGTCCCGGCGCCCGGCGCGAGGCGTTCGAGAGCTACGTCAAACGACTGACCCGGCTGGAGGAGATCGCCAACGGATTCCCCGGCGTGGAAAAGAGCAACGTCATCCAGGCGGGCCGCGAGATCCGCGTCGTCGTGACGCCCACGCAGGTGGACGACGCCGGCGCCGCGCAGCTCTCAGAGACGATCGCGCGGAAGATCGAGGCGGAATTGCAGTACCCCGGTCAGATCCGCGTCGTCGTCATTCGGGAGACGCGCGCCGTGGACGTGGCGCGGTGACGGCGAGGATTCTCGACGGCGCCGCCATCGCACGGGAGATCCGGGGTGAAGTGGCGGCGGCCGTCGCAGCGCTGCCGGCCGGCACCGCGCGCCCCGGGCTCGCCGTGGTGCTCGTGGGTGAGGACCCGGCCAGCCAGGTCTACGTCCGCTCCAAGGGCAAGGCATGTCACGAGGCGGGCATGCACTCGGAGACGATCCTGCTGCCGCCCGATACGTCGCAGGCCGATCTGCTGGCCACGCTCGACCGGCTCAACGCCGATCCCGCCATTCACGGCATCCTGGTGCAGTTGCCGCTGCCGCGCCACCTCGATACGCAGGCGGTGCTGCGCCGGGTGGACCCGGCCAAGGATGTGGACGGCTTCCATCCGGTCAACGTCGGCAAGGTCGTGCTGGGCGATCCCACCGGCTTCAAGCCCGCCACGCCGTGCGGCGTGCAGCAGATGCTGATCCGGAGCGGGATCGAGACCCGCGGCGCGCATGCGGTGGTGGTGGGCCGGTCTACGATCGTCGGCCGCCCGATGGCGGCGCTGCTCCTGCAGGACGGCCCCGGCGGCAACGCGACGGTGACGGTCTGTCACTCGCGCTCCCGCGACCTCCCGGCCATCACCCGCACGGCCGATCTCCTGATCGTCGCCATCGGCAAGCCTGAGTTCGTCACCGCGGACATGGTTCGCCCCGGCGCCGTGGTCGTTGACGTCGGCATCAACCGGGTGGACGATGCCACCCGCCCGCGGGGGTACCGGCTGGCGGGGGATGTCGCGTTCGAGCCGGTGTCGGCGGTGGCCGCCGCCATCACGCCGGTGCCCGGCGGCGTGGGTCCGATGACGATCGCCATGCTGCTCCGGAATACGCTCCAGGCGCTGGAGCAGCAGCACTGACGCCCTCTCCGCCTCCGCGGTGCACCATATGACGGCCCCGATCCTGTCCGCCCTTCCGATTTCCGCCGACGACGTCTGGTCGGTCACCCAGGTCACGTCCGCGGTCAAGCGACTCATCGAACGTGACCTCGGCGCCGTGTGGGTTCGCGGCGAGATCCTCCAGTGCAAGGCATGGTCGAGCGGGCACTGGTACTTCACGCTGCGCGACGCGCGAAGCCAGATGCGGTGCTGCATGTGGCGCGCGCAGGCCCAGAAGGCGGGCCGCCCGCCGGTGGACGGTACGGAGGTGTACGTGCTGGGCACCCCCGGCATGTGGGAGGAGAAGGGGGAGTTCAGGCTCACCGTCTCGCTGATCATTCCGACCGCGGCGGTCGGTGCGCAGCAGCAGGAGCTCGAGCGGGTCAAGTCGGTCCTGCAGCGCGACGGGCTGTTCGACCCCACCCGCAAGCGCCCGCTCCCGACCCACGCCCGATGCATCGCGGTCGTGACCAGTCCGGATGGTGCGGCGCTCCGGGATATCGTGATCGTGGTTCGGCGTCGCTGGCCCTGCGCCCGGATCGTGGTGGTCGGCGCGCGGGTCCAGGGCGATGGCGCCGAGGCCGAGCTGGTGCGGGCGCTGGGGATCGTCAATCGGGTGGACGGGGTAGAGGTATGCATCATGGGGCGCGGTGGCGGCGCCCGTGAGGACCTCCACGCCTTCAACAGCGAGGCGGTGTGCCGGGCGCTTGCCGCGGTCCGGGTGCCGACCATTTCGGCGGTGGGCCACGAAACCGACGTCTCGCTCACCGATTTCGTTGCCGATGTGCGGGCTGCGACGCCATCGGCCGCGGCGGAAGCCGCCGTCCCGGACCAGCGCGACGTCCGCCGGCGCGTGGCTGATCTCGCGGCCCGGCTGGCCAACGGGCTGGCGCAGCGGACGGCGCTGGCCGGCGAGCGGCTGGAGCGCACCGGCGACCGGCTGACGGCCGCCGTGACCCAGAAGGCCGAGCGACGCCGGCACCGGATCGACCGGCTCGCGGCGCAGCTCGACGCCCTGAGCCCGCTCCGGGTGCTCGCGCGCGGCTTTGCCGTGCCGGTGGCCCCGGACGGGCGGGTGCTCAAGCGCCGGGCCGATTTTGCGGAGGGAGACGGGTTCACACTGCGCGTCGCGGACGGCAGCGTCCCCGCGCGCGTTCAGGAGGACGCATGACCCCACGGGCGCGCGCCAGGGATGAGGGCTCGCTGGCGGACGAGCTGGAGCAGTTGGAGCAGATCGTCCGCCGGCTGGAAGCGGACGATACCGATCTGGACGCGGGACTGGCACTGTTCGAGGAGGGGGTGCGCCGGCTCCGCGCGGCCCGCGAACGGCTGTCCCAGGCGGAGTTGAAGGTGCAGACCGTGCTCGACAGCGCCGGCGACGAGCTCGGACTTGGTGATCTCGACGTCTGATCCCAAAGTGAATGGTGCCAACGCGCTGCTGGCCGATGCCCGCCGGCGGGCCGACGCGCGACTCCGCATATGGGCCGAACGCCTGGAGCGGCGCGTTGGCGGCGAGCGCGGGCGGGCGCTGGCCTACGCACTCGCGAGCCCGGGGAAGCGCGTGCGCGCGGCACTGGTGCTGGCGTCGTACCGGTGCATCGGCGGCACCGCGGATTGCATTGACGGCGTGGCCGCCGCGGTCGAGACGGTGCACACCTATTCGCTGGTGCACGACGATCTCCCCTGCATGGACGACGACGATCTGCGACGGGGCCGGCCCACGACCCATCGGGCATTCGACGTCGCGATCGCCACCCGCGTCGGCTACATGCTCGTGCCGGTGGCCGCGGAGGTGCTTGCCGAGGCGGCCGCGATGCTGGGGCTCGGGGCCGACGTGCTGGGACGCATGGCGATCGAGCTCTTCGCGGCGGGCGGAGTGGAAGGGATGGTCGGTGGGCAGTGGCTCGACCTCGAGGCGGAGCGCCGGCGTCTCGATCTCACCGAGCTCTTCGCCATCCACCGCGGCAAGACCGGAGCGCTGATCCGCGCCGCGTGCTCCCTGGGCGGCATCGCGGCCGGAGGATCCGCGGCCGAGATCGCCGCGCTGGCCGCCTTCGGCGAGGATGTGGGTATCGCGTTCCAGATCGCCGACGACGTGCTGGATGCGACGGCCACGAGCGAGACGCTGGGCAAGACGGCGGGACGGGACGAAGCGCTCGACAAATCCACCTACGTGCAGGTGCTCGGCGTGGACGGCGCCCGCGCGGACGCGGAACGGCTCGCCCGCCGCGCGGTGGCCCACCTCGAGGCGGTCCGCGCGCCGGCGGCAGCGGCCTCGCTGGGTGCGCTGGCCAATTATATTGTCACACGGAGTTCGTGATCATTCTGCCCGGACCTTTCATGACGCTGCTTGATGGCCTCCAGGGCCCCGAAGACCTCAAACGCTTGCGCCGCGACCAGTTGCCGCCGCTCGCCGCGGAGATCCGCGAGCGGCTCATCGCGTGCTGCGCGGTGACCGGTGGGCACATCGGCGCCAGCCTGGGCGTGGTGGAGCTCTCGATCGCGCTGCTGCACGAGTTCAACTCGCCGACGGACAAGGTCGTCTGGGACGTGGGCCATCAGGCCTACGCCTGGAAGCTGCTCACCGGCCGCAACGGGGTGTTTCCCACGCTGCGCCAGGCGGGAGGCATCTCGGGCTTCCTCAAGCGCAGCGAGAGCGAGCACGACCAGTTCGGCGCCGGACACGCCGGCACCGCGGTGTCGGCCGCACTCGGCATGGCCACGGCGCGCGACCTCAAGGGCGAGTCCCACGAGGTGATCGCGGTTCTCGGCGACGGCGCGCTCACCTGCGGACTCTCGTACGAGGCGCTCAACAACGCGGGGCACACCGACCGCGACATCATCGTCGTGCTCAACGACAACGGCATGTCGATCTCGCCCAACGTCGGCGCCGTGAGCAAGATGCTTGGCGGCATCGTCGCCAACCCGCGGACCAACCGCGTCCGCGATGCGGTCAAGGGAGTCACGCTCAAGCTGGGTGACGTGTTCGGCGAGCGGGTGGTGGACTTTGCCCGCAACGTGGAGGAGAGCGTCAAGAATCTGTTCTCGCCCGGCATGCTCTTCGAGGAGTTGGGCTTTCGCTACTTCGGTCCCATCGACGGCCACGACCTGCCCAAGTTGTGCGACACACTCAAGTTCGTGGCCGGCATGGACGGGCCGCGGCTGGTGCACGTGATCACCCAGAAGGGCAAGGGCTTTGCTTTCGCCGAGGACAACCAGGAGAAGTGGCACGGCCTGGCGGCGTACGATCCGGTGACCGGCGAGGCGCGCAAGAAGGCCAGCGGTCCGCCCACCTGGACCCAGGTCTTTGGCGAGGCGCTCACGGCGCTGGCCGGCGAAGTCCCGGAGCTGGTGGCGGTGACGGCGGCCATGCCGTCCGGGACCGGCACGAGCGTCTTCCAGAAGGCCTGGCCCGAGCGGTTCTTCGATGTCGGCATCGCGGAAGGACACGCGGTGACCTTTGCCGCGGGGCTGGCGACCCAGGGGATCCGTCCGGTCTGCGCCATCTACAGCACCTTTCTCCAGCGGGCCTACGACAACGTCATCCATGATGTTGCCGTGCAGCGGCTGCCGGTGATCTTCTGCATGGACCGGGCGGGGCTGGTGGGCGAGGACGGGCAGACCCACATGGGGCTGTACGACATTGCCTACATGCTGGCCGTGCCCGGCATGACGGTGACCGCGCCCAAGGATGCCGACGAGCTGACCGGGCTGCTCCGGACGGCGCTGGCGCATATCGACGGCCCCTTCTGCATTCGCTATCCCCGCGACAAGGCGCCGACCGAGCCATCGCCGGTGGCCGATGTGCCGGCGGTGCCGTACGGGACCTGGGAACGGCTCCGCTCCGGGCGCGACGTCGCGATTCTGGCGGTCGGCACGATGGTGCAGCCGGCGCTTCAGGCGGCCGGGCTTCTCGCGGCGGACGGGATCGACTGCACAGTTGTGAACTGCCGTTTCATTAAGCCGATGGACGCGACGATGCTGGAGTCGTTGACCGGCGATCACGCCACGCTGGTCACGGTCGAGGAGGGCACGATCGTCAACGGCTTCGGCGCCGCGCTGGCCGAGCGGATGCAGACCACCCACCCCGAAGTGCGCGTCGTCGCGCTGGGCGTGCCCGACCGGCTGATGGAGCAGGCGCCGCGGGCCGAGCAGCTCGAGTCATTCGGACTCACGGCGCAGGGGATCGCCCGGCGGATCACCGCGCTGCATCACGAGGAGTCGCTCGAGCCGCGATGAACGTCGGCGTCGTCGGCAACCCGCGCTACGGCGATCTGGCCACCGTGCTCGCCGAGCTGGCCCGCGAGGCTCCGTCCCGCGGGCTCTCGCTTTTCACGGAGCCGCGGCTGGAGCCGTTCTGGTCCATCGACGTGCCCCATCTCGATGCCGCCTCGCTCGCCGCGCTGCTCACCTTTGGCGGCGACGGCACCCTGCTGCGCGGCGCCCGCCTCCTCGCCGGTGCCGAAGTTCCGATTCTGGGCATCAACCTCGGTCGGGTCGGCTTCCTCACGACCGCCACGCGTGAAGCGATGCCGGCGGCGCTCGACGCCCTGGTCCGCGGCGAGTATGCCACCGAGTCGCTCGAGGCGCTCCGCGGTTCCATCCTCGCTGTGGACGGCGAAGTCCGCTCGCTGCATCACGCGCTCAACGACGTCGCGCTGCATCGCGGCGGCGTGGCCCGTGTGGTGCGCGTCAACGTGACCATCGACGGACAACAGGTCGGCCCCTACAGCTCCGACGGTCTCGTGATCGCAACGCCCACGGGGTCCACCGCCTACTCGCTCAGCGCCGGCGGGCCCATCGTGGCGCCCGGCGTCGAGGGAATCGTGGTCACGCCCATCTGCGCACACACCCTCGCGGTCCGCCCGCTGGTGGTGCCGTCGAGCGCCCGGATCGTCATCTCGCCGATGGCGGAATGGGCCGAGGATGTGCTGGTGTCGTTCGACGGGCAGACCGGCATGCAGCTGGCCCGCGGCGATCGGATCGAAGTGAGCCGCGCGCCATACCGGGTCTGCCTGGCCCGGCTCGGCGGCGAGGGCTGGTTCACCCGCATGCGGCAGAAATTGCACTGGGGCGACCTTTCCGGCCGGGAGATCGTGCGATGATCGGCGAACTCAGGGTGCGCGACCTCGCGACCATCGCGGATGTCACGCTCCAGCTCGGTCCCGGGCTCAATGTGCTGACCGGGGAAACGGGCGCGGGCAAGTCGATGCTGGTGGATGCGCTCGCGCTGCTCCTGGGTGAGCGGGCCGACAGCGGCAGCGTCCGGCCCGGCGCCGCCAAGGCGATCGTCGAGGGCGCGGTCGAGGGACTCGACGTCCCTATGCGCCGCGGCGTCGAGGCGCTCGGGCTCGACGTCGAGGACGGCCGCGTGGTCATCCGGCGCGAGGTGTCCGCGGAAGGGCGCTCGCGCGGCTGGGTCAACGGCAGCCCCACCACCGCCACCGTACTGGCGCGGCTGGGCGCACTGCTGGTGGACCTGCACGGCCAGCACGAGACGCAGTCGCTCCTGCACACCGACGCCCAGCGCGACATCCTCGATGCCTACGCCGATGCCGCCGGTGACCGGGCGACCGTCGAGCTCGCTTTTGCCTCCGCCGGCGCGCTGCGCGAGGAAGAGACCGCGCTGATCGCCCGGCGCGACGAGGTCCGCCGCCGCGCCGACTACCTGCGGCACGTGGTGAACGAGATCGACGCGGCGCGTCTCAAGCCGGGAGAGGACGCCGAGCTGCAGGCCGAGGCGCGGCGACTCTCACAGGCGGGCGCGCTGGTCGAGCACGCGCAGCGCATCGCCGATGCGCTCGATGGTGGCGACGCCGATGCGCTGGCCGCGGTGGCGGCCGCTGATCGC
>JBBSCB010000036.1:0-26773 GCA_038250675.1 Gemmatimonadales bacterium
AGCGCGGCCCCGGCCGCCGCGGCGCCGGCGCTCGCGAGGAAGCGGCGCCGGGGCCAGCGCTCAGACACGGGCCACCGGCTCCCGGTACAGCCAGCCGCCGGCATACGCCCCCGCCACCGCCGCGACCAGACGGGCGGCGGTGCTGGCGCCGATCAGCCCCCAGCTGAACAATCCGTTGAAGGCGTAGGAGAGATAGATCGCCTGCGCCACCACCCAGACGGCGAGCCCGGCGCGGAGCGCCGTGGACGGCCCCTCACCAAACCGCGGACGCATGGCGGCGTAAAGCCAGACGATCACGATACCGGTGAGAAAGTCCACCAGCACCCAGCCGGCAACGCTCGTGGTGCCCGCCTGTTGCATGAGCCGGGGATTGAGTGCCATCGTCTCGGCGTTCCATCGTTCAGCGAGCACGATCCCGTTGACCGCCGCATCCACCAGGTTCATCACCAGTCCGGCCAGCAGGCCACCCGCGATCACCCGACCACCGTTGATCCGCGTCATGATTCCTCCCGGGGGCTGGAGCGTGCTACATCGTGGCGTCGGCCGTGGGGCCGTAGAGCGAGGGCAGCGGCACATCGCGCAGCCGGAGATAGACCGAGAACTGGCCGCGATGATGGATGAGGTGACTCATAACAAACGAGCGGTAGACCGCGATGCGCGGCATGGTGAAGATGATGGCGCCCGCATTCTTGAGCGACCAGGGCGCAGCAAAGGCGCTGTCCGGTGCTGCGGCCAGCGCCTCGCGGCCGGCGCGACTGGATTGATCGAAGGTGGCGAGAAGATTGGCCAGCGACGTGAACGGCGGCGTCCGGTAGGGCTCGCCGCCCGGCGGGCTGAGGTCGAGCTCGCTCTCCCGCAACGTCATCGCGCCCCAGCCGGGCAGGGTGGCGATGTGCTGCGCCAGCTCGCCCAGCGTGAACGACTTGGCATGGGGCCGCCAGCCGGCATCCGTCTCGGGCGTGCGCTCGAGGATCCGGCGGGTCGAGGCCATTTCAACGTCGAACTCCGGCAGGAGCGATGCGGCGATGGTCATGTCGGCCCCGGGATGAAGTGGCAGGGTCGGAGGCGCCTCGGGTCAGGTGACTCGGGCTAGGCGCCCGCGCTGCGCTTCCGGCGGCTGTTGTGCGGCGCGATTCGCACGGCTTCGACCCCGCCGAACGCGTTCTCGTCCAGCCACGCCATCAGCAGGAGGTCCACCGCCTCGGCCGGCTCGCCCGGCGTATGCGGCATGACCTCGCGACGCTTCCCTTCTGCCATGAGATACCACGTCGGCTCGGTGGCCGGAAGACCCCTCCCCGCGTGACCGGGCTGCCCGTCATAGGACACAAAATGGAAAGTGCGCCCCCGGTGGACCAGGTGGCGCTGCTCGATGTGATACCGAATCATCCGGGCTCCCGGGTACGGCGGACGTGCCGGGCTCCCCATGAGCCGCGACCCCCCGCCAATCTAGACGGTCCGACCCCGCGGCGGGCTGGTGCTTGCCATTTCGGGCTTGAGGAGTTAGGTTCGTCGCTCGGATCCAGCCGTCGAGTTGACGGAAGGTTCCGTGGAGACCATGGGGGCTGGCCTTCGTGCCGGCCCCTTTTTGCAGGTCTCGTATTGCATCGTGAGGCACTGCTCACGAACCACGCGTAGTCGGCTCGTACGGCATGACCGGACCCCGATTACACATCACAGGGAGTTAGGAATGCGTACGAACGGCACAGTCAAGTGGTTCAATGACGCCAAGGGCTTTGGTTTCATCACCCCCGAAGGCGGACAGAAGGACTGCTTCGTGCACCACTCGGCCATCCAGGCGCAGGGCTTCAAGTCCCTCGCCGAGGGCGAGCGGGTGGAGTTCGACATCGTGCAGGGCGCCAAGGGACCGGCCGCCGAGAACGTCGTCAAGATCAGCTGACACGCGGCAGGATGACAGACGGCCGGCTCACCTCACGGTGGGCCGGCCGTTTCGTTTGTGCTCCGGCCGCCGGCTCTCCGCCATGGTGCCAACCAGGCACACCGCCGCAGCCCCGCCGAGGACGAGGCAGCAACACCAGGAAAGATGGAGAGGACGCATCGGCGGCGGCGGTCGAAGGAAGACCGAGGCGTGCATCACACGCGGCGTGTGACCGCGGATAATGCGGGGATGGAGTCAAAACCGGTAGAATCAGCACGTTAGCGGCTTCGACACTCCCTCGCTCCGCGGTGCCCATCCTGTCACGACCTTTCGCTCTCTCACTCGTGCGTGCCGGTCTCGCCCTTCTCGCGGGGGCGATGCTGACTCCGGCCCGGGCCGCGGCCCAGTCCGGCGCGCGGCCGTTGCGGGTGGAGATCACGGGGATCAGCGGCGCCGAGCAGCGCAATGCGCTGGCCGTGCTGACGATCGCGCGGGACACGAAGAAGGGCACCTATACGCTCGCCCAGGTTCGGCGGATGGATCAGCGTGCCACCGGCGAGATCGAGACGGCGCTGCAGCCGTTTGGCTTTTACCGGCCCACCGTGATCCACTCGGTCGCGGCCGCCGGCAATCGCTGGCTGGCGCGCTACACCATCGCACCCGGCCCCGCCGTCCGGGTGCGGACCATGTCCATCACGCTCACCGGTGCCGGCGCCGATGCCGGCATCTTTCGTGAGGCGGTCCGGAAGTTTCCGCTGCAGCAGGGTGACACGTTGCGCCACCTGCCGTACGAGGCGTGGAAGCTCGCACTGCTCACCGTGGCGTCGGACAGCGGCTATCTCCAGGCGACATTCGATACGACGGCGCTCAACGTCAACCGCGAGACGTCGGTCGCGGACATCCTGGTGCGCTTCGACACCGGCCCGCGTTTCCGCTTTGGGGCCGTCACGTTCAATCAGGACATCCTCGATCCGTCGTTCCTGGCCACCCGGATTCCGTTCCGGCGCGGCCAGCCGTTCCAGCAGCAGAAGCTGCTGCAGCTCCAGACCAGCCTGGGGGAAGACCCGTACTTCAACATGGTGGAGGTCATCCCCCGCCCCGACAGCGCGACGAACCTGGAAGTGCCGATCGAGGTGGACCTGGCCGCGCGACGGCCGCAGGCCTATGAACTCGGTCTCGGCTATGCCACCGACAACGGCCCCCGCGGGCGAGCACTGGCCACCTTCCGCTGGCTCAATCGCAAGGGACATCACGCGGAAGTCGAGGTGATCGCGGCGTTCAACCAGCAGAGCATCTCGGGCAAGTATTTCATCCCCGCGTTCGGCAATCCCACCGGTGTGCTGACGCTCATCGCGGGCTACGGCCTCCTCAATCCCAATCAGCAGAACAGCAGCCGCACGTTCATCGTGGGGCCGCAGCTGAGCCGGCGGCGGTTCGGCTGGCGCGAGACGTTCAACCTCAACTATCAGCGGACGTCGTTCGGGGTGGGTGTGGACAGCGGCGTGGTGAAATTGCTGCTGGGCGGCGTCACCTACGAGCGGACCCGGTCCGACAGCCGGATCTTTCCGTCGTCGGGGCTGCACACGCGCATCGACATCACCGGCGCGTCACGCGGGCTCGCATCCACCGTCTCCTTTGTCCACACCGAGGTGAACGGCAAGGTCATCGTGAGCCCGACCGCCCGGTGGCGGGTGCTCGCGCGGGCCGACGTGGGCCGCGTGTTCACCAATGAGCTGCGCAGTCTGCCGCCGGTCTACCGGTTCTTTGCCGGCGGCGACCAGAGCGTCCGCGGCTACCGCTACCTCAGTCTGGGTCCGCGCGATTCGCTGGGCACGGTCATTGGCGGCCGATCGCTGCTCGTCGGCAGTCTCGAGACCGACTACCAGTTCATCAACCGGTTTGCCGTTGCGGTCTTCGTGGATGCGGGCAACGCGATGGACACCTTCACCCTCTCCGACCTCAAGGAGGGCGCGGGCGCCGGTATCCGCTGGGTCTCGCCGATCGGCCTTATCCGGCTGGACGGGGCCTTTGCGCTGAGCACCGCGGGGACGCCGTTTCGGCTCCACTTCTCGCTGGGGCCAGACCTGTGAGCCCCCGCGCCCGGAAGATCCTGCGCTACCTGGCCATGGTCGTAGTCGTGCCCCTGGTCGTGGGCGCGGCGCTGGTCTGGCACGGGTTCAGCAGCGAGAGCGTCGCGAAACGGCTGATCCGGCTCGGGCTGAACAAGTCCGGCGGCAGCGTGACGATCGGATCGATCAGCGGCTCGCTCAGGGGGCCGCTCACGCTGCGGAAGATTTCGTACGCCTCACCGCTGGTCACCGCGAGAGTGGACAGCGCGGTGCTCCAGTGGAGCCCCACCGGCCTCATCCGCCGGCAGGTGAAGATCGATCGCCTGTTGATCGACGGCGTGCACATCGTACTGCCGGACTCGACACCCCGGGACACCAGCACCCCCAAAGAACCCCACCTTCCGCTGGACGTCCTGCTAGGCAGGGTCCGGGCTGAGCATATCACGGTGGATGCGCCCCACAACGTGCATGTACTGAATGGCACCGTGCGGCTCACCGGTCGTGCGACAGACTACCGGATCGCGGCGAGCGCGCGCATCGCGTCCGCCGCGCTGGCCGATACGACACCGCTCACGATCAGCGGCCGGGGCGATCTCGAGCACCTGCTGCTCGATCGCGCCGTCGCGGACCTCTACGCCGGCACCGTCACCGCGGACGGACGGGTGAGCTGGTATCCGCACATCAGCTGGAACCTGGGCGTCGTTGCCCGGGGCATTCGGCCCGCGCGCGTTCTTGCCCGCGGCCAGCGCTGGCCCGGCGCCGTCTCGGCGTGGCTCAAGACGGCGGGCCGCATCGACAGCGTGGGGCCGGTGGGCGTGGCGGCGGTGGACAGTCTGGGCGGCGCCATCCGGGGCCGGCCGGTCAGCGGCACCCTTGCGGTGCACTTCACCGGCGCCCGCTACGAGATCCCCTCGCTCGATGTCGGCTGGGGATCGGCGCACCTGGTCGCATCCGGGTTCGTGGCCGATACGATCCGGCTCCGCTACGACGCGACTGTCGGCAACATCGCGCTGCTGATGCCGCAGGCATCGGGATCGGTGACGCTGGCCGGCACCGCCGCCGGTCCCCGGGCCACTCCGCGCGTACAGACGAGGATCGCCGCTCGCAACGTTGCGTACGGCACCACCCGCGTCAGCCGCGTCGCCGGCCGGGCCGACATCGGCCTCGCGCCCACCGACCCGCTCCACGTCGATCTCCATGCAGAGGGCATCCGTCTCGGCACCAACCGCGTCGACAGCGCGGTGCTGGCGGTGCGCGGCACGGAGCAGCGGCATCATCTCACGCTGGCGGCCGCGGCACCGGCGGCCCGTCTGAACCTGGCCGCAACCGGTGGACGAACCGGGTCCCGCTGGAGCGGGCGAATCGGCACACTCAGCGTGGCCAGCGGCGTGGCGGGCCGGTGGGCGCTCACGCAGCGTGCCACGCTCACCGCGTCCGCGGGCGCGGGCGTGGGCGCGGCGACGCTGGGCCAGCTCTGTCTTGCGGCCGAGCGGGCGCCCGATTCCCGGATCTGCGCCGGGGGGACATGGCGCGGCCCCGCGGGCTGGCGCCTCACGTCCACGGTGGACCGGCTGCCGCTCGCGCTGGTGGACTCGTTGCTACCCGACTCGTCGCTCTGGAAGGGCCGCGGACTCAGCGGCGATCTCCAGGCGCAGATCGACGTCAACACGATCGGCCATCGTCTCGCCGGCACGCTGCACGCCGATGTACGCGGCGCCGGCATCGACTATCGCGAGCCGACCGACACGGCGGCGGAGCGCGTCGTCTTCGATACGGCCGCGGTGGACGTGCGGGCCGGCGCCGATGGCGTGCACGGCACCCTCGCGCTCCGCGCGTCGCATCCCGACAGCGGCGCGATCGGCAATCTCAGCGCCTCTGTGGCACTGCCACGCTACACCCGCCTCGGTCTCCCGATCAAGTCGCAGCCGTTCACCGCCAAGGTGGACGGCGGCATCCCCGATCTTGCGCTCCTGCGCCCGTTCACCACCGCGGACAGTCTGAGCGGGAAGCTCACCATCGGCCTCACCGGAGACGGTACGCTCGGCGCGCCGCACATCGCCGGTGGCGCGTCGCTCGCGGCCTTCAACATCTGGCTGCCCGGCGGACGGGCGGGCCGCGGCGACGTGGACCTCACGGTGGCGTCAACCGTCCAATCGGACCGGACCATCACCGCCGACCTGCGCGTCGCTCCCCGCGGCGTCATCTACGACTACACGCTCGACCTTCTGCCTCAGCGCGTCGTGGTGGACAGCGGCGGGCTCCGGGTGCAGGCGGGGCCCGATGGCCTGCGCGCCGGCTTCGGGCTGCGCCTGACCGATTCCACCGGTCGGCGGCGGCTCGCGTCCCTTGCCACGCGCCTGGACCTGCCCCACTACACCTCACTGTCGCAGACGCTCCGGCTCGAGCCGATGACGTTCAACCTCTCGCTCGACATTCCAAACCTTGGCGTGATGCGGCTGGTCACCCCCGGGATCGACACGCTGAACGGCAGTCTCGTCGTTGCGGCCGCCGCGCATGGCACCATCGCGGCGCCGCAGGTGACCGGCACGCTCCGCCTGGCCGATCTCGATGCGCACCTCATCCAGGGCAGCACGGTCACCGGCGCCGTCGACGGCGACCTGCGGGCCGACGTGGCCGCCGACAGCACACTGTCGCTGGACCTCCGCGTGGCGCCCCGGGATATGGTGCTTGCCCACACCGAGAACGGCGTGCCGCGGCGCATCACAGTGGACAGCACGATGCTCGAGGTGCGGGTCGGGCGCGAGGGGCTCCGCGGCGACGCACAGCTTCATTTTGACGAGCGCGCCACGCAACTGGGGCGGGTGAGCGGCCACGTGACTCTGCCGCAGTACACCCGCATCGGCACGCCGATGGATCCGCAACCGGTCACCGCCAGTCTCACCGGTCGGGTGGACGACCTCTCGTTTGCCAAGGCGTTCTCGTCACAGGTGGACAGTCTGGCCGGCCGGCTGACCCTGGACGCCGGTGTGTCCGGTACGGTTGCAAGCCCCGTCGTGACGGGCGGCCTCATCCTTGAGAACGGCGCGGCGCATTTCCCGATGCTGGGCGCGCTGTTCCACGACATGCGGCTCACCGCACACACCAATCAGGCCGGGACGTTCACACTCGACGGGACGGTGAGCTCGGGGCCGGGGCAGCTCGCCATCACCGGCAGCACTCCACTCTTTCCCAGCGCGGCCCGTCCGGGCCGGATCACGCTCAAGGGTACCGACTTCGAAGTCATCAATACCGACGATGCGCACGCGATCGTCACGCCGGACCTGACGGTCACGACGACCGGCCGGCTGCTCAGCGTACAGGGGAGCGTGGCGATACCCATCGCCCACGTCCAGCTGGCGGAGATCCCGGTGACCGCCGTGCCGCCGTCTGATGATGTGGTCTTCGTGGACACGCTGGGAGGCACGGCGACGCCGAGCCGCCTGATCGCCGCGAACGTGCGGGTCACACTGGGTGACAGCGTGACGTTCGAGGGGTTCAACTTCATGGCGTCGCTGGGCGGGCAGCTGCAGGTCAATGATCAGCCCGGCCGTCCCACCACGGGCACCGGGATGATCGTGATTCAGGAGGGGCACTACAAGGCGTATGGCCAGAACCTGACGATTTCACAGGGACTTATCCGCTTTGCCGGCGGGCCAGTGGACAACCCCGGGCTCAACATCCGCGCGAGCCGGACGGCGGAAGACAGCGTCGTCGCCGGCCTCGACATCAAGGGCACGCTCAAGTCGCCCGACGTGACGATCTTTTCGCAGCCCGCGATGTCGCAGAACCGCGCGCTGGAGTACATCGTGCTGGGCCATCCGCTGGGCGAGAACACCGGCGGCCCGCAGGGCAGCCTGATGTCGAAGGCCGTGAGCTCGCTGGGACTCCGGGGCGGCAACCTGCTGGCCAAGACGATCGGGACCGGCATCGGACTGGACGAGGCGAGGATCGAGACCAAGGGCGATCTCAAACAGGCGTCGTTCGTGGCGGGTCGCTACCTCACACCCAACCTGTATATCAGCTATGGCATCGGGATCTTCGACCCAATCAGCACACTGCGGCTGCGCTACGTCATCTCACGTCATTGGACGATCGAGGCCCAGAAGGGCCAGGCGATCGGTGCGGACGTGCTGTACAGGGTCGAGCGTGGCCCGACCGACTCGCGGGGGGCACTCGCGCCGACGACTCCGGCCACGAGCCGCTGACGCCGCCCGGCTCAGGCGATCCGCCGTACCTCGCCCTCACCCACCTGCTGACGCCACATGGCGGCGTAGAGGCCGCCGCGGGCCAGCAGCTCCACATGCCGGCCGGACTCGATGATCGAGCCGCGCTCGAGCACGTGAATGCGGTCCGCGTGCATCACGGTGGAAAGCCGGTGCGCGATGAGCACCGTGATGACCTCGTGGCTCGCCGCCACCTGCCGCATCGTATGCGCCACCTCCTCCTCGGTGAGCGAATCCAGCGCCGACGTGGCCTCGTCGAACACGAGCAGGTGCGGCTGGCGCAGGAGGGCCCGGGCGATGGCCAGCCGCTGCTTTTCGCCGCCGGACACCTTGACCCCGCCCTCGCCGATCACCGTGTCGAGCCCGCGATCCGCCCGCGCCAGCAGGCTGTCCGCGGCGGCCTTGTGCAGCACGTCCAGACACTGCGCGTCGGTGGCACCCGGCCGGACGAACAGCAGGTTCTCCCGGATGGTACCGGAGAAGAGCTGGGCGTCCTGCGTGACCAGCCCGATATCCTCGCGGAGATCGTCCACTTCCACTTCGTCATGGGCGTGACCGTTGTAGAGCACGCGGCCGGCGGCGGGCTGGTAGAGGCCCACGATCAGCTTGACCAGCGTGGATTTGCCGGCACCGGACGGGCCCACGAACGCCGCCGTCTGCCCGCGGGACACCTCGAACGACACGTCCCGCAGAGCGGGCGACGTCGCGGTAAGGTGAGTGAAGGTGACGTGCTCGAAGGTGAGCGTCCGCAGCGGCCCGACGTGCGCCGGATGCTCGGGCACCGGCGCGAGCGGCATGGCCAGGATCTCCTCGAAGTTGGCCAGCGACGCCTCGGTCTCCCGATACAGGTTGATCACGTTCCCCATCTCCTGCAGCGGGCCAAAGATGAAGAACGAGTAGATGAGCAGCGAGAAGAACTGCCCCACTGTGATCTGCTGCGCAAAGATGAGGTACAGCATGAAGAACAGGATGCACGTGCGCAGGAAGTTGACCACCGTGCCCTGGATGAAACTCAGGCTCCGGAGGTAGCGGACCTTCTTCAGCTCGAGCTGCAGAATCTTGTCGGTGGTGGCGTTGAGCCGGCCGACTTCCTGGTCGGCCAGGCCCAGACTCTTGACCAGCTCGATGTTGCGGAGCGATTCGGTCGTCGCACCCGCCAGCGCGGTCGTCTCGGCCACGATCACCTTCTGGACCGCCTTGACCTTCCGGCTCAGCGTGGAGCTCACGAGGAAGAGCAGCGGGATGGTGAGCAGGAACGCCGGCGCCACCGCCCAGTGGACGTTGTAGGCGTAGATCATCACGAAGGTGATGCCCACCAGCGTGGTGAACAGCACGTTGATGGCGGCGGTCACGAAGCGCTCGACGTCGTTCCGCGCCTTCTGAAGCTTGCCGAGCGTCTCGCCGCTGCGCTGGTCCTCGAAGACCGAATAGGGGAGCCGGAGGGAATGCCGGATCCCGTCGGCGTACATCCGGGCCCCCAGCCGCTGGACGATCACGTTGACGAAATAGTCCTGGAAGTTCTTGGCCACCCGCGATATGAACGCCACGCCCACGGCCGCACCGAGGAGGAGCAGCACGCCGTGAAAGAACTGGCTGGTGGTGTAGTCCTTGTACTTGGTGGCGTAGTCGTCGATGACGTGGCGGAAGATCAGCGGGTCGAGCAGGGAGAAGACCTGGTTCATCGTCGCGAGGAAGAGCGCGAGAATGACGAGGTTGCGGTAGTTGCGAAGATAGGACCAGAGCAGGCGCATCGTCGGAATCAGGGCTGAGGTTGGCCCGGAGAGTATGGACGGCCGGCGGTGGGCGCAAGCGGAAGCCGCAGTGACGCTGCGATTGCGCAGCGGCGGTCGCGGGTGCAGGTTCACCACATGCAGCGTGCACGGCTGATTCTGGCCTTCATCGGCGCTCTCGCACCGGTCGCCGCCCGTCCCCAGCAGGTCGCTCCGCCGACGGTCCCCGAGGGCGGAGTACATTCGTGCGCCCAAGCCGATGACGCGCTCGCCGCGATCATGACGAACGGCGGATTATCCGCGCTGCCGCCGGATTCCACGGCAGCTCCCCCTCGTGCCATGAATGAGACGCTCTTCGAGCTCACCACACTCGTCCTGGGGAACCCGCCCTGTGCCGCGGCGCTTGCGGTGCGCGGCGTCTTCAAGTGGCGCCTCGTAGGCAGCCATGTCGCCCCACGTGACGCGCTGGGCCAGCGACCCGGCACCAGTTGGGCGGAGGATGCAGTACGCGATTTCGCGACCGCCGCCAGGGAAGGACGCGACGGCGCTGGGGGATCGGACGCCGCCGTGCTCGCCGCGGAGGCGCTGCTGCAGGGTGGGCTGAAGAGCCAGGGCATGGTCGATGAGGTGGCCGGCGGGCTCATCGCGGCGCTCGCGCGGCCCGGCCGCGCCGACGACTCGACCCGCGCGCTGGTCCGTGGCCGGCTGGCCCGATGGGTCTGGCAGCCGGCCGTGGCGGATTCCGCCTTCGATGCGTACCGCGTGGCCGGTGGAAATGCGGGCATGGCCGCATTGGAGCTGGCCCGTATCCGGCTGGCGACAGGCGACGCCCGTGGCGACTCGCTCTACTACCAGGCGGCCGCATCCGGAGACTCCGCCGTGCGGGCGGAACTCATCGCCGATATCGCGCTCATCGCCGATTCCGCCGCGCTCGATACTCTGGTCGACACGCTCGACACCCGCAACCGGCCGGACAGGCTCCGCCAATTCTGGGAGACGCGCGACGTTCGCTCACTACGCGAGCGCGGCTCCCGCCTGCGGGAGCACTACCGCCGGATCGGCTATGCGCTGGCGCATTACCGCCTTCGGACCTATCCGCGGCGGTACGAGACTTTCGAACTGTGGCGAAACCCGCGGGCACCGTTCGATGACCGCGGGCTCATCTACGTGCGTCACGGCCCGCCAGACGAATCGGCGACTGCGATTGCCGTGTCACCGCCGGAGAGCGAGGATGCCGTCCCGGCCGACGAGCCGGACAGCAAGCAGATCGCCATCACGGTGCCCGATCCGATGCTCGATATCTCCAACGGCCGCCTCCGCACCACGATCTGCCCCAACGTGAGCTGGCTCTACCGGCGGCCGGAGGGAAATCTCGTGTTTCACTTTTCCGCGCGGGACGACATCTCCGACTGGCGGCTGGTCGAGACGCTGTACAACGTGGAGGGCCGGAATGGCTCAGCCACAAACCGGCTACGCCGGAGCTATGAGGCCTGTGCGCCCATCGAGGGACTGTTCGCATCGCGGGTCAACATCGATCCGATCTACGGCAAGCTGGCGTTCCGACCCAGCCCCATGGACGATCAGGAGGAACTGAAGCTGACGACGCGGAGCCGCAAGGTCGGCACCACGACCGACTCCTATGAGCTGCGTTTCGCGCATCCGCTTTCCGCCACGCTCCAGACCTACGGGCTCTTCGGGGCCTCGGCCCGGTCGGCCCGGGTGCTCACCGTCGTCGCGGTTCCCGTCGGCCAGCTCCCGCTCGGTCCGGATTCGGTCGCCGACATCCGGCTCCGCCTGGTGGCAACGGCCGGCAGCGTCGTGGTGGAGGCCGACACCACACGACGGCTCCGGATCCACGGCGATCCGGGCGCACTCGTCCTGCTGGCGGAGGAGCTGCCGCTCCGCTCCGGCGCCTGGGATCTTGGCCTCGTGATCAGTGATGAGGGATCGACCGGGCAGTACTTTCGCCAGAGTGACGTCGTGGTGCCGGCGGAATCCGGGCTGTCACTCAGCGACATCGTGCTCGCCCAGGAGCAGGACGGCCTGCCGTGGATGGGGCGTGACGGGGTGGTGTCGCTCAACGCATTGGGCGCCTATGCCCAGGGCCACCCCATCGTGCTGTACTACGAAGAAGCCGGCGATGCATCCAGCCGCACGACGCACATCACGATCAGGGATGAGCACAACACCGTTACCCTGGCCTTCACCGAGCGGCCCGGTGCCGGCGTCGTTGCCGTCCGTCGCAACGTCGATACCCACGGCCTGCGCCCCGGCCCGCTCACCATCACGGTGGCGGTGACCGATGGCGCGGGACATACCGCGGCGCGCACCGTGCACGCACGTCTGACACCCCAGCCACGCACCCCCGTCCGATCCCCAAAGTGACGCGCGACTGGCGCCGCGCGCCCGCGCGGCCCATTGTTGGCCATGCACTACACTCCCCCGCCCCGCTGGCGCCCGCTGCTGGCCTTCGGCATCGCGGTACTGGCGCTTGGCACCGCGCTGTGGATCGTCGTGCCCCCGCCCACGCGCGCGCTCCTGGCGCTGGCCGTCGTCGCCCCCGAAATCGCCCTCTGGATTCTGTTGCTGGCCGTCGCGGCCATGCTGTTCGCGATGCCCGATCGCCACCGCTGGCAGCTCTCGCGTGTGGCACTCGCCATGGCGATCCTCGCGGCCGGCCTTGCCGCCACGCCGTTCGCCCGCTTCTCGGCCGCCGCGCACCAGGCCGATCTCAACATGACCGCCGCGCTTGGCACCGACTTCCTGCGCGGCGTGCCGGCCGACGTCCGCGCCGCGATGCGGTCGGGCCCGCTGCTCCCCGGCGAACTGATCGGCGGCATCGCCACCGGGTCGTCACGGATCACCCGCGGCGTCACCT
Organism: Gemmatimonadales bacterium; assembly: GCA_038250675.1. Taxonomy (GTDB): domain Bacteria; phylum Gemmatimonadota; class Gemmatimonadetes; order Gemmatimonadales; family GWC2-71-9; genus JAICUF01. Next base: position 12,777 of record JBBSCB010000036.1, read on the forward strand.
TTGCCACGCCGGCCGGCGGGCCGCTCACCCTCGACGTCTATCAGCCGACCACCGACGGGCCGCATCCGGTCATCGTGCAGATCTACGGCGGGGCGTGGCGCTCCGGCACGCCGGATGCCAACGCCACCGTTGCCCGGTACCTGGCCGGCCACGGCTACGTCGTCGTTGCACCGGACTACCGCCACGCGCCGGCCTGGCACTGGCCCACGCAGCTCGAGGACACCCGCTCGGCGCTGGCCTGGGTCCGCGAGCACGCCGCCGAGTATGGCGGCGATCCGTCGCGACTGGGGCTGGTGGGACGATCGTCTGGCGCGCAGCTGGCGCTCATCGCGGCGTACGAGCGCGGCGCGCCGCGGGTGAAAGCGGTCGTCGACCTGTACGGACCGGTGGACCTGCTGGATGGCTGGGAGGATCCGCCCACGCCGGATCCGCTCGGCGTGCGTGGTGTGCTGGAGGACTTCCTTAATGGCACGCCGGCCGAACGGGCGGCGGCGTACCGCGACGCGTCACCGCTGGCCTACGTCACCCGTCCGCTGCCGCCGACGCTGCTGATTTACGGCGGCGGCGATCACGTGGTCCGGCCGGAGTTCGGCCTCACGCTGTTCCAGCGGCTCCGCCGCAGCGGCACGACGACCGCGTTCGTGCCGATCCCCTGGGCCGAACACGGATTCGACGCCGTGCCCAACGGGCCCAGCGGGCAGCTGGCGCTCTACGAGATGGAGCGATTCCTCGCCTGGGCACTCCGGCGCTGACGATCAGCGGGCGGGGATGGTCCGCACCAGCGCACTCGTGGAGTCTTCTCCTCGCCGAAGGTCGAACCGCGCCGGCGCCCCGATCCTGAGCCAGCGCTGGCCACCCTGAGTGGTCAGCGCCTCGGGGGCAGGATGCAGGAACAGCCCGGTCGCGTCGATCGTGTCGATCGCCGTCACCGCGCTGAGATCCCCCACCTCGCGCACCCGTCCGTCGGTGCGGCGCACCGGATTGTCGTAGTTGATCGCCACGTCCGCCGGCACCGGCTGCCGCCCCGGCAGCACCAGCGTCCCTCCCCGGACCACGACGTCCACCGCACCGCCCGTGTTGTAGAGCAGGCCATCGTACGCCCCGGGATCGGCCGCCCGGTAGCTGCCCGTGGCGATGGCATCCAGCGCGCCCAGCATTGCCGCGACATTGAGCGCGCGCAGCCGCTGCTTGCCGGGATCGCCGGGCAGCGCTCCGCTCTCGATGAGCACGGTGCTCGTCCCCCATTGCTGCATCAGGTCGCCGAACGCGCGCGGGTTGAACGTGTCGTCGTACTTGGCGATCCGGCCCGGGATGGCATGGCCCAGCAGCTCGACCAGTGTCGCCGCCACGAGGCGCGCCCGCGACCGGACCTCGTTGTAGCTCCGCCCTTCGTCGTACGCCGGCGCCAAAAGTGCGATGCCGGACTGCACGCCGCCCGTGCCCACCCGGGTCCGTGCACCCTGATCGTGAAGGTTGAAGCCGAACGCCGGCCGGACCCGCTCGCGGATCGACTTGAGCGCGCGCGCCTCGGGCGTGGCCAGCCGCCGCGCATCACGGTTGATGTCGACACCCACGGCGTTCTCCCGCTGGAACAGTTCCGCGCCGTCCGGATTGAGCATGGGAACGAACACGAGCGTCAGCGCGCGATTGAGCCGGCCCCGGAGCGGGTCGTCGGTCGCGTCCGCCAGGAAGCGGAAGATGTCCGCCAGCGCCATCGTCGCGGTGGACTCGTCGCCGTGCATCTGGGACCACAGCAGCACGGTGATCGGTCCGTGGCCAAAGGTGACAGCCCTGATCTCCCGCCCCAGCAGCGAGCGTCCGATTGCCTCGGTCCGGAGATCGGGCGATGTGAGCGCCGGCCCGGCGGCGCGCCAGAACTCCGCATGGGTAAAGCGCCGATCGGTGATCGCGTCCGTCCGGTAGCGCTCCGCAATCCGAAACCCGTTGGCCAGCACCACCCCGGAACAGCAGGCGTCACCGTGGTCCGGGGCCGGAGCGCGCGCGGCCGGCGAGCAGGCACCGAGCGCCATAATGGCCAGCGCGAGGGCGAGTGCACGGAGCGGGTGGCCCCTCATCGACGGCCGACGCCGCCGGCATCAGCAACGGGCACCTGCCGCTGGAGCGTCACCTTGACGCGGATGCCGCTGAACGTGTTGTCCGCGTCCAGCGACGTGTCGGTCGCGGTGAACGTCATGTCCCGCAGGAAGGTGTCGGCGGTCTGGTTGAAGCTGACCTTGTCGCCGCTGAGCGACCAGGTGCCGTCGAGCGCCGCCTTGAGAGCGCTCCCGTCTGAATTGCCGCCGGGGACATAGATCTGCCCGGAAGTGGCGCCGCCTTCAGCGAGATTAATTTGGATGGTGGCGCCGAGGGCAAGCTGATCGGTCAGGATGCCGGAACCGTTGGTGGTGAAGACCGTGGCATTGTACACGCCGGCGACCTCCCGCGCCGTGGGCGCGAAGCCGCTGCCGCAGGCGGCCAGCGTAAACGCGAGCGCCGCGACGAGACGTGATGGACGCATGCGTACACCTCCCGCGAAATGCTGTGACCCGTCATGACGAACGATTCAGACGATCCTGCCGCGCCGCGCGAGCGTCTCCGGGTCAGCCGCCGGAAATCTGAGATCCATTCCCTCCAGCGTCTCGATCACCGTCTCGGCGATAAGGACGTTTCGGAGCGGCTTGTGGTCCGCCGGCACGACGTACCAGGGCGCCTCCGCGGTGCTGCATCGCGCCAGGACATCACGATAGGCGGCGGTGTAGTCGTCCCATCGCGCTCGCTCGTCGAGATCGCCCACTCGGAATTTCCAGTTCTTCTCCGGATCGTCCAGCCGGGCTTCGAGGCGCTTGCGCTGCTCCTCGCGCGAGATGTGCAGAAAGAACTTGAGGATCACATAGCCGTTGGCGGCGAGCATCTGCTCGAACGTGTTGATCTCATGGTAGCGGCGGCGCCACTGTTCCTCGGGCACCAGGTTATGCACCCGCACTACGAGTACGTCCTCGTAGTGGGAGCGATTGAAGAGCGTGATCATGCCCCGCGGGCCCAGCGCCGAATGCACCCGCCAGAGATAGTCGTGCCTGAGCTCCAGCGGTGTGGGCACGTCGAACGACCGGATCGCCAGTCCCTGCGGATTGACCAGCCCGAACACGTGACGCACCGTGCCGTCCTTCCCGCAGGTGTCCCGTCCCTGCAGCACCACCAGCAGCCCCCGCGAGCCGTCGGCGTAGAGCGCCGTCTCGAGCGCCGCCAGCCGGTCACCGAGCTCCGCGAGGCGGGCCTGCAGCTCAGCCTTGGACGGGGCGCCGGCGAGGCTGGCGTCGTCATCATTGAGGGCGAGTTCGGTGCCCGGCGGCACGGGGCGCAGATGCTCCACGTCAGCGCCGGATGGCAAGCAGCAGCACGCCGCCACCCACCATCGCGATGCCGGCCCAGTCCCGCGCGGCCGGCCGCTCCCCCAGAATGACGACGGCAAAGATCGCCACGAGCACCACGCTCAGCTTGTCCACCGGTGCGACGAGCGAGGCCTCGCCCACCTTGAGCGCACGGAAGTAGCAGAACCACGACGCACCCGTGGCCAGCGCGGATAGCACGAGAAAGGTGGCCGCCTTGGCCGGCAGGGTGGCCGGGTTGCGCCACTTGCCGGTGAGATAGACCAGCACACCCAGCACGAACACGATGACGAAGGTCCGGATGAGGGTCGCGTAGTCCGAGTCCACCCCTTCCAGGCCGATCTTGGCGAAAATGGCGGTCAGCGCGGCGAACACGGCGGAGCCGAGCGCCCACGGGAGCCAGGACTGCGCGGATGGCATGGAACCTCAGCGGTCGGGGGAAGCGTCGGCGATCTCGTCCATCGTGCGCTCGGTGGCAACCGAGCGGCCGTATTCGTCCACGACGTCGGCACCCGGCCGGGCGTGCTGGTCGCGATGCTTGATCAGGAGCCACTGCGGGCGCCGCTCGCCACCGCGGCGGGTGCGGACCAGCACCCAGGACCCGCGCAGGCGCTCGCCGCGCAACTCGAACTTGAAGTCGCCCCGGTCGTATCCCTCGCGGAGGATCGTCTCGGCGTCACCGTCGACGTCATCACCCGGCGCCGTGTAGGTACCGCGGTCCCAGAGCATGACGGTTCCACCGCCGTATTCCCCCTTGGGGATGGTCCCCTCGAAGGCGTTGTATTCGATGGGGTGATCCTCCACCTGCATGGCCAGCCGCTTGACCGACGGATCCACGCTCGGCCCCTTGGGCACGGCCCAGCTTTTCATGACGCCGTCGAGCTCCAGCCGGAGATCGAAGTGCAGGTGGCTGGCGGCGTGCTTCTGGATGACATAGCGGAGCCGGGCTGCCCTGAGTGCCTTGCCGCCGGCGGGCTCCCGCGTGCGCTCGAAGTCACGTTTGCGCCGATACTCCTCGAGTGCCGCCGGCTTCTTCGCCGCCTTGCCGGCCGGCTTCTTCGCCGGCTTCGAGGTCTTCGCCGCCTTCTTCCTTCCCGGCTTTCCTGCCATCGGCCCCTCGCTCGCGTTCGCGGTCGCCGGGGAATGGCCCCCGGGCAGCCTCAACCTGCCGCGGGACGCCGGCCGGCGCCGTGTCGCGGGCCACGTTCCGGCGGGCTACACCCGGACGCCATTGGGCGCGGTGAGCGTCGCGTGCTCGACGTCACCGGTGTTGCGGGTGGCGGCCGGCTCGAAGATCAGCACCTCCGCCTCGTGTTCCGCCATCGTCCGGTGTTCGACCCCGCGGGGCACAATCAGAAATTCGCCCGGGTCCAGCTCGACGGCGCGGTCACGGAACTCGACGCGGAGCCGGCCGTGCAGCACCAGGAAGAGCTCGTCTTCCGCCTCGTGCCGGTGCCAGACGAAGACGCCCTGGAGCTTGACGAGCTTCACCTCCTGGGCGTTGAGCTCGCCCACCACCTTGGGGCGCCAGTGCTCGCTGATGAGCGCCAGCTTGGCGGCGAGATTCACCTTTTCCACTGTTTCCATTCAGCGGCTCGCGCGCGGGACCGCCTTCATCGCGGCCTCGACCTCGTCGGCCTCACGCGGTGCGTGGGAAATCCGATCCAGCCCGTCCGCGGTGGCGACGTAGTCGTCCTCGATCCGGACGCCGGTGTTGTTCATCCGCTCCACCACCGGGCGCACCTTCGCGATGAACGCACGGTTGCGCGGCGTGTCCGGCAGGATGTCGAGCGAGATCGTACTGATGTAGATCCCCGGCTCGATGGTGAAGGCATCGCCCGGCTGCACCACCCGGTCGCCGGTGTAGAACTGCGCCGGATCGTGCACCGCCAGGCCCAGCCCGTGGCTGATGCCGTGGATCATCCAGAGCATCGCCTGGCGGCAGGCGGCGGGCACCGCGGTACAGTCGGCATGCCACGGCGGGTCGAACTCCGCGTCCGCGCTCTCGATCAGGCCGAGCGCCGCGAGCCCGCGGGCGCGGACCGCGATCGCGGAATCGGTGGCGGCGGCGATCTGCATGCCGGGGCGGGAGTTTCGCTCCGCGGCGGCCTGGGCATCGCGCACCAGCTGATAGATGGCGCGCTGGTCGGGCGTGAATCGGCCGCTCACGGGCAGCGTGCGCGTAACGTCCGCCGCGTACCCCTCGTACTCGCCGGCGGCATCGATGACGACCAGATCGCCGGCCTCGAGCGGACCGCGGTTCTTCATGTAGTGCAGCTGGGTGCCGCGCCGGCCGGAGCCCACGATACTGCCGTAGGCGGGACGCGATGCGCCGCCCCGGCGGAAGGCGTATTCGGCTGCCGCCTGCAGATCGTATTCGTGGAGGCCCGGCGCGGCCATCCGCATCGCCGCGAGATGGCCCGCATCGCTCAGCGCCGCCGCCCGCCGCAGGAGCGCGATCTCAGCCGGGCTCTTGCGCGCGCGGAGCTGGTCCACCAACGGATGGGCATTCTTGATCGTGAGCCCGGGATGGGCAGCGGCAAAGCTCCGTATGTACGCCACGCCGCGGGTCAGCGAGTCGGCCCGCTGGAAGTCGGCATCCTCGAAATCAGCCAGCGTATGGAAGTCGAGTCCGGCACCGGCCAGGGAATCGAGCACGCCGCTAAGCGCGGCGAACGGCCGCGCCGGAATGCCGGTGGCCTGCCGGACCATCGCGCTGTCGGGGCGGCGGCCGTAGTACATCGCCGTTCGCGGCTCGATGGGGGTCACGAAGAGCATGGGCACCGGCCGGCCGCCGCGCACCACCATGACAAAGGCCGCATCGGGCTCGTCGTAGTTGGTGAGATAGTGGAAGGCCGGCAGCTGGGTGGGTGGGCCAAAATCGGTCACCGGCGTGCGGGCGCCGAAAGCCACCACCACGCCGTCACCGATCCGACTGGCCAGTGAATCGCGGCGCGCCGAGAATTCCGCCGCGGGAATCTGCGCGGCGAGCGGCGCGGCGGTGAGTGCGGCCAGGGCCAGTCCGGCGATCATGCGCATTGCCCACTCCTCGGTTGGGGATACTGCGGCACCGGCGGCCTGCCGGACGGATGGATCTTACCTGCCGGCGGCCTTGTGCACCATCAGCTCGCCCTTGCCGATCGGCACCAGCACCGAAGCACGCGACGGTTGCAGCCGCTCAATGCTGTCCCGGTGACCCCTCCGATCCGTCATCCCCGCGCACCACCTCGACCCGCAGCTCCGCCCAGCCGTCCACCTGTGCGTATTCCACGCGCAGCGCGTGTCGTCCCGCCGACAGCGACACATGGTCCACCTGCGACTCGTGCGGCGTCCAGTCGTCGATCATCAGCCGGCCGTCCACCCAGACCCGCACGGCGTCATCGCTGATCGTGCGCAGCGTGTAGCTGCCGGGCGCCAGATCGACGGTGGTCGTGGCGCGGGCGGCCAGCCGCGCCTGCGGCAGCCCGGGCACGGTGGGGCGGTACCACATGTAGTCGAGCCGGGGCTCGTCGCGGGTGAGCAGCGGCGGGCCGCCGAGCAGGGCGGCGAACGCCGCCGGCTGGGAACGCGGGTCGGTGCTGTCGGACCAGGTGAAGAAATCGACCCGCCAGTCCGCAGCCGGCTCAAAGCGTCCATACGCAAAGCGGTACGGCGCGCCCGCCGCGTGCCGGAGTCCGCGCGGCGACGTGGTCGCACCACCGCGGTACTCGAGGACCAGCTCCCAGTCCCGCTCGGCGCCCCGGGCCGGCGTCACGAGCACGGTATCGCCGATCGGGCCCGCGTCACGGGAGAGCGCAGCGATGCCGCGCCGCGACACCACGCGCCAGCGCCCCGCCGGGCCCAGTACGCGGAGCGGCAGCGGCGTGACGCGGCTGCTGTCCACCGGCCAAAGCCGGGGGTAGCGCCAGTCGTACGGACCCCATTCGTCGACGATGATGGCGGCGCGGTCCCGCCGCCCGAGCGAGTCATCCGCCAGCCGGAGCCCGTCCGCGAGCGGCGCCGGGAGCACGCCATCGGCTGGCACCGGCACGTATTCGGTCATCGCCCCGATGACGGCCGCGGTGTCGTTGGCCGTCCGGCGAACCTCGGAGCTGTCGCGCACCGCAAGCACCGTGTCGACGGCGGCAAATCGATTGCCGTCTGCGACGGCGCCGCTCGTATGCGCCACGCGGAGCCCAACCCGAGTGTGATCGAACCGGTTATCGGTGATCCGGTAATCGCGGCTTCGCGTGTCGCGGTGGCGGGGATAGCCCCAGTCGGACGACTCGATGGGATCAGCCCAGAGGTTGATGGCGACGGCATCACGATCGAACAGGTTGCCCGCGATGGCGTTGTCCTGGCCGTGCTCGATGGCGATGCCGGTCCGGTTGCCGCCAAATCGGTTGCCGCTGATGCGGGACTCGTAGCTGTACCCGCCCCACAGCCCGTTGTCGGAGCCCTCCACCCGATTGCCGATGAACCGGTTGCGGCTGAACGTCGCCTCCATCGCATTGGTCGGCGCAAAGCTGAAATCGTTGGCGTAGAACAGATTGTCGTTGGCGCCGCCGGCGCCGGTGTCCATCGTGGACTGTCCGGCCCACAGAAAGAGCCCGTCGCCGCCGTGGGTCATCGAATTGAACGCCACGACGTTGCGCGAGCTCTGCTCGTAGAGCAGCAGGTCGGCCGAGTCCTGGCCGCGCCGGTAGAAGCCGTGGCTGTAGCCGCGCACGTTGTAGCTGGCGTGGTTGTGGACGATCGTGTTGTCGCTCGAGCGGTAAAGTCCGATCCCCACCCCCGAGTTGAACTCGATCACGTTGTTCCGGATCCGGAGACTGTCCGACCGGACGAGCAGCAGCCCCTCCATCCCCTGTTCGATCCGGTTGCCCCGAACCTCGCCGCCGTGGACATCGCTCAGATAGATGCCGGCACCGAAGCGGAGCCACTCGTCCGCCTCGTTGTGATGGTGCGAGAGCCAGTCCACCAGGCTCTCGTGCTCCACCACGCTGAACAGCCGCGGCTTCCAGTTGTGGCCAAAGTCACCGCCGTCGATGACGAGACCCCGGGTGTTGCGCGCCAGGAGGCCCACCTTGTAGCCGCGTACCCGTGCGCCGCGAATGCGCACGTCACGACCGCCGTCCACCAGAATTCCCACACCCTGCGCACCATCGGGCGCGGCGGACGGCGCCAGCCCCTCGAGGGTGACGCCGGTGAAGTCCACCGTGACGCCGTCCCCGCGAATGGTGACGATCGCGGAGTCCGCGGCTGACCCTGCGCCCGGCAGCCGATAGATCCCGGGCCGGATGCGCACCGACGCGGTGACCACCATGCCCCGGCGGAGCGCCAGGTCAGGCGGTCGCGGCTGCTGCTGAGCGGCGAGCGGCGCGGTGACGAGGCCAAGCAGTGAGATGATGCTGCGAATGCGACGGGGCATGCCGCGAAGAATGCGGCCGGGTGCGGCGGAAGTGCAAGCGGGCGTGCCGGCGAATCGGCGACTATGCGTGCAGCGCCTCATGGATGGCGACGGAGAGCTGGTCACGGAGGATGCCGTGCACCTTCGCCAGCCCCAGGCCGGCGCCGCGCCCCGGACGCCTGGTGGTGAAGAACGGATCGAAGGCGCGGACGCGGAGCGACGCGTCCATGCCGCCGCCGGTGTCCCGAACGGTCTAGGAGCGGGTGACCCGGAGGGCTCGTCCCGCCCCCTCGCCGATCCGCTGGCCGTCACGCAGGGTGACGACACCGTTCACCACGACCACGTTGATGCCGATCGGATACTGAAACGGGTCGGCAAAGGTCGCCCGATCGGCCACCTGGGCGGGGTCGAAGACCACCACATCGCCCGCGAGACCGGTCGCCAGCCGCCCGCGGTCCGGCAGGTTGACGCGAGAGGCCGGTAGTGCGGTCATCTTGTGAATCGCGTGCGCCAGCGTCAGCACGTGACGCTCGCGCACGTACCGGCCCAAGACCCGCGGAAACGAGCCGATGCCGCGAGGATGCGGACTGCCGTGGTGGGTGGGGCCGTCCACGGCAAAGCCGCCGCCGTCGGTGCACACCATGCTGCGGGGATGGCGGTAGATCCTCTCGAGATTGGCTTCGCTCATCGCGAACCCCACCATCCCCACGCTGCCGTGGCTTCGCTGCAACAGCCCCACGGTCAGTACGTACGGGTCCACACCCAGCTCGGCGGCGTAGCTGCCCAGCCGCTTCCCTTCGGCCGCCTTGTCTTCCTCGGCGCGCACGCCGGTCACCATCGCATCGTCCCACCCGCCGATGAGCGCCACCTTGGCCAGCACCGCCTCGCGGATGCGCGGCGCCACCGTCGAATCGGCGAGCCGCGCGAGGAACGCATCGGTCCCGCCATCCCGGCTCCAGACGGGAAAGAGATTGGTCAGACCCGTCGAGTATGCCAGGTAGGGATAGCGGTCGAAGGTGACATCGAGCCCCGCCGCGTGCGCCGCGTCGATCCGGGCCAGCGCGGCGCCGAGCTTGTCCCAGTTGCGCGGGCCCTGGGCCTTGAGATGGGAGACCTCGAGCCGGCAGCCGGCGCCGCGCGCAACGGCGATCGCCTCGTCGATGGCTTCGAGGACGTGGTCATCCTCGTTTCGCATGTGGGTGGCGTACGACATCCGCCGCGGGGCCAGCGGCCGGCAGAGCGCGATCAGCTCATCGCGCGAGGCAAAGGCGCCGGGCGTGTACTCGAGCCCAGATGACGCCCCGCACGCGCCCCCCGCCAGCGACCGCTCCACCATCGCGACCATCCGGGCCAGCTCGGCCGCGGTCGCCGGCCGGTCGTCGTCGCCCACGACCGCGCCCCGCACGCTGCCCAGGCCCACCATGGACGCGACGTTGACGCCGGGATGCAGTTGGTCGATGGCGGTGAACATGGCGTCAAACCCGTGGCCGTCGTCACCGGTGGCGGCAGAGTCGCCGTCCTGTCCGGCGATGATCGTAGTGATGCCCTGGCGTACCACCGATTCCGCGCGCGGGTCGCGGGCCAGCGCGCTGTCGCCGTGCGAGTGGATGTCGAGAAAGCCCGGGGCCACGGCGAGCCCGCGCGCGTCGATCTCCTCCCGGCCGCGCCCCGGCAATCGGCGACCGATCGCGGCGACCCGTCCGCCGCTCAATGCCAGATCCCGCTCGGTGCCGGCGGCGCCCGTGCCGTCGAAGAGCGTGCCGCCGCGGATGACGAGATCGTGATCGGCACGCCGGTTGAAAATTGCCGGAGCACCCGCCACTGCGAGGAGCGCGGTGCCGGCGGATGCGACGAACGAACGACGGGGAACGGTCATGGGTTGGCGGTCCCGGTGCGGGAGGTGGAAAGTTCGGCAACGGTGGCGCGAAAGCCTTCGCGCACGCTGGGATAGATCGGCGCCCAGCCGGTGGCGTGCCGCAGCTTGCGATTGGAGATCCGGAGTGAGCGGGCCATCGTCTCCCCCAGAGCGCCGAAGAGGCGAACCGACCATGCCGGCAGCAGTCGCGGCGGCGCGACCCCCAAGGCGGCCGCCAGGGCGTCGAACAGATCCCGGCGCCGGACGGGCTCGTTGTCGGCCGCGTTGTAAATCCCGGCGGGCGCGCCGAGCGCCGCGACGACGGCGGCGGCCGCATCGTCATGCGAGATCAGGGAGAACCAGCTCGTGGCGGCGCCGGGCAGGAGCGCCCAGCCGCGGCGGGCGGCGCGGATGAGGTCGCGGGTCTGCGCGGAATCGGGGCCGTAGAAGGCGGCAAAGCGCAACACGACCGCCGCGCCTCCGCCCTGCCCAAACCGATCGGCCGCCCGCTCGGCATCCGCCACCGTGCGATTGTACGAGACCGGTGCGATCGGCACCGTCTCGTCGATCCAGGCGTCACCAGAGGATGGATAGACCGGCGCAAACGACTCCTGGATCACGCGCGCGGTACCGGTGGCGCGGGCGCCATCGGCCAGATTGGCCGCCACGACGCGGCGGATCCGGTCGTTCTCGTGGAACGCGCCCGGCAGCAGCAGCCGCCATGCGGCGGTGGGAATATGCGTCGCGAGGTTGATGACGACGTCGTGCCCCTCGACGGCGCGCCGCACCGCCGGCGACGAGAAGAGATCCACTGTGACCGGCGCGGCCCCGGCGGCGCTCAGCGCCGCGCGCTTCTCCGGCGATCGAGCGACGGCACTGACCCGGTGGCCCGCCGCGACGAGCTGCGGAATCACCCGCCGCCCGATCACGCCGGTGGCACCCGCGACGAAGATGCGCATCGTCACCGGGCGCAGCCGGGCGTCGCCGGCCGCTGGAACTCCGCGCCGGGCAGCCAGCGCGGGCGGGCGGGTGCGCTCGCCACGGCGATGGCGACGCGCCCCGCGAAGTCGGCAAACTGGCGCGACCCGGCAAGATCCAGGACCACGATCGCGTACTCGTCGCTCGGCCGGTGATAGTGCTGCGACATGTACTCCTTGACCTTCGCGTCCACAAAGTCCGGCGCTACGCCCACGGCATCGGTGCCCAGAGCCATGTAGAGCGAGGGCACACCCGCGAGCGCAAACGGAAAATTGTCGGCCCGGAGAAAGAACCCCTCGGCCGCGTACGGATCGGGCGAGACCCTGAGCCGCATCCCGGCCGCCACGTCCCGCACGGTCTGTCCCAGGGTGCTCAGCTCGATGCCGAGCGGTGCCACGTCCCGCTTGACACCCATGAGCTCGATGCCGTCGTCCAGATTGAGGTTGGCCACGATGCGCTCGGGCGGGAGCGGTCCGCCGCAGATGAACGCCTGCGCGCCGAGGAGACCCATCTCCTCCGCGGTGGAAAAGAGGAACGTGATCGAGCGGCGCTGCGGATGGCGGGCAAGGACCCGGGCGAGCGCCAGCAGCACCGTGGTGCCGGAGCCGTCATCGAGCGCTCCGTTGTAGATCGAGTCGCCGTTCACCGGGCTGCCGATCCCGAACGCATCCCAGTGCGCGCTCAGGACAACATGCTCCGCCGCCAGCCGCGGATCGGTGCCGGGAATCGTGCCGATCACGTTGTGGGAATGGATGACGACGGGGCGGGTGCGGAAGTCGACGTCCAGCCGCACGCCCAGCGGCACCGGGCGGAATGCGGGCCGGGCGGCAGCCGCCAGCAGCGCGCCCAGCGCGGGGGCGTCCGGCGGCAGCAGCCGGGCGAGCGCGGAGTCGGTGAGGAGACCGGTGAACGCGAGGCCGGCCGCGGTCGAGTCCCCGACGAGTCGTCGCGCACCATTGACCGGTGCGTGTGAAAGCGTGCCGGCGGGCCGAACCCAGAGCACGCCGACAGCGCCCCGCCGCCCCATTTCGCGGACCTTGCCGGTGAGCCAGGCGTAGCGCGAGGCACGGGGACCGTTGAACCGGATGGTGTCGCCCGGGAGGTCGGGCTCGCCCAGCATCGCGATGACCACCTTGCCGTGCAGATCGACGCCGGCAAGGTCGTCCCAGCCGTACATCGGCGCTGCGATGCCGTAGCCGGCGAACACGAGGTCGCCACCGGTGTGCACCTCGCCGGTGGCGCCGAAGTTGGCGAACCGGATGTCGCGGCCGTGTTCCAGCGCCCCGCTCATCCGCCCGCTGAGGCGGGCTTCGTTGGGTGAGGTCGAGTCGCCCTCGTGCGTCAGGATCGAGACCGGCTGCAGCCATGCGGACGAATCGCCGGCGGCCGCACCGGGCCGCAAGCCAAAGCCGGCCAGCTCGCTCACCAGGTAGGCGGTCGTGAGTGCCTCTCCGCGGCTGCCGGGGTAGCGCCCCTCGAAGAGATCCGACGACAGGAGTCGCAGCCGCGCGCCCAGCTCAGCCGTGGTCACGGCGAGCGGGTCCGCGGCCTGCGCCGGGAGCGGGCAGGTTCCCGCCAGCAACGAGAGCAGCGTCACCGCCACGAGCGCCCGGCGAATCACCCCTGCGCGTGCTCCGCCAGGCGGTAGTTCGTTTCCACCACCACGGCCGTCCCGTAGCAGATCACTTCGCTCACGCCGGACATGATCTCCGTGGCATCATAGCGGATGCCGACCACGGCATTGGCACCGATCCGCTGCGCGTGGGCCAGCATGATGTCGAACGCGTCCTCCCGGGCCCGCTCGCAGAGTGTCGTGAGCAGCGAGATGTGACCACCGAACATCGTCTGGAGCTTGGCACCCACGGTGCCGAAAACCGAGCGGGACCGCACGGTGATCCCGCGCACGACGCCGAGGGAGTGGGTGATCTGATAGCCATCGAGGACAAAGGTGGTGCTGGTCATCTCGGGTTCCATGAATCCTCCGGGCGCGGTTGCGTGGGGGGCGTCAGTTGATGCCGAACGTGTACGTGGAGCGCGATCGCCAGGTCGCGCCCGGAACTAGGATGGTACTCGGAAATGACGGCTGATGGGGCGAATCGGGAAAGTGCTGCGTTTCGAGACAGAATCCGTGGTGGCGCCGGGCGGGAACGCCGCCCTTGCCGGTGACCGACCCGTCGAGGTGATTGCCGGAGTAGAGCTGGACGCCCGGCTCGGTGGTGTACACGTCGAGGGTGCGGCCGCTCGCCGGATGGTGGACGTGGGCCGCATGGACCAGCCCCGGCCCGTCCCGATCAAGCACGAAGTTGTGGTCATAGCCGCCCGCGTACGCCAGTTGCGCGTTAGACGCCGCGATCCGCGCCCCGATCGCAATCGGCGACCGGAAGTCGAA
>JBBSCB010000037.1:0-23055 GCA_038250675.1 Gemmatimonadales bacterium
GGGATGCTGTCGAGCTCGACGCCGCGAAAGGCGGCGGTCTGCACCCGCGAGTCCAGCCGCAGGCGGTAGCCCTGCGCCGCGGCCGGCATTGCGACGAGCGCAAGGCAGAAGCCCGCCAGTCCGGCCCCGTGCGTCACACTCACAGCGCGCCGGCCTTGGTGAGGCCCGCCTTGGTGAGATGGGCACGGAAGTCCGCCGGAGACTGCTGGAAGTGGCAGGTGGTGCACTCCCGCGCGGCGTAGTGATCGACCTGCGGCAAATGACAGGTGATGCAGAGCTGGCGCACCGGCACCAGCGCCGCGACCGTGGCCGGGGCATGGCAGGCGTCGCAGGCGCGATGCGCCACCACCGGCCGTGCGTGAGCCGGCCGGATGTCGGACCCGTTGTGGCAGGCCGCACACGCGGGGCCGGCCGCGTGATGCTGCGCGTGGCAGTTGCGGCAGCCGGCAACCTCGGGAGGCGGGGCGAGCGTTACCGGCGTCGTGTGGCATTCGGTGCAGCTGCGGGCGCTGTGCGTGCGGTGATCGAAACTCGCCGTGCGCACGTGGGCGGGACCGGCACCGATCGTCACGGTGAGCGTCACGGGGAGTGGCGCCGTAATCTCGGACGGTGCGTGACAGGTGGCGCAGCGCGCCGGGTCCGGCGCCTGATGGTGACAGATCTGGCAGCCGCGCGGGCGCTCGAACGTGAGGGTCGTGCGCTTGCTGGTGTTGGTGTGGCAGGTCAGGCAGGCGAGGTGTCGGTGAGGCGCGTGGGAAAACGTGTCGGCGGCCAGCGCGATCTGGCTGGCCGCCGTCAGGGCGCTGGGCGGGTCATCCGTGGGCGGCCCATCGCCCAGCGATCGCGGGAGGTGCTCCGCGCCCCCTGGTGGCGGCGCGGGCGGAGGTGGCGGCACCGACGCCGACGATTGCGCGGCCGACACGTGACGCAATGCCCGGGTCGTGTCGAAGGGCAACGGCGGATGCAGCAGGGAGCCCGATCGCTCGCGCACGGCGGTGTGACACCCGGTGCAGTTGCTGGCGTCCACCCGTGCCTGATGGGGCTGATGGCAGGTGATGCAGCGATCGGGTGACGATGCGATCCGGGCGTGGGCGGCGCCGGTATGGAAGGGAGTCTTCTTCCAGTCCGCATGGCACCCCGCGCTACTGCACGTGGCGGCCGCCTGCGCGGGCTCGGTCTGCTTGTGCGGATCGTGGCACATCCCGCAGGTGGCCTTGTGCGGATCCTGACCCGGCGCGAAGGCGGCGATGCGCCCCTGCATCTGATGGCAGCTGAAGCACTGCTCCGACTTGGGAATCAGCGTGCTCGCCGCGGAGTCTCGCGTGGCCAGCGCCGGCACCGTGGCAGTGAACTGGTGGCAGACGATGCAGTGCGTCGCCGTCTGGGTCGCCATCTTGCCGAGGCGCATTCGGACATCGATGGCGGCATGGCAGCCGGCCTGGGCGCAGGTGGCGTTGACCGGCTGGAAGCGGTGCGCCGTCTGGGCGTGGCATGTGAGGCACTGCACCTTGCCCTTGAGGCTCGATGAGTCCGACTCGAGGTGCGTCCGGTGCCCGGCGGTCGCGGCGATCGCCTGCCAGGTCTTCCTGGCGTCGCCGGTGACGTGACAACCCTCGCAGACGTTGCGCGGCACCTTGGCATGCGGCGGTATCGTCGAGTCGCGCACGCCGGACATCCAGAACACCAGCTTGACCGCCTCCTTCAGCGGGTGCAGCGCGTGACAGGCGTGACAGCTCAGGGTGTCGTGCTTGCCCTCCAGCTTGTTTACCAGACTGTAGGACCCGGTATCCGGCAGGATCGGGGCTTCGCCGCTGGCCACGAAGATGTGGCAGCCGTTGCAGAACCGGTTGTCGTGCTCGATGAAGTTGTTGGTGCGGTAGCCCAGCGCGGCGACGCCGACCAGAAGCAGGACCACCGCGGCCGCGAGACCGAACTGGAGCGCGAGCGCGCGCGTGGCCAGCCAGTGGCCGATGAAGCGGCGGCGCCGCCATACGATCACCAGCACAACGGCGGCGACGACGGCGGCAAGGACGGCGCCGCCCCACATGACCCAGGGCGGGCGCTGAAAAATCCACTGGACGACCCGGATCACCGGGTCGTCCAGTCGGGGTCTGCTGACGGTCGAGTCGAGCGCGAGCTGCTGGTGGAACCCCGCCCGCCCGGTATCCTGAATCAGCGTCAGGATACCGGGTCGGATGGTGCCGGGTGGGAAACCCAGCGAGCTGATCACCGTGATGTCAGCGCGCCGAGAGAATCTGCCGCACACCGGCGGCTTGAGGGCCCGCACCACCCAGCGGCGCGTCCAGAATCCGCTGCACCGACGCCGGCGGCGACGGCAGCGCGTACTTCTGCTGCAGCTCGGCGATGTTGGCGCGCATCAGCGCTTCCGCCAGGAATGGATTGTGCACCCCCAGCGAGCGGTCGCCGTTTCCGTACACGCCCTCGCCAACCATCTTCACGTTGAACTCCGCTCCTTCAGCGGCGGTGATGATGGTATCCGCCGTGAACTCCGAGGGCGTCGCCGCCTTGATCGTGCCGAGGTACCCGCCGTCGGTGGCGTCCACCGCCTCGTTCTGGTTCGCGTCGATCCATATCTGGTCGCGCAGGGCGGCGAGCCGTCCCCGGAGGTTGGTCAGCAGCGATGCGGCGACCGCCTCCGACGCATGACAGCCGGACGACGTGCAGGACTTGAACGTCCGGGTGCCCGTCGCATAGGCACAGCTGTTGTCGGGGCTCGGCTTGCCGCTCGCGTCGAGGCACGGAATCGCCTGGAACAGGTGGCCGGTGGAGTTGAAGGTCAGCGCACCGGTCAGGGCGTCGGTCACAGCGTAGCGGTTGACGTGGCAGCCGGCGCACAGGCGCGGGTTGGCCTCCGACGCGTGGGACGTGTAGATCCGCGACGTGTCGTACGCAAAGCCGGCCGGCCGGTAGCCGCCGATGCCGAGCAGCACCGATCCCTGCGGCGCGTGCGGCGCGTTGCGCGTGCCGCCCGGCGGCGAGGCCACCCGGTTGTGGCAGCGCATGCAGAGGTTCTGCTCCGGAGAGGGCGACGAGATAGAGAAGCGAAGCTGCGCCGAGTTGGGCGAGCCATGGGGGTCGTGACAGACCGCGCAGGTGATGGGCAGCGCGGTGGCAGACCCCGCCTCGGCGTAGCGGGACGAGGCATTCCATGCCGCAAGCACGGCCTTGCCCTCGTGGCAGTCGACGCAGCCGGCGCGCCCCTGGGGGGGGCCGACCAGCGTGCCGTGGCCCGACTGGGCCCATTCCTCGACGAACGGCTCGTGGGTGCCGCTGTGGCAACTGGCGCAGCTCGCCGTCGAATCGGCGACCGAGATGTGCGCCAGCGGCACATTGCCCGGCGCATCGGGCTCCGAGACGTGATTCAGGCCGGCTCCGTGGCAGCTTTCGCACTGCACATTATGGTAGGCGGAATCCTGCACCAGGTTCCAGCCGGCCGGCGCGATGGCGAGGTTCCCGCGCTCACTGACGGTGTGGCAGCCATAGCAGCTCGGCGCCGCATGCCCGGATCCAACGAGCGTCGCGAATGCCCCCGCGTGAGCCGAGCCCTTCCAGTCGCGCTGGTGGCTCACGTGGCAATTGCCGCACGTGGTCTGGTTGGTGGCGACGTTGAACAGCCCGAGGAACCCGTTGACGCTGTCTGGCGGCGGGTTGAATGGCGCGCGGTCCCGATAGACGATCTTGTCGGACGAGCAGCCGGCCAGCAGTATCATCGCGACAGCGACGACGGCGTGGCGAGAGAAGAGCAACCGACGGATCGACATACGCGGGGCCTCAACCGGGTGAGAGACGCACACTAGTTAGCCGGGGCAGGTGCGGCGCGCAATGGGCCCTCCACTGATCGCTGGTGGCTTCATGCTTCCTTCATGCGTCGCCGTATCACGCGACAGGTTTGTGCGCCATGCACTTGCGTGCCGACGGGCCGGACCGGACCCCCATCAAACCTTCACGAATCTTTCAGATGAAACTCATCGCCAAACGATAGAATGCGTGTAGCTTCCTTGCCCATGCTTGCGGCGCTGCTGCCCGTCACCGGAGAGAGATTGATGACCACTCAACGCCAGCGCTGCCCCTCATGCGGCGGCGCCGCCACTGGACGCTTCTGCAGTGCGTGCGGCACGGCGCTCACGCCGGGGAGCTGCGCCGCGTGCGGCGCGCCGCGAAACGCGCAGGCCCGATTCTGTCCCTCGTGCGGCGCGGACGCCAGCGCGGACGCGGGCGCGCCTCGCCGACGGCCGACCGCTGCATTGGTCGCGGCTGGCGGGGCGGTGCTGGCGCTGGCAATCGCCATCGTGCTGATCGCACGGTCGCAGCCCCGCGCCGCGGCGACAGAGACCGGTGACGTCGTCGTCGTTCCCGCCGGTACGCCGCCGGACATCAGCAAAATGTCTCCCCGGGAGCGCTTCGACCGGTTGTATGACCGGAGCATGCGCGCGTCGGAGTCGGGCGATACGGTGACGGTCGCCCAGTTCGCGCCGATGGCGCTGCTGGCCTATCAGCAGCTCGACACCATCGACGCAGACGCGCGCTATCACGCGGCGCTCCTCCGGCTGCACACCGGCGACATTCCGGGCGCGGCCGCCCTGGGCGACAGCATCGTCGCGATGACGCCCGGGCACCTCCTGGGTTACGTGGTGCAGGTGACGGTCGCGCGGTGGCGCCACGACGCGCCGGCGCTCAGTCGGGCCTATGCCGATTTCCTGGCCCACTACGATGCCGAGATGCGGGCCGCGCGCCCCGAATACGCCGCCCACAAGATGATCATGGACGACGTGCACCAGCGCGCGCTGGCCGCGGCCCCGAAGCCGCGGACCTGACGCCGGGCCGCACGGCACGCTATTTTGAATTCTGGTCTCACTCCGCGGAGCGCTCCCATGAAGGCAGGCACCAAGTTTCTCGCCGGCGCAGCACTGATCGTGGCGAGCGTCGGTTTTCTGATCGCCGAAGGCGTCAAGGAAACCGGCGTGTATTTCCTGACACCCACAGAACTCGCCTCGAAGACGGCGGCCGATCCCACCTTCTATAACGTCGGCCTCAAGATGGGCGCCAAGGTGGTGCCGGGCTCGATTCGTCGGGACCGCGCGACCCGCGAAATCGACTTCCGCGTCTCGGACGGCACCCAGAGCTACCCCGTCCGCTTTCGGGGCCTGGTCCCCGACACGTTCACCGATGCCAGTGACATCGAAGTCGTGGTGGAGGGTCGGCTGGGTCGGGACGGTGTCTTTCAGGCGACCGATGTCCTGGCCAAGTGCGGTTCACGCTACGAAGCGGTGGCGCCCAAGACGACCAAGGCCTGATCGGTGACCCTGCTCGGGCAATTTGCGCTGTGGGCCGCGTTCCTGCTGGCGCTGTGGTGTGCCGTCGTCGGCTTCTCCGGCCGGTGGCGGGGGCGCCCTGACCTGACCACCGCGGTCACCCGTGCGGTCTACGGTATTTGCGCCGCACTCCTGGTGGCGGCCGCCTCGCTCTGGAAGGGGCTGCTCACCCACGATTTCAACATCGAGTACGTCTGGGCCTACACCTCGCGCAACCTGCCCACCTATTACGTCGTCTCGGCGTTCTGGGCCGGCCAGAAGGGCTCGCTCCTCTTCTGGGCGGTGGTGCTCTCGATCTTTGCCAGCGCCGCGCAGCTCCTGAGCTCGCGGCGGCACGCCGCGCTGCTCCCGTACGTCGCGGCGGTCACGTCCGCCGTGGTCGCGTTCTTCGTCAGCGTAATGCTCTTCGCGGCCAATCCCTTCGCGCGGATGGCGGTGACGCCGCTCGACGGGCGCGGGCTCAATCCCCAGCTCCAGAACGTCGGCATGACCATCCACCCGCCGATGCTCTACCTCGGCTACATCAGCATCACCATTCCGTTCGCATTTGCCGTCGCCGCCCTGCTCTCCCGCAAGCTCGACACCGGGTGGATCCACGCCATCCGCAAGTGGACCCTGGTGTCGTGGCTGGTCCTCGGCGTTGGCATCTCGCTGGGCATGTGGTGGGCGTTCGTGGAGCTGGGCTGGGGCGGCTACTGGGCGTGGGATCCAGTCGAGAACGCAAGTCTGCTGCCCTGGCTCACCATGACCGCATTTCTCCATTCGGTCATGATCCAGGAGAAGCGCGGCATGCTGAAGCGCTGGAACCTGGGACTGATCGTCGGCACGTTCATGCTGAGCATCTTCGGCACGTTCATTACCCGGTCGGGCGTGATCGCGAGCGTGCACAGCTTTACGCAGTCCAATGTCGGGTACTTCTTCCTCGCGTTCCTGGTGATCGCCGGCGTCTTCGGGTTCACCCTGCTCTATACCCGCTGGCCGCTGCTCAAGCCTGAGGTGCACCTCGAATCGGTGGCCAGCCGTGAGGCGGCGTTCCTCTTCAACAACCTGCTGTTCGTGGGCATCGCGTTCTCGGTGCTGTGGGGCACGCTGTTCCCCATCCTGTCCGAGCTGGTGCGGGGCACGAAGATCACCGTCGGCCCGCCCTTCTTCAATCGCGTCAATGTTCCGCTGGGGCTGCTGCTGCTGGCGCTGACCGGCGTCGGACCGCTGATCGCCTGGCGGCGCGCGTCGCCGGCCAATCTGCGCCGCCAGTTCACCTGGCCGGTGGGCGGCGCCGTGCTCGTGCTGGCCGCGCTGCTCGGCAGCGGGATGCGAGACTTCTATGCCATCCTGTCGTTCACGCTCGCGGCATTCGTCGCCGGGACCATCATCCAGGAGTTTTTTCGCGGCGTGCGCGCGCGGCGCCGGATGCACGGCGAGTCGGTGCCGATCGCGCTGGGACGGCTCATCGCGCGGAATCGCCGCCGCTACGGCGGCTACATGGTGCATGTCGCCATCCTGATCTATGCCGTGGGCTTTGCCGGCATGGCGTTCAAGCGCGAGCGTGAAGCCACCCTCAAGCCGGGCCAGTCGATCGACATCGCGAGCCCGTTCGGCTACACCTACCGCTTCACCCACGTCGGCATCTCGCAGTACCAGGTGCTCAACCGGATCGTCAGCGCGGCCACGGTGCAGGTGGCGCGCGATGGCCGGCCTGAGGGCGTCATGACGTCGGAGAAGCGGCAGCACTTCACCGTGGAGAACGGCGAGAAGGTCCCGTCGTTCGAGCCGTCCACCGAGGTGGCGATCCGGAGCGGCCTCCGCGAGGACGTCTACATCGTGTTCGCGGGACCGGTCAACGGGACCGAGGAGGCGGTCTACCGCTTCACCATCAACCCGCTGGTATGGTGGATCTGGTTCGGCGGGTTCGTGCTGGTGTTCGGCGGCATCGTGACGATGTGGCCCGGGGACGGCACCGGCGCGCCGGGCCGCGCCCGGCCGGCCCAGGCCGGCTACGACGTGGCGCTGGTGAACACCGGAGCCGAGCCATGAGCGCGCCGATCGACCGCCGCCGTTTTCTCGCCGGCGGAGCCGCGCTGGCGGTGCTGGGCCTGTCGCGCCCGCTGGCGGGCCAGTCGCAGCTCCCCGGCGCGGGTGCGACCGGCAGCCTCGGCGATCCGGCAGCGGCCGGCCGGCCGCAGACGCCGACGAGCACGGGCGACAACGACCTCGCGATCCAGGCGCTGGAAAAGCGACTGCGCTGCACCTGCGGGTGTACGCTCGATGTGTACACGTGCCGGACCACCGACTTCTCCTGCACCTACTCGCCGCAGCTCCATCGCGAGGTGATGCAGCTCTGGAACAGCGGTATGAACGCCCAGCAGGTGATCGATACCTTCGTCACCCGCTACGGAGAGCAGGCGCTGATGGCGCCCAAGCCGCAGGGCTTCAACCTCGCGGGATACCTGCTCCCCGGCACGCTCGTCGCCGGTGCCGGCGCCGTGATGCTGTGGATCCTGACCCGTCGGCGCGCCATCGCCGGCGTGCCGGTGGCGGTGCCCGGTGTACCGGCCGACGCGACGGCGGAAGAGCTCGAACGCCTGCGGCAGGCGCTCGCGGAGTCGGACCAGTAATGGGCTGGGAGATCGCCGCGGCGGCGGCGCTGGGGCTGGCGCTCGTGTGGCTCGTGCTGCAGCCGCTGCTGCTGCCCGCTGAACCGCGCCCCGCCATCTACATCCCGCCCGATCCCGAGGAGACGGCGCGCGGCATCGCGCTGGCCGCCCTCCGCGAGATCGAATTCGATCGCGAGACCGGCAAACTCTCCGACGACGACTACGCGGCGCTCAAGTCGCGCTACACCGCCGAAGCGCTCACCGCGATGCGCGCCGAGAAAGCGGTCGAGTCGGAGTCGGACATCGAGCGGATGATCGAAGCGCGCCGCGAGGCACTGTCCGGCGGCGGCCCGGTGTGCGGCACCTGCGGCCCGCGCCCCGAGCCCGATGCGCTCTTCTGCTCCAACTGCGGCCGCCGAGTGGATTCGGGCGACAACTGCGGACGGTGCAGCGCCGTCGTTCCGCCCGATGGGCGGTTCTGCGAGCGCTGCGGAAGCGCCGTCGCCGCCTAGCCGCTCCGGGCCCACGCCAGCGCGGCGCCCACCGCACGACGCCATTCCCCCAGCCGCCGCGCTCGCTCCGCCCCGTCCATCGCCGGATCGAAGCGGGTAAATCGCCGGGCCCCCATGAATTGATCCACATCCCGCCACACGCCGAGCGCCATGCCGGCGAGCGCGGCGGCGCCGAGGGCGGTGGTTTCCAGCACGTCCGGCCGCTCGACCGGCCGGCCCAGCAGGTCCGCCTGGAACTGGAGCAGCCAGTTGTTGGCGGCCGCGCCGCCGTCCACCCGGAGGACGTCGGCCCGTCGGCCGCCGTCGCGCTCCATCGCTCCGAGCAGGTCCGCCGCGCCAAAGGCGATCGACTCCAGCGCGGCGCGCGCCAGGTGCGCGCGGCCGGTGCCGCGGGTGATTCCCGTAATCATGCCGCGGGCGTCCGGCTCCCAGTAGGGAGTGCCGAGCCCGACGAACGCGGGAACGAAATGCACGCCACCCGTATCGGGCACGCTCCGGGCCATCGCCTCCGTCTCGTCGGCCCGCGCGATGATCCCCAGCCCGTCACGCAGCCACTGCACGGCGGCGCCCGCGACGAACACGCTGCCTTCGAGCGCAAAGGCCGGCTCCCCCGCGGGACCCACCGCCGCCGTCGCGAGCAGCCCCTCGCCGGGCACGGGCAGCTCGTCGCCGGTGTGCACCAGCAGGAATGCCCCGGTGCCGTAGGTATTCTTGGCCGCGCCGGCGCGCACGCATCCCTGGCCAAAGAGCGCCGCCTGCTGGTCGCCGGCCAGCCCCGCGATCGGCAGCGACGCGCCGAGGTGCTCCGGGTCGGTCTCGCCGACGACGCCGGAGGAGCGGACGATGGTGGGCAGGAGCTCGCGGGGCACGCCGAACAGCGCCAGCAGCTCGGGGTCCCAGTCCCGCGTCCGCAGCGAATAGAGCAGCGTTCGCGATGCATTGGTGTGGTCGCTGACGTGGAGGCGTCCGCCGGTGAGGCGCGCCACCAGCCACGATTCAATCGTCCCCGCCGCCAGTTGCCCGGTCTCGGCGCGCCAGCGCAGGGCCGGATTGGTCAGCAGCCATTCGAGCTTCGTCGCGGAGAAATAGGGATCGGCCACCAGCCCGGTGCGCTGCCGCAGCATCGGCTCGAGGCCGGCCTCGCGGAGCGCGCGGCAGCGCGCACTGGTGCGGCGGTCCTGCCAGACAATGGCGGGCGCGACGGGCGCCAGCGTGGCGCGGTCCCAGAGCACGATGGTCTCGCGCTGACTGGTGATGCCCAGCGCGAGCGGGCGCTCTCCACCGGCGGCGATCGCGTCGCACGCCGCGGCGACGGTGATCCGGAAGATTTCTTCCGCGTCGTGCTCGACCCATCCGGGCTCGGGGTAGTGCTGCGTCAGCTCGCGGTAGCCGCTCCCGACGACGCGGCCGTCGTCCCGGACGACGAGCGCGGTGGAACCGGTGGTGCCCTGGTCCAGCGCCAGTATGGATGGCATGCCGGCAAGATAGCTATCTTTCCGCGCCACTCGCGGCACTCCGATTCCCTTCACCGATCCCGCCCATGCCCATGCCCTACACCACACTGCTGTTCGAGCTCGCCGACGGCGTCGCGCGTATCACGATCAACCGGCCCGACAAGCTCAACGCCCTCAATGCCGATGTCATCCGTGAGCTCGGGGAGGCGGTCACCCAAATCGAGAGCGACGCGTCGATCCGCGGCGTGCTGCTCACCGGTGCGGGCCCCAAGGCGTTCGTGGCGGGCGCCGACATCTCCGAGCTGGCCGGGCAGGGCCCGGTAGACGGCAAGGCCCGGGCCCAGGCGGGCCAGCAGGTCTTTCGCAGGCTGGAGCGCTGCGGCAAGCCGGTCGTGGCCGCCATCAACGGCTTCGCGCTGGGAGGCGGCTGCGAGCTCGCGATGGCGTGCCACCTCCGGGTGGCGGCGGAAGGAGCGCGGTTCGGCCAGCCCGAGGTGAAGCTGGGCCTGGGACCGGGCTACGGCGGGACGGTGCGGCTGCCGCGCCTGGTGGGCAAGGGCCGCGCGCTCGAGCTGCTGCTGACCGGCGCGATGATCGATGCGGCGGAAGCGTATCGCATCGGACTGGTCAATCGCGTCGTGCCCGCGGAGCGGCTTCTCGACGAGGCGGAAGCGCTGCTGCGTCAGATCCTCGACAACGGTCCGCTGGCGGTCCGGTTCGTCATCGAGGCGGTGGACGCGGGCCTCGAACTGTCGGTGGAGGACGGACTCCTGCTCGAAGCGAATCACTTCGGGCTGCTCTCCGCCACCGACGACATGCGCGAGGGGACGGCTGCCTTCCTGGCCAAGCGCAAGGCGGCCTTCACCGGCCGTTAGCCACCCTGCAAATCGGACCCCGAATCGGCTATTTTCCGGGATGCCAGCGAGGGATGCTTCCGCCATGCAACGAGCGGTGATAAAAGGGGTTGGATCGCTCGCGCTGCTGCTGCTGGCGGGCTGCACCGACCGGGGGCGATTGCTCTTCCCGCCGGTCACCGACGGCGAGGGCCCCCGGACATTCATCGATCAGCCCAACCTTGCGGACACGACCGTCCGGGCCGGCCCCGGCGCGGCGATCAGCGGCAAGACGATCGACCCCGATGGGGTGGATTCCGTCTATGTGGTGTTGATCGGCGGCAACGAGCGCTTTCAGCCGTTTGTCGGCGGCCGCGACACACTCCGTTTCGGATTCACCATTAACACCGGCGGCCTCGCCGGCGATACGGTCTTCGTTCTGATCTTCGGCACCGACCGGCTGGGCAACCGCGGCGACACGGCGGTGCGGCGCGTCGCGATCAAGCCATAGTGCGGCTCGATCAGCTCACCGTCCGTGGATTCCGGAATCTGCGGGACCTGGAGTGCGCCGTCCCCGGCGAGGGGGTGGCGCTGCTCGGTCGAAACGGCCAGGGGAAGACCAACCTGCTGGAGGCGATCTACTATCCGGTGCTGTTCCGCTCCCTGCGGGGCGCAGCGGATACCGACGTCACCGGCTTCGGGGGCCCCGGCTTTCGGGTGGGCGCCAGCGTGACCGGCGCCGGCGCGTGTCAGGTTGCCGCAACGTTCCAGGTGAGCGGCCGGCGCAAGCGGCTCGAAATCGACGGCTGCGAAACCGCCCGGCTGGCGGATGCGATGGGCCACTGGATCGCCGTCGTCTTTCTGCCGTCCGACACGGCACTCGCCTCCGGACCGGCGGCGGAGCGCCGCCAGTATCTCGATCGCATGCTGTCGCTGGCCCATCGGGACTACCTCGTGGCGCTGACCCGCTATCGCGCCGCGCTGGCACAGCGGAACAGCGCGCTGCGGCAGGGGCGCGACGACATGGCGGACGCCTTCGATCTGCCGCTCGCCGCTGCCGGAGCGGCTGTGGTCAGCGGACGGCTGGCATGGGTGGCCGATGGCGGTCCCCATTTTGCCGCGGAGCTGGCCGAGCTGCAGGAGACCGGCGCCGGCGCGCTCCGGTATCGGGGCCACGCGGAGCTCGCGGAGCCGTCCGCCTGGGCCGCGGCACTGGATGCGGCGCGGATCCGGGACCGGGCGCGCGGACTGACCACCGTCGGCCCCCATCGCGACGACGTGGTCCTCGAGATCGGCGGGCGTGAGCTGCGCGGCTTCGGCAGCACCGGCCAGCAGCGCAGTGCGGCGATCGCGCTCAAGCTGGTGGAGCTTGAGACCCTCGCCGCCGCCCGCGGGGTGCAGCCGGCACTGCTGCTGGACGACGTGTTTGCAGAGCTGGATGGCGAGCGGCAGCGGCGGCTGGCCGCCCGGCTGATCCGGCCGGAGGTGCGACAGGTGTTTCTCACCGCTCCCCGCCGGGACGAGCTGCCCGGCTCGATCGAGCTGGCCGTGTGGGAGCTGGCGGACGGAGAGGTACGGCGCTGATGCGGAGCAAGCGGGACCCGACGCCCCTGGCCGACGCGCTGGCGAGCTTCCTCAAGCAGAAGGGGCTCACCCGGCGGGTGCAGCAGGCGGGCATCGTCGGGCAGTGGGCCGAGCTGGTCGGGCCCCAGATCGCCGCGGTGACGGAGCCCGAGGCAGTGACGCCGGACGGCGTGCTCCGCGTGCGGGTCGCCACGGCACCGTGGGCGACCGAACTGAGTCTGATGACCCCGCGCATCCTGGCGCGGCTGAACGCCGGCCGCACCGGCCGGGTGAAGGAAATTCGCTGGGTGGCCGGCCCGCTGGAGCGGCGCACCTGAAACCGGGGGACCACGGAAACGAGTGAACGCATGAGCGCCACCGCCAAGCCGGACTACCAGGCCGATTCGATCCAGGTGCTGAAGGGCCTCGAGGCCGTTCGCAAGCGCCCGGGCATGTACATCGGGTCGACGTCGGAGAACGGGCTGCACCACCTGGTGTACGAAGTCGTGGACAACTCGATCGACGAGGCGCTGGCCGGCCACTGCGACGAGATCAACGTCACGATCCACGCCGACAACTCCATCACCGTGGTGGACAACGGGCGCGGCATCCCGGTGGACATGCACACCACCGAGAAGATGCCAGCGGTGGAGCTCGCGCTGACCGTGCTGCACGCCGGCGGCAAGTTTGACAAGAACACGTACAAGGTGTCGGGCGGGCTCCACGGCGTCGGCGTGTCGGTGGTGAACGCGCTCTCCGAGCGCCTGGAGGTCCTGGTCGACCGCGACGGCAGCCGCCATCAGATGCTCTTTGTGCGCGGCAAGACCACCAAGAAGCTCACGGTGATTGGCAAGGCACGGGCCACCGGCACGACGGTCACGTTCAAGCCGGACCCCGAGATCTTCACGGTGCTCGAGTACAACTACAACACGCTGTCCGACCGGCTCCGTCAGCTCGCGTTCCTCAACAAGGGAATCGCGATCACGCTGACCGACGAGCGGGCGACGCCGGCCCGGGTCGAGAAGTTCTACGCCAAGGGCGGCCTCGTCGAGTTTGTGCAGTGGCTCAACCGGAACAAGAAGCCCACCCATCCCAAGCCGGTCGCGTTCTCGGCCTCCAAGGACGACGTGGACGTGGACATCGCCCTGCAGTACGAGGACGGGTACAACGAAAATACGTTCACGTTCGTCAACAACATCAACACCCACGAGGGCGGCACGCACCTCACCGGGTTCAAGTCGGCGCTGACGCGGACGATCAACGATATCGCCAGAAAGACCAACGCCCTCAAGAAGGAGGGGTTTACCCTGTCCGGCGACGACATCCGCGAAGGGCTCACCTGCGTGCTGCACGTCAAGGTGCGCGAGCCGCAGTTCGAGGGGCAGACCAAGACGAAGCTGGGCAACTCCGAGGTGGAGAGCATCGTCAAGACGGTGGTCAACGAGCACCTGGGCAACTATCTCGAGGAGCATCCGCCGGTGGCGCGGGCCATCATCGACAAGGCCGTGAGCGCCGCCCGCGCACGCGAGGCCGCCCGCAAGGCCCGCGACCTCGTCCGCAAGAAGTCAGGTCTCGAAAACGCCGTGCTCCCCGGCAAGCTGGCCGACTGCTCCATCGACGATCCGGCGCACTCCGAGATCTATCTGGTCGAGGGCGATTCGGCCGGCGGAAGCGCCAAGCAAGGCCGCGATCGCCAGTTCCAGGCGATCCTCCCGCTGCGAGGCAAGATCCTCAACGTCGAGCGGGCGCGGATCGACCGCATCCTCGGCAACGAGGAGATCCGGGCCATCATCACGGCGGTCGGCTGTGGCGTGGGGGAGGACTTCAAGCTGGATGACGCCCGCTACCACAAGATCATCATCATGACCGACGCGGACGTGGACGGCGCGCACATCCGGACGCTGCTGCTCACGTTCTTCTTCCGGCAAATGCAGGAGCTGATCGAGGCGGGCTTCGTCTACATCGCGCAGCCGCCGCTCTATCGCGTGGCGCGGGGCAAGGAAGAGCACTACGCGTACAACGACGCCGAGCGCGACGAGTGGGTCAAACGGCTCACCGGTCCCGACGGCAAGGGCAACGTCGGCATTCAGCGCTACAAGGGTCTGGGCGAGATGAACCCGGACCAGCTCTGGAAGACGACGATGGACCCGGCCAGCCGGACGATCCTGCGGGTCACACTGGAGGATGCCGTGGAGGCGTCCAAGCTGTTCGACGAGTTGATGGGCGACGAGGTCGAGCCCCGCCGCCTGTTCATCGAGCGCAACGCCAGGTACGTGTCGAACCTGGACGTCTGATCGGCGTCAGCTGCCGGGATGATGGTGCGGCGAGTGGTACGGCGAGAGCGGGTGGGCCAGCGCAAACAGAAATTCGAACTTATGACCGCTCCCCGTCGCATGCCCCACTTGGGCAAAGACGCCGACGTCATGCAGCGGCGTCCGCCAGGCCGCCGTCGCCTCCAGCCAGCCGTTGGCGCGGTCACCATTGGGATTGTGGCCGGTGATGAGCCCCGCACCCACATTGACGTACACCGGCAGGTGCTCCGGCAGCGGCGAGAACTGGACGACGCCGGAGACCGTGGGTGTGGCGCCGCGGGCCGGGATGAACAGCAGGTCGGCGGCGATCTCGACGACACGCACGTTGCCCGGCGCATACTGGGTGTGCAGCCGGATGGCCGCATCGGTCGTGCCGGTCGTGTGATACAGCCCGGCGTTAACGTCCAGGTGCGGCGCGCCGAACAGCCACCCGCCGTGATGGCCTTCCGTGAAGATTGAGATGTGCCCGGGCTTGCTGCCGGTGATGTCGCCAGCCACGTCGTCCCCGGCGAGCGCGGCGCTGTCGGCGGGACTGGTGGCCTGCGCGCGGGCCGTCGTGGATGCGAGCGCAAGACTCAGAACAAGGAGCAGCGTGACACGGGGCACTGATTCCTCCGGCGAGCGGAATGGATGGTCATGAGCGAGCCGCAACCTAGCACCCGGCTGCGCGCTGCTCTGTGCCGCCAGTCACCACGTCCCCGGGATATCGCGCACAGGTTCCCCCGGGTGGTCGCCCTGCTCCTCCCCGCCATCCTGCTGGGCCGGCCTGCCGCCGCGCAGCAGCCCGAACGGGGCGCCGAGCTGACGATCTCGCTCGTGACGATGGGCCCCGGGCACGAAGTGTGGGAGCGGTTCGGGCACAACGCGATCTGGGTGCACGACACGCTGCGCCACCAGGACATCCAGTACAACTACGGGCTGTTCAGCTTCCGGCAGGAGAACTTCATCCTGCGCTTCGTGCAGGGGCGCATGCTCTATTCGATGGGTGGCTTCGACGCCGCCCCCTCGATGGCCCAGTATGCGGGCGACAATCGCTCTGTCTGGGTTCAGGCGCTGAACTTGACGCCGGCCCAGCGCGCCGATTTGCGCGACTTTCTCGAGTGGAATGCGCTCCCCGAGAACCGCAACTACCATTACGACTATTACCGCGACAACTGCTCGACGCGGGTGCGCGATGCCCTCGATCGGGTGCTGGGCGGCCGGATCCGCGCCGCCACCGAGCGGGTACCGTCCGGCACCACCTACCGGTTCCACACCGCCCGCCTGACGTCCAGCGAGCCGCTGGTCTATACCGGGCTGATGCTTGGCCTCGGCGAGCCGGTGGACCGCCCGATCTCCGCCTACGAGGAAATGTTTCTCCCGCTCGCACTCCGCACCGAGATCCGCGGAATCGAGGTGCCCGACGCCCAGGGCGCGATGGTGCCGTTGGTCCGTTCGGAGGACACGGCCTATCGCAGCACGGCGCCGGCACCGGCGACGGCGCCGCCCTCATGGCTTCCAGCCTATCTGGCCATCGGCCTGGCGCTCGGTGGACTGCTGCTGCTGCTGGGTCGCGCCGCGCCCGGGAGCGCCGGGGCGCGGTGGGGGCTGGTGATCCCCGGCACGCTCTGGGCGCTTTTGACGGGCCTCGCCGGCACCATCCTCACCGGGCTGTGGGCGTTGACCGACCACGTGGCCGCCTACGCCAACGAGAACCTTTTTCAGTTCAACCCGATCGCCCTGGCGCTCGTCGTGCTGCTGCCGCTGGCGGTCCTCGGCGGCGGCCGGTGGGTGAACGCCGCGCGCCGGCTCGCCGCGATACTGGTGGCGCTGAGCGTCGCCGGCATCGCGTTCAAGCTCGTGCCGGGCGTGCGGCAGTCCAACGCGATGCTGATCGCGCTGGCGCTGCCGGTGCATCTCGGAGTGTGGCTGGGGCTTCGATCGGTCACGCGGCGGCGGAGCGGCGCCCCCGTCGTCTGATTATCGCGGCGTGATGAGGTAGGTGCGGATCTGCCACGGCGCGAGATGCACCGGGAATTCGCTCACCGCGCCCGTCGCAGTTCCTTCGGGATCCTCGAGCAGATTCGTCTCACGCGCCACCGACGGCACGGCCAGCCGGATGACGCCGTCTACGGCTGCCCCCCGACTCTCCACGACCCGCACCACCAGCCCGTCCCCGCCCTCCGCGCGCTTGAGCGCCCCCACCACCGCGCCAGGAATGTCCACCGTGAGTGGTGCCGGGGGCGCCGCCGACGCACCGTCGTGCTGGTCCAGCAGCACGCCGACGAGCGGCGCGTTCAGGGCCTCCGCCGCCCGGCGTACGTCGGGCGCGCGCCAATCCCCCTCATGCGGAACGACACTGTAGACGAAGTGATGCGTGCGCTGATCGCTGATCGCATCCGGAATCAGCGGGGAGCGCAGCAACGACAGACGCACGGTGTCGCCCCGCGCATCGTAGCCGTACCTGGAATCGTTCACGATCGCCACGCCGCGTCCGCCTATCGAGGCGTCCACCCAGCGCTGCATCGGCACCTCGAAGCGCGCGCTGTCCACGCTGTTGCGCGGGATCGTGGGCCGCAAGATCACGCCGTACGGTATTTCGGCCGCGATCGAGTCGGCATGGAACGGCAACACGAACGCGACCTTGAGCAGCTCGTGACGGGTGTGCCACTCGACGGTGGTCTCCACGTCCAGGCGGGCAGCGTCGGCCGGGAGGACGTAGCGCTGAACGACCCGGACGCTGTCACGCTCGCGCGTCACCGTGATCGACTGATCCACACCGCGGACCACGGGACCGATCACCACGTGGCGGTCGATCGGGGTCCGGCGGCCGTTGAGATGATTGATGTTCCACGCGTCCCACCGACCCGGCCGGTCCTCCAGCATCATGAGCCGGTTGCTCCCGGCGCCGAGCACCTCCCGTCCGGTCTGGCGGTCTACCATCCGCGCAATGTCACCGGTGAGTGAATCGATCTCGACGCGGAGGAGTGCAGACTCCAGCACTGCCGCGCCGCGCGACGTGCCGGCCGGCTCGGGGGCGGCGGCACCGGCGGCTGGCCCCACGGAGAAGCGCATCGTGCCCAGCGGCGGAATGACCGGTGCCAGGACCTCCAGCGTGTCGCTTCCGACTGCCTGCGCGGGTAGCGGCCGCGACGAGCGGTCGAACGCGGCGAATCGGCCGGCGCCGGGAATCCGCACGCGGACCCGGCCGGCCCGCGGCTCGGAGGACGGATTGAACGCGGCGAACGATCGCCACCCGGCCTCGGGCGCCCTCGTGTCGGTAGCCGCAAGCCGGTCGCGGACCGATCGCTCCAGCACCGCGCGCGCCAGCGAGTCCGCCGTGGCGTAGTCGAGCTCCGCCTGGGCATGCACCGCGCGGATACTGGTCCCCGGCAGGATGTCATGCATCTGATTGAAGAGCGTCAGCGTCCAGGCGCGGGTGAGCTCCTCCCGCGGATACGTGGTCGGCGCAATTGCCGCCGCCGCCTCCGCCGCCGCGAGCGCGCCCTCCACCCGCCGGTTCCACCATTTCATCGCGCCATTGGTGGTGAACACCCCGCGGTGGTACTCCAGGTAGAGCTCGTCGCGCACTTCGGGGCCGGTACCGAGGTCGCGGCGTATCCGTGCGAGCGCGTCCTCAGGCGAGGCATCGTGCAGCGCCGGAAAGGTGGGCACACGGGACAGATCGCGCGCCCGGTCCAGCATGTCCATCGTCGGGCCGCCGCCGTGATCCCCCACGCCGTACAGCACGAGCATGTCCCGCATGCGGCCACCGCTGACCGTCGAGTCCAGCTCGGCCGCCAGCCGGTCGGGATCGAGATCGTGATCGTAGCCGTAGGGGATGTACGTCAGCACCCGCGAGCCGTCCGGTCCCACCCAGGTGAACGCGTCGAGACCCGGTGCCCACGGATTGTGGTCGTTCCAGCGGAGTTTCTGCGTGACGAATCCGTCCAGCCCCGATCCGAGCAGGATCTGCGGCAGAGTCCAGGCATAGCCGAAGGTGTCCGGCGTCCAGCCGATCCGCGCCGTCCGCCCGAACAACCGTCGGAGCGTTCGCTGGCCGTACAGTCCCTGCCGCACCAGCGACTCGCCGGAGGGAAGATTGGCATCGGGCTCCACCCACCAGCCGCCGACGAGGTTCCAGCGGCCCTCCTTCACCAGCGCCTGAATGGCACGGAGCAGCGCGGGGTCGTCGCGCTCCAGCAACGCGTAGTAGTACGCCGAGGAGGCGGCAAAGTGCATGCGCGGATACTTCGCCAGCAGCTTGGTCGCCGTGCGCCAGGTGTTCCGCAGGACGTCGACGCCCTCGGCCAGATTCCAGAGCCACACCACGTCGAGATGCGAATTGCCGACGATGTCGATCGTATCGCGGCGGATCTGTGCGGCCGCGGGAGCCAGGCGCGCCATCCAGTCGGCGACGGCGGCGTGATACGCCCGCTTCGATGGATGCAGCGCGCCGGCGAGCAGCGTGTCGGCCACGGCAGCTCCGGGACCCGCGGCAAGCAGCGCGGGGGCCAGCCGCCGGGCCCAGCGGCCGCCTTCGCGGATTTCCCGCCAGCCCGGCTCCGCCACGCGGATGGACGGCGCATCCCACCACGGCGCGCCGTGCGCCGCGATGTCGATCCTGATCCGGCGCCCCGCTGCACACGACGTGCAGAGCGGAACGATGCCGGCCGAGTCGGCACTGCGCACGTCGCCGCCGATCGAGATCGTGGCGGTACGCGAGAACTCGGCCCCTTCGAGCACCAGCGTGAGGCCGGCCAGCGGCGCGGGCACGGCAAATTCCGCCGAGAGCAGGCCGGCGGCCGAGTCACGGTGCCACATGTCGAGCGCAATGGGGTGGGAAAGCTGGTCCAGCAGCGCGTCACGCAGTCCCGGCACCGCACGGTGT
The DNA here is from genome assembly GCA_038250675.1 of Gemmatimonadales bacterium. Taxonomy (GTDB): domain Bacteria; phylum Gemmatimonadota; class Gemmatimonadetes; order Gemmatimonadales; family GWC2-71-9; genus JAICUF01. The sequence continues at coordinate 19,472 of JBBSCB010000037.1, forward strand.
CCCGCTCCACCGCCGCCGATGCTGGTGGAGAATCGCGCCGCCTCGGCCCGGAGCACACGCGCGAGTGTGGCCCAGGGAACCGCGAACTCGAGTGGCACCGGAAGGCCCACCAGCGCCGACGGCACCGCCGTGCCGAACTCTCCGATGCTGGCCGTCGCCGCCGCGGATGACGAGCCCCACCGCGTAGCAGCCGCGCGCAGGCGCACGACGAGCGTTCCGCCGGCGGCGCTGTCGAGGACGGCCCGCGACGGCACATCCACCGGGCCGAGTGTGAGATGCGGTGCGGGCGCGGCGGCGCCACGCCCGGCCGTGCATGCCGTCACCGCGACGTCGCCGACCGGGTCCGGTCCCGACCGGAGTATCCTCCCGCCAAAGCCGAATCCGCCGCCGCGGTTCAGCACCTTGTAGAGGAGCTGGTTGCGTCCGCCGGCAAGGCGGAGCGTGACGGTGTCCGCCTCCATGAAGACCGCACGCGTGGTGGCGTGACGGTGGACCAGTGTCCCGTTGAGCCAGAGCTCGACGTCGTCGTCGCTTTCGACGGCAAAGTCGACGGTGCGCTCATCGCCGGACGTGAGACACGTCGCGGCATACACGCCCTGCCGCACCAGGGAATCGCGCCCGAAGAATGCGACGAGATTCACCCGGCCCATGTCGTCGCCGGTAGCGGCGCGCCATCGGTGGCCGCCAGCTGTCCCACCGGGCGCGGCGCTGAGGCGTGCTTCCCCGGGAAGCAACGGGGTGGCGAGTCCGCGCGCAGCCGTGTCGGACCGGAACGGACCAAGCACCAGCCACTGGCGGACCGCCAGGTCCGCCGGCTGCTGCGCCCTGCCGGTGGCCGCGGCGCCGGCGAGACACACCAGAAGCGCCACGATCCTCGCCGCGCCGGGTCGTCCGCGTCGATCCTTGCCTCGCGTCGTTACCGCGTCGTATTCCGCGCCGAGCGCGGCCCTGAGTCGATCGAGGCGGGAGCCTGGAAGGGCTGATGTCACGACGCGAAAGGTACCCGCGGATGCGCGAGCCGGGGTAGCCCGCTAGAGGAGCTCGGGCGGACGGGGCCGCGAGCTGCCCGGCCCCCAGTCGTCGCCGAGGAATCCGTCATCGGGTCGCGCGCCGGCATCAAGGTCGCGCACCTCACGCTCGGCCGCCTCCAGCTCCGCGCGGTCCCCGTCGTCGGAGCGCTGGCGGATCCGGCTCCGGGGCGACTCGCCGCGGCGCATGAGCCACGCGAGGAGCGCGACCAGTCCGGCCAGGCCAAGCAGCGGGCCGATCACCACGATTCCACGCCGGCCGCCGTGACCCGATGCGAGACCAGCGGCGCCGGCGTGCCGTGGTCGCCGATGGTGACCGCATTGGCGAGCGCGGCGGCCGCGCGGGCCGCCGCGCCCGCGGTGCGCGCGTAGATCGATGCCAGCGGCTGGCCGGCGTGGACGTGGTCGCCCAGCCGTGCGGTGATGACGAATCCCACGGCCGGATCGACATCGTCGTCCACCGTCTGCCGCCCGCCGCCGAGCTCGATGATGGCTCGGCCGATGCGCCGCGGCTCGATGCGCTCGATGACGCCGTCACGCGGCGCGCTCCAGATCTCGATCGTCTCCGCTCGCGGCAACGCGGCGGGGTCGTCGATGACGTGGGGATTGCCGCCTTGCGCTTCGATGAGCTGGGCAAACCGCTCCAGCGCGGTGCCCGAGCGGATCGTCTGCTCCAGCCGCGCGCGGGCGTCCACCGGATCCGCCGTCAGCCCCGCCGCCAGCAGCATCTCCGTTCCCAGCGCAAAGGTGACCTCCATCAGGTCGTCGGGGCCCTCACCACCGAGTCCGGCGATCGCCTCCTCCACCTCGAGCGCGTTGCCGCAGGCGCGGCCCAGCGGGCGATCCATCGCCGTCAGCAGTGCCACCGTCCGGCATCCGTGCGCGGCGCCCAGCTCGATCATCGTACGGGCGAGCTCCAGCGCCCGGGACTCCTCCGGCAGGAAGGCGCCGCTGCCGGTCTTCACATCCAGGACGAGCGCGTCCAGCCCCTCGGCCAGCTTCTTGGACATGATGCTGGCGGCGATGAGCGGAATGGACTCCACGGTCCCGGTGACGTCGCGGAGCGCATACAGCCGCTTGTCCGCCGGCGCGATCCGGGGGGTCTGACCGATCATCGCGCAGCCGATCCGCCGGACCTGGGCCTCCGTCTCGCTCAGGGTAAGACTCGTCCTGAAACCGGGAATCGACTCCAGCTTGTCGAGCGTGCCGCCGGTGTGCCCCAGCCCCCGGCCGGACATCATGGGCACGGCCACGCCGGCCGCAGCCAGCATCGGGGCCAGCAGCAGGGAGGTCTTGTCGCCGACGCCCCCGGTCGAATGCTTGTCCACGACCGGTCGGTTCAGCCCCTCCCAGTGAAACCGCTCGCCCGAGGCCAGCATGGCGTCGGTCAGGGCAGTGAGCTCCCCGGTACCGAGGCCGCGCCAGACGATGGCCATAAGCAGCGCAGCCATCTGATAGTCAGGCACGGAGTCTGCAGAGTAGGCGGCGATGAGCTCACGCCACTCGTCGTCGCTCAGGGTGCCGCCGTCTCGCTTGCGCTCAATCAGAGCTGGTACCACCATTCAGTGCTCCATTGCGAGCTGATTCCCGGACCTCAGGAGTACCATACATATGCGTGTCGCCACCGGTCTGCTGCTGGCTCTTTCCCTGTGCGGTGTGTCGTCGCTGTCGGCCCAGTCGGCCGCTGACCATGTCGCGCTTGGCGTGCAGGCGCGGGCGGCGCGGGACCCCGCCGGCGCGCTCACTCACTTCCAGGCGGCGCTCGCCATCGACTCGATGAACTACCAGGCCAACTGGGAGGGCGCGCTCGCCCTCATCGACATGGGCAAGGCCACGCCCGACGACGTCAAGTCACCGGCGCGCGACTCGCTCTACGCCTTGGCCGAAGTGTACGCCCGCCGCGCCGTCGCGGCGAACCCGGGGGACGCGGACGGTCACTTCGCGCTGGCCAACGCCGTGGGCCGGGCATCGCTGACCAAGGGCAAGAAGGAGCGGGTGCAGCGCGCGGCGGAAATCCGGAGCGAAGCGCTCAAGGCGATCGAACTCAATCCGCGCCAGGATGGCGCGTACCATGTGCTCGGCCGCTGGAACGCCGAGATCATGCGGCTGTCGGGGCCGACCAAGTTCTTTGCCCGCAACTTCCTCGGTGGCGAGATCTTTGATCAGGCCTCCTGGGAAGGCGCGGTGAGCAACCTCGAAAAGGCGGTCGAGCTGAATCCGCGCCGGATCTACCACCGGCTGGACCTGGCCGAGGTCTACATCGATCGCGACCGCTATGCCGAGGCGCGGACCCAGCTCCAGCGAGTGGCGGCGCTTCCGCTGGAGGATGCCCAGGACCCGCTGTACAAGCAGCAGGCCGCCGCGCTGCTGGCCACGATCGCCAACAAGAAATAGCTCAGAGCAGATCCGAGAGGCGGTCGCGGGGGGGGGGCGGCCCCCCCGCCCCCAGGCGGGGGGGCGGGGCCCCCGGCCCGCCGGCCCCCGGCGGGCCGGCGGGGGGGCGGGCGGTGGGCGGGGGGGGCGGGGGGGGGGGGCCCGAAGCAAAGACCCCCCCCC
>JBBSCB010000038.1:0-22900 GCA_038250675.1 Gemmatimonadales bacterium
CACGAGGTCCCGGCCGGTGTATGCCCGGGCCAGCCGCACGGCCGCGGCCACCGCCTCGGCACCGGTCTTGAGAAAGCGGACCTGCTCGACGCCCGGCACCAGCCGGCACAGGCGCTCGGCAAGTGACTGTTCCAGCACCGGAGGCAACGAGCCGACGGCGCCGTCGGCCACCGCCTGCTGCGCGGCCGCGGTCACGTCCGGATGCGCGTACCCGAGCGCCACGGCGCCAAGCGCCATGACATAGTCCACATACTCGCGGCCCCGGTCGTCACGCACGCGACAGCCGGCCGACGACACCATCCGCGCCGGCGAGTCGCCGCCGGCTTCCGCGCCAAAGAGCGCCTCGGGACGCTTGCTGCCGGTGGACGTGTACCCCGGGATCCGCTCGCTCACTGCAGCGTCAGCTCCCCGAACCGCGCGGCGTCCTGGCGATCGCCCCGCAGCCAGACCCACCCGGCGCCCCCGCTCCAGACCAGCTGGCCCGCCCGCCGCTCGCGATCGGCATGCATTTCGTTCACGATCAGGTCAAAGCCGATCGGCGTCCCGCGCACCGGCGTCCAGTCGGCGGGACGGAGCGCGATCGTCACGAGGTATCCATGGTCGGTCGCCGTCCACGCACCGTGCACGTCGCTCGCGGCTGTCCCCGCGATGCGGCGCGCCCGGAGGCCGCCGCCCGCCTCGGGCACCACCAGTGCGCCGAACAGATTGCCGTCGGCGTCGCGCACGTAGACCTGCACGCCGTCGGAGTGGATGTCCTCCGGCTCGTTATCCAGCCGGAGCGGCGCCACGCCTGGCGATCGGAAGACCGGATCCGCCTTCGTCACGTCGACGGCCAGGTACAGCGCCTCCTCGTCCCACACCGCCCGGGCGGTGGCCGAAAAGTCCTCGGGCCCGGCGTAGGGCTCCTCACTGCGGCGGTACTGATCCTCGTGATCGAGGTGCAGCGGCTCCGCATCCTCGAACCCGGCGAGTGTTCCGTCCAGCGCCGGTGACGCGTGGATGAACGGCGCCGTTCCGCCTACCGGCTCCGGCCGCGCCTGCGTGAGCGACTCGAACCGGAGCGGCGTCGCGATCCGGCCGCCCAGGCGGATGCGCTCCGCGCCGCGCTCCACGATCCATTCGTCGGCCGCGCGGATGTGCCGCTCCGTGCCCTCGACCGTCTCCACCTCGATCACGCCGCCATTGACCCGCACGCCCCGGACGCCGCCCGACGCCGACGTGTCGAGCACCGCGACCAGCGCGGCCGCGCGGTCCTCGACCCGCTGCAGGTAGAACGTCACGGGGGCCACGGTTCCCGGCGTGCCGGGCGCGATGGCGCGCAGCAGCGTGGCAACCGATGCGAGGTGCAGGGCGAAGCGGGCCTCGCCCTGCTCCGCCCGCAACACAACCGGCGTGCCCGGCCCGCTCATCCGCTCCGGGGTGTCCACGAAGCGGTCCCGCAGGTCGGCGGGCTCCCACGCCGGAGCGGGCGTGACGCTCACCGAACCCGCCACGTGCCAGGGGAGCTCCAGCAGACGCTCGGTTGCGCCGTCGAGCTCCACGACGTCCACGACGTAGCCGGGTCCGGAGACGACCGTCCGGGTCAGCTCGCCAAACCGGCCGCGAACCCAGCTCCAGCCGGCGCCGCTATCGAACGCCTCGCAGGTCGCATCGCCCGGCTCCTGCGAGCGGCCGTCCAGCCGGGGCGCATTGTGCGCCAGTGTGGAGCGGTACCAGAACAGATCCGGCGTCACGTAGGAGCCGGTGCCGGGATCCGGCAGCCAGTGCACACCGGAGGCGTGCAGGGTGAGATGCAGGCGGTCCGGGTGGCCATGGCCGCCGCCCAGCGGTCCGCACTCGAGACTGATGTACCGTTCGCCCTCGCGGAGCACCGCGAGCCCCTGACTGCCCAGCAGCGCGCTCGCCGGCGCCCACCCGGCCGGCTCGCCAGTGAACACCGGCGGCATCTCCAGCAGCGCGTGCCACGACAGATCCGCGCGGGCGCGCGATGCCGGCACCGGCTCTCCAGCCTCGTGCAGATACGAATCGAACGGTTCGGCCGGCGGCGCCGGCACCGCGTAGAGACCGGCGAGCCAGTCGGCGAGCTCGCTGGTGTCTTCATCCTCGGCCGCCGCGAGCGCACCCAGCCCACATTCCCAGATCTCCAGGTACATCGGCTGCGCCAGCGACATGCCGAACCGAGAATCCTTGCGGGCCGGAAAGGTGCGGTCCGGCAGCGCCGTGAGACAGGGCGCCCGGAGGGCTGCGTGCACTCGGGCGGCGAGCTCAGGATCGGCCATCAACTCCACGCCGGCCGCCCGCGCCCAGGCCAGGCCGCGCAGCATCCCCTGCAGCGCAAAGAGGTGGTAGTTCTCGCCTTCGTACCACATGCCGTCGGCGCCGAAGCCGTGCAGCAGGTGGGCGGCGAGCCCCGACTCGCCCTCGATGGCGCGCTGCGCGAGCTCCTCGTCCTCGAACCAGACCGCGATCGCGAGCAGTGCGGCAGCGTGCCAGGTCTGCCGATTCGAAAATCCCTCATCAAAGTCGCCGATGAGGTTGGCGGCCTCGTCGGCCACGACCGACACCAGTTCCGCGGTGTCTGCGTCGAGCTCGCCGGCCGAGCGCAGCAGCACGGCCGCGGCCAGATAGTCGAGGAGCCAGATCGACTCGAGGTAGGTGGAGAAGAAGAGACGGGCGGGGCCAAGCACGTTGTCGCGATTAGGATAGCTGAAGTACGTGGTGCCGTACGCGGCGAGGATCTCGCGCGCTCGCGCGGCCGCCGCGGGCAGCGTTTCGGTGGCCGCGAGCGCGGCCAGGTGCGCGGCGCGCTCCGCCAGCCACAGGTGCTGAAACCGCGCCCAGTGCCGGTCGTGCCGCTCGCCGCGCCAGTTCCTGCCGCAGCGGGGGCAGCGGTGCTCGTCGGGACTCCACGGGTCGAAGACGAGCGCGCTCCCGTCATCGGGGCAAACGCCGCCGTCGGTGGAAAGCAGCGCCTTGGACGCCGGAATCACCGGCATCCGCTCGAGCAGTGGCGCCGCGCGGTCCCGGAGCCGCGCACGCAGCGCCTGCAGGTCGGTGGATTGGGCGATCGTCTCGCGTCGGCGCTCGAGCTCGTCCGGCATCAGCACACGCGTACTCCGTCAGGGGACCAGGATACGGGAAGCAGCAACGCGCCGGTTGCGGCACAGGCGCCCGCCACCGCGGCGGCCCGCTCCGGCGCGACGAAGAACATGCAGCCGCCCGCGCCTGAGCCGGCCGCCTTGCCGCCCAGCGCACCCGCCTCGCGTGCCGCCGCCTCCAGGCGCGCCATCTCCGCGGTGCACATGCCGGCGTCGAGCGCCTGCTGGTGGCGCCAGTTCTCGTCGAGCAGCCGTGCGACCAACGCGAGGTCGGCATGGACCAGGACGTCTGCCATCGCCAGCGCAACATCGCGAAGTCCGCGCAGCGCCCCAACGACGCGTGTGTCGCCCCGCTCGTAAGCCGCAATCACCCGCGCGATGGTCCGCCCGGACACGCGCGAAATGCCGGTGTAGCACAGCACCAGGCTCGCCTCCAGTGCGGCGGCGAACGCGGGATCGAGCACGACCGGCGCCGCGGTGACGTCGGGATCGCGAAATTCCAGCCGCTGGAACCCCCCCAGCGCCGCCATGTACTGGTCCTGCCTGCCGCCGGCCATCCCCGCCTCGATGCGCTCGAGCCGGCACCCCGCCTCGGCGACCGCCGTCGGGGTGCGCGCCTCGCCACGGGCACGGCCCAGCGCAGCCACCAGCGCAACGTCCAGCGCCCCTGAGCTGCCGAGGCCCGAGCCCGGCGGCACGTCCGACCGTGTGGTGACGGTGCACGGCCCGACCGGCAACTGGCGGATGGCAGCCTTCAGTAGATCCAGCCGGCCATCGAGGACCGGTGCCACGTCCGCCGGGAGGACCGCTTCATCATCCAGGTCCTCCGCGGCAAGCCGGAGCGCGTCCCCACCGCGTTCGACCCGCGCATGGGCCCGTAAGCCGATCGCGGCCGCGATCACGACACCGCCCTCCCGCTCGGAGAACGGCGGGACGTCGGTCCAGCCACCGGCAAAGTCGAGCCGCACCGGTGCGGACGCGGTGGCAGAACGCGCGGCGACCCGCGGCGCATCGGTCACCGGGTGGCACCCCCCGTCACGCCCCAGTCGTGTATCGTGGGCAGCTCGCCGCGAAGATCCATTCGCACGCCCGTCAACCGGCGGTTCATCCCCTGGAGGCCCCGCGCGTGATAGAGAAACGCCACCGGCGTTTCCCGGTCGAAGACCCGCTGCGCCGAGTCGGGCCGGTCGGGAACGAGCACGCCCGCGATGGCGGCGAGTGGCTTGAGATAGCCCAGGCCGGCGTCGCCCGGTGTCCCCAGCACCGCCGCATCGAACTCGTGCCGCGGTCCCGTCGTCCGGTCGAGAAATGCGCCGAGCTCGAGCTGACGAATGCTGGCCTCGACGCCGATCGCGGCGAGCCGCGCCTGAATCATCTGCTCCAGCGCGGCCTCGCCGCTTCCGACCGTGAGCATCTCGAACCGGATCCGCCGGCCCGCCATCAGGGCGCGGGCCGCATCGAGGCCGCCGCCGGTGGCGTCCGGCGGAAGATAGCCCGGCACATCGGGCGGGACCGGTCCCCACGCCGGCGTGCCGAAGCCGTACAGATAGCCATCGACGATCTCCTGCCGATCGATCGCCAGCGAGATCGCGCGCCGAACCCGCACGTCGTCGAATGGGGGCCTTCGGGTATTGAAGACAAGGCCGTACGTGAAGTTGAGCGGGTAGGTCACCACTCGCAGGTCGGGATCGCGACGGACGAACGACGCATGCGCCGGCTGGATTCCCGCGACGTCGAGCTCGCCCGACGTGAGCGCCGCCAGCTTGGTGGTGGGCTCGTCCACGATCACCACGATGAAGCGCGTCAGCCGGGGCGGCCCGCCCAGCTCCGCCGGAAAGGCCGGGTTGGCGGCAAAGACCCACCGCCGATTGGGCTCATGCGCCACGAAGGTGAACGGCCCGTTCCCCACCGGTGACTCATTCCATGCCGCCTGCCGCAGACGGCCAGGCGGGACCGAGTCGAGCAGATGGCGGGGCACGATGGCCAGATCGGTGAGCACGTCGGGAAACCGTGGCGGCGGCGCGCCAAAGACGAGCTGCACCGTAGTGTCGTCGGTGGCGCTCACCCGGTCGAGCGCGGCCAGATCGTTGGCCCGGGGATACCCCGTCTCGGGCGCGCGCGCGGCATCGAGCGTGAACGCGACATCCGCCGCCGTCGTCGGCACGCCGTCGTCCCACCGGATATCGGAGCGAAGATGGAAAGTGAGCGTCCGCCGATCGGGCGACCACTCCCAGCCGCGCGCCAGGTACGGCTGTGGCACCAGCGCGGTGTCGTACCGGGCCAGCGTCATGAGCAGCACGTAGCGCTGGACCTGCCGGGCCATGGGATGGACGGTAAGCAGCGGATTGATGCTTTGAAGGTCGGCGCCGGAGGCGTACAGCACCGTCGCGCCGCGGCGCGCGGCCGGCGCGCGGCACCCGCTCGCCAGCACGATGGCAAGCACGATGGCAAGCACGACGATGACACTGACGACCGGCCGGCGCGGGGAGATCACGTCTGCATCATAACGGCAGCGCGGCCCGGCGCTCTACTGGCGCGCCCGCCGGGCGCACGCGACATTGCGGCATGCTGCCGTCGCTGCTCCGTCGTGCCGCCACCGGCCTCGTCGTGGTCGCCGGTGTCATCACGCTCACGTTCTTTCTCCTCCGTCTGTCGCCCGGCGATCCCGCCGAGCGGCTGATCGGCCCCACCGCGACCGCGGCCCAGCTCGTGGCGCAGCGTCACGTGCTGGGCCTCGACCGGCCGCTGCCGGCGCAGTACGCGGCGTGGGTCTCGCGCTTCGTGCGCGGCGACTGGGGCACCAGCATCGCCACCGGCCGCCCGGTGCGTGGGATGCTGGCAACAGCGTGGCCCGCCACGGTTGAGCTGGTGGGGATCTCGCTCGTGCTCAGCTATCTCATCGGCATCGTGATCGGTGCCGTCCAGGCCATGGGCGGGCGGCGGCTGGACACATCGCTCAGCGTGGTGACGGTGACGCTGTTCGCGTTGCCGGGGTACTGGCTCGGGCTGATGCTCGTCATGGTGTTCACCTACTGGCTGCGGATCCTGCCGTCGTTCGGCTCCCGCGGCTTCGACGCCGACTTCCTGGGCCCGGTCGCCCGCATTGTCGATGCGCTCCGGCACCTCGCGCTGCCACTGATCACCCTGACGCTCATCGGCATCGGTGGCACCGCACGCTTCGTCCGCGGCGCGATGCGCGATGTGCGGCTGGCCCCGTTCGTCACCGTGGCGAGGTCCAAGGGTATCACGCCCCGCCGCGTCACCCTGCACCACGTCCTGCGCAACGCGCTCGTCCCCGTGGTGACCCTGCTCGGCCTCTCGGTCCCGGCGCTGTTCTCGGGCGCGGTCTTCATCGAGGCGATCTTTGCGTGGCCCGGCGTGGGCCGCGTGCTGGTCGAAGGAGTGCAGGCGCGCGACTACCCGGTGGTGATGGCCGCAACCGCGGTCAGCGCCGTGCTGGTCGTGACCGGAAATCTGCTGGCCGAGCTCCTCGCGGCTCGGGTGGATCCGCGGCTCCGGGCCGCGGGCGAGCGATGACCGCGCTGCTCCGGGACCCTCGCGCCCGCACCGGGCTCGCGCTGCTCGCGATCGCGCTGTTCGTGGCGATCCTGGCACCGCTCGTCACCACCATCGGGCCCACGGTCCAGCGCGATGTGGTGGCCACCCGGTTCCTGCCGCCGCTGGCCCACGATGCGCACGGCGTGCTGCACCCGCTCGGCACCGACCGCCTCGGACGCGACGTCTGGTCGCGGCTGGCCTACGGCGCGCGGATTTCCCTGGGCGTCGGCTCGCTGGCGGTGCTGATCTCCACCTGCATCGGCCTGGCGGTCGGCACCGTCGCGGGTGTGTGGCGCGGGCTCACCGGCCGCGTCCTGCTGGCCGTGACCGACTTTGCCCTGGCGCTGCCGCGCGTGGTGCTCCTGCTGCTACTCGCTGCGCTCTGGCGGCCCAGCGCCGTGCTGGTCGTGGTGGTCCTGGGACTCACCGGGTGGATGAGCGTTGCGCGGCTGGTCCACGGCGAAGCGCGATCGGCCATGGCGCGGCCATTTACGGAAAGCGCGATCGCGCTCGGGGCCCGCCGCGGACGGCTCCTGTTCCGCCACGTGCTCCCCAACGCGCTCACGCCGGCGATCGTCGCGGCCGCGCTGGGGTTTGGCAACGCGATTCTGCTTGAGGCGGGACTCTCGTTCCTGGGCGTCGGCGTGCAACCGCCAACGCCGTCGTGGGGCAGCATGATCGCGTCGGGGCGAGATACGCTGGTCAACGCACCGTGGGTCGCGGCGGCGCCGGGCATTGCCCTCGTGCTGGTCGTGGTGGCGTCGACCCTGGTGGGCGACGCGCTCCATCAGGCGCTGGAGCCGGCGCGGGAGCGCTAGGCCACCGCGACTAGAGTCGCAGGTACCAGCCTCGCCGGTACGGCACCGCCATGATGGCCAGCCACAACAGCACGAAGGTCACGGCAAAGGCGAGCGACCCATTGAGCGGGCCGGCCCACGGAACAAAGGCCCGATCGTAAATCCAGGTCCAGAGCGAGACCGGACCATCGGCCGTTGCCACCTGCACGGCAATCAGCAGCCGGGCCAGGAGCCCCGACAGCACGAAGACGAGCAGTGCGTTCGAGCCGAAGACGTACCACGGCCAGGCCCACCGTGACCGACCCCGCACATCGATCACCCAGTACAGCACGCCCAGCGTGGCGAGCGCCGCGCCGGCGGTGAAGAGCACATACGAGCTGGTCCAGAGGTTCTTGTTGATCGGAAACCACCAGTTCCAGACGAGCCCGGCGACGAGCGCAACGTTGCCCCAGACCAGCAGGTGCGCCGTCTTCTCGAGCGGCGCGCGTTCAGAGCGGAGCAGATCGCCGGTGAATGCGCCCAGCAGGCAGGTGACGACGGCCGGCACGGTGCTCAGCAGCCCTTCCGGATCCCACTCCGGCTTCCAGGTGTGCCCGCGCAGCAGGTGGATGTCGATGTACTGGGCCAGGTTCCCGACCGGCTCCAGTACCCCCGCGCCGTGGCCCGGCACCGGCACCAGCGTCATCGCGAGCCAGTACCCCACCAGCAGGCCGGCCGCGATCCACCGCTGCGTGCGGGCGCCTGCCGTGAGGTAGATCAGCGCGGCGACGACGTAGGCAAGGCCGATGCGCTGGAGCACGCCGGGAATCCGGACGGTCGCGGGGTCGAACCGCGGCACGAAGTTGAGCGCGATGCCCACCGCCACGATTGCTGCGCCGCGCACCGCCGCCTTCCGGACCAGCGCGCCTCGCGGCGCCCCGGCCGCGCGCCGCCGGGCGAACGAAAAGGTGAGGGCCACGCCCACGATGAAGACGAAGAACGGGAAAATGAGGTCGGTGGGGGTCCAGCCGTTCCACTCCGCGTGCTCCAGCGGCGGATAGATATGGGCCCAGCTCCCGGGATTGTTGACCAGGATCATTCCGGCGATGGTGAGCCCACGAAAGGCATCGAGCGAGCGGAGGCGCGGCATGGCCATACGGCTCCCTGGTCAGCGGATTCGGATCGTCACCAGCTCGTGAGGACCTGCGTCGAACGATACGCTGCGGTCGCGCTGAAGCACGAGGGCCGACCCGGCCGTTTCATCGGCCCGCAGCCGCTCGGCGCCCGACGGCCAAGGTGAGATCCGCCAGTGTCCGACGGTAGGGACGCTGCGCGCGTTAAAGCAGCGCAGCACGACGCCATCACCGTCATCCGCCGGCTTGACGGCGGAGAGCACCAGCCCGGGCCCGTCCAGCTCGACCACCATGTGCGCGGGATCCAGCTTCGCCGCCTGTCGCAGCCATTGCCCCCGGACCGGGAGGAACGCGTCCTCCCAGAGCCGGGGCAGCGTGTCACCGGCCGCCACACCATCGGCGCCAACCGGCGTCAGCGCCAGCTCCACCCGGTCGTGACCCAGGCACTGCGCGTCCGGCGTGGGCGTGACCCAGCCGGCATGACCCGGCCGGGCGGCAAGGTCGCCCCGCGAGAGATCGCCCACCGACCGGAGCAGCGTCAGCAGCAGATCGTGGCCCGTCCATTCGTACTCGAAGAAGCCGGGCGCCAGGACCGCGAGCCCGCGGCGTTCCGCCGTCGCGACGACGTATCGATGCGCGGGGTCGGTCGGGCTCCGCCGTTCCAGCGCCGAGTCGCCGCCGGGGGTCCGCATGGCGCGCGTCTCGCTGCCGAACGCGGCACCCGCAGTGGCGGCGGCCGCGGTGCCGATCGGCAGCCGCGCACGCAGCCGCCGGTTGCCGCGCACATTATGAAGGTCCAGCGTGCACCGGAGCAATCGCTCTCCGGCGTGCAGCGCCACGCGAAGATGGACGTTCGTCCCGGCGAATTCCCACTGTGCCCCCAGCAGTCCCACCAGCGGCCCGCGGGCGTGTGCGCGCACGGTCACGGGCCCACTGTCGCGTTCCACAGGTTGGTTCCCGCGCGGATCGAAGGTATACGTATCCCCGCCGTCCGGCTCGCTCTCCAGCGTCAGCAGCCGACGATAGGTCGCGCCCGATGCCCGATCCCGGAGGGCGATGCTGCCGGTCCGCTCGATGGTGACCTCGAGATGTTCGTTGCGCATGGTGCGGCCGCGGACCACGACCGACCCCGCGACCGACGGACCGGCCGGACCGGCGGCCAGCACGCTCAGGCCCAGCCCGGGCACCGTCGCCACGTCAAACGCCACCCGGACCACGTCCACCTCATCCAGATCCGGATAATGGCGGGCAGCATCGCGCCGCTCCAGAGCGTGGCGCCGCTCGATCACCTGCAGCGGCAGCGTGCGGCCCGCCGGGTCACGGAGCGACAGCGGCCGGTACCCGGCGCCGCCCGCTGCAACGCGGCCGCCGGGTCGGCCCACCAGCACGTCCCGGCGAAAGAACGTCAGATCTGCCACCACCACACCGCCCCGCGGCCGCGCGGCGGCATTCCACACGACCAGCGATGGCGCGGCCTCGTCGCGCTGGTCGCGGGACCGATCGGCGTCGTAGCCGCTCAGCGCCGCGAGGGCGCCGGTCACGATCTCACGCGCGGTGGCCGCGACGCCTGCGAGCCGCACGTCACTTTCGCGCGCTGCGGCATCGGCGCAGGTTCCCGCGATTGTGTCGTGGAACTGACACTGGATGAGCGTGCGCCATGCGCTCGCGAGAAGCGGCCGCTGGTCGGCGCGACCGGCGCGCACCGCCAGCGCGGCCAGCGGCTCCGCAAAGCGTTCGAGCCACATCTCGGTACGGGACAGCCGGCGCTTGAGCGGTGCCCGCATCGAATGCACATCCTGCAGCGTCCAGGTGTATCCGTCGGACCAGCGGAGCTCGCCCGCACGCTCCGGCAGCCCGCGCGCCTCGGTACCGGCCGCCACGAGAAACTCGTCGAGGCGGGAGACGCGGACCTCCGCGTCGGGCTCGGCAGCCGCCAGCGCCTCACGCATCCGCCCGATGGCGGCCGGCGCGGCGTGATGATCGGCGCCCACGAAGACCGCCACGTGCCGCGTCGCCGCACGCGCGACCAGCGCGGCCCGCACGGCCGGCCATCCGGCGGGGAGCGCGGCGCCGATTTCGTAGCCGTCAGGCGGCAGATGGTAGGTGAGCAGCGCGGCGCCGTTCGGCCCGCGCCAGCGGAAGAGGTCCCGCTCCGTCGCGAGCCCGCGCCAGACGACGGCGGCGTCGAGCCCAAACTCCCGGGCGAGCGTCGGCAGGCACCCGGGATGCCCAAAGGCATCGGGCGAGTACAAGACGTCGAGACGGCCGCCGTGCGAGCGCGCCTGCGCCACGCCGATCAGCAGATTGCGGATCAGCGACTCCCCCGACGGCATAACCTCGTCCGCAAGCACGTACCACGGTCCCACCTGCAACCGGCCGGCCCGGACCAGCGCGCCGATCCGGGCTGCCTGTTCGGCGCGGACCGCCAGATAGTCCTCGAGATGGATCGTCTGGCCATCGAGCAGAAAGCTGCGAAAGGACGGCTCCGCCTCGAGGCGGGCCACCAGGTCGTCCATCATCGGCACCAGCCGCGCGACGAATGCCGCGCGGGTCAGGTACCACTCCCGGTCCCAGTGGGTGTGCGGGATGAGATGGAAGACGAGCGGCATGCTCAGTAGGCGGGCGCGTCGCTGGCGGGGAATGACTCGCGCGAACCCTCGTCCACCGACGCGTCCGACGACGCTGCCGGCGTCGGCGCGGCGGCGGACACGCTTGGCCCGCCCGAGATGGCCACCGGCTTTTCCCGCCCGCGCAGGAGCTGGCGCAGCACGTACTGGAGGATGCCGCCGTGACGGTAATAGAGCACTTCCTGCGGCGTGTCGATGCGGATCAGTGCGCGGAACACCAGCTCGGTGCCGTCCTCGCGACGAGCCCGTACCTCCACGTCCCGGCCGCCGGCAAAGCCGGTGGCGATCCGCCGCGCAAGCCCCGTGACGCTGAACGTTTCGTGCCCGGTGATACCGAGTGACGCTGCGGACAGCCCCGTCTCGAACTGCAGCGGCAGGATGCCCATCCCCACCAGGTTCGACCGGTGGATCCGCTCGTAGCTCTCCGCGAGCACAAATCTGACGCCATGGAGCGATGGCCCCTTGGCCGCCCAGTCCCGGCTCGATCCGGACCCGTATTCCTTGCCGGCGATCACGACGAGCGGCGTACCGCCGGTGTGATACTTCACCGCGGCGTCGAAGATCGGCATCACCTCGCCGGTCGGCAGATAGGTGGTCACGCCGCCCTCGGTGCCGGGCGCCAGCCGGTTGCGGATGCGGGTGTTGGCAAAGGTCCCGCGCACCATCACCGCATGGTTGCCGCGGCGCGAGCCGTAGGAGTTGAAGTCCCGCGGCTCGACACCGTGCTTGACGAGATACTCGCCGGCGGGCGACTGCCGCTTGATGTTGCCGGCCGGGGAGATGTGGTCGGTGGTGACGCTGTCAGCCAGCAGCGCGAGCACGCGTGCGCCCTCGATCTCCGGTACCTGCTCCGGCGCCTCGCGCGGCATCTGGTCGAAATAGGGCGGCCGCCGCACGTAGGTGGAGCCGGGATCCCAGGCAAACCGGTCCCCCGCCGGTATGGCGATGCTCCGCCAGCGCTCGTCGCCTTCGAAGACCTCAGCGTACGTGTCCTGGTACATCTGCGAGCGAATCGAACCCTCGAGCAGCTCCTCGATTTCGCGCTGGCTGGGCCAGATGTCGCGGAGGAACACCGGCGTCCCGTCCCGTGCCGTGCCGAGCGGCTCGGTCGTCAGATCGATGTCGATCCGGCCGGCCAGCGCAAAGGCCACCACGAGCGGTGGCGACATCAGGTAGTTGGCCCGGACATCGGAATTGATGCGGCCTTCGAAGTTGCGGTTGCCCGAGAGGACGGCGGCCGCGACCAGCCCGCGCTGCTGGATGGCCTGCGCGATCTCCTCCGGCAGCGGGCCGGAGTTGCCGATGCAGGTCGTGCAGCCGTAGCCCACGAGCTGAAAGCCCAGCTGGTCGAGAAAGGGCGTGAGCCCCGCGCGCTCGTAGTACTGCGTGACCACCTTGGATCCCGGTGCGAGCGAAGTCTTGACCCACGGCTTGCGCTCGAGGCCCAGCTCCACCGCCTTCTTGGCAACGAGGCCGGCGGCGAGCATGACCGACGGGTTGGAGGTATTGGTGCAGCTCGTGATGGCGGCGATCACCACCGACCCGTGGCGCAGCTCGTCCGCCGCCGACGCCGCCACCGCGGTCCGGGCGGCGGGCGATGCGGCGCTCCCTTCGCCCCAGACGCCTGGCGTCCCGGCGCCACCCGCCGGCCGATCCGCCGCCGGCTGGCTCGGCAGCAGTCCCGGCAGCGCCTCCCGAAAGCTCGTCGCCGAGGCGCTCAGGGAGATGCGGTCCTGCGGCCGGCGCGGCCCCGCGATGCTCGGCTCGACGCTGGCAAGATCGAGCTCCAGCCGGTCGGTGAACTCCGGGTCCGGCGAATCCGCGGTGTGAAAGAGTCCCTGCGCCTTCATGTACGCCTCGACCAGCGCCACCCGCTCGGGCGGCCGGCCGGTAAAGCGCAGATAGCGCAGCGTCACCTCGTCCACCGGAAAGATGGCGCAGGTGGCGCCGTACTCCGGCGACATGTTGCCGATCGTCGCGCGGTCGGCCAGCGCGAGTGACGCGAGGCCGGGCCCGTAGAACTCGACGAACTTGCCGACGACGCCCTTCCGGCGGAGCATCTCGGTGACGGTGAGCACCAGGTCGGTGGCGGTCGTCCCCTCGCGCAGCGCGCCGCGCAGCCGGAAGCCCACGACGTCGGGAACCAGCATCGAGACCGGCTGGCCCAGCATGGCCGCCTCCGCTTCGATTCCGCCCACGCCCCAGCCCAGTACGCCGAGGCCGTTGACCATCGGCGTGTGGGAGTCGGTGCCGACCAGGGTGTCGGGATAGGCCTGCAGCGGACCGGTGGCGTGGGGATTCTCGTCGGACGCGAAGACGACGCGGGCCAGGTATTCCAGGTTCACCTGATGCACGATCCCGGTGTTGGGCGGCACCACGCGGAAGTTGGCAAACGCGCGCTGGCCCCAGCGCAGAAAGGCATACCGCTCGCCGTTGCGGCCGTAGTCGAGGTCCTCGTTCAGGCGGAAGGCGTCCGCGCTCCCGAAGGCGTCCACCTGCACCGAGTGATCCACCACCAGCTCGACGGGCTGCAGCGGGTTGATCTTCGCGGGATCACCGCCCAGCGCGGCCATCGCGTCGCGCATCGCCGCGAGGTCCACTACGGCGGGCACTCCGGTGAAGTCCTGCAGCAGCACGCGCGCGGGCGTGAAGGCAATCTCCCGGTCGACCCGCGCCGCCGGTGACCATCGGGCCAGCGCCTCGATGTCAGCCCGGGTGACGGCCACGCCGTCCTCGGTGCGGAGCAGATTCTCCAGGAGGATCCGGAGCGAGTAGGGCAGCCGGGCCACCGGGAGCCCGGCGTCCGCCAGCGCGCCCAGCCGGAAAATCTCGTAATCCCGGCCGCCGACGGTCAGGGTATCGCGTGCGCCGAAGCTGTTCACTATTCCCCTCCTGTTTACATTCGGGCCCATTCTTCCTACCATTGCAATGTATCGCCGCGCGGCAGGCGCGGCTCGTGGGCTCCGTCTGCCAAGGTAATCGCATGCCATTCGAAGTCTCCGCCCCGCAGCCCAGCGGCGCGGCGCGCTGCCTCGTCGTGGACGACGAGCCGCTCGTGCGCCGCTCGCTGGTGCGGCTGCTCGAGGCCCAGGGGTTCGCCTGCCTGGAGGCGGGCTCGGGGCTGGAAGCAATCGGCCAGCTCGATCGGCTCGGTGAAGTGCCGCTCATCGTCTCCGACATGCGAATGCCTGAGCTGGACGGCATGGGCCTGCTGGAGCACGTCCGCACCCGTTTCCCCGATACCTCCGTCATCATGCTGAGCGGGATGACCGACACCTCCACCGCCGTGGAGTGTCTCCACCTCGGTGCCGCCGATTTCCTGCTCAAGCCCGTCTCGCTCGGCGAGCTCCAGGCGCGGGTGACCCGCGCCCTGGAGAAGCGCGCGCTCGTCCTCCAGAACCGGTTCTACCAGGCCAATCTCGAAAACCGGGTCCAGGAGCAAGCGCAGCGAATCCAGGAGCTGTTCATTCAGGGCGTCCAGATGCTGGCCCGCGCCCTCGAGGCCAAGGACGCGTATACCCGCGGTCACTCGATCCGGGTGAGCCGCTACGCCGTCACCACCGCCAGCGTCCTCGGTTTCGAGGGCGAGGCGCTGGACCAGATCCGCCTGGGCGGCGAGCTGCACGACATCGGGAAGATCGGGACGCGGGAGGCGGTGCTGCACAAGACGGGCAAGCTGACGGCGGCGGAGTTCGGCCAGATCAGGGAGCACCCGGCCCTTGGCGAGCGGATGCTCTCACCGCTCGCCCGCGAATCCCCCGCGCTGCTCCGCTGCGTGCGCTCGCACCACGAACGGCTGGATGGCGCCGGCTTCCCGGACGGGCTCCGGGGAGACGCGGTCCCGATTGAAGCGCGCATCATCGCGGTAGCAGATTCGTTCGATGCCATGACCACGCGGCGACCGTATCGCGCGCCCTGGGAGCCGGTGGATGCCGTCGCCGAGCTGCGCCGGGTGTCCGGCACCCAGCTCGACCCCGGGGTCGTGGAGGCATTCGCCAGCGCCTATCCCGAGTGCGCGGAGCTGGTCCCCGCCCACTAGCCGCTCAGCCGGCTGCCGCAGTCCGCCTGGCGTCCGTTGCCGCCGCTTCGGCGCGGTCCGCAGTGTCGCTGGCACCCTCCGCCATTTCCTTCGCATCATCGGCCTTCTCACCAGCCGCCGTGGCCGTCCGCGTGGCCGACGCCGCCTCGCCGGAGGCGCGCTGCGCCGTTCGCTCCGCACGGCGTGCCGCGCCATCCACTTCGGGCGAGTCGGTATCGTCGCCGCCCCGCGCCCGGGCGCTGGCCGCGAGCCGGTCGTACCCCGCCTTGATCTCCTCCAGCTCGTCATCCGCGGCGTCCTCCAGCGAGACGACGGCGTTGTGCGCCCCCTTCACCGCCCGCACCAACTCGTCCAGCTTGATCTGGATGGCGGTGGCGTCGCGGTTCTGCGTGTTCTGAATGAGGAAGACCATCAGGAAGGTGACGACCGTCGTGCCGGTGTTGATGACGAGCTGCCAGGTATCGCTGTAGTGGAAGATGGGACCCGTCACCGCCCAGACGAGGATGACGAGAAATGCGATGGCGAACGTCATCGGCCGGCCCGATGCATGCGCGGTGGCCTTGGCCATGCGGGCAAATCTCTCGGCGAACGTCATCGTCAGCTCCGGTGGAAGGGGCGCGGCCCACTCCGGATGAAGCTAAATGGTGTGACAAACGGGTGGTGTGTCGCTGCTCACCCGGATTCAGGTACCCGACTCACGCAGGATCGCGCGCATGCGGATGGCGAGCGCTTCTATCTCGCGCAGGCTCGCCGTGGTATCGGGATCAAGCGCGGATTCGTTGAGCAGGAGGAGTTGGGTCTCCGCGAGCAGCGCGGAGAGCGGGTTCGACAGATCGTGCCGGAGTCGGCTTACGCGTTCGGAGTCGTTCACACCATGGCCTCGGACCGGCGAGCGGCGCTGCGTACGGGCATTGGGCGGGCTCCTGCGGGAGGGGCGGTGTCGCGGCCCGACGTGACGCGGGCTTCGTGAAGATAGGACGCCGAGGGCGTTGCGCAATGCCATCCCGCCGGGGCTGCTACAGTCGGAACGGCGCCGGCACGAAGGCCAGCACAAAGACGGCGATGCAGAGCCAGCCCATCCACCGGCGCCCACGCGGCACCGGACGCGCGGGGGCCACCACCGACGGATGCGCCCAGCGGCCACCGCCGATCAGGAGCACCACGACCACCCACACGTACCAGCTGGGCGACGTCGGCGCCAGCAGCACGAGGGCCAGCAGCGTCAGGAAGCCGGCGGCCGCCTGCCGCCGCCCGATGAGCGCGTAGAGCACGTGGCCGCCGTCGAGCTGGCTCAGCGGCAGCAGGTTGAGCGCGGTCACGAACGCCCCCACCCAGCCGGCAAACGCCGGCAGGCTGAGATACAGTGCCGCCGCATGAGGATAGAAGACGTGCCGGAGACCGAGGGTCAGCAGCGAATCACCCAGCGAGATCTGGCGGCCGGCAAAGGTGACGAAGTCTCCCGGTGTATCGGTACCGAGGGACAGGGGCTGCGAGGTGTGATAGCCCCAGAACAGCACCAGCAGGGTCACGGCGAATCCGGCCAGCGGTCCCGCGGCGCCGACGTCGAGCAACTGACGCCGGTCCAGCACCGGCGTCCGGAGCCGGAGGAAGGCGCCCAGACTCCCGATCGGAGAGAGCGTGGGAGGAACCGGCAGGAAGTAGGGTGGCGACGCGTCGATCACGTAACGGCGCGCCGCGAAATAATGTCCCATCTCGTGGACCAGCAGGATCGTCAACAGCGGAATGGCAAACGACCAGCCGGGCAGAATGTCGCGCCAGCCACCGGACACCAGCCCCGCAAAGAAGTAGCCGCCGCCCACGAGCGCCGACAGCACGCCGCCGACGTAGGGCCCCATCGGTGCGGTGAACCCGGAAGGGCCTTCGGGTGGAATCCACGCGCCGGCCAGCGCGGCGCCGGCCCCGAGCGCGCAGATGATGGTCAGGAGCAGGAGCACCGCGTGGAAGGCCCAGCGCTCACGCCGCGCGGGTCCCGCGGCGCGGATGAGGATGAGGGTGGTGCGCTCGGGATCGGCCCAGTAGTACGACCCGGGCCACGCGGCGAGCGCGCCGGCGAGCGCGGCCGACGGTCCCCGGTGATCGGGGTGGACCACGCCGTCGGTGACCTCGCGGGTGCCCATCCGGACGACCCGCCAGGCTTCCAGCGCCTCGGTGGGGTGGGTCACACGCGCGGCCCTTGACGGTCCGGGAGGGTGGGCGTAGGTTCCAGTGCTTCGAGTTTGGCAGGCCAATCCCCATCGACCAGACTGCCCGCTCCGACTTCGCGGAGCCCGCCACAACTATCAATACCCACGTCATCACCGACATCATCCGACCTTTTCCGGTATTGCAATCACACACCCCCGAGCCCACCCGCCGCCTGGTCGGGCCACCATGCCTGGAGTTTCGGCCGTGGATATCGCAGAGCTGAAGCAGAAGTCCATCGCGGAGCTGCATGTCCTGGCGGAGCAGTTGAACATTACCAACTACTCCGGCCTCCGCAAGCAGGACCTCATCTTCCGCATCGAGCAGTCGCTGCTGGATCAGGACACCGTGATCCGGGGCGAAGGCGTCCTCGAGATCCTCCCCGAGGGCTACGGATTCCTGCGCAGCCAGGACTGGAACTACCTGTACGGCCCCGACGACATCTACGTGAGCCCGAGCCAGATCAAGCGATTCGATCTGCGCACCGGCGATACCGTGATGGGCCAGGTGCGTCCGCCCAAGGAAGGCGAGCGCTACCTCGCACTGCTCAAGGTCGAGAGCGTCAACTTCGAGGAACCGGAAAAGACCAAGCACCGGATCGCCTTCGACAATCTCAAGCCGCGATATCCCGACGAGCGGATCCGTCTCGAGCGGACGACCGGCGATCTCTCCATGCGCGTCGTGGATCTGCTCTCGCCCATCGGCAAGGGCCAGCGCGGACTGATCGTGGCGCCGCCCAAGGCCGGCAAGACGATCCTGATGCAGAAGCTGGCCAACGCCATCAGCGAGAACCATCCGGAAGTGGTGCTGATCGTGCTGCTGATCGACGAGCGGCCCGAGGAAGTCACCGACATGGAGGAGAACGTCAAGGCGGAAGTCATCTCCTCCACCTTTGACGAGCCGGCCGATCGCCACGTGCAGGTGGCGGACATGGTGATCGAAAAGGCCAAGCGCCTGGTGGAACACGGCCGCGATGTCGTCATCCTGCTCGACTCGATCACCCGTCTGGCCCGCGCGCACAACGTGGTCGTGCCGCACTCGGGCAAGATCCTGTCCGGCGGCGTGGACGCCAACGCCCTCCAGAAGCCCAAGCGGTTCTTCGGTGCCGCCCGCAACATCGACAAGGGCGGCTCGCTCACGATCATTGCCACCGCGCTGATCGACACCGGCAGCCGCATGGACGAGGTCATCTTCGAGGAGTTCAAGGGCACCGGCAACATGGAGCTCGTCCTCGACCGCCGCCTGGCCGATCGCCGCATCTACCCCGCGATCGACATCCAGCGGACCTCGACCCGTAAGGAAGAGCTTCTCATGGACAAGGACGAGCTCAACCGCGTGTACCTCCTGCGCAACTTCCTGGCGGACATGCCGCCGGTGGAGGCGCTCGAATTCCTCCTCGAGCGGATGAAGCGCACCAAGAACAACAAGGAATTCTTCGCGACCATGGCGCAGTGATGTGCTGCCGTCAACCGGCCGGCTGATTTCCGTGGACTGGGGCGAGGTCCGCATCGGACTCGCCCTCAGCGACGAATCGCAGTTCCTCGCCACCCCGCTCGAAACGCTGGTCCGCCGCCCGGGCAAGCGCTTCCCCATGCCGCGCTTCCTGGCGCTCCTCGCCCATCACGCACCGGTCGGCGTCGTGGTCGGCCTCCCGCTCACCGGTGAGGGGACCGAGGAAGCCAGCGCCCGTGCCGCCCGCGAGCTCGCCGGCGCCATCGGCACCCGCACCCAACTGCCCGTCGAACTGTGGGACGAACGGATGAGCACCGCCCGCGCGCTCGGCATCATCCGCGAGCAGGGCGGTTCCACCCGCGGCCGCCGCGAGGACGTGGACGCGCTCGCTGCGGCCGTGCTGCTGCAGCATTTCCTGGATACCCGCCGCCGGGCGCCGGCA
Organism: Gemmatimonadales bacterium; assembly: GCA_038250675.1. Taxonomy (GTDB): domain Bacteria; phylum Gemmatimonadota; class Gemmatimonadetes; order Gemmatimonadales; family GWC2-71-9; genus JAICUF01. Next base: position 19,328 of record JBBSCB010000038.1, read on the forward strand.
TGAAGCGGCACCGCGCCCTGCTGATGGCCGCCCTGCTCGCGGGCTGCGCCGGCGGCCGCGCCGGGCCGCCACAGCGCATCATCGTTCCGGCCGGCGCCACCTTCGCGACCGTCACCGATTCACTGGTGGCGCACGGGCTGGTGCAGAACCGTCTCTGGTTCAAGCTGCGCGCGCGACTGCGCAACATGGACCGCTCCATCCATCAGGGCGTCTACGACATCAGCCCGGCGATGAGCAGCGGCGAGGTGCTCGACATCCTCGCCGCGGGACGCTCCTCGGTGGTGCGGTTCACCGTCCCCGAAGGCCTCACGATTCTCGATGTCGCGGCGATCGGCGCCGAGCGCATCGGCATTCCTGAAGATTCGGTCCTGACGGCGGCCCGGGACCACGCGCTGATCGATTCGCTAGGCCTGCCGGGCCCGACGCTCGAAGGGTTCCTCCACCCCGACACGTATCAGCTCCCCACCAATACGACCGGCCGGGAGCTGGTACGACTGATGGCGCAGGCGTTCACCGAGAGCTGGGACTCGGTCTGGACCGCGCGGCTCGACACGGTGAGGCTCAGCCGGCTGGCCGTGGTCACACTCGCCTCCATCGTCGAGGGCGAAGCCCGCGCCGATGACGAGCGCGAGATCATTGCGTCGGTCTACCTCAACCGCCTCCACCGCGGCATGGCGCTCCAGGCCGATCCTACCGTCCAGTATGCACTGATGCTGCGCACCGGGCAGCGCAAGCCGCGCCTCTACGAGAAGGACTACCTCACGCCCTCGCCCTACAACACCTACCTGCAGCCGGGACTGCCGCCGGGTCCGGTCAACTCGCCGAGCCGGCGCAGCATCCAGGCCTCGCTGTATCCGGCGGACACACCCTATCTGTACTTCGTGGCCGGCCCGGACGGCCGTCACGTCTTCAGCCGCACGTTCGAGGAGCACCTGCGCGCCATCGCGCGGATCCGTCGCGGCACGCGCCGCTGACACTAGGTCGGCCCCGCCAGCGCGCCGCGATACGCCCGCGCCGCCCCCGCCGGGTCCGACGCCGCCAGAATCCCCGACACCACCGCCACCCCCGCACCGCCGGCCCGGAGAATTGCCGGGCAGTCCTCCGGTCGCACGCCGCCGATCGCGACGCACGGGCGCCGACCAGCCCGGCCCACGAGACGTGCAAAGGCGTCGGCGCCGAGCGCCGCTCCCGCATCCGCCTTGGTGGTGGTGACGCGCCAGGGGCCGATGCCCCAGTAGTCGGCGTCGCCTGCCGTCAGCAGCTCGGCATCGGAACCCACCGAGGCGCCGATGAGAAAGCCCGGCGGCACGATGCGCCGCGTGAGATGCGGAGGCAGGTCGCCGGGGCCCAGATGCACACCCGCCGCGCCGGCGGCGAGCGCCACATCGGGGCGGTCATTAATCAGCACCGGGATGCGGAGCGCCGCCACCAGCGCGCGCCCGAGTTCCACCTGCTCGCGTACCGGGCGCCGCTTGAGCCGAAGCTGCACCGAGGTGATCCCGCCCTGCTCCGCCGCCCGCGCCACCGCCACGAGGTCACGTCCCTCCAGGAGGGCGTCATCGGTCACCAGCATCAGCCGCACCAGCTCCACTAGATTGCTCGCCATGCGCCAAATCAAGCGACTCATGCGCACGCTGGCCACACCGGTCCCGGCGTGACGACGACACTCCGCGTCTCGGCGCGCGGTGCCGCCCGCTGGACGCGCGGGCATCCCTGGATCTACCGGAGCGACGTGCTCGACGAGGCGCCGGAACCGGGGTTGATGCGGGTCATCGATCAGAGCGGGCGGTTTCTGGGGCAGGCGCTCCACTCGCCCCGCTCCGAGATCAGGCTGCGGCTGCTGGAGCGGGAGGATCGGCCGGTGAATCGTGCATGGTGGCGCGAGCGCCTCCGCGAGGCCGCCGGACGACGCGACGGCATTGACGCCACGGCCTGCCGGCTGGTGCACGGTGAAGGTGACGCGCTGCCCTCACTGATTGTCGATCGGTATGACCGATGGGTCGTGGCGCAGATGCTGTCGGCGGGACTGGAGACGATGCGCGAGGACATCGTGGCCGCGCTCGTGGATGTCCTCGAACCGGAGGGAATCCTGCTGCGGAACGACGTCGCGGTCCGTCGGCGCGAGGGTCTGCCGGAGACCGTCGAGCTGGTCCACGGCACGGTGCCCCAGCGGATCGAAGTGCGCGAGGGCGCGATCCGGTACTACGCCGCGCCGTGGACCGGCCAGAAGACCGGCGCGTTTCTGGACCAGCGCCCCAACCGCCTGATCGCCGGACGGCACGCGCACGGTGGTCGCGGGCTCGACTGCTTTGCGTACCATGGCTCGTTTGCGCTCCACCTCGCGGCCGGAGCGGCGGAGGTGGTGGCACTCGATTCGAGCGCGGACGCGCTGGCGCGCGGCGCGGAGAACGCCGCGCTCAACGGGTTCGGCAACATCGTCTGGCGGGAAGCCGACGCCTTCGAGGCGTTGCGGGCCTATGAGCGGGCGCATGAGCGCTTCGACGTCATCGCGCTCGATCCTCCGGCCTTTGCCAAGACGCGCGCGGCACTCTCCCAGGCCGTCCGGGGCTACCGCGAGATCAACCTGCGCGCCATGCGGATCCTCGCCCCCGGCGGAACGCTGGTGACCGCATCGTGCTCGTTTCACCTGCGTCGGCCCGAGTTCCTCGCGATGCTGGCCGAGGCCGCCGCCGACAGCGGGCGGCGGATCGTGCTGCGCGAGGTGCTGGGTCAGGGCCGCGACCATCCCGAGCTCCTGACGGTCCCGGAAACCGGCTATCTCAAGGGTGCGGTACTTACCGCTGCGTCGTGATCCACTGGGCGATGTCGTCCACCACCTGTCCCGCCACGTGCGCCGTCGCCGCGTACTCGGCCGGCACGCTCGGCGCGGTGCCCGCCACGAAGAGATGGTTGAGCCCCGGATAGGACTTGAGCGTCACGCCAGGCCGCCCAGCGAGGGCACGGCGCCAGCCGTCGAAGTCCACCATCGTCACCTGGTAGTCGCGCTCCCCCTGAAGAATCAACATGGGCAGCCGGAGCGTCCGCGCCACCTCGGCCGGATGATAGCGATTGAGATCCAGCCAGTATGACGCCGGCGCACCCATCATCGGCGAGAGCGACGCGCTGTCCGCGTCGGTCAGTGCGCGGATCCGCGCGGTCAGGGTGCGCTCCGCATCGAGGTGCGCCCGCACCGCGGGCGTGATATCACCCGCCAAGCTGGCCAGGTAGGCGGTCTGCTCATCGAGCAGATCCTCCAGCGGCCGCGTCGGGCCGGCCATCACGATCAGCCCGGCTACAGCGGTGTCGTGCTGCGCAATCCGCGGCGCCATCATGGCACCGAGACTGTGGCCCAGGGCAAAGACACGGGCCGGATCGACCTCGGGACGACCCCGAAGCAGTTCGACCGCGGCGACGGCGTCGTCAACCGTCTCGGCGTCGACGGTGAATTGGCCGGTAAACGACATGGGATGCGCGCGCGTCCGCTTCTCGTAGCGGAGTACGATGATGCCCCGCGAGGCGAGGCCCTCGGCCAGATCACGGAAGACCTTCACCCCGCCCACCGATTCATCGCGG
>JBBSCB010000039.1:0-22073 GCA_038250675.1 Gemmatimonadales bacterium
ACGGCCGAGGCCGTGACCGGGCCGGGCGGCGGCACCTATTCGAGCGACGGCTATGCGGTGACCTGCGATTTCAGCGGGTTCTGTCATTTCTTCCGCGCCGGAGCGCGGGTGCGCTCGGCGCCGCTGAGCCAGCAGGCGGACGTGACCGCGTGGGGCTTCGGCATGCCTGGAGTCAGCGTGCGCGTCAACGCGCGCGCGCTGACCGACCTCAGTGGAGCCGGTGGGTGGCCGGGGACCGAGCCGGCGCTCCAGTTGCTGGAAGGGTACGCAGAGTACGCCGCCGCGCCGCTGACGGTGCGCGCCGGCCGCCAGACGTTCACGTCACGGCTCGGGCCCACGGGGTTCGACGGCGGGCGCGTGCTCCTGCGGAACGCCCAACATCACCTCGACGGCGAGGTGTTCGGCGGCTGGGGATTGGCCCGCGCCACCGCGCTGCCGATCACGAGCCCCGTGCTGAACCCGCTCGACGAGTATCGGCCGCAACGCCGGGGACTGGTGTTCGGCGGGGCGCTCGGCTGGAATCCGCCGCAGGGGGCGGTGCGCGCCGATTACATCCGCGAGCTGGAAGGGGACTCCCGGTACTTCATCTCCGAACGCCTTGGACTGTCGGGCGAGGTGCGGCCGGCGCGGCGATGGAGCGTCGCCGGCGGGGCCGAGTATGATCTGGCGGAGGGGTGGTGGGGAACGGCCGACGTGCAGCTGCGCTATGCATCACGGGCCGTCACCGCGAACGTGGTCGCCCGTCGCTATCGCCCGCACTTCGATCTCTGGACCATCTGGGGCGCATTCAGCCCGGTGCCCTACACCTCCGCGTCGGTGGCCATATGGGTGCGCCCGGTCGCGCGGATCGAGGTCCGCGCCAGCGGCGAGCGCTACCGGTTTGCGCCGACGTCGACATCCACGCCGCTGGTTGACGTGGAAGACCGGGGCTGGCGCACCGGACTGGGCGCGACCGCGACGCTCGGCCGGGGTTGGAGCGCGGACGCCGATCTCCACACGGAGTTCGGGCCGGGAGCATCCTCCCGCCAGATCGAGGGCGGTGTGACGTGGGCGCCCACCGCCCGCATGCTGCTGTCCGGCCGGGTGGCATCGCTCCGGCGGCCGCTCGAGCTCCGGTTCGACGATGCGGCGGTGACGATGTTCGCGCTGGACGCCGATCTTGCCGTGACCGATCGCTGGCGAGTGGGCGGCGGGCTGGCCCGCTACAGCGAAGCTCGCCGGCGTCCGGATACCGCGGCGCTCGACTGGAATCAGACGCGGCTGTACGCCCGGGTCAGCGCCGTCTTCGGGAGCGCGGCAGACCGCACGCCGCTCCCGCCAGCGCGCCGCACACCACACGCAGCCGGGGGGACGCCGTGAGGTCGGGAACGCGGCGCGTGCTGCTGACGCTGGCGCTGCTGGCGGGCGCCGGCGGGGCGGCCGCGGCGGCACGCCTGGTCCACCGGCGCGACGGGTTCAGCCACGTCCAGCATCGCGCACTGTTTCCGTCCTGCGATGGCTGTCATGCCGGCGTCGCCACCGGCGGCGACCCGTGGCCCGCGGCGACCGTCTGCAGCACCTGCCACGACGGGACGATCCAGCGCCGGACCGACTGGGAGCCGCCGGTAGAGCTGCCGCATACCAACCTGCGGTTTACCCACCTGCGTCACCGGACCGACGTCGAGGCGCACCGGCCTGGTCTCGCCGACTCCGCCGCCCGGTGTGCGACTTGCCACGCCGAGGCCGGCGCACCGCGGATGACGGTGCGCCTGGCCGCCGTGCAGAACTGTCTGGACTGCCACGGCGTCACGACGGCGCACCTCGAGGCGCCGGACTCCGCCTGCGCCACATGCCACGTACCGCTGCCGGACGCGGGCCGCCTGGTTGCCGCTGACGTCGCGCGGTTCCTGGCGCCCGCCTCACATCGGGACAGCAGCTTTGGCCGCGGGGGTCATGCCGTGGCGGCGCGCGGCGGCACCGCACACGGCGTCGGACAATCGTGTGCCACCTGCCACGCGCGGGACTTCTGTGCGTCCTGCCACGTCAATGCGCCCGAGGTGGCCGCCATCCAGGCGCTGGCGCCGGATCCGCGCTCGCTCGCGATCGTGGCGGTGCTCCGGCCGCCCGCCTCCCACGCCGACGCCGAGTTTCTGCGCACCCATGGCGCGGCGGCGCGCAATGGCACCTGCGCCAGCTGCCACACGCGGGAGAGCTGCGCCACCTGTCACAGCGAATCGCCGCCGCGTGCCGTCGCCGCCCTCCGGGCCTCCGGGCCCGGGCGCGCGCGCGGGGCGCAAGTGGTGCGGCGGCGCCCGGCGACGCACGGCAGCGACTTCGCGGAATCACATGCCGCCATCGCCACGTCCTCGCCCCGCACCTGTGCCAGTTGTCACACGCGAGCCGATTGCCTGACCTGTCATCGGCCCGATGCGGCGCAGGGGGCGGGCGGCTACCACCCCGTCGGGTTCCTCACCCGCCATCCGGCCGCTGCCTATGCGCGGGAGACGTCGTGCGCTACATGCCATAATCAGGCGACATTCTGTGCGACCTGCCACGAGCGGGCCGGGCTCGTGGCGGCCGGTGCGCTGCGGCCCGGATACCACGATACCAAGCCGGGCTTCATGCTGGGCCACGGCCAGGCGGCCCGGCAGAGTCTCGAGACCTGCACCTCCTGCCACGCCGAGCGGGACTGCCTGACCTGCCACGCCGCCAATGGCGGGCGCCGGTTCAACCCGCATGGGCCCGGCTTCGACGCGGCCCGCCTTCGGCGGAAGAACCCCGGGATGTGCACCGCCTGCCATGGCGAGGCGATTCCGAACTAGCTTGCCGCCGCTCCCGGGGTATCACGGTGAGAACGTGAGCCCCGCCGCAAGCAGCCGCCGCGTGGCGTGCCGTCGGACGAACCCGTCAAGCAGATCCTCGTCGTTGAACAAACTCCCGGAAAAGGCGAGACCGGCCCGCACCAGCAGTGTCGCGCGCCGTCCGAGCGGCGCTTCAAGCGCCGCCCCGACTTCGCCGCCAAGCCGGAGCCGGCTCGCCTCTCCGGGGAGGTGCCATCGGTCGATCAGGGGCGCGAATTCCGCCCGGAGGGCGCCGCCCCCGATCCGCAGCAACGGCAGCGACACCACCGGCCGGAGCTCGATGAGGCTGACCGGGCTGTCTTCGGCCACGAGTACCAGCCCGCGATCTCCAAGTGCCAGGCGAGTGGAGCTGAAGCGGATCATGAGCCCGAACCGGGCCCCGGTGCCGCCGCGCTCCAGCCCCACGCCAAAGGCACCCGGCCGGTACGGGCGGAACGCTCCGAGACTGTCCGATGACGTGTCCGTTCCGACGCCGTGATAGCGGGTCTCGGCGAGCTCGATGGCGATACGCCACGCGTTCTGGGCCCCGGCGGCGCGGTGGGGAATCGCCGCGAGCACCGCTGCCGCTCCAAGCACGATCATGATGCGCACACGCTGCTCCGGATTCGGGTGATGGAGAGGGCGGGGGCCGGAGCCCCCGCCCCTGCGGGTCAATGCATTTCCAGCTTGAACGTGCCGTTCACGTCGAGGTCCTTGTTCAGCACGGTCCAGTTGGTGACCGGGTTGAAGCGCCCGCGGACTGCATCGGAAACCGCGATGCCGATGATGTCGTCGTTCGACTTGAGGAAATTGTACGCCGCGGTGAGGAACCCGCTGCCCGACCTTCCGGCCTTCAGTATCCGCTGCACGCCTCCCAGCGACCAGATCGTCGAGTCCTTGGCCGCCTTGTAGGCGCCGACCAGCTGGGTGATCGACTTGATCAGAGTCCCGGCACGGTCGGAATCGGTCCGGATGCCGCATGCGGTATCGTCATCCTCCACCGCGAAGATCACGTAGCCCCGCCCGGGATAGGCCCGCTGAAACGCGTCCATCTGCGCCGTGGTGAAGAGCAGCTGCGAGCCGCTCCAGGTCAGCGAGTTCATGTCCCAGGTGTACCCGCTCGACGCCTTTTCCCCGATGCACTGGAACGACGCCAGATTGGCGGTGTCGCTCGGGGACGCCGGGCCCATGATGTGAATCTCAAACTCGGGCGCGCCCTTCAACCAACCCTCAAAGTCCTGCGCAAACTGCGCATACGTCAGGTACAGCCCCGGCGTGGCGCCGATATTGGGGGTGACTCCGCCGCCGCCCCCGCTTCCCCCACCACCGCCATTGCAGGCGGTGCACGTCGCGCCCGCCGGTGGCGGGATCCGATCGAAGTCGGTCTCGACCGGGACGATCGCGAGCACCGGCGTGGCGGGCGGGTGCGCGGGATCCAGCAGCCGGCGGCGTCCCTGCAGGTCGAACGCGATCGGCGCCTCGTGGTCCGCCACCGCGGTGGCCACGAGGAGGTGCTCGTCGCCGGACCACGCCGTGCGATGGGCCGGCACCGGGAAATACATCTCGACCGGCATCGCAGCATCGGCATCCGCCTCGACGGCCGCATCGCTCTCGCCGTTATCGCGGGCGAGGTCACGGAGCGCCCGGCGTCCATTGCCGCGGAGAAACCGCTGGAAGTGGATCTTGTGTTCGGCGAACCGCGAGCCGTCGAGCTCCGCCTTGACGTAGGCCCGGAAGCCGGGATCCCGGAGCGACCGGGCCATGCGCCGGGCGAGCGCCTCGAGATGGAGCTCATCACGACGCGTGGCGGCGGAGAGCACCGGCGTCGCTGGGGTGCCGGGCGCGGGCGTCAGCGCGGGCGCGGTCAGCGTCGTGGACGTCTCCCGATCGCCGCAGGCAGCAAGGGCAAGCAGGAGCAGGGTGGGGGGAAGAAAACGCGGCCGCATGCAGACCTCCTTGGGTGGCTCGCCGCGCCCGGGGTGGACGCCGCGAGGAGTGCGGACCCAAGGTGATCGACGGCCGGATCGCGGCCGGGACCGGCTTTACGCGCGAGGCGCCCAAAGAGCGGGTGTCACCACTCCAGCTCACCGGCGCGCCGCAGGCCCAGCCGGAGCGACAGCACCGTCGTCCCGATGCAGAGCATTGCCGCCGAGGCGAGCGCCGCGAGCAGCCCGCCGCCCACGTCGAATGCCTGGCCGGCCTGGCGTGTGCGCAGGTAAGACGCGACCGGCACCGCCTCCACCGTGATGAGCACGCCCAGGAGACAGATCGCCGTCATCATGAACGCCATCCCGCCGAAGCTGGTGGGGATCTGGGCGGCGTTCTCGGTCTCGAACTGCGGGTAGTACGTGCCGAACGTGAGCGCGAGCGCGCTCGCCGCCACGCCGAACAGCACGATCGTGCCCAGGCTGATGGCCAGCATGAACGCGGAGGCGTGCAGGACGAGATCGGTGGTGAGGGTGATGGCGACCGCCAGCGCGACGAGCGGAATCGTGGTCATCGCGAACTTGCTCCAGATCAGCGTGCGCGGGTCGAGCGGACTCGAGCGGAGGAGCCACATCTGTCGCCCCTCCAGCGAGATCGCGGGAAAGGCGAACCGGACCGCGACTGCGGAAACGACGAAGCCGGCGAGCCCGAGGTTGAGGAAGACGATCAGCGTGACCAGAAAGATCGGCACCTCGCCCCCGGTAAAGATGGGCAGCGCACGGATGTTGAAGACGTATACGGCGACGAGCATGACGAGCAGAATCAGCTGGCCCCACTGCGTCGGGTCACGAAAGAACAGCCGCACGTCCTTCAGCAGCAGCTCACGCCGCGCGACCGACAGGGGCCCGAGGAGTACGCCGGCCAGGCGGCGCCGCCAGGCGCCGCCGCGGAGCCGGTCGGCGCCTTCCTGCGCCAGACTGAAGCCGGTGCGGTAGAGCCGGCCGTGCAGCCAGCCGCCCATGATCACGAAGGCGCCGGCGGTCGTGGCGAGGAGCACGACCGGCAGCGGATCGGCAACGCGCTGCAACCAGTTCATGAGCATGCCGGACACCCACGTGGTCGGCAGGAACGGGCTGGCGGGCACATGCAGCCCCGCCAGCGCGTCCACCGCCCGATGCACGCCGCCGCGCTGGATCAGCAGCTCCGGCTGGAGGAGCCGGAAGATGACGATGAGCGCGCCGGCCGCGCCCAGGGTGACGATGCCCAGCAGGTCGCGCGCGCGACGGGCGGGGAACACGTTGACGATGAGGAGCATCGCCGCCGCGCCGGTGGTGGAGCAGATCACCAGGAAGGGCACCAGCGCCGCGACGACCACGAACGGAAAGAGCGGCCCGCCGTGATACACCACGCCGAAACCCGCGAGTACCGGCAACGCCAGCAGCAATACCATCCACGAGGCATGGACGGTGGTCTCCACGATCTTGACGACGTAGAGGCGAAACCAGTGGAGCGGCGCGGCGACGAGGAGGTCCAGATCACGGGCGAGAAAGAACGCGGACAGGGCCGCGATGAGGTTGGAGAGGACGAGGATCGAGGCGCAGCCCAGCACCAGCAGGTCGAGCACCTTGCGCGCCAGCAGCGCGCCGAACTCGACCGTCGTGAGCACATGGAGCACGCGGACGGTCATGCCGAAGAGGAGCAACCAGAATCCCGCGCCCAGCAGTGCAAACAGCACCAGCCGGACCAGCCCGTCGCGGCCCAGGCGGCGCGCGGCGAGCGCGCTGCGCCAGCGCGGGCCCAGAATGGTGAGGATGCGCGGCTGCCCCGGCGGCCGCGCCATCGACGCTTCAAGCATCGAGCACGGCGTCCAGCTCATGCGGCCGGCGCGCGCCGGTCAGTCTCAGAAAGATCTCCTCGAGACTGCCGCCGCCAGAGATCGGCTCCGAGCGCAGTTCGTCCATGGTGCCGGCCGCGGCCAGCCGGCCGCCCAGGATGATCGCGATGCGGTCGCACATGCTCTCGGCGATCTCCAGCGTGTGCGTGCTCATCAGCACCGTCCCGCCCCGCCGGACGAACGCGAGGAAGAGGTCCTTGAGCACCCGCGCGCCGACGGGATCGAGGCCGACCATCGGTTCGTCGACGATGATCACCTGCGGCCGGTGCACGAACGCGCTGGCGATCACCAGCTTCTGCCGCATGCCGTGGCTGTAGGCCCCGGTGAGCTCATCGCGCCACGGCGCCAGCTCGAACAGGTCGAGCAGCTCGTCCATGCGGTGCTCGACGGCCGCGCCTTCCTGCCCGTAGAGCGCCGCCGCAAACCGGAGGAACTCCGCTCCGGTCAGCTTCTCGTAGACGAACGGGCGGTCGGGGATGTAGCCCACCATCGCCTTAATCGCCTGCGGGTGATCCCAGATCCCGAGACCGGCGACCTCGATGGAGCCACTGGTGGGACGGAGGATTCCCGCGATCATGCGCATGGTGCTGGTCTTGCCGGCCCCATTGGGACCGAGAAAGCCAAACAGGGTGCCGCGCGGCACGTCGAGCGTGAGGTGATCGACCGCCGTGAAGTTTCCGTAGCGCTTCACCACCTGCGTCAACCGGATCATGGCATTCCCGTGAGTGGACGGCGTGCTGCGGGCGGAGGGCGACTCAGGCGGAAGTGCACCTCGCGTGCCATGCCAAAGTCACCGTGGGAGGCGCATTTAGGGGGGGCGAGACCGTTGCCAGGTTGCGCTGGCGCCACACCAGCCAGCCGAGTGCCATCAACCACGCCAGCAGGATCGCGCCGCCGACCAGGCGCAGCCTCTTCATCCGGCCCGCCTCACTGGAAGCGCCGGAGCGCCGCTTCGGCGCTCTCCTGTTCGTGCTCCCGTTCCACGACGAGCGTGACACGTTCCGGTGCCGTCGCCGCCCGTCCCAGCGTCTCGGCCAGCAACGCCACCGACTCCTCCAGCGCCAGCTGGCCGGGCCCGACGCCGACCGGCGGGCACGCAACGTGGCTGAGCTGCCATTCCGCGGCGCGCTGCCAGGCGGAGATCAGCGCCCGCTGAATGGTGTCCCGGCTCGCCGCCGTCTGCGCGTCCTGAAGGACGAGGTGCACCACGAAGGCCGCCGCGAGCTCGCCGCCACCGGTGACGACCGCGGCGCCGGCATCGAACGGCATCCCCACGCGCCGGAGCGCGGTGAAGGCCGCTCCACCGTGTTCGTCGAGCCGGCGCATTGCGGGCGTCAGCGCCTCCAGCGCCGCGTCCGCCGGCCGGAGAATGGCGTCGGCATCGACGAACGCCAGGTCGTCGACGACCACGCGGATCGTACTGGGCATCGGACTCCGGGCGATGGCGTAGACGCAGCGGGGAGGGGGCCCGCTGGCGGGAGACGTATGGTAGAGGCGGTCCGCCCGATCCGGAAGCGGGGCGGCCACGACGCCGCCCCGTTCCAGTTGAATGCGGCTCCAGCTTCGGGTACCTTTCGGGGCTATGGCTCAGGAATATCTGGTTGTGCGCGGCGCGCGGGAGCACAACCTCAAGGACATTTCGGTGTCGATCCCGCGGAACCAGCTCACCGTCATCACCGGGCTCTCCGGCTCCGGCAAGAGCTCCCTCGCCTTCGATACGATTTATGCCGAGGGACAGCGCCGCTACGTCGAGTCGCTGTCCGCCTACGCCCGTCAGTTCCTGGGCCTGATGGAAAAGCCCGATGTGGATGCGATCGAGGGACTCTCCCCCGCGATCTCGATCGAGCAGAAGACCACCGGCCAGAATCCCCGGTCCACGGTCGGGACCGTCACCGAAATCTACGACTACCTGCGCCTGCTCTGGGCCCGCGCGGGCGTGCCCCATTGCCCCAATGACGGCAGCCCGGTGGCGCGCCAGAGCGCCGCGCAGATCACCGATGCCGTGCTGACCTGGCCCGAGGGAAGCCGCATCGAGGTGCTGGCGCCGCTGGTGCGCGGCCGCAAGGGCGAGTTCAAGGATCTCTTCGAGGATATGCGGAAGCGCGGCTTCGTCCGCGCCCGCGTCGACGGTGAGACGTACGATCTCAGCGAGCTGCCCACCCTCAACCGGCGCCAGAATCACGATATCGCGGTGATCGTGGACCGGCTGGTGGTGCGCCCGGCCGATCGCTCCCGGCTCAACGACTCCATCGAGACCGCCTTGCGCGAGGCGGACGGCGTGGTCGAGGTGGCGGTGTCCGGCAAGCCTTCGGTGATGTTCTCCGAGCGCTTTGCGTGTCCCGTCTGCGGGCTGTCGCTCCCGGAGCTCGAGCCGCGCCAGTTCTCGTTCAACTCGCCGTTTGGCGTCTGCCCCGATTGCCACGGCCTCGGCACCCGGAAGGAAGTGGACGCCGACCTCATCCTCGGTGATGCGAGCATCTCGATCCTCGAAGGCGTGATCCTTCCGTGGGGCGAACCCTCGGGATATCTGCGGAAGGTGGTGCTCCCCACCCTGGCCAAGGCGTTCAAGTTCGACCTCAACGCACCCTGGGGCGAGATCAGCACGTCGGCCCAGCGTGCGCTGCTGCACGGCGCGCCGGGACGGTTCCGCTTCGCCGCCGACGGCGGCCGCAGCAAGGGCGATTACGAGAGTGAGTGGGAAGGGGTGCTCCGCAATGTGGAGCGTCGGTATCGGGAGTCCACCAGCGACGCCGTCCGCCTGGGACTCGAGGAGTTTCTCATCGAGCAGCCGTGCGCCACGTGCGGTGGCAAGCGGCTCAAGGCGGAGAGTCTGGCCGTTCTGGTCAACGGGCAGAGCATCGGCGACGTCGTGGATCTGTCAGTGGTGCATGCCGTCGAGTTCTTCGAGCACGTCCCGCTGCGGGCCCCCGGTCGCGCCGGGCTCGATCCGGATATCGCCGGACCGATCCTCAAGGAGGTCTCCGACCGGCTCCGCTTCCTGCGGGACGTCGGGCTGGGGTATCTCACGCTGGGGCGCGGCGCCTCGTCGCTCAGCGGCGGCGAGATGCAGCGAATCCGGCTCGCCACGCAGATTGGCTCGCGGCTGGTGGGCGTGCTCTACATCCTCGATGAGCCGAGCATCGGGCTGCACCAGCGCGACAATGAGCGGCTGCTGCACACGCTGCGCGGTTTGCGCGACCTGGGCAACACGGTGATCGTCGTCGAGCACGACGAGGAGACGATCCGGAGCGCGGACCACGTGATCGATCTGGGCCCGCGCGCGGGCCGCTTCGGCGGCGAGGTGGTGGCGGAAGGGCCGGTGGAGGCGGTGATCGCGGCCCCCGATTCGCTCACCGGCCGCTATCTCCGCGGCGAGCTGCGGGTACCGGTCCCGGCTACCCGCCGCAAGGCGGAGCCGGGGCGCCGGCTTCGGGTCGTCGGCGCCAGCGCCAACAACCTGCAGAAGCTGGCGGTGGATTTTCCGCTGGGCCGGTTCGTCGCGGTCACCGGCGTCTCGGGCTCGGGGAAGTCCACGCTGGTCACGGACATTCTCTATCAGGCGCTGGCACGCCACTTCTACCGGGCCAAGGTGGTTCCCGGCGCGCACACGCGGATCGAGGGGCTCGAGCTGCTCGACAAGGTCATCGACATCGACCAGAGCCCGATCGGCCGGACGCCGCGATCCAATCCCGCCACCTATACCGGGCTGTTCACCCCGATCCGCGAGCTGTTCACTCAGCTGCCGGATGCCAAGATGCGCGGCTACGGGCCAGGCCGTTTTTCGTTCAACGTCAAGGGCGGACGGTGCGAGGCCTGCCAGGGCGACGGGCTGGTCAAGATCGAGATGCACTTCCTGCCGGACGTCTACGTGCCGTGCGAGGTGTGCAAGGGCCGCCGCTACAACCGCGAGACGCTCGAGGTGCGCTACAAGGGGCGGAGTATCGCCGATGTGCTCGATCTGACGGTCGCCGACGCGCTGGAATTCTTCGGCACCCAGCGCCGCATCGCCGACAAGCTCGAGCTGCTGAACGACGTCGGACTCGGCTATCTCCACCTGGGCCAGGCGGCCACCACGCTTTCCGGCGGTGAGGCGCAACGCGTCAAGCTCGCCACCGAGCTGGCCAAGCGCGATACCGGCCGGACGCTCTACATCCTCGACGAGCCGACGACGGGCCTGCACTTTGAGGACGTGCGCCTCCTGCTCGAGGTGCTCCACCGGCTGGTGGACAAGGGGAACAGCGTGATCGTCATCGAGCACAATCTCGACGTCATCAAGACCGCCGACTGGGTCATCGACCTGGGACCGGAGGGGGGAGACGGTGGCGGGCGCATCGTGGCGCAGGGGACGCCGGAGACGGTGGCGAAGGTGACGGGGAGTTTTACGGGGGAGTTCCTGAGGAAGGCGCTGGACGCGACGGCGGGACGAGCGTGATCGCAGTGTGAGCGAGCCCGGCCTTGCCGGCAATCCCCCGGCCGGCGGAAAATGTGTGTGTGAAGCCGATCCGAGGAACCAACGGTTCCGTGATCTCGACGGTGATCCGCTACAGCCCATCCCACCCCAGAAATGCCGACGCGTCAAACCGACCTGCCCCCCATTTCCGCGCTTCCGTCCGTCCATCCCCTTCCGCCCTCCCGCCCTTCCGCCCACATTCCGGGTCCACCCCGAAGGAGGATCCTCATGCATTACGATGAGATCGTCTCCATGCTGGGCTACGCCGGCGGCCACGACCGGGCCGTGCGCATCACCACCACCGATCAGAGCGAAGTGGTGGGCGTTCCCACCAGTGTCGATACCCATGTGACCGCCCACGAAGTGTATCTGCGGCCGGAGGGCGCCGGGGACGTGGAAATCGCCGTCTCGCTGGGAGCCATCGCGTCGGTCGAGCTGGCCTGATCGGCGGACAGAGGTTTGGACGTCGCTGACTGAAACATCCGTGAGCGCGGGGCCGTACGGTCTGCGGTCAACCTCAGGATCGGGGCATTCCTATGGAAGGTGTGCTGGCAATCGTGTTCATCTTCGGCGGCGGCACGCTGCTGATGCTGTCGTTCAGTCCGGTCGGACGCGCCTTTGCCGAGCGGCTCCGCGGCCACAGTCGCGAGAACGATATGGAACTGCTGGAACTGCGGGACCAGGTGGATCATCTGCGGGCCGAACAGGGCGAGATTCTGGAGCGGCTCGATTTCGCGGAACGCCTGCTGGCCCCGCCCCGGGATTCCGTCGATCACCTCCGGGCCGGCGCCTGAGATCATGGAAGACATTCTCGCGATCATTTTTCTCTTTGGCGGCGGGACCATAGCCCTGCTGGCATTCAGCCCGGTCGGCCGCGCGCTGGCCGATCGGATCCGCGGCCGAACGCGGGCCGCCGAGCCCGATCCGGAGCTGTTGCACGAAGTCCAGTCGCTGCGGATCGAGGTGTCGGAACTGCAGGAGCGGGTGGACTTTGCCGAGCGGCTGCTGTCACAGCGACCGGAAACGGGCCGTATCGCCCCGACGGAGACCCCAGGGTGACGGACTTCGAGAACGTGTTCCAGTTCGCATTCGTTCTCTTCACGGTGATTGGCCTTCCCACCGCGATGTACGTGGGCTATCGCTACGCCATGATGTGGCTGCGGCGCTACGAGCGCGAGGGCCAGGCCCTCCATCAGGTGATCGAGCCCGAGGTCTTAGCGCGGGTCGATCGCCTGGAACACGAGGTCGTCGAGCTGCATGAGCGGCTGGACTTTGCCGAGCGGCTGCTGGCGCAGCCGCAGATGGACCACCTGCCGCCGGGGCTGCGCACATGAGCCCGGAATTTGCCGCGATGGTGATGCTGGTGTTCACCGTACTAGTGGGTGCGACGGTCGCGATCACGCTGCGCGGGCCACTCGGTCGGGCTCTGGCCCGGCGGATCGAGGGAAAGTACGCCGATCCCGATGAGAGCGTCCGCATGCTCGACATGGAGCACCGGATGGCCGAGCTGGAGACGAGCCAGGCCCGCGTGGCAGAGCTGGAGGAACGACTCGACTTTGCGGAGCGGCTGCTGGCCCGTCCGGCAGAGGCCGAGCGCATCGACGCCGGAAGGAGTCGCTTATGATGGCGATCCAGGTGCCCGCCCCGCCGCAGGCGCCGTTGCCGCCGGGCGTGATCGAGGTGCACGGCGGCGGCTTTCCGCTGGACTCGTCGGCCATCGTCATGATCGTTCTGGCCTCGCTCGCGGTGTTGACGCTGGTCCTCTGGCCGCTGGCCCGCGCCCTGGCCCGCCGGCTCGAGGGGCGTGGCGCGCCCGACCCGGCGATGCAGCACGAGCTGGACGAGCTGCGCTCGCGGGTGCATGAGCTCGAGGCGGGGCAGGTGCGGATGACGGAGCTGGAGGACCGGCTGGACTTCGCCGAGCGGATACTGGCGCAGCGGCAGGAGCCGGTACGGCTGCCGGAGGGGCGCTGAGCATGAAGCGCTGGCTTGGCATCGGCGTCGTGGACCTGATTATTCAGGTGGTGGTGACCGGCTGCGTCATGGGCGTGTGGATGAATTCGGTGGGGCCCACGGACCAGGACATCGTGGGCTTCGGCGTCGTCGGACTGTCGGTGCTGGTGCTGGCGCTTCGGCGTCACTTTGCGCTCAAGCGTCGCGGCACCATGGATACCACCGGTGAGATTGCCGCGCAGCACCTGGCCGAGCTGGAGGCGCGCCTGGCCGAGCTCGAGCTCAACCAGGCCCGCGTCGCCGATCTCGAGGACCGTCTCGACTTTGCCGAACGGCTGTTGTCGCAGCGCCAGGAGCTGCTGGGCAAATGAGCTATGGGCGGGCGCCCGTAGCCGATTAGATTTCGCGTCACACAGTCACCCGGAGCTGTCGATGATCACGCGGGAAGACGTGCAGTCGTGGCTGGATCGCCTGGACGGCGGCGGGCTTGCGGTGCAGGAGGTCGAGCCCAACATCTGGGTGGCCGCCACGTCCGATGGCGCCGAAGTGGTGGTGCACTATGCGCCGCCCGTCGTGCTCATGCGGGTGCGGGTGATGGAGCTGCCCGGCGCCGAAACGCGGCAGGGTGAGCTCTTCCGCCATCTGCTCGAGCTGAACGCGCGGGAACTGGTGCACGGCTCCTACGGGCTCGAGGGCAGCCATATCGTGCTGACCGACACGCTGGAGCTGGAAAACCTGGACTACAACGAGTTCGAGGCCAGCTTCGACTCGATGACGCTGGCGCTGGCGTCACACATGACGGCGCTCGCTCCCTACCGCGAGAGGTGATTGTTCATGGGCATCTTTGATCGCTTCTCGACCGTTTTCCGGTCGAACATCAACGACCTCATCTCCCGGGCGGAAAATCCCGAGAAGATGCTGAACCAGCTGATCCTCGACATGAAGGGTCAGCTGGCCAAGGCCAAGCAGCAGGTCGCCTCGGCCATTGCCGACGAGAAGAAGCTGCAGGCCGATGCGGAAGCCATGAAGAAGCAGGCGGACGAGTGGGAGCGGCGGGCCATGCTCGCGGTGCAGGAGGGCCGCGACGATCTGGCCAAGCAGGCGCTGACGCGCTACAACGAGAACCTGCAGGGCGCGCAGCAGCTGCACGAAACCTGGGCCAAGAGCAAGTCGGAGACGGAGGCGCTCAAGATTTCGCTGCGCCAGCTCAACGACAAGATCGAAGAGGCCAAGCGCAAGAAGAACATCCTGATCGCGCGTGCCAAGCGGGCCGAGGCGCAGCAGCGCATTCAGGAGACAATGTCGGGCATGTCCGATCGCGGCGCGTTCGAGTCGTTCGAGCGGATGACGGAAAAGATCGAGCACAACGAGCGCAAGGCGATCGCCGCGGCCGAGCTCCAGGAGGAGTTCACCGGCGACACGCTCAAGAAGCAGTTCGAAGTGCTGGAGTACAAGGGCAGCTCGGACCAGCAGCTCATCGAGCTCAAGCAGAAGATGGGCCTGCTCAAGGGCGGCGGCGAACCCCGCCAGATCGGCCGGGGCGGCGAGACCATCCACGATGCCGAGCTGGTCGAGGACGGAGACGAAGGCGCCAGCCACTGATGGAGCCCGAACGGCGGCGGGCATTTCCCCTGACGGCGGCCTTGGCCGCCGTCTTGCTGATTGCCCTCGTGCTCCGCACGGCCGATGTGCTGCTGGTCGTGTTTCTCGCGGTGATCCTCGCGGTGTATCTCCGGGCCCTCGCGGCCTTCATGGTCCACCGGCTCCGCGTGCCGCCGTCGCTGGGCCTGGCCGCCGCGGTCACCACGACGCTCGCCGTGCTCGGCGGCATCGTCCTGCTCATTGCGCCGGCGCTGGTGGATCAGGTGCACGACCTGCTCGCCGGCCTGCCGCGCTTCCTGGCCGATCTCGATCGCACCATCAGCCAGCTGGCCGAGCGGGTTCCGGCGCTGCGCCGCTCGCCGGCCGCCGACACCGAGCCCGGGGTGCTGGCCAGCTCGTTGAGCGAGCTCTTCGCCGCGATCCGGGGCGCGGCGGTGCCGTACCTCAAGGGCAGTCTCGAAGTGCTCATCGAGGGAGTGAGCGTCTTCGTGATGGCGCTGTATCTGGCTCGCCACCCCGCCGTGTACGTCAATGGCGTGGTGGCGCTGGTGCCGCCGGCGCGGCGGCCGCTCGCCCGCCAGATCCTTCCCGATCTGGGCAGTACGCTGCGGTCCTGGGTCATCGGGCAGATCACGGCCATGCTGCTGCTCGGCCTGCTGACGACCCTCGGCCTCTGGGCGCTGGGCGTGCCGTACTTTCTCGCCTTCGGCGCCTTCGCCGGCCTCGCCGCGATCGTACCGTTTTTCGGCACGCTGGCGTCGACGCTGCTGCCAGCGCTCTTTGCGCTGAGCAGCGGCGGCGTGGGCAAGATGCTCGCCGTCGCGGCGCTCGGCATCGTAGTGCACCTCATCGAGGCCAATCTCGTGGCGCCACAGGTCATGGAGCGCCAGGTCAACCTGCCGCCGGTGCTGACCATCGCCGGCGTGCTGCTGATGGCGCGGCTGTTCGGCACCATCG
Source organism: Gemmatimonadales bacterium (assembly GCA_038250675.1). GTDB lineage: Bacteria > Gemmatimonadota > Gemmatimonadetes > Gemmatimonadales > GWC2-71-9 > JAICUF01. Next base: position 15,602 of record JBBSCB010000039.1, read on the forward strand.
GGCTGCTGGTGGCCGTGCCGATCCTCGCCGTCATCCTGGTGCTCGTCCGGCATATTCTTCTGGGCGAGGTGTACGGCGATCAGGTCGCCGCCGCCGAGTCCTCGGGAACGGTGCCGCCCGGCGTATCCCGAACCAGCGCACCCTCAACCGCCCAATCTCCCTGATGAGCCAGCCGCGCTATCTGATCATCGCCGACGGCGACTTTGCGCCGATGACCTCCAAGACCGCCAACTCGGTGATCCGGTATCTGCCGGACCGCGTCGTCGCGGTACTCGACCGCAGCCAGGCCGGCAAGACGGTCCAGGACGTGCTGGGGTTCGGCGGGCCGATTCCCGTGGTGGGATCGATGGCCGAAGGCCTCCGGCGCGGGCCGGAGGCGGTGCTCATCGGCATCGCGCCGCAGGGTGGACGGCTGCCGGCCGCATGGCACGCATGGCTGGCGGAGGCGATCGACGCCGGCTGCGACGTGGTCAGCGGACTGCACACCTTCCTGAGCGACGACCCGGTGCTGGCCGAAAAGGCGCGCAAGGCCGGCCGCACGATCAGCGACCTCCGCAAGCCGCCGGCCGACCTCGTCGTCGCCTCGGGCCTGGCCAAGGAAGTCGAGCCGCTGGTGGTGCTCACCGTCGGCACCGACTGCAACGTGGGCAAGATGACGGCGCAGCTCCAGCTCACCAGCTCGCTCAACGCGGCCGGCCTCCGGACACGGTTTGTCGCGACGGGACAGACCGGCATCATGATTGAGGGGTGGGGCATTGCGGTCGACGCGGTGATCGCCGATTTCATCGCGGGCGCCGCGGAGCGGCTGGTTCTCGAAGGCAGCAAGGACGCCGACATCGTGCTGGTCGAAGGGCAGGGAAGCATCAATCACCCGGGCTACTCCGGTGTGACGCTCGGCCTCCTGCATGGGTCGTGTCCCGATGCCCTGATTCTCTGCCACCAGGCCACGCGCCGGTTCATCGGCGATTATCGCCAGGCGGCGTGGCTGGAGCTGCCGCCGCTCGCCGAGTACATCCGGCTGTACGAGACGATCGGCTCCGCGGTGCATCCTACGCGCGTCGTCGGCATCTGCCTCAACACCTACGACATGAGTGAGGACGACGCGCGGCGCGCGTGCGAGGCAGCCGCGGCGGAGACCGGACTGCCCGCCACCGACCCCGTGCGGTTCGATGCCACGCCGCTGGTGGACGCCATCGCGGCGGCGCACCGGCGTCACGCAGAGGCAAGGGCCGCCGCGTCGGCATGACCGCGATCGACGTTGCCGGGCTGGTCAAGGAGTACGCCGGCCCCCCGCCGGTGCGGGCGGTGAACGGCATCGATCTCAGTGTCGCGCAGGGAGAGGTGTTCGGGTTGCTGGGGCCGAACGGTGCTGGCAAGACCACCACGGTGGGCGTCTGCACCACGCGGGTGCGGCCCACGGCCGGCCGGATCGCGGTGGACGGCATCGATGTGGTCGCTGAGCCGGCCCGCGCCCGGCGCGGGATCGGCGTGGTGCCGCAGTACAACACGCTCGACCGGGCGTGCACCGTGCGGGAAAACCTCTACTACCACTGCCGCTACTTCGGCCTGCGGCGCGCCGAGTCGTTGCACCGGGCTGATGAGTTGCTCGCGCAGTTCAGTCTGACCGATCGCGCGGGCGCGATGCCGATCCGGCTTTCCGGCGGACTGGCCCAGCGGGTCCAGCTCGCCCGGGCGATCGCCCACCGGCCATCGGTGCTCTTCCTGGACGAACCGACCGCCGGTCTCGATCCGCAGAGCCGCCTCGCGGTCTGGGAACTGGTGGAAGGGATGCGGGAGCGGGGGATCACAGTGCTCCTCACCACTCACTACATGGACGAGGCCGATCGGCTGAGCGACCGGGTGGCCATCATCGACGCCGGCCGGGTGCTGGTCTGTGATACACCGGAGACGCTCAAGCGCGAGGTCGGGGCGGGCACGGTCCTCGACCTCACGCTCGAGCGCGGGCAGCCGGACCTCGCCGCGCGGCTTGCCGCCATCGAGGGCGTTCGCGAGGTCATCGCGACCGAAAGCGGTTTCCGCCTGATGGCGGGGGCGCGGGAGGGGCTGCTCGCACGTGTCGTGGAAGCCGCGACCGGATCCGGGCTCCGCGACGTCTCGGTGAGCGAGCCCACGCTGGAAACGGTCTTCATCAAGCTGACGGGGAAGGCGTTGCGTGACTGAGCGTGCGGCCGGCGGGATCGGGCGCGCCTTCATCGGGCTGCTGCTGCGCGATCTGCGCGTGCTGCTGCGCAACTTCGTGCCGTTCCTCACCCGCACCGTCATGAACCCCCTCCTGTCGGTGTTCGTCTTTGCCTACGTCTTTCCCAGGATCGGTCAGGGGATGCGCGGGGGCGGGCAGGCGGGGGTGAGCTTTGCGACGATTCTGGTGCCCGGCCTGATCGCGGTGGCGATGGTGTTCCAGGGGATCGCCGCGGTGGCGCTGCCGCTGGCCATGGAGCTGGGCGCCACGCTCGAGATCGAGGACCGCGTGCTGGCGCCGGTGCCTAACTGGCTGGTGGCCGCCGAGAAGATCGTGTTCGGTGCGGCGCAGGGGGTGGTGGCGGGACTCGCCGTATTTCCGCTCGTCTATCTCATTCCCGCGACACCGGTCGATGTTCACGTGCAGAACTGGCCGCTGCTGGTCCTGGTCATCCTGCTCGCGAGTCTCGCGTCGGGGGCCATCGGCCTCGCCATCGGAACCCTCATCCGGCCCCAGCAGATCGGCCTGATGTTTGCGCTCGTCGTGGTGCCGATGACCTTCCTGGGGTGCGTCTACTATCCGTGGGCCGCGCTGCGGCCCATCCGCTGGCTGCAGCTTGGCGTGCTGATCAATCCGCTGGTCTACATGAGCGAGGGGCTGCGCGCAGCGCTGACGCCGGGCCTGGCGCACATGCCGAACTGGCTCTTCCTCTCCGCACTCGTCGTCGCCGTCGTGGCGCTCTCCGCCCTCGGCATCCGCGCCTTCCGCTATCGCACGATCAGCTGACGTCGCGCTGACATTCCGCCACGGGGCGCGGCCTTTCGGTGCCATGGCGGCGGCTGCGACCGTGCACGTTGGCCCATGCACGGCATCCCGATCGAACCCCTCGATGACGGCGTCACCCTCGCCGCGGTCCTCCGGGCCGTTCCGCCGGGCGAGGCGTGCGGCGTCTGGATCGATCGGCCCGCCCGGGGCGCGGGGCGGCTCCCCGGCATCGGGGGCATCAGCGCCGGCAGCGGGATCATGCTGGTGGTCCACGGGGATCTCGGTGCGCTCCTGCACCGCGTGTCCGCGGTCGTGGTCCGTTTCCAGGGCGAGATCACCGCGGTGCCCTCCACGGTGCTCGCGCTCATCCGGATGCTGGAGCTGCTGTCGGTGCCCGGTGCGCCGCCCGAGCTGCACGCCCTCGGCCCCGAGACCGCCGAGGAAATCCTCGCTAGCCGGCGGGCGGAGGGGCGCACGGTGAACCGGTCGCGCGTGATATACCGATTCCCCTCGCCGGCCGCCGTTGACGCACCGGCAGCCCCCGCTCTAGGTTAGGGCTCCGACCCACCCCATCGCCCGCGTCCGGAGCCGCCGTGCCGCTCGTCCCGAGTCTCGCCGGAGTCAGCCAGAGCGTCGCGGACCGGTTCCGGGTGGACGGCTACGTCATCGCCCGCGACCTCGCGCAGATTCTGGCCATCTGGGTCTTCGCGTGGTTTCTGCTGCGGCTGGTGCGCCTGAGCGCGCAGCGGATCGAGCGCTCGGTGGACGTCGGCGCTCCCCTCGCGTCAAGCCGGATCAAGCGCGGCCAGACCATCTCGCAGCTCCTGCGCAGCGCCGGCCGGGTCGGCGTCGTGGAGAAGATCACGCTCCGCGTGGTGGTGCTGGGGGACGTGGACGGCACGCTGCACACGATCCCCAATGGCGAAATCAAGACGGTGAGCAACAAGACCCGCGGCTGGTCGCGCGCGGTCGTGGATGTGGGGGTGGCATATGCGGAGGATGGGGACCGGGCGATCGCGGTGATCCGCGACGAGGCGGAACGAATGGCGCATGACGAGGAGTATCGCGCGCTGCTGGACGGGGTGCCCGAAGTCTGGGGCGTCGAGTCACTGAGCGACGTGGCCGCGATGGTCCGGATGGTGGCGCGGACCCAGCCGGGCTCGCAGTGGGGCGTGGCCCGCGAGTTCCGGCGGCGGATCAAGCACCGCCTCGATCGCGAGGGGATCCGGTCCCCGGCGCCCAAGGGGCGGGTGCGCTTCCAGGTGGAGCTGGCGGCATGACACTCTCACTCTTCAATACGATGTCGCGCACGATCGAGCCGTTCGCGCCGCTCGCGCCGCCCAGCGTCTCGCTCTACACCTGCGGACCCACGGTCTACAATTTCGCGCATATCGGGAACTTCCGGACGTTTCTGTTTGAGGATCTGCTGCGACGGTGGCTGGAGGCGAGCGGATATGAGGTGTTCCACGTCATGAACCTGACCGACGTGGACGACAAGACGATCAACGGCGCCACCGCCTCGGGCGCTCCGCTCCGGGAGTACGTCGAGCGCTACATCACGGCGTTTCATGAGGACCGGCGCTACCTCCGGATTCGCGATGCGTCGGCGTATCCGCGTGCGACCGACTTCGTGGCCCCGATGATCGCGCTCGTCCAGGGGCTCCTGGACCGGGGCGTGGCATACCGGAGCGAGGACGGCTCGGTGTACTTCGCCATCGAGCGGTTTCCGGCGTACGGGCGACTCTCGCGCCTCGACACCCGGGAGCTCAAGACCGGCGCCAGCGAGCGGGTGAGCGCGGACGAGTACGCCAAGGAGGATGCGCGCGACTTCGTGCTCTGGAAGGCGGCGCGACCGGAGGATGAGGCGGTGGGCGCGGCGTGGGATGCGCCGTTCGGCCGGGGACGGCCGGGCTGGCACCTCGAGTGCTCGGCCATGGCGCTGGACCTGCTGGCGGCGCACGGCGGGGGGGATGTGCTCGACATCCACGCCGGCGGGGTCGACCTGGTCTTTCCGCACCACGAGGACGAGATCGCCCAGAGCTGCGCGTTTACCGGCGAGGCGGAGTTCGCGCGGGTGTGGATGCACGGCGAGTTCCTGACGCTCTCGGGGACCAAGATGTCCAAGCGCTTCGGCCATATTCTCACGGCGCGGGACCTCGAGCTGGAACGCAAGGATGCCGGGGCGGTGCGGCTGCTCATGTTCAACACCCACTACCGGCAGAAGCTGGACTGGAGCGACGCGGCGCTGGATGCGGCGGTGGAGGGCTCGCGCCGGCTGGGCGAGTTCCGTGACAACGTCGCGAAGACGCAGGCGGCCGGCGGTGCGCCCGACCCGGCCTTTGCCGAGCCGGCGGCGACTTTCCGCCGGGACTTTGCCGCGGCGCTGGACGACGATCTCAATTCACCGCGGGCGCTGGCGGCGCTGTTCGGCTTTGCGCGGGAGGTCAATCGGCTGATTGACGAGGATCGGACGCCCGGCCCTGAGGTGTCGGCGGCACTTGAGCTGACGCAGGCGGTGCTCGACGTTCTCCCGAGCCGAAGTGCCCGGGTGGAGGGCGTCGCGGGTGCGGGGAATGTGGGTCAGGCGTCGGTGGACGGGGAGGACTGGACCTCGGAGGAGCCGCCGGCGGAGCCCGCGGCGGCCGACGCCTGGGCGCTAGCCTGGCGTGACCGGCGGCTGGCGGCCAAGGCGGCCCGCAACTACGCCGAGGCGGATCGGATCCGGGCACTGCTCCGGGCGCACGGGTTTGAAGTTCGGGACACGCCGACGGGGTCTGAGGTCGTCCGCCTGTAGGGGCGGATCGGGCCCGGCCGGGCCGCCCCATGCCGATTTCATGCCAGCGCCAGTTGACGCATTGCAAGTGGCCATTTATCATAGGAGTCTGTCTTTTTCGGGCTGTTTCTGGCTGGCGCAGCTCAGGCTGACGTAACTCAGGCTGACGTAGCTCAATTGGCAGAGCAGCTGATTTGTAATCAGCAGGTTAGGGGTTCGATTCCCCTCGTCAGCTCGGTACGCGGGACGACATGCGGGGTCAGGCAGTGCGGTGGGGTGACCGAGTGGCTAATGGTAGCAGACTGTAAATCTGCCGGGCTCTGCCCTACGTAGGTTCGAATCCTACCCCCACCATGGATGCTGGGAGTGGACGCGCGGGTGTAGCTCAGTTGGTAGAGCATCAGCCTTCCAAGCTGAGGGTCGCGGGTTCGAGCCCCGTCGCCCGCTTGCAGGACGAACGGGATGACGGGATGGACGATTCGCTCGCGTAGCTCAGTTGGTAGAGCGCATCCTTGGTAAGGATGAGGTCCGCGGTTCAATCCCGCGCGCGAGCTTGCGGAACGCCTTGCAGGGACGCTGGACAGACCGCCACACGAGAACTTTAAGGGAACAGCCATGGCGAAGGCCAAATTTGAGCGGACGAAGCCGCACGTGAACGTGGGCACGATCGGGCACGTGGACCACGGGAAGACGACGTTGACGGCGGCGATCACGACGATCCAGGCGGCCAAGGG
>JBBSCB010000040.1:0-21888 GCA_038250675.1 Gemmatimonadales bacterium
GCCCGTTCTGGGGGGGGGGGCGGGTTGGGGTCTCCCGTTTCGGGGGCGGGCGCGGTCACGCCGCCCCGCCCCGCTTCGTTACAGCTTGCCCCGTCCCTGGAACTACACTCTAGACGATGCGGCGCCGAACGAAGCCACCGACCATCACGAGACTCAGGCCCGTTCCCAGCAGCAGCAACTCCGCAGGCTCCGGCGTCACGGTAATGAACTCCTGGACGCTGTTGGCGTTGCGCCAATTCACGTCGGTCACGACGGAGTAGTTCGTGTAGTCGAAGTTCTGGAAGTTGTTGGTGGCCTGGGTAAGCCAGTACGAGCTGGATGGCGCCGGACCGCTGTTGCTGAAGAGGCCCCAAACCGTGGCCTGGATGTCACCCCACTGCGAGGTGGGCACCGAGCCGTACTGCGCGGTGAGCCATGCGGCCTTCTGGTACGAAGCCAGCGAGCCGATGCCGCCGCGGGTGTTGCTGAGGTCGGGGTTGCCGACCAGACTGGTCAGGGTCGCCGTCCACGTCTGCCCCACCGTCACATGGTGGAGAAAATCGACGCAGAACAGATCGGCAACGTTGCTGCCGATCGTGCCCTGATACTCCCCGACGTAGTAGCCGAAGGCGGTGACGCTGCCCGGGCTGGTGAGTTTGACCTGGACCTGCTGAGCTGACAGGTCCGCGGCTGCGGTGGCCAACGCGGTGGCCAACACAAGGGTACGGAATGCTCTCATGAGCCGTCCTGGGATAAAGGGTGCAACATTGCGATCAATTGGAACGGGGACGACCGCAGGAGAGGCACCTTGCGTACCAGCTTTCAGGCCGGCGGTTGCACTGCGTCATGTATTTGCCGCTGGATAACTTGGCGGGAGCCAGGCGGCCGGAACGTGCAAGGCACTGCACCCGGCCCCCGTGCGTGCTCACCACAGGCGTCGTCCGGGAGCCACATCAGGCGGGTCCGCGCGGCACCGCGCCCCGGTCGCGCTCGGGGACCAGAACGGTGAGCGCAGCGGGCCGGACCCGGTAGGTGAGCGGGGCCCGCTCGTTGATTACCTCGCCGTCGAGCGCCAGCTGGATGGTCCGCCGCCGGGTTTCGATCTCTGCCTCAAGCAGCTCGGCCGACTCCAGCTCGCGGAGCTGGTCGGCCCGGCCGATCAGTACCTGCCACGCCAGCCAGAGCAGTCCGCGCCGGCCGCTCGCGTTCATCACATAAAGCGACAGCCGGCCGTCGGTGAGCGACTCGCGCGAGCCCGCGGCCAGCCCCTCCATCCGATACCGGTTGTTCCCCACGAACACGAACGGCGTCCGTCGCACGCTGGTCTCGCCGTCGGCCACGATGCGCACGCCCATGAATGAGTGGCGCCGCAGCACGGCGAGCATGGCCCAGAACGCGGCGAGCCACTTGGACAGCCCGTAGCGCTGATAGCGCTCCCGCAGCCGCACCAGCCGGGGGTAGACGCCAATGCTGGAATTGTTGAGAAAGATGTGGCCGTTGACGTCACCCACGTCCACCTGTTCGGTGTGGCCGGCCAGGACGATCGCCGCCGCCTCGCCGAGGTCAGCCGGGACGCCCAGATCCTTCGCAAAATGATTGAGGGTGCCGAGCGGCAGAACGCCGAGGGGAATCGACGTGCCGACGAGGGCGGACGCGACAACATTGACGGTGCCGTCTCCGCCGCCGGCAACCAGCGCCGCGCAGCCGGCGGCCACCGCCTCGCGGGCCAGGGTGCGCATGCGGTCTCCGTCCGGCGCCAGCTCGACGCGCACGGGCCGTTCCGCCTCGGCAAAAATCCGCTCGAGCTCACGGACGGCGGCGGGTGCCTTGCCAGTGCCCGAGCTGCCGTTGAGCAGGATGACGATATCGTTCAGGCGGCCGCCCGGTGCTTCATCCGGTGGGCGACGCGGTCACCAAAGGCGACGACCATGACCCAGACGAACCCGCTGCCCCACCCGGCGACGACGTCGCTCGGATAGTGGACGCCCAGATACACGCGCGATGTGCCGATGAGAAATCCGGCGAGGATGGCAATCGTCCAGAAGACGGCGCGGAGCGGCACGCTCCGGATGCGCGGTGAGATCAGCGCCACGAGCCCGACAAAGAAGCAGAAGCCGAACATGGCGTGGCCGCTGGGAAAGCTGTAGGAGCCGGGCAGCGGGTAATCGAAGTACGGCACCGGCCGCGCCCGGCGGAAGCTGATCTTTAGCAACCCGTCGAGCAGCCCCGCCCCGGCCATGATGATCGGCAGGAGCACCGCCGCGCGTTTCCAGTCGCGGCGCCAGAAGATCACCGCGATGATCACCCCCAGCGGCGCGAGTACGACCGGCGACCCGAGCCGGCTGGCGCCCAGCATCAGCGACGTCATCGCCGGCGAAGCCAGACCGTGCACCGCACCGCGCACCGCGTCGTCGAAGCGCAGCGTCTCGCCCTCGAGCATCTCGGAGGCCAGCCACGAGAGCAGCGCCAGCACCACCACGGCAGCAATGAGCCCCGCCGCCAGCGCGAGCCCCAGGAAGCGTTCGGAAGCGGCGGTTGATTCAGTCCGTGGAGCGGTGGGTTCTGGCATGGCGTCCAATTGACCATGGGGCCGGCGCTTCCCGCAAGCTGAGCCGCCGCGCTGGTGTGGGTCGCTACGCGCTGGATCGGTAGCGAGGCTCAGCCGTTCGGCCGGGCGGCGTCCGCCAGCATCCGAGTCAGCTCGAGCGCGTTGGTGGTGCCGTAGTTGGCGTAGCAGTTGTTGTGGATCACGTGGAGCCGCCGCGTCTCCCGCGCCGCGGCCAGCAGCTCGGGCACCCAGCCCGCCAGTTCCGTCGTGTCGTACAGATAGCGAAACCGCTCAGCCACCCCCGCACCGGCCCGCTCCCAGGTTTCCGCCCGCCGTCCATGCAGCCGCAGCACGCCGAGCGCCCCGGACGTCACCGCCCGGATGGGCGGAATGCTGCTTTCCAGCCCCTGCGGCCCGTCCACCATCACGAACGCGAGGCCGTGTTCCGCCAGATAGCCCAGCGTGCGCTCCCGGGTGCGCTCGGTGAGCCACCGGTGGTTGCGGAACTCCACCGCCGCGCGGTATTCCCCCAGGCGCGCCTTCGCATCGAGCAGCTCGGCGGCATTGGCGCGGTTGGGCAGGAACCATTTGGGATACTGGAGCAGCACGGCGCCGAGCTTGCCGGCCGCATGCAGCGGCTCCAGCGCGTCCACGAACCACTCCCACACCGCCGAGTACAGCTCGGCCGGCAGGTCCTTGCCGTAGATCCGGGTCTTCCGCCTGAGCTCCTCCGGCAGCGCATCCCGCAGCTCCTTCGGCAGCCGCTTCACCTCGCTCGGCTGGCCGGTCATGAGCGCGTTGGCCTTGACGTCGAAGGTGAAGTCGTCCGGCGTGCGCTCCACCCACAGCTCGGCGGAGCGCCGCGACGGCAGGGCGTAGTAGGGGGAATCCACCTCCACGATGGGGAAGCGGTCGGCGTAGTAGCGAAGCCGGGTTTCGGCCGAATCGGCGGAGCCGGGATAGAAGACACCGGCGGCGGTCAGTGACGGATCGGTCCAGCCAGCGGTGCCGGTGAGGATGACGCCGCTGCCCACAGGCACCGGCGTCGCATGCGGCAGCGGCACCGTCGCGGCGCGGGTGCGCGCCGCTTCGGCGCCCGGATCGTGATCGGCCGTCGTCATGCCCTAGAGGTAATTCGGTGCCGCCGATCTGTCACCGACCGTTGCCGCCGAGCTTGACCGGTGGCGCGGGCCCCGCTTAGATAGGCGGCATGCATCACCGCCTGCTGTCCCCGATCCGGGCCGCGCTGTTTGCGGTCGTGGCCGTTGCCTGCGTCGCCGTGCCAGCGGCAATGGCACTGCCGGGTCACATGGAGATGGCCGTACAGGCGGATGCGGGCCGGCCCGATCACGGCCACCCGTCGCCGGACGGGCACCGCCACACCCGAACCTGCTGCGACCTCTGCATTGTGGCCTGCGGCACCGCCGTGACGCCGCTGTCCGGCGTCACATGGCCCGCCCGTCCGCTGCACCCCGCCATCGTGCCGGCGGTCCTCACCGTCGGCAATCGTCCACCCGCTACTCATCCGCACCGCCAGCCGCTCGCCATCGGCCCCCCTTCGCTTCGCGCGTAGCACCGTCGTCTTTCGAATTGTCCGGACGCCGGAGTGCGTCCGCTCATTCCCGCGCGGAGTATGCCCATGTACCGATCGCTCGTCGGCCTGGTGTTGCTGGCCGCACCTCTCGCATCCCTTGCGGCCCAGCAGCCCGTGGCGGCCGATTCGATTCACCAGCACGGTGATTCGCTCCCGCGACCGGTGGAGCTGCCCGCCGTGACGGTCACCTCCGCGCCGGTCCAGCGGGAAGACCCGTCCAGCTCGGTGAGCGTCCCGGCCACGGTGCTGCAGCGCACGCCGGCGCTCAACCCCTACGACCTGGTTCGCCAGACCGCGGGGGTCGAAGTCCATGACCAGGGCCAGGGACCCGGCTTTGCCTCCGACGTGTCGGTGCGCGGCTTCAGCTCCGACCACTCCACCGACGTCGCCCTCTGGATCGACGGCGTGCCCATCAACGAGCCGGTCAACGGCCACGCGGAGGGCTACAGCGACTGGAGCCTGCTTTTTCCGCAGGCGGTGCACAGCATCGACGTGTTCAAGGGTCCCACCAACGCGGTCTACGGCAACTTTGCGCTGGCGGGCGCGGTCAACATCCGGACGCTCGAGCGGATGAACGGCACCAGCGGCTGGCTCTCGGGCGGGATGTACGGCCGGGCGGAAGCCGCGGTGCTGACGGGGTTCGACCGGCAGGGGAGCGGCGGCGTGTTTGGCCTGCGCGGCCTCCACGAAAACGGCTGGCGCCCCAACAGTGCGTACAACCTGGGACAGGGCCACGCGCGCATCGTCCGCGATCTGTCACCGTCGACGTCGGTGGACGCCGGCGTTGAGCTCTACGACGCCGGCTGGGATTCGCCCGGGTTCCTCTCGCGGGCGCAGTTCGACGCCCGGCAGTACGACGTGGTGGCGGACCTGACCGACGGCGGCTTCAAGCGCCGCGCGCAGGAGCGGGCCAGCATCCGCATCAACCCGTCCGGCCGCCCGTTCGTCTGGCGCAGCACGGTCTACGCCACGCAGAGCCGGTGGCAGCTCTTCCTGACCGTGCCGCCCGAGGGCGGCGCGGGTGAGGGCAGCGGCAGTCAGACCGAGGAGGAGCACCGCCGCTACGGATTTGGCGCGACGAGTGCCCTCACCTGGTCGCTGCCGCGGGCGCAAATCACGCTCGGCGGCGAAGGCCGGTGGGACCACGCCGACTACCAGAACTACTTCACGACCCACCGCTCGCGCGATTCGGCCCAGACGCTGACCGTCAGCCGCCAGGCGTCGGCCGCCCTCTTTGCGCAGACGGTGACCGACCTCGGCCACCACCTCCGCGTCAGCCTCGGCGGTCGGCTCGATCACCTCGACACCCGGACCACGCCGAGCGGCGGATCCACGCTCAGCGACGGCAAGACGATCGTCTCACCCAAGCTGGGCGCGCTCTATCACCTGAAGCGGGTGGGCGACCTGTACGTCAACCTCTCCCGCGGCTTTCGCCAGGCGGACGGCGTGATCGAGGACCCCACGGTCCCGCTGATCACCGCCTGGGCCTATGAAGCCGGCCTCAAGGTGGACGCGCGGCCGTTCAACGCCAGCATCGCGTTCTTCCGGATGGACGTCAGCAACGAGCAGCCGTTCGACCCGATCACACTGCAGGCCACCAATAACGGCGCCAGCCGCCGTCAGGGCATCGAGGCGGAGCTTCGCGCCAAGCTCGCCGCCGGCGTGAGTCTGTCGGCCGATGCGACGGTCAATGACGCGAAGTACCGCCGCTTTCTCACCGAGGACGGCGACACGCTGTATGACGTGCGGGTCTACAACACCGCCAAATACGTCGGCACCGCCGCGGTCGACGTGGCGCCCCCGGGCACCCCGTGGCACCTCCGGCTCGCCACCAACGTCGTGGGTCCGTACAGCCCGTTCGATCAGCCGGGCGTCACCCTGCCGGCCTACGCGCTGTTCCATGCGAGCGTGGGCGCCTGGGTGGGACGGGCGCAGCTCGAGCTGGGCGTGCGGAATGTGCTCAATCGCGCGTATCCCGAGCTGCAGGCCGGCGACTTCGTGTCGCCGGGTCAGCCGCGATCGCTGATCGGCTCGGTGCGGTATCTGTTCTGAGGCGGGTTACCGCGAGACGCGGATGCTGTCCACATAGTAGTTGGTGGTGCCGAAGCAACTGGTCGGCACCCCGCGGTGCTCGGTATAGTGGAGCACGACCTTGCCGCCGAGCGCGTCGTTGATGCGGCGCGCGATGGCCGGGTCGCGGACGCTGAACGTCCAGATGGTGGGCGCCACGCCGGGCACCGAGGACATGGCGAGCTCGCCCTCGTATGTTTTGCAGATCCAGCCCTTGCGGGAGAACTTCTGGAGATAGCCGGAGCGATCGCCGTCGGAGTACGCCCAGTGCAGCGTGGTCCAGGTGTAGGCGGCGAGGCCCAGCACCGGCAGCAGGAGCACCCCGGCTACGATGAGCGGGAGCTTCCAGTGGCGGTGCCGCCGGGGCGGCGGCACCGGGGCGGGTTCATCGGCCGGTGTGGTCATGACCAAACGATAACCTCGAACCGTCCGGCCGGTCAGGTCGGCGGGCAGGAGAGCCGGGCATGGGAGCGTACCTGATACGGGCCGCAATGGCGACGCTGCTGCTGAGCGGCGGGCCGGCATGGCCGCGCGCGCCCCTGCCGTTTGCTGTCGGCGAGACGCTGCAGTACGACGCCCGCATCGGGCTGTTGCCGGCCGGAACCGCCACCAGCAGCGTCGCCCGCCGGGATACCGAACGCGGCGCGGCGGTCTACGTCTTCACGATGCAGGGATCCGGCGGCCCGCCGGGCATCGGCGCCACCTACAGCATGACGTCGTGGACCGGCGTGGAGCCGTTCACGTCGCGCCGCTTCCACCGGCGGGTGGCGATCGCCGGCCGGGTGGACGAGCATGACTACCAGATCGTGGGGGACTCGCTGCGGTATCGCGAGACCGACGGCCACCAGGACTGGGTGGCGCCGCCGGCCCCGCTCGACGAGCTGGCCTTCCTGTACTATCTGCGGACGCTGCCGCTCGAGGTGGGAACTGTGCGGGCGCTGCGGAGATACTTCAAGAACGGCTACAACCCGGTGACCGTGAGCGCCACCGGGCGGAGCGTGGTGACACTGGGGGATGGCACCGACGTGACGGCACTGGCCCTCACGATCACCTCGGCCGGCACCACCAGCCGGATCTGGCTCAGCGACGACGCCCGGCGGCTGCCGGTCCAGCTCGAGCTGCCGCTGTCGTTCGGGCGGGTGCGGCTGGTCCTCAGAGCCCGGAGCTGACCCGGCTCAGTAGCGACCCAGGTAGCTGTCGATCTCCCACTGGCTCACCTGCAGGTTGTACTGCAGCACTTCCTCGCGTTTGGCTTCGAGGAAGCGCTCGGTCAGGTGCTCGCCCAGCGCCGCCTTCACCACGTCGTCCTTTTCCAGCAGCTCGAGCGCCTCGTGCAGGTCGCGCGGGAGCTCGTCGATCCGGTACTTCCGCCGGTCGCGGTAGGTCATCCGGAAGATGTTCCGGTTGACCGGCTCGCGGGCCTCGAGCTCGCGCTCCACGCCGTCGAGACCGGCGGCGAGCTGCACCGCGAGCGCCAGGTACGGATTGCAGCTCGGGTCCGGCATCCGGAGCTCGCACCGGGTGCCGGTGCCGCGGCGGTCGGGAATGCGCACCAGCGGCGAGCGGTTCCGCATCGACCAGGCGACGTTGACCGGCGCCTCGAACCCCGGCACCAGCCGCTTGTAGCTGTTGATCAGCGGATTGGTGATGGCGCAGAAGCCGCGCGCATGCTGCAGCAGCCCTTCGATGTAGCTCAACGCCACAGCCGAAAGCTGGTGTTCGGCCCCGGGCTCGAAGAACGCGTTGTCGCGGGGGCCCCGGAAAAGCGACTGGTGGGTGTGCATGCCGCTGCCGTTGATGCCCTGAATCGGCTTGGGCATGAACGACGCGAAGTAGCCGTACCGGCTGGCCACGTTCCGGACGATGAACTTGAAGGTGGCCAGGTTGTCGGCGGTGGTGAGCGCGTCGGCGTAGCGGAAGTCGATCTCGTGCTGGCCCCGCGCCACCTCGTGGTGCGCCGCCTCGACCTCGAAGCCCATCAGGACGAGCTGCTCCACGATGACGCGCCGAATCTCCTCGCCCTTGTCCATCGGCCCCAGGTCGAAGTAGGCCGCGTCGTCGTGCGTGGTGGTGCTGGGCCCGCCGTCGGGCCGGCGCTCGAAGAGGAAGAACTCCGCCTCGCAGCCCGCCATCATCGAGTAGCCCAGGGCGCGGGCGCGATCGAGCTGGCGCTTCAGGGTGAGGCGGGGACAGCCGGCAAAGGGCGCGTCGTCGGGAGTGTAGATGTCGCAGAGCAGGCGGGCCACCCGGCCGCCCTCGTCGTCGTACGGCAGGATGCGGAAGGTGGCGAGATCGGGCTTGAGCAGCATGTCCGACTCTTCGATCCGGACGAAGCCCTCGATCGATGAACCGTCGAACATGATGCCGCCGTCGAGTGCCTTGCCGAATTGGCTCCGCGGCACTTCGACGTTCTTGTTCACGCCCAGGATGTCGGTGAACTGGAGCCGGAGGAAGTCGACGGCAAAGTCGCCGGCGAGCTTCAGGATGTCGGCCCGGGAGGCCCCGGTCAGATCGGCCGGAAAGTCGGTCAGCGCGGGCGACGCCGCATGGGGAGCACGCATGCGGCGAATGTAGATGCTCGCCGCGTGCGCCGTAAGGGCAGACCACGAGCAGGCGGACGCAGCGCCCGCCTGCCGCGGTTCAGCCCCGAAGACTCTCCACCAGCCGCCACAGCTCGACGGGACTGAACTCGCTGAAGCGGTTGACGATCTCCTGCTCGCTCTCGCCCACGAAGATCCAGGCGGTGCTGAGCCGCCGGGGCTCGTCCACGAAATGCAGCCGCCCCAGCACGCACGGACGCCCGCGGTTCCCCCCGGCCGGATCCAGCCGGCTTTCGAGGTAGACGCGCCACGTGCAGTCGCTCCGGGCGAGGTCGCCCAGATGCCGCTCGGCCTGCGCGGAGAGCGCGGTGGCAAGCGAGCCGAAGTGCGATTGATGGGAATGCGCCACGGAGATCTCCTGGCTGCTGGATGCTAATACCGGAGTCGGGCCCGCGCCAGCCACCCCTGGGGGTGAGGAACGACGGGACCGCCATTAGATTTGCGCCAACGATTCCCTCCGCTCGGGAGCACCCGTGACCGTACCTCCTGCTACGACCTGCCCCGCCTGCGGCGTTCCGACGACCGGCGCGTTCTGCAGCGCCTGCGGCGCCGCCGCCGGACCCCGTGCCTGCAAGGCCTGTGGGGCCGCCCTCTCACCACGGGCCAGGTTCTGTCACCGCTGCGGCCAGGCGGCCGGCCTGGGCGCCGCCGCCGGCCTTCCCGGCGCACGGGGCCGTTCGGAGCGCGCGGCGTGGATCGTGGCCGGCGTCGCCGTCGTCCTGCTCCTGGCGGCGATCGTGGCCAAGGTTGTGAGCGGCCGCACCGGCGCCGACGTGCCGGACATGGCCAATGCCGGCAACGCCGGGCTCACCGCCGCCGCGCCGTTTGCCGGTGATCCGGGCGGCGTCCTGCCCACCGGCCGCGCGCCGGACATCAGCAAGCTCTCGCCGGCCGAGCGCTTCCTCCGGCTCAACAACCGGATCATGGACGCGGCCAATCGCGCCGACAGCAGCACGGTGGTCAACTTCACGCCGATGGCGCTGGCGGCCTACACCCAGCTCGATACCGTCACCAACGACGAGCGCTATCACGTAGCCATCCTGCACGCGCAGGTGGGACAGATCGCGGAAGCACAGGCGCTGGCCGATACCATGCTCCAGGTGCACCCGGGCTATCTCCTGGCCTACGTGGTTCGCGGCGTGATCGCGGGGTTCCAGGAGGACTCCACCGCGCTGCGCGCGGCGCATGTCGCCTTCCTCAAGCACTATGCGGCCGAGATCGCAGCGCGGCGACCGGAATACGCCGACCATGCCGGCATCCTCGGCGACTTCAAGAAGCAGGCGGAGACGAAGTGACCACCGAACACCGCATCATCCGCGTCGCCCACAGCCCCGATTCCGACGACGCGTTCATGTTCTACGCGCTGGCGGAAGGCAAGATTGACACCGGCGCGCTGGAGTACGTGCATGAGCTGTCCGACATCGAATCGCTGAACCAGCGCGCCCGCCGCGCCGAACTCGAGGTGACGGCGGTGTCCATCCACGCATACGCCTATATATCGAAGGACTACGCCCTGCTCGGCTCCGGCAGCTCGATGGGCGACGGCTACGGCCCCCGCCTGGTGGCGCGCACCCCCGCCCCGGCCGACCCGCGGGCCGCGCTCAAGGGCAAGCGGGTGGCCGTGCCCGGCCTCCTCACCACCGCGTACCTGGCACTTCGGCTCTATCAGCCGGATACCGAGATCGTCGTGGTGCCGTTTGACCAGATCGAGGACGCGGTCCAGCGGGGAGACGCCGACGTGGGACTCCTGATTCACGAGGGCCAGCTCACCTACGCCGACGACGGGCTGCATCTCTGGCAGGACCTCGGCGCCTGGTGGCTCGAGGACACCGCGCTGCCGCTTCCGCTGGGCGGCAACGTCGTTCGCCGCGACCTGGGGCCCGAGGTGCTGGAGCAGATCGGTCGCGACCTCCGCGCCAGCATCGTCTACGCGCTGGAGCATCGGGCGCCGGCGCTGGCGCACGCCAAACAGTTCAACCGCGGCATCGGCGACGAGCGCACCGACACCTTCGTGGGCATGTACGTCAACGACTGGACGGTGGACTACGGGCCGCGCGGACGCGAGGCGGTCCAGCTCCTGCTCGACCGCGCCTTCGCGGCCGGCATCATCCCCGACCGGGTGGCCGTCGAGTTCGTGGGCTGATCTCCGCAGTTTCTTGACGCTCCACCCGGGCCGCCCGTAGCTTCCGACCGTCGCCGCCCCGCTGTCCTGAGGAGTCGCCGTGGCCCTGTCCGATGCGCCCGTGACCGTGCTCGTCGTCGATGACGAGGAGTCCATCCGCAGTCCCATCGGGCGCTATCTCCAGCACCGGGGCTACGAGGTCACGGCCGTCGCCAGCGGCGAGGAGGCGCTGGCGGTGCTGCAGCGCCAGAAGGTCACCTGCATGCTGCTGGACGTGCGCCTCCCCGGCATCAGCGGTATCGACCTGGTCCCCCGCATCATGGAGACCGAGCCCACCCTCGCGCTCCTCATGCTCACGGCGGTCAACGACGCCACCAGCGCCGCGCTCTGCATGCAGCGCGGTGCGATGGACTATCTCACCAAGCCGATCGATCTCGACGTCCTGGCCCGCGCCATCGAGCGCGCGCTCGAGCGCCGCGCTCAGCGCATCGAGGACCAGCAGGTCAACCGCTGGCTCAAGGAGGAGGTGGCCGTCCGGTCGGCCGAGCTGCACGTGGAGCGCGCCACCCTGGAGCGGATCTCGGTGGCGACGCTCGAGGCGCTGGTCAATGCGCTGGAGGCCAAGGACCCCTACCTGCGCGGCCATTCCGCCCGGGTGGCGGATCTGGCCGCGACCGTCGCGGCGGAGACCGGAGTGGGCGACGAAGAGATCGAGCGGATCCGGACCGCTGGCCGGCTGCACGACATCGGCAAGATCGGCATCCGCGAGGACGTCCTCAACAAGCAGGGCCCCCTCAGCGACGAGGAATACGAACACGTGAAGCTCCACGTGGTCGTCGGCTCCCAGATCCTGAGCCCGCTGGTCCATCTTCACGACATCATCGCCTACGTGCGGAGCCACCACGAGCGCTGGGACGGCCAGGGTTATCCCGACCAGCTCGCCGGCGCCGACAGTCCCTTCGGCGCCCGGGTCATCGGCGCGGTCGAGATCTATGACGCGCTCACCACGTCGCGACCGTACCAGGAAAAGATGAGCCCGCAGATCGCGGTCGAGCGCATGCGCGACCTGATCGGCACCGTCCTGGATCCCGCCGTGCATCGCGCGCTCGAGGCCGTCGTCTCGCACCGGCAGGCGCTGATCTTCGTGGACGAGGAACGCAAGTGACCGCGTGAGCGCGCTGACCATTATCCTGATCGCGGCCGTCGCGATGGTCGCGCTGGGTGTCGCCGCCGTGGCGGCATGGTTCTTCTACACGGCCTACCTCACTCGCCTGGAACGGCGTCTCGCCGTCCGGAAGGGGCTATACCGCGACCTCGTCGCCGGGCTCGCCACCCGCGAGCGCGAGCTGCTCGAGCCCGCCATCCGCCAGCCGTCCACCCTCTACGACCTCGAAGCGCTCGAGGCGGTACTGGAGGAGCAGGCTCGCAACTCGACCGAGCGACCGGCCTGGCTGCTGGATGCGTACGACCGTCTCTCGCTGGTGGACAAGTACGTCGAGCGGCTGCGCAACGCCCGGCGCTGGCGCGAGCGCGCCTTTGCCGCCGAGCTGCTCGGCCGCGTCGGCAACGCCAAGGCCGTGCCGGTGCTGCTGGACACCGTCCAGGCCACCCGCACCGAAGACGCCGATGTCCGCGAGATTGCGCTCCGCGCCCTCGCCCGCATCGCCGATCCCCGCGCGGTGGTCCCCCTCATCACCGCGCTGCAATCGGCCGAAGGCTGGCTGGCGCCGCGCATCGCGGACATCCTGACCCGTCACGGCGATCAGGTCGTGGACCCGCTGATCGCCTTTCTCGAGGACGGTGCGCGCCACCCCGCCCGCGCCTGGGCCGCCAACATTCTGGGCGATGTCGGCGCCGTGCGCGCCTTTCCGGTACTGGTGCGCAGTCTCGGCGATCTCGAAGACGAAGTCCGCGCCAAGGCCGCCGCCGCCCTCGGCCACCTGGGCGACCGCCGCGCCGTGCCCTACCTCCTCGAACATCTGCTCAGCGATCCCGCGCCGTTCGTCCGCGCACGCATCGCGGGGGCGCTGGGCCAGTTTGGCGACGCGGAGGTCGTCGAGCGGCTGGTGCGCGCGCTGGGCGATCCCGCCTGGTGGGTCCGCATGCGCAGCGTCGAGGCGCTGGAGCAGATCGGACAGTCGGCCGAGGGGCCGCTGCTCGTCGCGCTGGACGATCCCGATCCCGAGATCCGCAGCCGCTCCGCCGTGGCGCTGGAGCGGCTGGGCACCCCCGCGCGCATCGTCGGCATGATCGAGCGGGACGAGCGGGCCGACGACGCCCGCGAGCTGCTGGTCAAGTTTGCGGTCGCCGGCGCCCGCGAGCTGCTGGCCGAGTTGCTGGCCCATCGCTCGCCGGCGGTCCGCCTCGCCGTCGTGGATGCGGTGCGCCGGACCGGCCGTGCCGACCTCGGCCCCGAGCTGATCGGCGTCGCCGCCGACGACGCCGATCCCGCCGTGCGGGCCGACGCGCTCGATGCGCTGCTGGCACTCGGTCTGCGCGATGCGGTGCCCGCGGCGGTCACCGCACTCACCGACGGCGACGAGCGGGTGCGTGGAGCCGCGATTCGCCTCCTCGCGGCGCTCGGCGGGCCGGAGACGGCCCGGCAGCTCGCGGCCCGGACCGCCGACCCCGAGCCCGGCATCCGCGCCACCGCCGCGCGCGCGCTGGGCGGGATGCGCCAGCCCGACGTGAGTTCCGATCTGCGCCCCCTGCTCTCCGATCCTGAGCCCGCCGTGCGCGCCGCGGCCGCCTTGGCAGCGGGTGATGCGGGCGCACGGGCGCTGGGCGACGAGCTGGTGCCGCTGCTCGATGACGCCGATCCCGCCGTCCGCACCGCGGCCGCCCATTCGCTGGGCCGCATCGGCCCCCCCGGCGCGGTGCCGGCACTCATCCGCGCGTTCACCGACGGCGATCCCACGCTGCGCGAGGCGATCGCCACAGCCGTCGTCCGGCTGGATCCGCCGCGGATCCGTGCGCTGATCGAGATCCTCGCTTCGGGCCGGGACACCGCCAGCAAGCGTGCGCTCATCCGTACGCTGGCCCAGGTGCGCACCGATGCGCCGCTGCCGCTTATCGCACCGCTCTGCCGCGACCCGGATCCCGCGGTCCGCGCCGAAGCGGTGGCCGTGGCGGCCGGCCTCGGCGAGCGCGCGGTGCCGATCGCGGTCGCCGCACTGGAGGATCCGGACGACACCGTGCGCGCACGCGCGGTGGACGCGCTCGTGCGGCTGGAGCTGGCCGACCAGGGTGACACGCTGCTCCGCCTCCTGACGGAGGATCCGGCGGCGGCGGTCCGCGAGCGGGCGGCGCTGGCGATCGGACTGATGCGCATTCCCGGCGGCGAGGCGGCACTCCTCGCCGTCGCCGCTGCGCCCGGCCCCGATGCTGTCCGCGCGGCGGCGGTGCTGGCCCTCGGCGCCTACGAGGAAGAGTCGATGGTGGGCCCCATTGCGGCGATGGTGGACGAGGCGCCGGTCCGCGCGCACCTCCAGGCCCGTCTGCGGGACGACGCGGAATACCGGCTGCTGGGTCAGCGGCTGCGACGCTCCCGCCATCTGGAGTTCCGTGCACTGGCCGCCGGCTCGCGTGACGCGATGGCCCGCGAGCTGGCTGCCGGCGTGCCCGCCACACTGGAAGCACCCGAGCGGATCCGGCTCATTGCCGGCCTGCGCGCCCTCCGCGGCGACCAGAGTCGCGAGGCACTGCTCGTCATGCTGCGCGGTGATCCCAGTCCCGAGGTACGCACCGTGGCGCTCCACGCCGTCGGCGCCACGCTCGAGGGCGCCGGCCTCCTCGACGCCGTCCGCACGGCGGTGAGCGATCCCAGCCTGTCGGTGCGGCAGGCCGGGATCGCCCTGCTCAACCGCCTCGATGCCGACGCCGCACTGAACGTGATCGTGGACTCGCTCCGACCGGGGGAAGTGCCGGCGATGCTGGAGATCGCCGCGGGCCGCGCCGATGCCGCGTTCGATCGCTTTGCCGCGATGGCCGCCGCACCCGACGACGACGGGCGCCGGGCCATCGCCCTCACGCGGATTGCGCGCTACATGCGCCACGCCGGACTGGCCCGGGCGCTGGTGCCGCTGGCCGGTGCGGCGCGGCCCGATGTGCGCGCCGCACTCGCGGAGCTGTGGGCCGAGCGTCCCGAGCTGGCGGGCTCCCTGTCGCTCGAGTCGCTGGCGCGGGATCCGGTCACCGCGGTACGTCGCCATGCGGCCCGGGCCGCGGCCGCGGCCCGCCGCTACGACGTCGTCGCCGCCATGACCGCGGATCCCGACGCCGAGACCCGGCGCGGCGTGGCGCTCCTGCTGGCCGCGGCACCCGACGGCGAGGCGCTCGCCGGTCTCGAGTCCGATGCCGACGCCGGGGTCCGCGCCGCCGCCGCCGTGGCCCGCATCCTCCGCGGCACTGCCGACGCGCTGCCGGTCGACGTCCGGCGGGCCGATGCCGCCGATGCGGTGATGGATGCGGCGGAACTGGCCGGCGGCGTGGCGGAGCTTCGCAATACCGCGCGCTTTGCGCCGGAGGAGCGCCGCCGCCTCGCGGCCGCGCTGGCCCTGGCCATCCTGGGCGATCCGGTGGCGCATGAGCTCATCCACGCGGACCCGGTGCCCTATGTCCGGGGCCGAGTCGCCGCCATGCTCGAGCGGCACGACGCGCCGTGAGCGCCGCCATCCTGGGCACCATCATCAGCTTCGGGCTGGTCATTCAGCCCTTCTTTCTCGTCTACTTCCTGCTCTACAACACGTATACCCTGATGCTCGTGGTGCTGTCCGCGAGCCAGGTGCGGCGGCGCGTAGCCGGCCACTTCGTGGAGGATCTCGATCTGCTCGATTCGAGCGGCTACACCAAGCCGCTCACGATGGTGGTGCCCGCCTACAACGAGGAAGTGACGATCGTGGACAGCGTCATGAACCTCGTCCACTGCGATTACCCGCGGTTCGAGATCGTCGTGATCAACGACGGGTCGACCGACCGCACGCTGGAGCGGCTCACCCAGGCGCTCCGCCTCCGCCGCAGCGACCTGCCCTACCGCGAGGCGATCGGCACGGCGCCGGTGCGCGGCCTCTATGAGGCCACCCTGCCGCTTCCGGCCGGCGTGGCACGGGTGATCGTGATCGACAAGGACAACGCCGGCAAGGCCGATGCTCTCAACGCCGGCATCAACGCCTCGACGGCGCCGTACTTCGTGTCGCTGGACGCCGACTCCATTCTGGACCAGCGCGCGCTGAAGGAGCTGATGCGGGTGGTGCAGGAGGATCCGCGCGTCGTGGCGGTGGGCGGCCAGGTGGCGATCGCCAACGGCTGCGTCATCCGCAACAATCGGGTCGTCAGCGTGGGACTGCCGGCCGACGACCTGGCCCGTTTCCAGATGGTGGAGTATCTCCGCTCCTTCACCACCGGCCGGACCGGGCTCGACCGGATCGAGTCGATCCTCATTCTCTCCGGCGTGTTCGCCGTGTTCGAGAAGGAGACTGTCATCCGCGCCGGCGGCTATCTCACGCCGTTCGTCAACCACCGGATCACCCAGGAATACGTGGGGGCGCGGACCGGCACGGTCTGCGAGGACATGGAACTCGTCGTCCGGCTGCACCGATTCGTGCGCGACAAGCTGCTCGACAAGCGGATCGCCTTCCTGCCCCACCCGGTGGCGTGGACCGAGGTGCCGGAGACGCTCGAGTCACTGCGCAAGCAGCGCGGCCGCTGGTATCGCGGGCTCCGCGAGTCGCTGATCTACCACCGGGCCATGCTGTTTCGCCGGCAGTTCGGCCGGATTGGCTGGTTTGCGCTGCCGACGTTCTGGGTGTTCGAGTACTTCGGCCCACTGGTCGAGCTGGCGGGCTACGCCTTCGTGCTCTTCTTCGTGGTGCTCCGCTGGGTCACCGGCTACCGGTTTCTCGACAGCGACTATGTCCTGGCGTTCCTCCTGGCGTCCACCGCCTACGGCGTGCTGGTCAACGTCTTTGCCGTCCTCGTTGGCGCGTGGCGGTTCCGGCTTGGGCTGGCCGACCGGGTGCAGCGCGGCCTGCTGCCGTTTGAGCGGAAGCGCGATGTGCTGCTCCTGCTGGCGTACGCGGTGATCGAGAACTTCGGCTTTCGCCACATGACGCTCTACTGGCGGCTGCGCGGCCTGCTGGACGCGTGGCGCGGCAAGACCGGATGGGAAAAGTTCGCGCGACTGGGCTTCCAGGTGAGCGGCCGGCGCGCCCATGTCTGAGGCCACGCCGTTCCGGATCCTCGTCGTCGAGGACGATCCGGCGATGGCCCGCATGCTCCGCACCCTGCTCGCCGCCCGCGGCTTCATGCACGTCGAGCACGTCATGACCGGCCACGGCGCCACCGACGCCGGCGGCCGCGCCGACCTCGTCCTGCTGGACCATCACCTGCCCGATATCACCGGCATCGAGGTGCTCGAGTCGCTCCGCGCCCAGTCGGAGCCGCCCTCGGTCATCATGGTCACCGCGCACGGCAACGAGTCGCTGGCCGCCGCCGCGCTCCGCCAGGGTGCCGACGATTACCTGGTCAAGGATGAATCGCTCACCGAGCTGCTGCCGCAGGTGATCGAGCGGGTCCGCCGAGTGCGCGCCCTCGGGCAGGCGCTGGACGCCGCCGAGCGCGAGCTGGTGCGCACCGAACGGCTGGCCGCGATCGGCGAGATGAGCGTCACGCTTCACCACGAGATCAACAACCCGCTGATGGCGACGCTGGCGGAGGTGGACATGCTGCTCGCCGGCGGGAGCCTGGTGCGAGCGGACCGGGACGCGGTGGGACGGATGCGCGAGGGGCTGCTGCGGATTCGCGACATCGTGCGCCGGAGCGCCGACATGAAGCAGGCGCGGTCCACGACCTACGTTGGCGGCACGCGGATGATCGACCTCTCCGCTACGGATGACGGCATCGCGCCACCCAGTCTGGGCCCCGCCGCCGTCTATGTCGCCGATGAGGACCTGGCGCGGGTCCTCGGTCTCCTGCTCCGCCAGGCAGGATTCCAGGTCCGCCGGACGCATTCCCCGGCCGCGCTCGAGGCGGAATCGTCGGCACCCGGCATCCGGCTCGTAGTGCTCGCCGCGTCCACCGGTGCCGATCCGTTCGGCGGCTTTCACCCGTCGGCCGCGCGTGGCTATCGCGTCGTCGCACTGGTGCCCGACGACGGCGCGGCCGCGCTCGGTGCCGGCGCGGACCACGTGGTGCGGCTGCCGTTCGACCCGGCCACCCTCGGCGCCGAGCTCGCGGAGCTGATCTAGACCACCGCCGGCGGCCCGCCGGGTCGCGCCTGGAACGCCATCGCATGCAGCCGCGAAATCCGCTCAGTGATCGGTGGGTGCGACGCGAGGATGTCGGCCAGTCGGCCGGTGCGGCCGTTCACCGCGCGGGCGGCCGGGTCCACGATGCAGAGGTGCGCCGCGCCCCGGGTGATGGCCGCGGTGGGCGCGGCCGCGGCATCGAGCTTCTGCAGCGCGGATGCGAGCGCCTCGGGATTGCGGGTAAACTGCGCGCCGGTCGCGTCGGCCAGAAACTCGCGCTTGCGGCTGACCGCCATCGCCAGGATCCGCGAGACGATCGGCGCCACGATCAGCGTCAGCAGCCAGAGGACCAGGACCACGAGGCCCAGCAGTCCCGCGTTGCCGCGCTTGCCGCCGCCGCGGCCCCCGCCACCGCCAATGCGCGCCCCGCCCCGCAGCATCCGGCCCAGCCCGTCCGACATCAGCGCAATGGCACCGACCATCGCCGCCAGCAGCGTCAGGAGCCGCACGTCGTAGTTGCGCACGTGGGCCAGCTCGTGCGCCACCACCGCCTGCAGCTCGTCGCGGTTCAGCGTGTCGAGCAGTCCCTGCGTCACGGCGATGCTGGCGCTGGCCGGATCCCGCCCCGTCGCGAACGCGTTGGGATCGGCGTCCGGCACCACCCACACGCGCGGCCGCGGCAACCCCGAGGCGATCGCCATCTCCTCGACGACGTTGCAGAGCTGCTGTTCGGCGGGCGTTTGTGGCGTGATGATTTCCCTGGCGTTGGTGGACCAGAGAATCCGCTCGGCGCCCTTGCGCCATGCATACCAGGCGATGGCGCCGGCGGCGAGGGTGGTGATGATGCCCACGACGGGAACGACGTGATGGTAGGAGCCGGGCCCGTCGTTGGCGGTGAGCAGCGCAAAGGCCACGTCGCCCCCGAACCCGATCCAGGCGAAGAAGCCGATGAACCCGACGACGAGCCAGGCCGAGCGGCGCCGGTTCGCCTGCTGCTGCGCGAACAGATTGGCGTCGCTCACGCGCGCCGCTGCCTCAGGCCGGCGGCGGCCGGGTCAGGTCCACGACCGGCACCGCCCGCTCGCCCGCGTCCTCGATCTCCCAGAGCTCGGCCGGCGAGGCCTTGGCGAGCCCGGCGACGAGATTGGTAGGGAACTGCATCTGGCGGGTGTTGTACTGCGTCGCCACGTCGTTGTAGAGCTGGCGGGCAAAGCCGATCTTGTTCTCCGTGCTGGTCAGTTCCTCCTGGAGCTGGGCCGCGTTGCCGGTGGCCTTGAGCTGCGGATACGCCTCGCTCAGCGCAAACAGGTGCCCCAGCGCCTGGGTCAGCTCGCCCTCCGCCTGCGCCGTCTCGTGCACGCCGGTGGCGCTCACGGCCCGGTTGCGCGCCGAGATGACGGCTTCGAGCGTGCCGCGCTCGAAGTCCATGGCGCCCTTGACGGTGTTGACGAGATTCGGGATCAGGTCGTGCCGCCGCTTGAGCTGCACGTCGATCTGCTTCCACGCATTGAGCACCTGGTTCTTGAGCGCCACCAGCCCGTTGTAGGCGCTCATGAGCCAGAGGCCCAGCACGACGATGATCACCAGCAGTACGATCATGCCCATGGTTCAGCTCCCGTCCCTGGAGTAGTCGTGGGATGCGGCGGACGGCAGCAGCGCCGTCACCGCCGCCCGCAGCGCCGCGGCGATCACCGCGGCGTCGGTGCCCATCCGGAGCAGCGGATGCGCCTCGTCCACCAGCACCTCGATGCCGGCCGAGACCGGGATGCGGCGGCAGGTGATGGCGGCGGCACCGGCGCGCTCCGGCGGTGCGATCCATCCCTGCAGCGCCCGTCCCACGCGGCCCCGGCCGGTGCCCGGGTCCTGCAGCAGCCGGAGACGGGCGGGCGGCACCAGTGAAGCGCCGAGCGCCACCGCCACCCGGCGCTCGATCACGTCACCGGTAAAGCCGGCGCTCTCCCGCGCGATGGTCTCGAGGGTGGCACCCTCCATCTGGCGCAGCTTGACCGCGAGGACCTGCAGCAGATGGCGGTAGGAGTAGACGGCGGCGGTGCCGCGGCCTTCCGGCGGGCTCACCAGCCCGCGCATCACGTAGAAGCGGATGGTACGCTCGCTGGGGCGCGCGGCCGCCGCGGCATTGACCGGCACCACCCCCGACGCCTCGAGGATGGCGCCCGAGACCGCGCTCAGGTCGCGCAGCCCCCAGGGTGCCAGCACGCGATACTCACGCAGCGTCGCCAGCGGATCGCCGGACGACGACGCGGAGGCGCCGGCCGTCATTCGTGCCCGTTTCGCTTGCGCTGGGGAAGGGCCTGGGCCTCGGCCGCCATGATGAGCGTGGCGATCGCATCGGCCAGTACCTCGAGACTGAACGGCTTGCCCAGAATGGGACAGAACTGCAGCTCGGCGGGCCACGCCTCGCGCGCGGCCCAGGGGTCGCCGCTCATGAGCATGATGCGGCCGTTGAGATACGGCCAGCGGTGCAGCATCGCGATGGCGAGCGCGTCGCCGGTCAGATGCGGCATCCGGAGGTCGAGGAGGGCGGCGTCGACCGTCAGCTCCTTGAGAATCGCGTAGGCCGAATCGGCGTCGGCCGCCGTGCGTACGTCGTACCCCTCGAGGCGCAGTGCGCGCTCGAGCGAGCGGCGCAGCTCCGGCTCGTCGTCCACCAGCAGCACGCGGCGGCTCACGAGGCCACCGCCTTGCGCCGGGTCGGCACGATCGCCGGGAGGAAGCGGTCGGTCACGATCGCCACCGCCTCGGCGACGGAGAGCGAGAGGCGCAGGTCACCCGCCGTCCGCCCGAAGACGTCGCGGAAGTGCATCTGCAGCGTGCGCGCCTTGCCGAAGCCGAGCTTCAGGGCGACGTCCTCGATGGTATAGCCGGGATCGAGCAGCAGGTGATGGGCGTACAGCAGCCGTGCCATCAGCATGACCACACCGGGCGACGGAAGCTCCAGCTTGGCAAAGACCCGTTCGCAGGTGCGCCGGGTCAGCTGGGCACGGTCGGCCAGATGGGACACGGTGGGGAGCTCGCACGGGTTGTGGAGCGTGCATTCCAGGGCGCGGATGATGGGATCGGGTAGTCCGGGCAGCCGGGCGGCAAGGATCGAGATCACCCGCTGCGAGGTGCTCTGCTCCAACTCGGCGCTGATCGCGCGGCGCAGTGCCTCGGGCGAATCATCGACCCGATGGAACACCGCGCGGCGAATGCCGACGCCGCCCAGCACCAGCAGGGCGCCCGCGGTCTCCGGCGCGAGCACCGTGTACACCAGGATCGGCAGTGAGGGAAACATGAGGCGCAGCCGCTCGATCTCGTGGGTACGCGGCCGGCCACCCAGGAGCGGGTCGACAACTGCCATTACGACAGGTCGCAGTCGGATTGCATCCATCGCGGCCGCCCAGCCATCGACTGCCAGCAGACTGCGCTGGCTGGTTCCGGCCGCGCGCAGTCGGGACAGCCGGTCAGCCGGAACGGCGGCCAGAATCAAGGGTTGTCGCAAATCAGGCCCTAATTGTCGCAAAAAGGGCCTATTCCCGGGTCACGATTAGTTCCACATTGCCCCCTGAGCAGCACACCCCCCTGAAATCTCTAGCCCGAGGCCACTGCCATGTCCCGCACCAAGAAGATCCTTCTCGTCGCCGCCCTGCTCTTCGCGCCCGCCGTCATGAGCGCCTGCGCCGACTCGACGGGTCCGAGCGCCCATCCGTCGCTCGATACGACGTGCGAGA
>JBBSCB010000041.1:0-21138 GCA_038250675.1 Gemmatimonadales bacterium
TGGGGGACAACATCTATCTGGGCGACCGGAACGGCGTGCGCACGCCGATGCAGTGGAGTTCTGATCGGAATGCCGGGTTTTCGCGCAGCAACCCCCAACGGCTGTTCCTGCCCATCATCATCGACCCGGAGTATCACTACGAAGCGGTCAACGTCGAGGCGCAGCAGAACAACTCCCAGTCGCTGCTCTGGTGGACCAAGCACCTGATCGGGCTAAGGAAGGAGTACCGGGCGCTTGGCCGTGGCGCCATCGAGTTCCTGCAGCCGGAGAACCATCGCGTGCTCACGTTCATCCGGACCTGGGAGGGCGAGCAAATTCTGGTGGTGGCCAACCTGTCGCGGTACGTGCAGTGTGTCGAGCTCGACCTGGCTGAATACAGCGGCATGACGCCGGTGGAGATGTTCGGGCGGACGGAGTTTCCGCCGATCGGGGAGCTGCCGTACTTCGTGACGCTGGGCCCGTACGCTTTCTACTGGTTCAGTCTGCGTCCCGCCGCCGTGGAGGCAGGCCCCGCCGGGTCAGACGCCGGCGTGCCGACGTTGGCGGTGCGCGGCGAGTGGCAGACGCTTCTCAGCGGCGCCGAGGCCGATCTGCTGGGGCCGGTGCTGGCCAGGTATCTCGCCACCCGGCGGTGGTTCCGCTCCAAGACCCAGCAGATCACCGGCGTGGAAATCGGTGACGCGGTGCGGATCCCGACGGCCGCCGGCGACACCTTTCTGTTGCTGCTCGACGTGACGTTCCGCGAGGGCGCGACGGAGACCTACGCGCTGCCGGTGGGATGCGCGGTTGGCGAGCGGGCCCGCGCGCTGCTGGCCGGCGCGCCGCACGCCGTGATCGCCCGGCTCGATGTGCCGGCAAAACGAACCGGTCCGCGGCAGGCAGGTGCCGTACTGTTCGATGCGACCGCCGCCGAAGAGTTCGACCAGGCCTTGCTCGATGGCATCGGTCGCCGCAGCCGCTGGCGCGGGCCCCAAGGCGAGCTTGTGGCGGGCCGGACGTCGCAGTGGCGCGAGCTCCGGGGCGAGGCCGCCGCGGCGCTGCCGGCCACGGTGCTCCGCGGCGAGCAGAGCAATACGTCGGTGCTGTTCGGTGACCGGCTGCTGTTGAAGCTGTTCCGCCGGACCGAGCCGGGGCTCAATCCGGAGCTCGAGATCGGACGGTTCCTGACCGAACGGACCACTTTCCGGCGGATGCCGCGCGTCGCGGGCTCGCTTGAGTACCGGCGGCCGGGAAGCGATCCCATGACCATCGCCGTGGTGACCGAGTACGTGCCGAGCGAGGGGGACGCCTGGACCCACACGCTCCACGCGTTGAATCAGTTCTTCGAGCGGGTGCTGACGCGACAGCTCACGGGCGATCCCACGCTGGGGGAGGGTCGCGCCTCGCTCGACCTCGCGGGCGAGCCGTACCCGGCGGCGGCTGCCGACGCGCTGGGCGCCTACGCCGAGCAGGCCCGCCTCCTGGGCTGCCGGACGGCGGAGATGCACCTTGCGCTGGCCGGCGGCAGTGACGATCCGGCCTTTACTCCGGAGGCGTTCACGGCGTTGTACCGCCGCTCCCTGTACCAGTCGCTTCGCGGCCAGATCAAGCTGACCCTCGGCGTGCTCCGGCGGCAGCTGGATACGCTCCACCCGGCCGATCGTGACGCGGCGGAGACCGCGCTTGGCCTGGAGGAGCCGCTGCTCAAACGGGTCCGCGCGCTCATGGATCGCAAGATCGCCGCACGCCGCATCCGGGTGCACGGCGACTATCACCTGGGCCAGGTGCTGTATACCGGCCGCGACTTCGTGATCCTCGACTTCGAGGGAGAGCCGAGCCGCAGTCTCAGCGAGCGGCGGTTCAAGCGGTCCCCGCTGCGGGACGTCGCCGGGATGCTGCGATCGTTCGAGTACGCCACGGGCTTTGCCCTGCGGGGCGGCCCCATCCGCCCTGGGGACATCGCCGTCGTGGCCCCGTGGGCGGCGTTCTGGAGCCGCTGGGCCTCGGCGGCGTTCCTCCAGGGGTATTTCGCGACCCCCGGCATCGCCGACATTCTTCCGCCCAACGGCGGCGAGCTCGAGGACCTGTTGGCGTTCTATCTGCTCGACAAGGTCGTCTACGAGCTGCGCTACGAGCTCAACAATCGCCCCGACTGGGCGGCGATTCCGCTGAACGGCCTCCTGCAGGACGCCGCGGCCGCGGCGGCACGATGACGCCGCACGTGGAGCGCCGGTGACTCGCGTCTGGCCCGGGACGCCGGCACCGCTTGGCGCCACATTCGACGGGGAAGGGACGAATTTCGCGTTGTTCTCGGAGCACGCCACCGGCGTGGACCTGTGTCTCTTCGACGGCGCCGCCGCCGCCGTGGAGTCCGCCCGCATTCCGCTGCAGGAGCGGACCGACATGGTCTGGCACGCCTACCTCCCAGACGTGCGGCCGGGGCAACTCTACGGCTACCGGGTGCACGGGCCGTACGCCCCGCTGGAGGGGCACCGCTTCAACGCCGCCAAGCTGTTGCTGGATCCCTACGCCAAGGCGATCAGCGGCACGGTGCAGTGGAGCGAGGCGCAGTTTGGCTATCCGCTCGGCGGCCCGCAGGGGGATCTCGAGCCGGCGCGTGGCGACAGCGCGGGCGGCATGCCCAAGTGCATCGTGGCGGAATCCGCGTTCAGCTGGGGCAACGACGAGCCGCCACAGGTGCCGTGGAACCGGACGGTCATCTACGAAGCGCACGTCAAGGCGATGACGATGCGCCACCCGGACGTTCCGGAGGAGCTCCGCGGCACGTATCTGGGCCTGGCCACCGACCCGATCATCGATCACCTCCGGTCACTCGGCATCACGGCTTTCGAACTCATGCCGGTGCATCAGTTCGTCACCGAGCGCCATCTGCACGATCGCAGTCTGCACAACTTCTGGGGCTACAGCTCGATCGGATTCTTTGCCCCTGACGTCCGCTACGCGCGGGCGGGACTCGGCGAGCAGGTCAGCGAGTTCAAGACGATGGTCAAGCGGTTCCACGGCGCGGGCATCGAAGTCATTCTCGACGTGGTCTACAACCACACCGGCGAAGGCAATCACCTTGGCCCGACGCTCTGCTTCCGGGGCATCGACAAC
The DNA here is from genome assembly GCA_038250675.1 of Gemmatimonadales bacterium. Classification (GTDB taxonomy): domain Bacteria; phylum Gemmatimonadota; class Gemmatimonadetes; order Gemmatimonadales; family GWC2-71-9; genus JAICUF01. Next base: position 3,097 of record JBBSCB010000041.1, read on the forward strand.
CGCTCCTACTACCGGCTGCAACCGGAGGATCCCCGGCACTACAGGGACTTCACCGGCACCGGGAATTCGCTCAACCTCCCGCACCCCCGTGTGATGCAGCTGGTGATGGACAGCCTCCGCTACTGGGTCGCCGAGATGCATGTGGACGGGTTCCGCTTTGACCTGGCCACGACGCTGGCCCGCGACCCGAACGACTACCGCCGCGATGCCCGGTTTTTCGACATCATCCGGCAGGATCCGCTACTGTCCCGGGTGAAGCTGATCGCCGAGCCGTGGGATCTGGGCCACGACGGCTACCAGGTGGGTGGGTTCCCGGTGGGCTGGGCGGAGTGGAACGCCCAGTACCGCGATACGGTGCGACGCTTCTGGTGCGGGAGCCCGGGCGAAGTCAGCGATCTTGGCTACCGCCTCTCCGGCAGCAGCGATCTGTACGAGAACTCCGGGCGCAGCCCCTACTCCAGCATCAATTTCGTGACGGCGCACGACGGCTTCACGCTCAACGATCTGGTGTCCTACGAGCGGAAACACAACGAGGCCAACGGGGAGGGAAACCGCGACGGCACCGACCACAACCTCAGCTGCAACTGGGGTGCGGAGGGTCCCACGGGGAACGTCCGGATTGTTGCGCTCCGCGACCGGATGCGGCGCAACTTTCTCGCGACGCTCGCCTGCTCGCAGGGCATTCCGATGCTGCTGTACGGCGACGAAGTCGGGCGCACCCAGCAGGGCAACAACAACGCCTATGCCCAGGACAGCGAGCTCACATGGATGGACTGGGACCTGAACCGGCGTCAGCGCGAGCTGCTGGCCTTCACCCGGCGGGCATTCGGCATCCGGCGTGCCAACCCGGTGCTCCAGCGGCGCACCTACTTTCACGGACGCCCGATCGCCGAGGCGGGGGTGAAGGACGTCTCGTGGCACCGGCCGGACGGCGCCGAAATGACGGACGCCGACTGGCGTAATCCCGCGAATCACGTGCTGGGGATGCTGGTTCACGGGCGCTCCACCGACGCCACCGACCCGCACGGTCGGCTGCTCGTGGGCGAGACGCTGCTGCTGCTGCTCAATGGCGGGGGCCGATCGCGGCATTTCACCCTGCCGGCGCTGGCGGAGCCGGGTGGCTGGATCGAGATCCTCAACACTGTCCGACCCGGCGAGCGCGGCATCGCGTCGGCCGCCGTCAACCTGACCGCACGTTCCGTAATTCTGCTTCGACACGAGCGGCACTCATGAGTAGCACACCTCCCGACCAGATGATGGCCGGACTGGCTGGCGGCGAGGTCGACGCGCTGCTGCGCGGAGACCATCGCCAGCCACATGATCTCCTGGGCCCGCATGCGACCGCTGACGGGATCGTCGTGCGTACGTTCATGCCGGAGGCGGTGGCCGCGGAAGTCGTGGTGGACAACCGCCGTCGAATCCCGATGCAGCGCGTGGCCGACCCGGGGCTCTTTGCCGCGCTGCTCCCGCGGGGTCGGGCGCCGCTGCGGTACCAGCTCTCATTTCGCTATCCCGATGGCGCGACGTGGGACACCGACGATCCCTATCGCTTTGACCCCACCGTGGGCGAAATGGACCGGCATCTGTTCAACGAGGGGACGCACCGGCGCCTCTGGAACGTGCTGGGCGCGCAGGTGCGCGTGGTGGACGGCGTGGAGGGAACGGCGTTTGCCGTCTGGGCCCCCAATGCGCGCGCCGTCAGTCTCGTGGGCGACTTCAACCGGTGGGACGGCCGCCGCAATCCGATGCGGCTGCTGGACACGTCCGGTATCTTCGAGCTCTTCGCGCCGGGCGTCGGTGCCGGCGCACGATACAAGTACGAGCTGCATACCGCGGACGGGTCGCTCAGGGTCAAGACCGATCCGTACGCCCGGGCCATGGAGGAGGCGCCCGGCACCGCGTCGCGCGTCGTGGCCTCGACGTATGCATGGCATGACGACGCGTGGATGGACCAGCGCCCCGGCCTTGACCATGCCCGACGGCCCATGACCATCTACGAGGTGCATCTCGGCAGTTGGGCCCGCATCCCGGAGGATGGGGACCGCTCGCTCACCTACCGGGAGATCGCGGTCCGCCTGGTTGAGCACGTCGCACGGCTGGGGTTTACCCATGTCGAGCTGATGCCGATCGCGGAGCACCCGTTCACCGGCTCGTGGGGGTATCAGGTCACCGGCTACTTCGCGCCGACGGCGCGCTACGGCACTCCTGACGACTTCCGGTTCTTCGTGGATTGCTGCCACCGGGCGGGGATTGGCGTGATTCTCGACTGGGTCCCCGCCCACTTTCCGAAGGACGACTACGCGCTGCGCCGCTTCGACGGCACCGCGCTGTACGAGCATGACGATCCGCGCCGGGCCGAGCACCCCGACTGGGGCACCCTCATCTTCAACTACGGCCGCAACGAGGTGCGGAACTTTCTCATTGCCAACGCCCTGTACTGGCTGCGTGAGTTCCATGTGGACGGCCTGCGGGTTGATGCGGTCGCGTCTATGCTCTATCTGGACTACAGCCGCAAGGCGGGCGAGTGGGTCCCCAACCGGCAGGGCGGGCGAGAGGACCTGGAGGCCGTCGCATTTCTGCAGGCGATGAACGACGCTGTGCGTCAGGACGCACCGGGGTGCTTCACCGTGGCGGAGGAATCCACCGCGTGGCCCAACGTCACCCGCTCGCCGGCCGAAGGCGGCCTCGGCTTCACGTTCAAGTGGAACATGGGCTGGATGCACGACACGCTGGCCTACTTCCACACTGACCCGCTGTTCCGGCGCTACCACCACGATCGCCTCACCTTCGCCATGATCTACGAGTACAGCGAACAGTTCGTCATGCCGCTCTCGCATGACGAGGTGGTGCACGGGAAGGGCTCCCTGATCAACAAGATGCCGGGGGATCACTGGCAGCAGTTTGCCAACCTCCGCGTCCTGCTGGCATACCAGTACACCCGACCGGGCAAGCAACTCCTCTTCATGGGGACGGAGCTCGCGTCGACGCGAGAGTGGAATCACGACACGAGCTTGGACTGGCACCTGGCCGCCGACCCGCTGCGGGCCGGCCTCGACCGGTTCCTCGTCCGGCTGGGCGGGCTGTACCGGGGCGAGCCGGACTTCTGGCGCGGCGATCCCGACCCCGACGCCTTCCAGTGGATCGAGTGCTGCGACCGCGAGCGGTCGGTCATGTCTTACCTCCGGCGGTGGGACGGGTCCCACCACGTCGTGATCCTCAACCTCACGCCGATCCCGCAGCCGGCCTACCGGGTGGGCGTGCCCGCCGCGGCCACGTACCAGACCGTGCTCTCGAGCGATGATGCCGAGTTCGGCGGCAGTCACCTGCCGGCGACGGCTGGCGCCGCGGCGGAGGCCATGCCGTGGCAGGGCCAGCCCCACTCGGTGGTCCTCGATCTGCCGCCACTCGCCGCACTGGTCCTGGCGGTCGCGCGCACCTGAGCGATCGCCGGCCGCTTCGATCCAGATCGACTGAGGCACCGCGCGCGGTCGCGGCAGAGGCGCGCGGCGCCAGCTTCCCACCCGCCACAGGACGCGACAAGGTGGCCCCTGGAAGCGGTCCAGGTGCAGCTCAGGACCGCGCGGGCTCACGAGCACGACTGCGAGGAGTGTGCGAAGGAGCAGGTGGGCGTGACGCGGGTGGAGCGGAAGGTGGAGCTTACGGGCCCCCTGAGCGACGAGCAGCGGACCCGCTTGCTCCAGCTTGCCGACCGATGCCCGGTGAAGCAGACGCTGGAGCGAGGGATCGTCGAAGTGCCGGCGGCGTAATCAGTCGCCGCCGGACCGATCCCGCCGGCGGTAGGCCATCACCGCAATGCCGGTGCAGATGAGGAAGGCGGGAAGCGCCAGCATCGCCATGGCGCCCAGCATGGCCTGGATCGAGCCGGGCGCATGGGTCATGGGCATCAGAGGTGCAGCTTGACGATGCGGTGCGCATCGGACCAGAACTGGTTCATCATCAGCAGCACGAAGAGGAGCGCCGGGATGAGCGACCAGAAGAGCAGCCGCCGCTCATAGCGGAGGTGCATGAAGTACATCACGGCCAGGCCCGCCTCCAGGACGGCGAGCGCGAGGAGCGCCAGCACCAGGGTCCCGGGCGCCAGTCCCCCGTAGACGACCAATACCGTTTCGACTCCCACAATCGCCAGCAGCGCCACCCAGACCGCCAGGTACACCCGGACGCCCGGTTCCCGCGTCGATCCTTCGATGGACATGTTCCGACCTTTCAAGGCGTCCGGTGTCAGCGAACGTTCATGAGATAGACGAGCGGAAAGACGAACATCCAGACCAGGTCGACGAAGTGCCAGTACAGCCCGGTGGTCTCGACATGCGCCGCCGTAAACCGTCCGCGTCCAAAGCCGAACGCGATCACCAGGATCGCGATGACACCGCCCAGGACGTGCAGCAGATGCAGGCCGGTGACGCTGAAGAAGGTCCCGCCCACCAGCACGGCGCCGCCCGTCGGATTGGCCGACGGACTCCAGCCGTCGCCGATCAGATGGAGCCATTCCCTGATATGCAGCACGGCGAAGAGGGTGCCGAGCGCTACGGTCACCAGGAGCCACCGGATGCACGCGCTGCGGCGGCCCGCCTGCGCCGCCATGACCCCGAGCAGCATGGTCAGACTGCTCGTCAGGAGCGCGGCCGTCATGACGAGCCCATTCAGCACCGTGGGTGTGAACGAGAACGGCCTGATCCAGTTGGGGCTGGCGACGCGGAGGTACCCATAACCAAAGAGCAGGGCCCCGAACGTTGCGGCATCGGCGATGATGAACAGCCACATGACCAGCTTTTTCGACTCGATGCCGAGCGGCGATTGCTCCGTCACCGCGCCAAGCCCGTGACCCGCAGCCACGGACACCCCCGATTCGCTCACGCTACCTCCGGCGGCACATCACAGCCGCAGTATGAGGACAAGGAGCAGATAGAGCCACAGGACGTCCAGGAAGTGCCAGTACAGCGTCGCCGCGCCGAGCGCCTGTTCGGGAGGATCGTCCCCGGCCGTGCGGACTCGCCAGATGAGGTAGCCGAGCGCGATCACGCCGCCTACCAGGTGCAGCCCATGCAGCGCGGTAAAGACGTAGAAGAAGCTGCTGCTGGGATTGGAGGCGAGAAAGACGCCCTGCGCCGCCAGTTCCCGCCACGCCGCGAGCTGGCCGGCGACGAAGAGCACGCCGAGTCCGAGCGTGACGTACAGCCAGGTAAGCCCGGTGCCGGCCGGCACCGTACCGGGCCGGCTGTCGGCGGCGACGATCCAGGTGGCCAGCAGGCGGCGCCGCGCCAGGGCGGCGGTGGCGCTGCTGGCGACGAGAATCACCGTGTTGAAGTACAGAATGGGCGGCAGGGCGATGTGCCGCCAGTCGGCGGCGGCGCCCTTCCGCACCATGAGGGCGCTGGTGAGCGCCGCGAAGATCATGGCACTCGCCGCCACGCCGATCCAGACGCCGGTGCGAGCGGGCGATAGATCGGCGCGTGACGCCCCGACGCGCATCGGTGCCGCCGTCACCTCAGCCACCCGGCGCGAGGGCGGGGGCCTGCATCAGATGGTCACCGGCCGGGCCGGCGGTGCCGTATTCGTTCGGGCCGTTGACCACCACCGGATGCTGGCCGCCGAAATTGTCGAACGGCGGGGGCGATGACGTCGACCACTCGAGCGAGGTCGCGTCCCACGGATTGGCGGTGGCGCGTGCGCCCCGGAATCGGCTCCAGAAGACGTTGAACAGAAAGATGAGCTGCACCGCGCCGGTGAACAGCGCCGCATACGTAATGAAGCGGTGGAGCGGCAGGGAGCTCTTCATGTACTCATCGGTGAACGTCGAATAGCGGCGGACATTGCCCGCCAGGCCGAGGTAGTGCATCGGCATGAAGATGGCATAGACGCCGATGAGCGTCAGGATGAAGTGGATCTTGCCAAGCGTCTCATTGAGCATGCGGCCGTACATCTTGGGGAACCAGAAGAACATCCCGGCGAAGATGCCAAACATCGCCGCGACACCCATCACAAAGTGGAAGTGGCCCACCACGAAGTAGGTGCCGTGGAGATAGGTGTCGATCGACGGCTGCGCCAGGAAGAAGCCGCTGATGCCGCCGCTCACGAACACCGACACGAAGCCCAGGCAGAAGAGCCCCGCCGTCGTGAACCGCATGCGCGACCCGTACAGCGTCCCGATCCACAGGAGGACCACGATGGTGGCCGGGATGGTGATGATGAGCGTCGGGACCGAGAAGAGCGTGGCGGAGAGCGGGTTCATGCCGCTCAGGAACATGTGGTGTCCCCACACCGTGTAGCTCAGGAAGGCGATGGCGCCCATGCAGCTGAGCACCACCTTCGGACCGAGCAGCGGCTTCCGCGCAAAGGCCGGCAGCACGTGCGAGATGATCCCGATGCCCGGCAGGATGGCGATGTACACCTCGGGATGCCCGAAGAACCAGAAGAGGTGCTGCCACAGCAGCGGGGACCCGCCCGAGTGCGGCTGCAGCTGGTCGCTCACTACGAGGCCGGCGGGGACGAAGAAGCTGGTACCCGCCACCCGATCGAGAATCAGCAGGATGCAGGCCGGCAGCAGCACGGAGAAGGCGATGAGCCCGATGATCGACGTGATGAACCAGGCCCACGTCGAGAACGGCATCCGCATCAGGGTCATGCCGCGCGTGCGAAGATCCAGCGTGGTCGCGATGAAGTTCAGCGAGCCTAGCAGCTGTCCGACGCAGAAGATCGCGATGGAGAGCGCCCAGAGCGTCTGGCCGGTGCCCTGGCCGGGGCCGGCAGCCTTGCCGATGGCGCTAAGCGGCGCATAGGCGGTCCAGCCCGAGAGCGCCGGACCCTCGTGCACAAAGAACGACGCGAGGAGCACCAGGAACGCCACCAGCGTCACCCAGAACGACATCATGTTGAAGCGCGGGAAGGCCATGTCCTCGGCCCCGACCTGAATCGGCAGGATGAAGTTGCCGAAGCCGGCGAACGGCGCCGTGGTCAGGACGAAGAACACCATGATCGTCCCGTGCATGGTCATCAGCTGGAGATACAGCTCCGGCGTGATGATGCCACCGGCGGCGACGCCCGGCGCGATCTTGCCGAGTCCGGGGACGGCCGCGGCGGGATAGGCGAGGTGAAACCGCATCAGCCAGGACAGTACCATGCCCGTCAGCACCGCCACCAGTGCCAGGTCCAGGTACTGCTTGCCGATGACCTTGTGATCCAGACTGAAGACGTGCTTGCGCAGAAAGCCGGTGGGCGGCAGGTGCGCGTGGCCGTGCCCAGCGAGGACATCGCTGTGGGGCGTGACCGGTGCTTCCGATGTCTCAGCCATGGTTCGGTCCGTTGATCCCGCCGTTCACTCGAGCTGTGCTTCCTGGTCCGCGAGCCACTCCGCGAACTGTGCCTGCGGCTTCACTTCCAGATACGCCCGCATGTTGAAATGTCCCAATCCGCACAACTGCGTGCATACAATCTCCTTCTTGGCGACCTGGGTGGCGGTGAACTGGAGCGGAATGTCGAGCCCCGGCACGAAGTCCTGCTGGATCCGCAGATCGGGGACGTAGAATGCGTGGCCCACGTCCTTGGCATGGAGCGTGAGTAGCACCGGCTGGCCGACCGGCACCACCAGCGACGCCGACACGATGTCGTCGCGCGCCGTGGTGTCGTTGGCTGGGTCCAGACCGAAGAAATTGCCGTTAGCATCGTCGATCATGTCCGGGTGCAGCGTGCCGAACTTGCCGTCCTTGCCCGCGTATCTGAAGTAGTAGGCGAACTGCTCGGCCTGGACGTCGACGTGCAGCGCGTTGGCCGCCGGCGGGGAGAGGAAGATGCCGGCCCAGACCCGCGATCCCACGAACGTGAGCACCAGCACTTCGGCGCCCACCAGCAGCACGGCGAGCACCACCATCGGGGTGGCGCCGCCGGGGAAGATCTTGATCGGCCGGGTCGCGTCACCCGCACCGTACTGCCAGGCGAAGGCCGCCAGCGCGAGCTGCGCCAGCACGAACAGGACCCCCGAGGCGATCAGCGTCTCGACAAGCTGGTGATCGATGCCGACGCCGAGCACCGAAATGTCGGGTGGAAGCCACCAGATGCGCGCGATGAAGATACCGGCCGAGATCAGGGTGATCACTGCCACGATGGCTGCGAACAGTTTGCCCACGGTCAGTTGGCCTCCGCTGAACGCAATGAGACTATGCCGGGCCGGATCGTTCGGTCCGCCGGCGGAAGATCCGTCGCCGCGCGCCGCGATCCGGGTCTAGTAGGGCGTGACCTTGTAGACGAAGTCCGCTGTGCCGCCGCCGGTGGCCGGGACGGTGACTTCCTGGGTCAGTTTGCCAAACCGCTCATGCCAGGCGGTGACGGTGTACTTGCCCGGCGCCAGGCCCGTGATCTTGAACGTGCCGTTGGCGCTGCTGACGTCGTAGTGCGGCGTGTTCATAACGGCGAAGTAGCCATGCATCCAGGGGTGGATGTTGCACTTGACGGCGATAAACTCCGGCTTCTCGTACGTGGCCTTGAGCGGCGGCGAGCCGGGCGGCTGCGACTTGTTCCACTCCGGGTTGAGCTTGGCCATGGGATGGATATTGTGCGAGGTCTTGTCGTCGTTATAGATCTCGAGCGGCTGTCCCGCCTGCATCACCGCCACGTGCGGCAGGTACTCGCAGCCCTTCTGGTCATAGCGCGCCGCCGTGGACGGTGCCGCCTTGGGCTGGTCGCCCGCCGAGATGTACACCACGACGTTCGCGATGGTGTTGCCCGGCCCGGTCACGACATTCTCGTTCATGATCGGGGTGGCGTGCTGCGCGGCGCAGCTGGGCTCCTTGGCCATGTCGATCGGCCGCATCTTGGGAGGCGTGCCGGTAAAGGTGATGGTTCCTGCAATGACGCCCGCATTGGCGCGCGGCGCCGGCATCGCACCCGTCACCGCCGCAGCGGCGGTGACGAGGGCAAGGGATGACAGCAATCTGGTACGCATCGTTCTACCGTTGGTGAAGGGTGAATCGTTGGGACTACTGACCACCGGCATCCGGGCCGATTGGCTTGAGCTCCCCGGCGTGCGCGGGCAGCCACGCATGCCAGATCGCCGCTTCCGGCGTCTGCAGCGGCTGGAGCGTCCGGAGGAAGTGCACCAGGTCCCACGCCTGATCGGGCTGGAGGTTGTCGGCAAAGGACGGCATCGGCGTGCCGTCGACACCGGTCATGAAAATCTTGTAGAGGTCCGCGTTGGTCACGCCGCACTTGAAGCGCGAGCCGCTGGAGAAGTTGTACGGATGAATCGGCTGGTCCTTGCTGTCGGTCAGCGTCGACGCCGAGGGGCCGTCGCCGTGGCCGGCGGGGCCGTGGCACTTCCAGCATTCCAACTTCTGGAACAGCTCCCGCCCGTTGAGGATGCTGGCCGCCGTCACCGGCGTCTCCGGCGGCACCACGATCGGGGTGCCGGCCGTCTCGGTCTGCCAACGGGGTGAGAAGGTCTTGATGTAGGCCACGACGTCCGCCCGGGCCTGGCGCGAGAGCGGGGCCCACGGCGGCATGTTGCTCGTCACGAACCCGCGTGAGACGGAGTGGAACAGATCCTCATCGGTCGGGAGCGTCCCGGTAGGCGTCGAGCGGCACTTGAAGACCGCCGCGGTGAAATCCCGCGGCTTGGGCTCGATCCACTGGGCGTTCTCGCCGGTGCCGTCGCCTGCGTCGCCGTGGCAGCCGATGCAGTAGCGGCGATATTCGTGGGCGCCGGCCGCCGCGTGGCCGGTGACGCCATCGATGTGGGAGACAGCGGCACTTGCGGCCGGGGCCTGGCTCTGCGCGCCGGCGACGCTCGCACCGGCGAGAAGCAAACCGCATCCCGCGGCGCAGGCCATCAGAAACGTACGACTCATGGGTCGCCTCCGCGGTTAGAAGTCGAAGTCGAAGCCGACCAGGACGCTCGTCGCCTGGACCGGCGTTGTCGGAGAGAGCGGGTCGATACCGACGCCGGCACCGCTCAAGGGGACCGTGCCAATCGTGCGCGTGAAGCTCAACTCGCCCACCATGGCGAGCCCGGCACGGCTGAACATGATCGGGTACCACCGATAGCCGAACGTAAATGCCCTCACGTTGCCCAGCGTGGACTCCGTTGCCGGGTCGGCCTGCCGCGTCATCCGGACGATCTCGCTGCGTTGCGTGAAGATCAGCTGTGGGCTCACATAGTAGTGGGCCTCGAGCAGGGCGCTGTTCCAGACGGCGTTCTGAATCCCGCCGGCCAGGTCCTTGTCATCCGTGGCGTGCATGACCAGCGGGATGAACTCCAGCCGCCCCAGGAACAGGTCAGCGACGGCGCCGAACCGGCTGAACGACCGGTTGTTGGTCCCGGTGCCGGGAATCGGCTCCCCGCCCGAGGTCTCGAACGTCGTGGGCCGGCGACCCAGATAGGCGAAGGCGCCGATCCGCTGGACGCCGAGTTTTCCGGCATCGAAGGCCTGGCTGAGGTTGAGCGCCGCGTCAAAACTCTTGCCCGCGGGCAGTCCGGGCACGCCATCGACGCTGCTCAGCATGGCCACGCTGACACGGCTGTAGCTGTCCGATGAGTGCCCCAGCCACTCGGCTCCGATCTGATTGTCGCCCAGCCCGAAGTTGGTCGCGGCGCCGGGTGGCAGGAAGTGATAGCTCTGATAGAACGTGCCGTTGGTCGACAGCATGAGGGTCCGCTTCTCGGACAGGATGTTGTCGAGCTCGAACTTGCCGACCTTCAGGTTGGCCCATCGCGAGTCGAACAGATTGTCGAACCGCACGAACGCGGTCTCGATGCCGACGCCTGCACCGTCCTCGATCGTCGGCACGAAGCCGAATGTGATGTTCTTGTACAGGGTGCCGAGCATCAGCAGGTCGGCGCCGGAGATGTCGAGGCCGGTTTGCGTGATCGTCTTGGCGACACTCCCGCTCGCCCCGTCGCCCGGGGTGGCGTCGACCAACTGGTTGGTCGTGCGCTCAAGGCGCCACTGCGGTGTCGTACGGATGGCGAGCGGGAAGTACGACGGGTTGAGCCAGATGGGCGAATCGCGATCGTTGCCCAGCTGGTAGCCGTTGTCCTTGAACGTCTGGCCAAAGGTATTGAGCTCCGGCCACGCCGTGTGACAGGCGGAGCAGGGCAGGCCGTATTTCCGCGCGAACGCGGGGATGGCGGCGTTGCCGTGGGCCGCGAGTCCGTCCGCGATTGTGTGTCCGGCCGCGCTGACCCGCGCTTCGTAGCGCGCGATGTCGCGGGCCCGCCCGCCATCATCAGCCGGGGTCGCGGCGCGGGCCGGTCGCGCCCACCCGGCGCCAAGCACGGCTCCCGCGATCAAGATCCGGCGTCCGATCCGGGCACTCATCCCCGAACGCGTCACACACCAGTCGAACATGTCGCCTCCTGGCTCCAGTGATAGGGCATGCGGCTGCAGGCGCCGATTCCTGCGCAACGGCTATGAAGAGACCCGGGTGGGCCGGCGTTGTCCTGATGCGGGATCTGGCTGAGTTGGGGGGTGTGGCGGCTGGCGTGGCCATCGGGCCGTCCGTCGGGCAGGGCAGGGGTAATGTGTACCCCGCGCCATGCCGGCGGACGCGCGGCGCGCCCTGCGGGGTGCGCGCTGTATGCGTCGTGCAAGAGCTGATGTGGCCTACCGCTCACGTGCCTTCCTCCGGCCTCAGGCAAAACCAGAAGCCAAGACGGGCAAATCCAACGACCGGAATCATGTGTGCGTCAAGCGTGTGTCGGGGTCAATGCGCCGGGTTGGCGGCGTCTCGTTGTGCGGAAACTACGTCTTCTGCGACACGGTCCGCGACACTGGTAGTAACGCACGGCCGGGAGTTTTGTCAAGACCGGAGCGCGGGCGCGGCCGGGGGCGTCAGCCATAGAGATCGCCGCGATCGGCCGCCGCCAGCTCGACCAGGAAGCGGGCAATCCGTTCGGCGCCCTGCTCCCAGGCCTGGCCCGCTGCCTCGATCGCCATCCGCTCCACCTGGATCGTGTCCGTGGCGTAGGGCAGATGAGAATTGTGGGCCGCGGTGCCGCCCCAGGGCAGGATTGCCACCGAGTACTCCGTGGCCCGGACGGTTCTCTGGTCGGTCTCCGCCAGCACGTACGGCCGGCCGGCCATCAGCGGCGCAGGTTGCCCATTACCGCGCGGGCGATCGAGTCCGCGCGGGCGCCCCGGACCTTGTCGCCCTGCTTCTCGAGCACTTCCGCCATGCCGCCGTAGACGACGGCGTACAGCGACAGGATCGACGACGACGGCGGGTCCACCCATCCGCGCGGGCGGGCGTGCGCCGCCGTCTGCCAGTGATAGACGTTCCACAGGAGCTTGTTCGAGCGCGGCACGTTGACGTAGCCCAGCCCCTGCGACAGCACGATCGAGTCGTTGGGCGCCACCGGCCTGGGCATCAGTTGACGCACCAGGCCGGTGCTCACGAGGTACGGCGTGAGCCCCAGCGTCTCGTCCGGATAATTGCCGTCGCTCCACGCGAAATAGATCGGCCGCTTCCCGATGTTGTCCTTGATGAGGAAGACCGCCGCGAAGTCCTTCCGCTCGAGGTAGTCAGTGCCGAACGCGATCTGGATGCTATCGAGCCGGATGCCGCTGTTCTTCTGGATCGGTTGCACTTCCGGCAGGCTGTCGAGCTGGCCCTCGGTCAGCGAAAAGACCGGCGTCGTCGGCTTGGGCCACGCCACGACCGGAGCCGGCTTGCCCGCCGAGTCGGTGAGCGGGACGCCGCCCTCGCGGGGCGACGGGCGCCAGAGCGGCGCGGCGGGCGCGGGATCGAAGGTCGGTGTGGCGCGGCGGCGGAGCTGGCGGAGGTGCCAGTCGGTGTTCATCAGCGACAGGTTGGCGAGGGTGACGTCCCGTCGCACCCCCTCGACCTCCTGCGCGTACCAGAGCGGGAAGGTGTCGTTGTCGCCGGCGGTGATCAGGATGCCGTATGGCTCGATCGATTCCAGCAGATCGACCGCAAAATCCCGCGCCATCGTCTCGTGCGCGCGGCTGGCCGTGATGCGATTGCCGAGGAGCGGTACCAGCGCCAGCACCAGCACGGGCGTGGCCAGCGCCCACCGGCCCCGCTCGGTGCCGCGATCGCGCAGAAAGGCGACGATCCACTCGAGCAGCGCCCCGAACCCCACGGCGACGAGCACGCCAAAGTACGAAAACGACGCGATGAAGAAGTAGTCGCGCTCGCGCACCTCGTGTTGCGCCTGCTCGGCGTGCTGCGAAAAGCCGTATTTGAAATTGAGGTAGACGACCAGCGCGAAGCTGAGCGTCCCCAGCATGGCGGCCGCCGCGATGCCCGCGCGGCGGTCCCGCCGCCAGAGCGCGACGAGCCCGCCCAGGCCCAGCGCACCGAAGATCGCCGTGAAGACGACCGCCAGCGCGTTCCAGTCCCGGGCAAACTGCCACGAGACGTACTCCATGTAGTTGCCGAACTGCGCAACGATGTCCGCCTGCCGGTCGAAGACCGACGGCTTGCCGTACTGGACCCGTCCCAGCACGTCGCTCAGCGCCTGGCAGTTGAACGTCATGACCTGCATCGCGCTGCGGCAGATCGGCTCGCCCTCGTTGATGGCAGGCAGCTGGGCCGCGCGCATCGGCAGATAGATGTAGTTGAGCGAGATGCCGACCGCCGCCGCCAGCACGATCCCCACGATCACCGATGGCCGGGTGAATGCGCGCCAGTCGGTCCAGAGCGCGTAGATCACCACGGCGGGTGCCGCGAGCACGCCCATGAGGTGATTGGTCGAGGTCAGCGCGAGCACATAGGCGATCAGCACGAGCCACCGGTCGCGATGGGGTCCCGCCTGATCGTCCGCCCAATGCACCACCAGCCACATCACCAGCGCCACCGACAAGAGCGAGACCGTGTAGACCTTTTCGTTCACCGTGGATTGATTCCAGACCGTCCACGAACACGCCCCGACCAGGATCCCCGCCGCCGAGGCGGCCCAGCGGATCCGCCGGTGGGCCACGATGGGCTGGAGCCAGCGATCGGCGACCAGGAACCAGAGGGCGGCGGTGGCCGCGCTGGTGGCCGCCGCAAACAGGTTGATCCGCACCGCGTACGAGGCGGCCAGCGGCAGCAGCCCCCAGGTGTGGGCCAGGATGGTGAAGAGCGGGTTGCCCGGCGGATGCGGAATGCCCAGCACTCGGGCGGCCGCCATGTATTCCGACGTGTCCCAGAACGCCGTCGTGGGCGAGAGCGTCGCAACGTAGATGGCGAAGACCACGAGACCCGTGATCGCGGCCGCGAGGTAGGGAGGCGGGTCGCGGCGGACCGCTGGCACTGAGGTCATGGCGAGTCGGGGTTAGTGGCGGAACTGGCGGCGGCCGGTCATGACCATCGCGATGTGATGGCGGTCGGCCGCCGCGATGACTTCGGGGTCGCGGACTGAGCCGCCGGGCTGAATGATGCCGGAGACGCCGGCCGCGGCCGCTTCATCCACACCATCGGCAAACGGGAAGAAGCCGTCCGACGCGAGGACGCTGCGCTCGGTGGCGTGGCCGTGCAGGCGCGCCTTGTGGACCGCCATGAACGAGCTGTCCACCCGGCTCATCTGGCCGGAGCCAATGCCGATCGCCGTCTCGCCCCGCGCCAGCAGCACCGCGTTTGACTTGACGGTGGCCACCGCCGCCCATGCGAAGCGCAGATCATCCCACTCCCGCTCGCTCGGGGCGCGCGCCGTGGCCACCCGCCAGCCCTCCTCCGACTGATCGAAGGCAAAGGCGTCCTGCACCAGAAAGCCCCCGCGCACCCGCTTGAAGTCGAGCGCGCCGGGCGCCCGGCTCACCGGCAGCTCCACCACCCGCAGATTCTTCTTGGCGGCGAAGACCGCCAGCGCCTCCGCGTGAAACGAGGGGGCCACGACGACCTCGACGAAGAGATCGCTCATCGCCTGTGCCGTCGCCTCGTCCACCACCGTGTTGAACGCCACGACGGCACCGAACGCGGAGACCGGATCGGTGGCCCGCGCCCGGATGAACGCGTCGGCGGCGGTACCGGCGACGGCGAGGCCGCAAGGCGTCGTGTGCTTGATGACGGCGCAGGCCGGCCGGGTGGGCCAGTTGGCCACTGCGGCCATCGCCGCATCGATGTCGAGGAGGTTATTGAAGGAGAGCTCCTTGCCGTGCCGCTGCACCAGATCGCGCATGCCGCGCGGCTCCTCGGTGACGTAGAGTGCAGCGCGCTGCGGGGGGTTTTCGCCGTAGCGCAGCGGCTGCAGCCGCTCGACCGAGATGGTGAGTCGGCCCGGCAGTCCCGCTTCACGCGGGGTCAGGAACCCGGCGATCGCCGTGTCGTATTCGGCGGTGTGGGCAAAGACCTTGGCCGCCAGCTTGCGACGCTGCTCCGCGGAAATCGTCCCCGCGCGGATCATCTTCAAAACCGGCTCGTAGTCGGTCGGGTCCACCACGGGCAGGACAAACTCATGGTTCTTGGCCGCGGATCGCAGCATCGACGGGCCGCCGATGTCGACGTTCTCGATCGCATCGTCGAAGGTCACGCCTTCCCGCGCGATCGTCCGCTGGAACGGATACAGATTCACGGCCACGAGATCGAATGGCTCGATGCCGTGCTCGGCGAGCGTCGCCGTATGCTCGGCCACGTCGCGCCGGGCCAGCAGCCCGGCGTGCACCCGGGGATGCAGCGTCTTGACCCTGCCGTCGAGGATCTCGGGGAAGCCGGTCACGGCGTCGACCGTCGTGACCGGCAGGCCGGCGGCGCGAAGGGCGGCGGCCGTGCCGCCGGTGGAGATGATCTCCCAGCCCAGCGCGATCAGCCCCTGCGCAAATCCCACGATGCCGCGCTTGTCGCTCACCGAAATCAGCGCCCGCGGCATGACCGGCCTTTCACCTGGATGACTCCACTGCTGAAGGTACGGGGACCACGCGCCCGGCGTTCGCCGCCGCGATCACCGCTGCGGGCAGCACCCGGTGCTCCGCCTCCAGAACGCGAGCGGCCAGCGTCTCGGGCGTGTCGTCCGGTCGCACCGGCACCCGTTCCCGGGCCACGATCGGCCCCCGGTCGTAGGCCTCGTCGACCAGGTGCACCGTGGCTCCCGACTCCGTGGCACCGCTCGCCAGGACGGCCCGGTGCACCCGGGCGCCGTACATGCCGGGACCGCCGAACTCCGGCAACAGCGCGGGATGCACGTTGAGGATGCGCCCGCGGAACGCCGCGACCACGTCCGCCGGCACCAGCTTCAGATAGCCGGCCAGCACGAGCAGCTCGATCCGGTGCCGGCGAAGCAGATGCAGCCAGGCCTGAGCGTCATCGGCATCCGGCAGCACCGCGGTCGGCACACCGCGTGAGGCGGCCAGCGTCAGTCCGCCCGCATCGGCGCGATTGCTGATCACCAGCGCGACCGACGCCGGCGCACCCGGAGGCAGTGCATCCAGCAGCGCCTGCAGGTTGCTTCCGCGCCCGGAGATGCCGACGGCAGTACGCAGCGCCATGGCCGGAAAACCTAACCGGAGGTGCGACATTCGCCTAGCGGTTGCGGTTTGCCATATGGCCGGGTTCGGGATCCGGCCGGAGCGCCCGGCCTAACTCTGCGGGACGACGGGAGTTGCGGTCACAGAGGTGAGCGAGGGCACGAACGTTGCTGCTCGGACCCGCGATTGATCCTGCGCGACGGTCGTCCTGTCATCGCGCCGGGCCCGAACCCGCCCACTTCGAGGAGCACCCGCATATGCCCGCGCGCAACTGGATCGGACGGTCGATCGGCCTGCTGGCGATCGCCATGAGCACCGCCCTCATGAGCTGCGAAGCGCCGAAGCAGCTCGGGCCCGGCCTGGTGATCGAAGACCTCATCCCGCGGGTGACGACCGTCGACGGGTCGGTCGCGGCCGTGCTGCATACCGGTCCTGCACCCGCGGCCGGAACCGGCAACGTCGCCACGATCACCGGCGTCGGCAGCGTGGTCAACGGCGGCAGCTCGCAGGTCACCGTGACGGGCGGCCAGTCCTACAACAGCGTCATCATCTCCGTGGCCGGCTTCCAGAACTACTGGGAGCTGACCCTGCCGTCCGGCGTGACCGCCAGTGACCTTGTCGTCGGCATCGCGCCCGACCTCTCGGCCAGCTCGTTCGATCTCTTGTACGGACTGGTCAGCAGCGGTGCCATCGGCGCCTACGCGTCGCAGTCGATCCGGGTGACCCGCGTCGGCACGGGCGACGTCCAGATCAGCGTCTCGTGGACCGGCGCCTCCGATGTGGACCTGCACGTGTACGACCCGGCGAACGAAGAGGTCTACTTCGGCCACAAGATTGCGACCAGCGGCGGCACGCTCGATCTGGATTCCAATCCCGCCTGCGTCATCGACAACGTGAACAACGAGAACATCGTGTGGCCCACCGACATGGCGCCGCGCGGCACCTATCGCGTGGTCGTCGCCTACTATGACGATTGCGGCGTGCCGCAGTCCGACTACGTCGTCACCGTCCAGATGAAGGGGCAGAATCCGCGGGTCTTCACCGGCTCGTTCATCGGCCTCAAGGGTGCCGGCAACCCCGACGCGGCGATCGGAACCTTTACCTACTGATCTCGTCGCAGGCGCAGCGCAGACCGGCCCCGACCGCATGACGCGACCGGGGCCGGTCCGCATTCGGTATCCGCCGGCGGGTCAGTCGTCGCCGGAGGCAAGGGCCCGCGCCACCGCCGCGCCCACCTCGGCAAGCGAGTCGGGTGGCAGCGTGCGCGGGTCCAGCAGGACGCGCCCGCCGGCCACCCGGGCGAGCACCGCGGGCTGACCCAGGCGGAGCCGGCGCGCCAGCTCGTCCGCACCCACCAGTCCGGCATCGAGCGAGACCAGCGTGGTCGGGAGATCGGTACCGGGAAACGCCCCGCCGCCCGCCGCCGACACGCCGCGCTCGACGCGGGGATTTCCGGGCGGGCCGCAGGCGCCGGCGAGAAGCTCCGCCCGGCGGGACAACTCGCCGGGCGGCATCGTCAGCATCGCCAGCACGGGGATGTCGCGCCGCGCGGCGGCCGGGTCCTCGTAGAGGCGGAGCGTGGCGGCGAGCCCGGCGAGCGTGAGCTTGTCGGCGCGTACGGCGCGGGCAA
>JBBSCB010000042.1:0-20724 GCA_038250675.1 Gemmatimonadales bacterium
GACCTCACGCGCAATCGTCAGTGCCTCATCGATGGGAAGCTGCTTCTGGCGGGTGAGCCGGTCGCGAAGGGATTCGCCCTCGACCAGCGGCATCACGTAGTAGAGAAAACCGGCCGCCTCCCCCGAGTCGTAGAGCGGGAGAATGTGAGGATGCCGGAGATTGGCCGTCGTCGCGATCTCGCGCAGGAAGCGGTCGGCGCCCAGCGCGAGCGCGAGCTCCGGGCGCAAGACCTTGATCGCGACCTTCCGGCCGTGTTTGAGATCCTCGGCGAGGTAGACCGTCGCCATCCCGCCCGCGCCCAGCTCGCGCTCGATGCGATAGCGGTCAGCGAGGGCGGCGGTCAGGCGGGGGTTCACGGGGTGCGCCAAAAGGTCGGGTATTCATACTGTAGAGGGTCTTGACGCCTTGCCTCGCTTCGCGCCTTCCACGACGCGGGGAATCGTGCCGAAGATGCGGAACAGGCAAGAACTTCACATTGCATTCGGCACCACCCAGTCGATCCGCCGGAGCAACGCCTGAATTTCCGGGCGGCGGAGCACCGGCTGCAGGATCGTGAATTGCGTGATATTCGCCAAGATCAGGGAATCGCGAATCTCCACGGCACGTTCGAGCCATCCCGCCGAGTCGTCCATCCGTCCCGCGCACGCCGCCAGCACGCAGAGCACCGCGGGCTGCACGTAATCCGTGCGAGACCGGGCCGCGAGTTCCTCGTACCGGGCCACCGCCCCCGAGCGATCGGCTCCTTCGGGCAGGTTGATCGACTCGGCCAAGAGGAGCCAGGGGTGCCGACCGACGCTGGCCATCGCCCGTCGCGCAATCGCGTTCGCCTCCGCGAGCGCATCTCCCCCGCTCAGGGCATAGATCATGGCCCAGTAGGCGTAGAGCGAGTCCGGATCGAGCTCGAGGGCACGCCGGGCCGCCGCCCGAGCCCGCTCCGCGTCGCCCGCGGTGCGGCACATGGCCGCCAGCCCGGCGTGCCCGCTTGAGCTGAGCGGATCGAGCTCCAGCGCCGCGGCAATGGCGTTGGCCGCTTCCACAACTCGACCCTCGGCATACGCCAGCGCGAACATCGCATAGCCAATGCGCGTGTCTGAATCGGACTCCGGCGCCAGGGCCAGCGCCTCCTTCCACGCGGCGTCGGCCGCATGACGATCAAACCGCGCCGCGAAGGCCACGAGCGCCCCCGCGGCGTGCGCCTCACCGAGCCCGGGGTCGCTCCTGAGGGCGTGAGCCGCGGCCGTGCTGGCCCGGTCCAGCACCGCGCCCGGTTCGCATTGGCCCCAGAACGCCTGCAGCACCAGCGCCCGCGCCAGCCCGGCCAGGGCGGGCGCGAAGTCGGGATCCACCGCGGTGGCCTCCTCGAACTTCTCGATCGCCCGCGCCAGCGACGCCCCTCGACGGTGCAGGAAGGCACGACCGCGGAGGTAAAACTCATAGGCCTCGAGGTTGGTGGTGCCGGGCTGGACCAGCCGGCCGGCACCTTCTCCCGCGAGGGTGACCTCGAATTTCATCGCGATGGCCGTCGCGATCTCGTCCTGGATGGCGAAGATATCGGTCAGTTCGCGGTCGTACCGTTCCGACCAGATGTGGAAGCCATTGTCCACGTCGATCAGCTGAGCCGTGATCCGCACGCGGTTGGCGGCGCGCCGGACACTCCCCTCGAGCACCGTGCGGACGTTCAGCTGCGCGGCGATGGCCCGCAGATCATCCGCCTTGCCGCGGAAGGAAAACGCCGAGGCGCGCGCCGCCACGCGAAGTCCCGGCAGACGCGCGAGGGCGTTGATGATCTCCTCGGCCATGCCGTCGCCGAAGTAGTCGCTGTCCGCGTCGGCGCTCATGCTGAGGAAGGGCAGGACGGCGACGGACTTCTCTTCCGAGAACGGTTCACCCGAGGAGCCACGGAGAACGAGCGCGTTGGCGAACTGCTCCACCGTCGCGAACCGCTCACTCGGTACCCGCGCCAGCGCCCTCACGAGGGCGCGGTCGAGCGAGACCGGCACCGACGGCCGCTTGACGGTCGCGTGGGGCGGCGTTTGGGTGAACCGCTGCACGAGGATCGCCTCCCGGGTGGCTCCGGTGAATGGCGGCTCACCCACCAGCATCTCGTAGAGCACGGAGGCCAGGCTGTAGAGGTCACTCCTGCCGTCCACGTCGGGGTCAGCCGCGGCCTGCTCCGGGCTCATGTAGAGCGGCGTGCCGATCGACAGCCCGGTCTCGGTGAGCCGCTCGCCACCGGCGGCACTCACGGCCCGCGCAATGCCGAAGTCCGCGACCACGGCATGCCCGCCCTCGATGAGGATGTTCTCCGGCTTGATGTCGCGGTGGATGACGCCGCGCTGGTGCGCGTAGCCGAGCGCGTCGGCGACCTCACGCGCAATCGTCAGTGCCTCATCGATGGGAAGCTGCTTCTGGCGGGTGAGCCGGTCGCGAAGGGATTCGCCCTCGACCAGCGGCATCACGTAATAGAGGAAACCGGCCGCTTCGCCCGAGTCGTATAATGGAAGGATATGGGGGTGGCGCAGATTGGCCGTCGTCGCGATCTCGCGCAGGAAGCGTTCGGGCCCCAGCACCATCGCGAGCTCGGTGCGCAGGACCTTGATCGCGACCTTGCGCCCGTGCTTGAGGTCCTCGGCAAGATAGACGGTAGCCATCCCGCCTTGACCCAGCTCCCGCTCGATGCGATAGCGGTCGGCCAGGGCATCGGCGAGCCGGCTCATGGTCACAGCTGCAGCCCCGCTTTCCGCAGGATCACCGCGAAGCCCGCGTTGCCGTGCAGCGGCTTGAATCTCCAGTTCCGGTTGATCTGGGCCATGTTGGCGGCCATCGCTTCGAGACCGCGATTGAGCCACTCCAGCGTACGGACCGTGTCTCCCAACGCGAGATACACCCCCGCCACGTTGTCCTCGCGCACGTAGCGCGATCCCGCCGCAGTGAGCGCGGCCGAGAGCTGTCGGCGCGCCGCCGCGGTATCGCCGGTGCGCGCCAGCGCCTCGGCCAGGCGCACCATCGCGTCCGGACTTGCTGGCGGCTTCGCCGACCGGGCCGCCACCAGCTCGGCCGACCGGCCCTGCGCCATCAGCACATTCTCACCACAGGGGTCATCTGGCGCGATCCGCTGGAGCGCCTGACAGAGCGTGGCCGCGCTGTCCAGTCTTCCTGCATCGCTGAGCATGGCCACCATCGCGCTCAGCGGCCCGTATGCGAATGGATTGTGCCGACGCGCCCGCCGCAGCACCGCCAGTGCCGAATCCTCCTGACCGCGGGTGTGGAGCACCCATGCGTAATCACCGACCACTGGCGCGGTGCTGTCGAGCGCGGCGGCCGTTATGTACTCGCGCTCGGCGGCGGGAAAATCCAGCAGGTAGGCCCCGAGCAGGCTGCCCTTGAGCGCGTGGGCCCAGGCCGACGACGGATCCAGCGCCAGCGCCTTGTCGATCGCCGCCCGCATCGGCGGAACTGCCGCGCGCGGGGCCAGCCAGCTATCGGCCAGATAGAACCAGGCCTGCGCAACTCCGTTCCACGGATCGGCATACGTCGAATCGAGCGCCGCCGCACGCTCGAACAGCGCGATCGCCTGGTGAAGGCCGGCCTCGGTGATCTGGTCGGTCAGGAACTGGCCGCGGAGGACGAGATCGTGCGCCTCGGGGCTCGTCGTCCGGTGCGCCGCGAGCCCCGCATCGGCCCGCCGAACGATACCGACACCGAGCGCCGAAGCGATCGCCTTGGCGGCCGAGTCCTGCAGGGCGTAGAGATCCTTTTCGGTGACGTCGTACCGCTGGCTCCAGAGCATCGCCTGGTCGGCGACGTTCACCAGCGAGACCGTCACCCGGAGCCGGTCGTCGACCTTCCCCACCGTGCCCTCGACCATGGCATCGGCGGCGAGCGATGCCCCCGCCTCCTGCGCCGTCTTCCCCCGAAGCGCGAACGCCGAGCTCCGCGAGACGACGCGCAGCCCGCTCATGCCGGCCAGGGCGGTGGTCAGGTCGGTCGCCATGCCGTCGCCGAGGTACGCGTCGGAGGTGTCCCGGCTGCGTGACTCGAACGGCAGCACTCCTACGCGCTTCGCGGCCGCCGGGGTCGCTGCCGCCGCTCCCACCGGAGCACGCGGGGTACGATGCGTCGCGCGCCATCCGGCGTAGCCGAGCAGCAGTACCAGGAGACCAAGGCCCGCCGAGAGGGCGAGCCGCCGGGTGCGTGATAAGCTGGCGGCACGGATGGGCATCGTCGCCGTGGGCGTCATCCCACCGCTCGGCGTCAGCACCGCTTCGAGCTGGGGAATCAATTCCTCGGCGCTCTGCGGCCGGTCGGCGGGGCGCTTCTCCAGACAACGCATGACCAGCGCCGCCAGCGCCGGCGGCATGCTCCGGTGAGCGCTGACCGGCTCGGCCGCGGTGGTCACGTGGGCGGCCAGCACCTGCTGGGGGTTTGCGCCGGTGAACGGCGGACGGCCCGCGAGCAGCTCGTACGCCACCACCCCGAAGGCGTAGAGATCGGCCCGGTGATCCGCGTGCGGATCGGCCACCGCCTGTTCCGGCGCCATGTAGGTCGGTGTGCCGAGTGCGATCCCCACCGTGGTGAGCGACTGCCGTCCCGTCGCGTCGCTCAGCGCCTTGGCCACGCCGAAGTCCATGACCAGCGCGTGCCGGCCGCGGATCATGACGTTCTCGGGCTTGAGATCGCGGTGGACGACGCCGTGGCGGTGGGCTTCGGTGAGAGCGTCGGCGATGTCGCGGAGGATCCGGACGGCGTCGCCGATCGGCAGCTCGCCCTCCTTCACCAGCTTCTCGCGGAGCGAGAGGCCGTCGATGTAGGGCATGACGTAGAAAAGCAGCTCGGCGGCGGCGCCCGAGTCGTACAGCGGCAGGATATGGGGATGCTGGAGCGCGGCGGCGACCTTGATCTCGCGGAGGAAGCGCTCCTTGCCGAGCGACGCCGAGAGCTCCTCGCGCAGCACCTTCACCGCCACCTTGCGCCCGTGCTTGAGATCCTCGGCAAGATAGACGGTGGCCATCCCGCCCTGGCCCAGCTCGCGCTCAATGCGGTAGCGGTCGGCCAGGGCATCGGACAGACGGATCTGGTCCGCGCTCACGGCTTCTTCCCCGCCGCCAGGTTCTCGAACAGGTTCTGCACCCCGATCAGCGTGGATCGGCCACGGCCGCCGCTGAGGAAGATGAAGTGGTTGCCATCCGGGGCGACGTCGTATTCCCGAAAGCCGCTGCCACTCATGAACGAGCCGGCAAACAGCGTGCGTCGCGCGGTGACGGCAATCGCGGCCCCCGCGTCGAGGGTGACGGCCACCAGACTGTCCCCCGTGCGATAGAACAGTTCCCGCCCACTCGGCGCCCACGCCGGCTCGGCACCGCCCTGCAATGAGATCGACACCCGCGCGCCGAGCCCGGGATATGGCCGGACATACACCTCCGGGCGTCCGGTCTCATCAGATTGGTAAGCGAGCCAGCGTCCGTCGGGCGAGAGCGCCGGCGCCGCCTCGCCGAAGCTGCCGGGCAGGAGCTGTTCCGACGCAGGCGCCGAGTCGAACACGAGGCGGCGGATTCCCTGGCGCTCGCTGGCCAACTCGGCGTAGATCACAGCGCGGCCGTCCGCGGTCACCGTGCCGCCGAAGCGCGACCCGTTGGCCACCATCAGACTGTCGGACTTCCCGCTCCCGTCGGATGCCATCCACCAGAGATCGTCGTTGCTCGAGTAAACGAGACGGCGTCCGTCCGGCGTCCAGATCGGCCGATCGCTGAGCCCGTCGGTCGTGAGGCGCGACCAGGTGTACTGGGCCAGATCGGCGATCCATACATCCCGGGTCAGGGTCGTCGGATCGGTGACGCCGACCGCGAGCCGCCGCCCGTCAGGGGAAATCCGCGGGTTGGCGAAAATGCGGGGCTCACTGGGTATTCGAGTTACCTGCCCCGCGCGCGACACGATGAGCAGGTCGCGGCGCAGCGCGCCCCCGCCCTGGGTGTAGATGATCGCGCCGCTGCGAGAGACCGCCGCGCGGGCTGCGAAGACATCGGGCTGGACCACGTCACGCGCGATGGTGACCGGAGGCCCCGAGGGCCGCGCGCGCTTCCGGTCGAACGGCACGGCCAGGAGGCTGCCGCCGGGCGTGCCGACCACGACGTAGCCTGCATCGACCCATTGGGGAGAGAAACCCGGCTGATCGAATCGCGTGATGTGGCCGGTCCCGAGATCGAGCGCGGCAAGGCGGCTGCTGGTGCCGGTGAAGAGGCCGAACAACACGGTCCGGGTCCCCGGCAGCAGAACAGACCCGCGGTACGCCTCGGCGCTCGAGTGCGGATTGGCCAGCTCGCGGGCTGATCCGCCGCGCGCGGCCACCGCCATCAGGACCCGCGAGTTCAGGTTGCCGGGCGGGGCGGTGTGGTAGCGGACAGTATCGTCCGATCCCCACTGGAACTGATAGCCGGCACACGATTCACAGATGACCACCGGAGCGCCGCCCGCAAGCGAGACCTTGAGCAGACGGGCACCGTCGCTGTAGCCGAGCCAGTTGCCGTCCGGCGAGAAAAACGGGGAGCTACCCCGCCCGGCACCGAGCACAGGCACCGCCTCGAGTTGGTCGACCGAGCGCAGCATCAGACCGGCGCGCGACACATACGCAAACCTGGACCCGTCGGGGGCGTACGCGAGTGCCGCCGCGTTCGCGTCGTCGATCGCCGCGCTGTCGGGCAAAGGCATCGCGTACCGCAGCACGGGGGGCACCGGATGTTTGCCCCGCGATGATGTCGCCCAGCCGGCCGCGAGGCCGAGCGCGATTCCAGCTGCGCCCACGGCGACGAGCGCCAGTGCGCCGCGCCGCCGTGATAACCGCGGCGCGCTGCGCATCACCGTGGTGCGCGCGCGCGGCGCGGTTCCATCGGCCAGCGCGGCCCCGAACCCGCTCGCGGTGGCGAACCGGTCGGCCGGCAGCTTCTCCAGCGCGTGCATCACCGCGGCCTCGACGTGCTCCGGCACCGCCTTCCGCTGGGCCGCGATGCTGCGCGGCTCCTCGGTGATCAGTCGCGCCACGATCGCCTGTACGCTGGGGCCGGTGAAGGGCGGCTCGCCCACCAGCATCTCGTACGTCACGGCGCCGAGGGCGTAGACGTCGCTCCGCGCGTCGATGCCGCGCTCGCCCATCGCCTGCTCGGGACTCATGTACTGCGGGGTGCCGAGCGAGAGACCGGTCTGCGTCATGCGCTGCCCCGCGGCGGTCTGGACCGCGAGGGCGATCCCGAAGTCGGCGACCAGCGCGTGGCCGCCCTGGAGCAGAATGTTTTCGGGCTTGATGTCGCGGTGAATGACCCCGAGTCCGTGCGCGTAGCCGAGCGCTTCCGCCACTTCACGGGCGATGCGGACCGCGTCGTCAACCGGGAGCTGGCGCTCGCGCTCAAGGCGGGTACGAAGGGTCTCACCGGTGACCAGCGGCATGACGTAATAGAGGAGCCCCTCGACGTCACCCGAGTCGAGCAGGGGGAGGATGTGCGGGTGCTGCAGCCGCGCGGTGGTGCGGATCTCGGAGAGAAACCGGTCGCCGCCCAGCGCGGCGCCCAAATCCGGGTGCAGCACCTTGATGGCGACGTCGCGCTCGTGCTTGAGGTCGTGTGCGAGGTAGACGGTCGCCATCCCACCCGCGCCCAGCTCGCGCTCGACGCGGTAGCGATCCGCGAGCGCCGCCGTCAGCCGGATCGGAGCCTCGCTCAATGCACCACCCACGCGGCATCATTCTTCAGCAACGCCTGGATCCTGGGGTCGTTCCGGATCCCGTCGAAGAGCGGGTCGAGGCGGATCGACGCCCGCGTGATGAGCAGCAGCGGCGCCGAGGTAATCGGCGCGTGAGCCCGCTCCGTGATCAGCCGGATGGCCTCGTCTCTGTGCCCGAGCAGCAGGTGAATGGCGACGAGGGCATCCACGCTTCGCGGAGCCTCGGTGGCATCCCGCGCCTCGGGGTTCAACGCGATCGCGCGTTCACCGGCCTGGACGGCGTCGGCGTCGCGTCCCCGGATCGCATCCGCGAGACCGAGAACCGAGTGGAAGTCGGCGACACTTCCGAAGACACCGGCTCCAGTCGTCCGGTCGAGGAACGCCCGGGCCAGCAACGCCGCCGAATCGGCCCGCGCCCGGGCGCGGACCGGTGACCGCGATGCGACGTCGTTCAGCGCCTGGAGGATCAGCTGCCCCGGCCGATCGAGCGGTCGGACCAATTGGGTCTTACTGAAGGCGACGGTCGACGAATCGAAGCGGCGGGCGACGCGCGCGAGAATGGCGCTCAACAACGCCCGGACCTCCGGCGTTGCGTCGTTCGGGAGCGACGCGACCAGCGCCCGGCCAGCCGCAGTGTCACCCTGCCCAAACACGATCGCCTCAAACAGCCAGTTGATCGCCCCGTCGCTGGCCGGTTCGACGATCAGGGCCCGGCGCAGCGCCTGCTCGGCCTCGGCATATCGCCGGGTCATCAGGTAGGTATATCCCATGTCGCTCAGCGCCGCGGCGCTCCTCGGATCGAGCTCGATCAGCTTCCGCTCGGCGGCGAGCGCCTCCTCCCACCGGCCGCGCCGGCGCGCGATGTAGCCCACACCGGCGACCGCGTCGGCATCGCTGGGCCGGGCGGCGGCCACGGCCCGGAACAGCCCGAGCGCCGCATCGAAATCGCCTCGCGCGTAGTAGGTGAAATAGGCCTGGGCTATTTTCGTGTCGGATGATGCCGGCGCAAGCGCCACGGCCCGGTCCAGGGCGGCCCGCGCCGGCAGCGTATCGGTGGTGATTCCGTTGCGGACGTCCCAGCTCTTTGCCGCCGCCAGCCCGGCCCAGGCCTCCGCGAAACTGGAGTCGAGTGCGATCGCCTCGTTGAAGGCGTGGATGGCTCCGCTATCGCCGATGCTCCCACTGCGGTTGGTGAAGCTTCCCTGCCCGCGGTGATACCAATCGAGTGCCTCGAGATTCGCAGTCGGTGCCTTCTGCGCCGCCGCGACCTCGGAGCTGGTGAAGCTCGCCCGGAGAGCCTGCGCCACGTTGGTGGCAATGTCGCCCTGAATGGTGAAAATGTTCTGGGCCGTGAGCTCACGATCGTACGACTCGGCCCAGATCTGACGGTCGCTCGGCGCATCCACCAGCTGCACGGTTACACGCACCTGATTCCCGGCGCGCTGGACCTGTCCCTGGAGGAGACTCTGGACGCCCAGCTCCGAGCCGATCTGCCGGGTGGCCTTGGTGGTCCGCCGATATTCCTGGACCGAGTTCCGCGACGTGACCTGCAGCGCGCCCAGGCGCGTCAGGTCAGTGAGGATCTCGCTCTGCATGCCGTCGGTGAACGCCGCGTTGCCGCTGTCGCCGCCGACATTCTCGAACGGCAGCACCGCGATGGACCGCGTGCGCGTGGCGCTCGCTGCACCTCCGGCCCCGCGCCCGGTGACCCGCGAAAGCGCAAAGGCGCCGGCCGCCAGCACCACGAGTCCGATGACTGCCATCGCCCACCGCGGCACTCGGCCCCGGGACGACCGCCTCGGGATGACCGCGGCAACCGGCGCCGTGGCCGTGGGCGTCATGCCGCCGCTCGGCGTGGCCAGCGGCTCGAGCTGCGCCAGCATCTCTTCGGCACTCTGCCAGCGGTCGGCCGGGCGCTTCTCCAGCGCCTTCATGATGACATTGGTCAGCGCCGGCGACAGCGACGGCCGGTGGCTGCTGAGCAGCTCCGGCGCCTGCATTACGTGCGCGGCGAGGACCTGCTGCGGCGAGGCGCCGGTGAACGGCGGCCGGCCGGCCAGCAGCTCATAGCCCATGACGCCCAGCGCGTAGATGTCCACGCGGTGGTCGAGGTGCGGATCCGCGCTCGCCTGCTCCGGCGCCATGTACGTCGGCGTGCCGAGGGCGACGCCGAGCGTGGTGAGCCGATTCTGCCCGCTCGCCTCGTTCACCGCCTTGGCGACGCCGAAATCCATCACCAGCGCGTGGCGGCCGGAGAGCATCACGTTCTCCGGCTTGATGTCGCGGTGGACCACGCCCCGGCCGTGGGCGTAACCCAGCGCATCGGCCACTTCCGCCAGGATACGCACCGCTTCATGCACCGGGAGTTCGCCCTGGCGCTGGAGGCGCTCGCGCAGCGACTCGCCGTCGACGTACGGCATGACGTAGTAGAGGAAGCCCTCGGCGCTGCCGGAGTCGATCACGCCCAGGATGTGCGGATGCTGCAGACGCGCGGCGATCTCGATCTCCTGCATGAAGCGATCGGGACCGAGCGCGGCGGTGAGATCCGGGCGCAGCACCTTGATCGCCACCTGGCGGTGATGCCTGACGTCCTGGGCGAGATAGACGGTGGCCATGCCGCCCTGGCCCAGCTCGCGCTCGAGCGTGTAGCGGTCAGCCAGGGCGGCGGTGAGGCGATCGGGGGTGGGGGGCACGCGGATAGAATACCGCGGGCGACGGCGCTGCGGAAGGCGAGCGCGGCCGACGGGCACCGTAACCGATGCCCCCTTGCCATCCCCCTGCGAGGAGCCGAGCCTTATGGGTATGCCCCACGCCGCTGATCGCTGGACCGCGGAGCAAATCCGCGCGTTGCCGGATGACGGCAACCGCTACGAAGCCGAGATCCATGGCGAGGCCTCGCTTTAGGAAGCTCCGGCGCTCATCGTGTCACGCCCGGCACGCTGGCCAAAAAGATATCGCTCCGGAAATCATTGATCAGGCACGCCCCGATGGGCGACGCAGTGGCAATCACAGTCGATTGGATCCAGCACCCGGCCGGCAGCCGCATCGCCAGCGTAGGCGAACCGCCCCCGGGCGACTGGCGCCAAAGGGTCGGCCCCGTGTCACCGGGCATCCAGCGCGAAAAATAGATCGAGCCGTCTCTCGACCAGTTGAGGCGTGTAGGATCGATCAGCATCCCGAACTTTGACAGCACGCGCAAATCCCAATGATCGATCGACGTCACGGCGATTGCGCTTTGGCCGCGAAGGGTGATCAGCATGGCAACCTGCGTTTCATCCGGGCTGGTGGTGTACTGCGTGATGGCCACCGAGTCGGGCGCGACGAGTTCACGGGAGGCGTGGCCCGCCGAATCGCGCACCACCAGCCCGCTGCCATTCGAAAGCAGATTCAGCACGCCGTCTGCCCCGATCGGTATGCCACTTTC
Source organism: Gemmatimonadales bacterium (assembly GCA_038250675.1). GTDB lineage: Bacteria > Gemmatimonadota > Gemmatimonadetes > Gemmatimonadales > GWC2-71-9 > JAICUF01. The sequence goes on from JBBSCB010000042.1 coordinate 11,136, forward strand.
ACCGCCGGCTGCCGTTCGAACGTGAATGCGCCGGGTTCTGACGTCCACCACGCTCAATTCCGTCAGATTGCCAGCGGCTTTCGCGAAGGCGACGCGATGTCCGTCCGCGGAGATGCCGCCGTCGAAATTCGCCGCTCCGCCAGTGCTGGAGATGGCCGTTTCCACACTGGTATCGCCTCCAATCGACAGCCGGTACAGATTGTCACCAATCGCATCGCCGCGCATGTAGTACAGCGATCGGCCATCCGGTGAGATGACTGGGATGCCATACCAGGTCGTGCCACGTGTCCGCTGACGCGCATCACGGGCTCCGTCCGAAGACACGGCGAACGTCCACAGGTCCTGGCTGGCGTCTCCGGAGACCAACATCACGCGACCGGTTGACCGGGCCACATCAAACTCGCCGCGGTAGAGCATCTGGAGTCGCGGCATCACCACCGTCGGCCCTCCGGTGAACCGACCACTGCGGCCGACAGGTAACATGACCAGTTCGTCGTCCTTCACGGGAGCCGGCAGCGCGGTCAATATGCCATCGCCACCAGGTGTCCAACGGATCGTGATTCGCTGTTGCGTGCGGATCGAATCGATCACCGTGCCGTCGCGACCGATGATGAACGTGCCAACGTTACGCACACTCAACGCGAGGAAACGTCCGTTGGGAGACCATGCGACGTCATCGACATCACGCGTGGGCAAGGGAATGCTGTCGACTGCAGCACCGGTAGACAGCGCCACGATGCGGGCATACGACGATTTCGGATGACGGAATCGCCCGGCGATGAACACCACGCTGTCGCCGGAGGGATGCGTGTCGAATATCCCCACCTCGCCAAACTGCCGGGCCACCCCTCCCAGCCTCGGCAAGACGAACACCCCTTCCCGAAGCGAATCAAGCCGGGCGAGGAAGACCACCGATGCGCCGTCATAGGTGAACCGGGGAATCCTGATATACGGCACGTCCGAAAGAAGCGTGACTGGCGTGGTCGTTGCACTGTCCTGCACGATGAGGGACGCGTGGCATGGGATGGCACTGTCGTCATCAACATCAGCGGTGAGGAATCCTGGTTTCCCCGACTGGTCGCACGGTGCCTTGACGTACGCGAGGAAATCACCTCGCGGCGAAATGGCGGGAGAACCGGCCACGCCGTCGAACGTGACCTGGGTGCGGCTCAGATCGGCCGACGGAGGATTGTTGCGACGCGCGATCGGATACAGCAGGGCGGCCGCAACGGCCCCGACCAGCAGCCCTGCCGTTGCTGCAATGCGCCAATCGAAGCGAGGCCGGTTCGTGGCTGATGTCCCGGTCGAGCGGTATGGGGCGGCCTGTCCATACCCGCTGTCGGCAGCACCAAGCGCCGCCGAGAATGCTACCGCCGATGAAAACCGATCTGCGGGGAGCTTCGCCAGCGCCTTGAGCACCGCGCGCTCAACCGGTGGCGATACCGAGTCGCGTGTCGTGCTGATCGGCGCCGGCTTGTCGGTCATCACCTTGGCGACGATCGCCTGTACGCTGGAGCCCGTGAACGGCGGATCCCCGGTCAGCATCTCGTACGTGACTGCACCCAGCGCGTAAATGTCGCTCCGCGCGTCGACCGAACGCTCGCCCATGGCCTGCTCGGGGCTCATGTACTGTGGCGTCCCGAGACTCAAACCGGTTTGCGTCATGCGCTGGCCAGCGGCTGTCTGGACGGCCAGCGCAATTCCGAAGTCGGCCACCAGTGCGTGGCCCCCCTGCAGCAGGATGTTTTCCGGCTTGATGTCGCGATGAATCACACCCAGGCCATGCGCGTAGTGCAACGCGTCGGCCACTTCGCGGGCGATCAGCAACGCGTCGTCGATGGGGAGTTGCGTTTCACGCACCAGGCGTGCCCGAAGCGTTTCGCCGGTCACGAGCGGCATGACGTAGTAGAGCAGACCGTCGCCGCTGCCACTGTCGAGCAACGGCAGGATGTGCGGATGCTGCAACCGCGCCGTGGTCCGGATCTCGGTCAGGAATCGCTCGGCGCCCAGTGCCGCGCCAAGATCGGGGTGCAGCACCTTGATCGCGACGTCGCGCTCGTGCTTGAGGTCGTGCGCGAGATAGACGGTGGCCATCCCGCCCTGGCCCAGCTCGCGCTCAAGGGTATAGCGGTCAGCGAGGGCAGCGGTGAGGCGGGGAAGCGGATCAGTCATGCTCGCGGAATCCCTGCCCGAGCACCCGCTCAATGGTGTAGCGGTCGGCCAGCGCCGCCTCCAGTCGCGCCGCCGCGGGCGCGGTGGGCACCAATCCAGCTGGGCTAGTGCGCCGCGCCACCGTCGCCGTACCCTTCCCGTCCGCCGTTCCAGCCGAGCACGACGGTCACCGCGCGCATCGCCAGTCCGGGCGGCTCGGCCACCATGAGAAATCGTTCGCCGTCCGGTGTCACGTCGTAGCTCCGGGGGAACCAGACCGGGGGGAACTGGCCGGCAAAAAGAAATGCAGGGCGGCCGGCCACGCCCGCTGCCGGATCGACCGCGACGGCGAAGACCGAATCGCCGTTGCGGTAGACCACCTCATGGCCGCTTCGGGTCCAGAGCGGCTCGGCCCCGCCTCCGGTAGAGAGCTGCACCTTCCTCCGCCCCGGATCGGGAGATGACTGGAGATAGATCTCGGTGCGCCCCGACTCATCGGCGTCGTACGCCATCCAGCGTCCGTCGGGCGAGAACGCGGCATGACCCGCATGCGGCCGGCCGGTCACGTAGCGCCGGATGATCGATGGCGTGTCGAGCACGACAGTGGCGAGCTCCTGTGTGCCCGGCCGATTGACCAGGAACGCCAGGAGCCGCCCGTCGGCCGAGACCGACTGCACGAACTTGTCATCGCGGCCGGTCACCACCGCCCTGGCCGGAGCTTCACCCTCGGCATCATGCACATGAATGTCGAACGCCGGCTGCTCCGAGTTGAAGAAGATCTGGCGGCCGTCCCGGCTCCAGACTGGGCCGAATCCGGAGTTCTGCTCAAAGGTGAGCCGGGTCAGCACCGATCGACCGATATCGTATACCCACACATCACGCCCGGCCTGGTCGGGAAGGCTGGCAGTGAACGCGATGCTCCCGCGGTCGGGAGCGATCGCGGGGTTGGCGTAGAGTCCTGGTGCCAGCGCCAGGGGGGTCACGGCACCGGTTCGGGTAACCCATTCCGGTCGAGTCTGATTCGCCGTCGGGTCGGTTGTGGCATAGGCGAATTCCTCGTGCGCTACGGCATATGCCGCGATGCCGGCGGAGCTGTTCATCCCGACATGCTCCAGGACGGGGACCGCCGGTCCCTTGGTGCGGAGGCGGTCGGGATCGAACGGAACCGAAAAGAGCGTGCCGTCCTGGGCATAGACCAGGCGCCCGCCCGCGGCATATCGGCCGAACGTCCCCTCCGCCACCACGGTGCGGCGGCCGGTGTCGAGATCGAGCACCTCGATTCGTGACTTGCTGGCGGGCGTGACATAGTCGGTGAACAACACGTGCCGGCCATCAGGGAGAAACTGCGGCCACCAATGCCCTAATTCGCCCTTGGCTGCATCGGGCGTGGTCAGTTTCTCGGACCTGCCGCCATTGGCCGGAACGCGCCACAGGCCGGCCTGATATGATGGCGTGTAGACGATCCAGTCGTTCGGTCCCCAGGCGCCGCCGCCCCACTCCGCGTCCGCGAGAGCGGTCGGGGTCCCGCCAGTCATTGGGATCTTGACCAACTTGCCATGCTGCGAAAAGGCGATCCAGTTCCCGTCGGGGGAGATGCAGGGGCCGCTGGCATCTTCGCTGCCGGCGATGACGGCCGTGCCGAGTCGGTCGAGCTGCCGGAGCAGGAGATGTCGTTGGCCGGCATGGTCGGTGAGGAGGAGGAGACGGGATCCGTCGGGCGACAGGACCACGGCGGGCTCGCCGTCGAACAGCCGTTCGCCGGCGGGGAGCGGCACGGTGAACCGCGCGGAGCGAATCATGTGGCCGCGGTCTCGGCGGAGCGCCACGACGACGAGCGCCGCCAGCGATGCCGCGGCAAGGACCCCGAGCATCACCGTCGCGACGGTGGCGCGTGACGCCCGCTGCCGACCGGCGTGAGATGTGTCGATGGGAGCGCGGGCTCGTTCGCCGTGACGGTCGCCGGCTCGTTCGATGGCGTCGGAGTCGCTCGACTTCAGGGCCGCCGCGAATGCCGCCGCCGTGGCGAACCGATCGGCGGGAAGTTTCTCGAGCGCACGCATCACCGCCGACTCGAGCGGCGCCGGGACGGTGTGCCGCGACAGTCGAAGCGGGCGCGGCGACTCCGTCATGACTTTGGCGACGATGCCTTGGGCGGTAGGGCCGCTGAACGGCGGCTCGCCCACCAGCATTTCATAGGTCAGTGCGCCGAGGGCGTACACATCGCTGCGCGCGGTGATGGCCCGCTCCCCCATCGCCTGCTCGGGGGACATGTATTGCGGCGTCCCCAGCGACATTCCCGTTTCCGTCAGCCGGGTCGCGCCGGCGGCGGTACTGATGGCCAGCGCGATGCCGAAGTCCGCCACCAGCGCCTGATCATCGTGCAGGAGGATGTTTTCCGGCTTGATGTCGCGGTGGATCACGCCCCGGCGGTGGGCATAGTCCAGCGCGCCGGCCACTTCGCTGGCGATCCGAACCGCATCGGTGATCGGGAGCTGCTTCTCCCGATTCAGCCGATCGCGCAGCGACTCGCCCTCCACGTAGGGCATCACGTAGTAGGCTGTGCCCTGCACCTCGCCGCTGTCGATCAATCCCAGGATGTGCGGATGCTGGAGATTGGCGATCGTCTGGATCTCGCGCAGGAACCGCTCCGCGCCGATGACCGCGGCGAGCTCCGGCCGGAGCACCTTGATGGCGACCTTGCGATGATGCTTCAGGTCCTCGGCGAGGTAGACCGTCGCCATTCCGCCGGCGCCAAGTTCGCGCTCGATGCGGTACCGGTCGGCGAGACTGGCGCTAAGCCGTTCAGGAGCGGAGGTCATGCGCCGCCTGGTCGGGAGTGGACTTTGGGTGGGATATTAAAGGAAAGAATACCGCGGGACGAGGTGGGGTGCTAGGGCGGATTGTGGTTCATCGAGCGTCGCTTCGGCCCCCTCGCTGCGCTCGGGTCGCCTTGCCCGCCGCCGCCGCCGCCCGCTAATTGCAGTACCCATGGACCCCCAGCTGGTCGACCGCCTCCGGACCGCACTCACCGACCGTTACGCCGTTGACCGTGAGATCGGCAGCGGCGGGATGGCCACCGTCGTGCTGGCCGAAGACCTCCGGCATCACCGCAAGGTGGCGATCAAGGTGCTGCTGCCGGAGCTGGCGGGGATGATCGGCCCCGACCGGTTCGTCCGTGAGATCGAGCTGACCGCCGGGCTGCATCACCCGCATATCCTGCCGCTGTTCGATTCCGGCGAAACCGATGGCCTCCTCTTCTATGTCATGCCCCTGGTCGAAGGCGAGACGCTCCGGAACCGCCTGGAGCGCCAGGGCCGGCTCCCGATTGCCGATGCGATCCGGCTGGCCGGCGAAATCGCCGGCGCCCTGGAATACGCGCATCGCCAGGGCGTGATCCATCGCGACGTGAAGCCGGAGAACGTGCTGCTCCAGGATGGCCGGGCGATCGTGGCCGACTTCGGCATCGCGCGCGGGGCGGCCGAGGCCGAGCGGCTCACTGCCACAGGCATGTCCATCGGCACCCCGCAGTACATGAGTCCTGAGCAGGCCCTGGGCCACCGCGACGTGGACGCACGAACCGACGTATACGCGCTCGGCGTGATAGTCTACGAAATGCTGGTTGGCACCCCGCCGTTCACCGGACCCAACGCCCAGGCGATCATCGCGAAGGTCCTGACGACCGCACCACTGCCGCCCGCCAAAGTGCGCCCGGAGGTGCCGGCCCGGGTGAATCAGGCGGTGCTCACCGCGCTGGCCCGACAGCCGGAACATCGCTTCGCGACCATGGCCGACTTTAGCGCTGCGCTCACGGCATCATCGCCGACCCCGCGCCGACGCCGCGCACTCTGGCCGCTGGCGGCGGTCGCCGGCGGCGTGCTGCTCACGGCGGCGGGCGTGATCGCATACCGGATGCACCGGTCCGCCGGTCCGCCGCCATCCAGCCAGCTGGGCCCGGCGCGCAAAGTCGCCGTGATCCCCTTCCGCAACGCCAACGGCGACACCGCGAATACCAGCTTCAGCGAGGGCCTCACGCTCGAGCTGAACGACGCACTCAGCCGGCTCCCGGGGCTGACCGTCGTGGTCGCCAGCTCGGCCAGGTATCGAAGCGCGGATATGGATGTCGCGGCGGCGGGACGGGAGCTCGGCGTCGATGCGGTGCTCACCGGCCGGGTCGATGCGGTCGGCAACATGGTACGGGTGCAGGTGCAGCTCCAGGACGCGCGGACCCAGGCGCTCCGCTGGTCGGCTCACTACGATCGCAAGCGGAGCGATCTCTACACGCTGGAGGACACGCTCTCGGCCGCCATCGCCGGCGATCTCCGGCTCGATGCCTCCGGCAACTCGCAGATGGCCCGGGCCCGTGGCGCCCGAACGGCAAACCCCGAAGCACACGCGCTGCTGGTGGAGGCACGCGGGCGCGCGGAGCGGCGCACGGCTGGGGCGCTGGCGGAGGCCGTCACCCTGTTCACGGCGGCGATCAATCTCGACTCGAACTATGCGCAGGCGTGGGCCGGGCGGGCCAATACGGAAAACCTGATGGTGGCATACGAAGTGCAGCGGAGCGCGACGTTGTTGCAGGCGAGGACCGATGCGCTTCGCGCCATTCAGCTGGACAGCACGACGGCCAGCGCCCACGCCACGCTAGGCTTCATTCACGTCATGTACGACCGGGACTGGCCGGCCGCACGCGCCGAATTCGACCGGGCCATTGCGCTCGACCCGACCGCCGCGGCCACCCGATTATTCCGCGGCTGGTACTTCGTCGCGGTGGATCAGCTCGACTCGGCCGCCGCGTCCATCCGCGCCGGGAGCCGGCTCGATCCGGCCGCACCGATCTACGACACGCGGCTCGCCACCGCGCTGACGTTTGCCGATGACTTCGCGGGAGCCGAGCGGGCGCTCGTGGCGGCGCTGCGAAAGGACTCGACCGCGGCGTTCATCCGCTCGCAACTGGCGCAGGTATATGCCGAGCTCGGCCGGTGCCGCGAGGCGATGAGTCAACTGGAGCCGGCGGCGACGACGGCGAACGCTGACTACGAGCTGGCGTACGCCGAGGCGCGCTGCGGAGACGCCGCGTCCGCCCGCGCCTTTGTGGCCGGAATGGATGGGCGGCGGCGTGCCGGCGAACTGGTGGACGCCTACTGGCTCGCGCGGGTCTATGCCGGACTGGGCGATAGCACCGGGACTTTCCGCTGGCTCGATCGCGCACTCACCGACCACGCGTGGGGGCTGTTCATGCTCCGCCGCGACCCCGCGTTCAAGCCGTACCGCGCCGATCCCCGCTTCCGGGCGCTGGTCAAGCAGGTGTACGGGGCGTAGGGACGGACGGACGGACGGGACGGACGGGACGGGACGGGACGGGACGGACGGACGGACGGGACGGGACGGGACGGACGGACGGACGGGACGGGACGGGACGGGACGGGACGGACGGGACGGGACGGGACGGGACGGGACGGGACGGGACGGGACGGGACGGGACGGGACGGGACGGGACGGGACGGGACGGGACGGGACGGGACGGGACGGACGAAGGTAGTGCCGGCGCGGGCCACCACCGGTTGTGTCATCCCGAGCGACCCCGAGCGCAGCGAGGGGGAGTCGAGGGATCTACTCCGCGGGAAATCGACACCAGCCGGAGTCGACGCATCGCGGACTCCTCGGCGCGATGTTTCGGAATGGCTCGCCACTTCCATGTATACATCTGCGCCAGTCGTGCGCGGACCTTGTACGTCGGCGTTACCGCCAATCTCCTGCGTCGGTTGGCCGAGCAGCGGAGTGGCTCGTCGGAATTTACTGCCCGGTATCGGGTCAATCGTCTGGTGTACTACGAAGACACGACGGACGCGCGCTCGGCGATCGCGCGCGAAAAGCAGATCAAGCGGTGGTCGCGCGCGAAGAAAGTTCGGCTCATCGAGCGATCGAATGCCGGTTGGCTGGACCTCGCCAAGGATTGGTTCAGCCCGATGCCTGAGTAGATCCCTCGACTCCCCTCGCTGCGCTCGGGTCGCTCGGGATGACTCCGAGCTGGGCGCACAGTTCCGGCCGTCCTGTCCGTCCTGTCCGTCCTGTCCGTCCTGTCCGCCTCGCCCGCCTCGTCCGCCTCGCCCGCCTCGTCCGCCTCGTCCGCCTCGTCCGCCTCGTCCGCCTCGCCCGCCTCGCCCGCCTCGTCCGCCTCGTCCGCCTCGCCCGTCTGTCGCCTTGCCCGCCGCCGCTCCCGCCCGCTAATTGCAGCACCCATGGACCCCCAGCTGGTCGCCCGCCTCCGGACCGCACTGGCCGATCGTTACGCCGTTGACCGTGAGATCGGCAGCGGCGGGATGGCCACGGTCGTGCTGGCGGAAGACCTGCGGCATCACCGCAAGGTGGCGATCAAGGTGCTGCTGCCGGAGCTCGCGGCGATGATCGGCGCCGACCGATTCAAGCGCGAGATCGAGCTGACCGCCGGCCTCCATCACCCGCATATCCTCCCGCTCTTCGATTCGGGCGAAGTCGATGGCCTCCTCTTCTATGTCATGCCCCTGGTCAAGGGCGAGACGCTCCGGAGCCTGCTGGAGCGCCAGGGCCGGCTCCCCATCGCCGATGCCGTCCGGCTGGCCGGCGAGATCGCCGGCGCCCTGGACTACGCGCATCGCCAGGGCGTGATCCATCGCGACGTGAAGCCGGAGAACGTGCTGCTCCAGGATGGCCGCGCCATCGTCGCCGACTTCGGCATCGCGCTCAGCGAGGCGGCCGCAGAGCGGGTGACGGCCACCGGTATGTCGTTGGGCACCCCGCACTACATGAGCCCGGAACAGGCGCTGGGCCAGCGAAACATCGATGCCCGCACCGACGTGTACGCGCTCGGCGTGATGGTCTACGAAATGCTGGTGGGCACCCCGCCGTTCACCGGCCCGAACGCGCAGGCCATCGTGGCCAGGGTGCTGACCGAGAACCCGGTGCCGCCCGCCAAGCTGCGGCCCGATGTGCCGGCGGCGCTGAGTCAGGCCGTGCTCACCGCCCTGCAGAAGCAGCCCGATGCGCGATTTGCGACGGCGGCGGCCTTCCAGGCGGCCTTCACGGGATCCGCTCCCGCCGCGCGTCCGCACCGTCGGATCTGGCCGGCGGTGGCGGTCGCCTTTGCCGTGCTCCTCGCCGCCGCGGGCACCACGGCCTACCTGCGCCACCGTGGGTCGGGACCTGCGGCACCGGCCGGTACCGGCCCCGCCCGCCGGATCGCGGTGATCCCGTTTCGGAATGCCAACGGGGACACCCAGAACACCAGCTTCAGCGAAGGGCTCACCCTCGAGCTGAACGATGCGCTCAGCCATGTGCCCGGGCTCACCATCGTGGTCGCCGGCTCGGACAAGTACCGCAGGGCCGGCGTGGACGTGGCCGCGGTCGGGCGCGAGCTGGGCGTGGATGCGGTGCTCATGGGGCGGGTGGATACGGCGAACAA
>JBBSCB010000043.1:0-20705 GCA_038250675.1 Gemmatimonadales bacterium
CCCGGCGTTCATCGAGAGCGTGAAGGCGGGGCACGGGCGGCTGATGGGCTTTGGTCACCGGGTCTACAAGTCCTACGATCCGCGCGCCAAGCTCATCAAGCGCGTCGCCGACGACGTGTTCCGCGAGACCGGCCTCAACCCCAAGCTGGACATCGCGCTGGAACTCGAGCGCATCGCCCTCGAGGACGAGTACTTCATCACGCGGAAGCTCTATCCCAACGTCGACTTCTACTCGGGACTGATCTACCAGGCGATGGGCTATCCGACGGAGTACTTCACCGTCCTCTTTGCCCTCGGCCGCATGCCCGGATGGCTGGCGCAGTGGGAGGAAATGCTGCTGGACAAGGAGCAGAAGATCGCGCGGCCGCGGCAGGTCTACACCGGCGCCGGCGAGCGGGACTTCCTGCCGATCGCCGAGCGCTAACGCCGGGCGTTCAGCCCGGCGGGACGTCGCCTTCGAGGTAGGTGTAGCCCTCGAGGCCGGCCACGTAGTCGGCGATGAAGCTGTTGGCGTCCTGGCGGCTCAGGTCGCGCGCCGCGCTCACCTTGCGGCGGAACGTCGCCAGCAGATCCGACGCCTGGAACTGCACGTAGTTGAGCACCTCGGTCACGGTGTCACCGTGGACCAGGTCGGTGATCTCGTACCCCGTGTCGGTCAGCTGCACGTGCACCGCGTTGGTGTCCCCGAAGAGGTTGTGCAGGTCCCCCAGAATCTCCTGATACGCCCCGGTGAGGAAGATGCCCAGAATGTAGGGCTGGTCCTCGGGCACCGGGTGCAGCTCCAGTGACGGCTTGCCCTTGCGCCCGCCGGCAAACCGGTCGATCACCCCGTCGGAGTCGCACGTCACGTCCTGCAGCGTGCCGCGCCGGGTCGGCCGCTCGTCCAGCCGGTGGATCGGCATGATGGGAAAGAGCTGGTCGATCGCCCAGTTGTCGGGCAGCGACTGGAACACCGAGAAGTTGCAGAAGTAGCGGTCCACCAGCGCCGCCTCGATGTGCGCGGTGATCTCGGGATACGCCGTCCGGTCCGCGGCGATCGCCTCCCACACTGCGTTCAGCGTACAGAGATGGAGCTGCTCAGCGTCGGCCTTGTCGCGCAGTGAGAACACCCCGCTGGCGAAGTACTCCTGGGCCCGCTCCTTGGCAAAGACCGCATCGTGGAATGCCTCCTCCACCCGCTCGCGCCCGCCCGCCATCGAGTCCAGATTCTCGTGCATCTCCACCAGCAGCGGGTGGGGATCGTCCCGCAGCGGCGGCGGCACTGGCTCGATCTGGGACTCGACGTCGATCACGTTGACCAGCAGCAGCGAGTGGTGCGCGGTCAGCGCGCGGCCCGACTCGCTGATCAGGTGCGGCATCGGCAGCTCGTTGGTGCGGCAGACGGTGCCCAGCGTGTAGACCACGTCGTTGGCGTACTCCCGCATCGTGTAGTTCATGCTGGCCGGCCGCGTCGAGCGCGATCCGTCATAGTCGACGCCCAGCCCGCCGCCCACGTCGACGTGTGTCAGCTGAAAGCCCATGCCGCACAACTCGGCATAGTACCGGCCGATCTCCTCGAGTCCTGCCTTGATGAAGCGGATGTCGGTGATCTGGCTGCCGAGGTGGAAGTGCACCAGCTTGAGGATGTCCTTGCGGCCGCCCTGCTCCAGGCGGGTGAGCAGCTTCATGAGTTCCACGGCGCCCAGTCCGAACTTGGACTTCTCCCCGCCGCTCTTGGCCCACCGGCCCGAGCCCTCCGTGGCCAGCTTGATCCGCACGCCGATCGTGGGGATGATCCCCATCTCGTCGGCCACCTTCAGCAGCACGTCCAGCTCAGTGAGCTGCTCCATTACGATCATGACGGTGTGTCCGAGGCGTTGGCCCATTAGCGCGAGACGCATGAACTCCTCGTCCTTGTAGCCGTTGCAGACGATGAGATGCCGGGTGCTCTCGTTGAGCCCCAGCACCGCCTGCAGCTCCGGCTTGCTGCCGCACTCGAGTCCGACGCCGTGCGGCGTGCCGAACTCGACGATCTCCTCCACCACGTGGCGCTGCTGGTTGACCTTGATCGGGTAGACGGTCGTGTAGCCGGCCTCGTAGCCGAACTCCTTGATCGCCTTGCCGAACTGGTCCGCCAGGGTGGAGATGCGGGAGCGGAGAATGTCGGAGAAGCGCAGCAGGAGCGGCAGCCCCACGCCCTGGGCGTTCAGATCCATCGCCAGATGGAAGAGATCGAGCCCACGCTTGGGGTTGCCGTCGGGATGCACGGCGACATGGCCTTCCGGACTGATGCGGAAGTAGCCCAGTCCCCAGCCGCTCATGTTGTAGAGCTTCTCGGAATCCTTGACGGTCCAGGCCGACGGCGGGGCTGCAGTGGTGGCGATGGTGGGTCTCCGGCGCAAGTGAAAAAGTGTGCGCAATTCTAATGACGCACGCGGGCTCACGAAAGCGGCGTGGCACGCACCGCCAGTGTGTTGGGACATGAGGCGCGTCCCCTGCGGCGCCCGCGCTACTACGCCCTCGGGAGCGGAACCGCCCCCACGGGCAGGGGCCGTTCCGGCGCGCGCCACCGGGTCGTACGGCGGCACGCAAGTATCTCTTTTTACGACACTTACAGGCGGCGCGGTGCCCGCGAATGACGCCGCTCCCGACGCGGCACGAAGCTGGCATTGGCAGGCCCCGCCGACCGGCACTCGTTCGCCGGACTATCCCGCCGCGGCAGCAGACGTGATCCAGCGCACTCAACCAGCACGGGGGTTCAGATGGTCGCTCCCAGTTCGATATCGACTCGTCGCTTCCCCGACCCGATCCGGGTCGAGCTCCAGGTCGCCTATGCCCGGGCCTGGGAGGCGTTGACCGCCACGCATGAAGCCCAGGCGGTCGGTTTCGTTCGCCAGCTCACGGGGCGCCTGGACGCCGAAGAGGCGCTCCATCGCTACTTCCGTGAGGTCGCGGTACCGATGCAGATGCAGGAGACCGTGCGGGCGCGGGCGCTGCTGGCCCTGACGCCGGATGAACGTGCCACCCACGCGACGCCCTCGGCGGAGCCGGCCGCCTCATGGGGCCCACAGCGGGTGATCGACGGCCTGCGCCGCCGCGCCCAGTACGTCGAGGAGACCAGTCTGGCCTGCCGCATGGCCGCGTCCGTGGCCGACGAGGCGGTGAGTGTGAGTCACGTCGCGATGGCGCTCGAAGTCGCCGACGTGCTGGAGCCGGTCATGCCGGTCGACGAGGCGCTGATGCACTACATCCGCGCCTTCGAGCTGAGCTCGGTGCCGGCGCAGCTCGTCTTCCAGCGGGCGCTCGCGCGGCTGGCGGAGCGGCAGGCGATCGCCGCGCACGTGAACGCCGACCGGCTGCTCGAGGCGCCGGTCCCCGCGTCGCGTCCCGCGCGCATCGCGCCCCGTCCCACGCCCAACTTCGGCCTCCGCGCCATCGGTTGACGCGCGAGCGTACGGCGCACCACCAACGCGGGCCCGGATGCTTCCGGGCCCGCGTTCTCATGTGGGCCCCACCGGTGCATCTTACGGGTCCACCGGCATCCGGGGAGCGCCGCGCATGAGCTGGTCATTCCGCATTGGACGTATTGCGGGCACCGACGTGAAGATCCACGTCACCTTCCTGCTGCTGCTCGCCTTCTTCGCCTTCCGCGACTTTGGCGACGGCGGCGGCGCGGCGGCGCTGGCCGGCATGGTCTGGCTGCTGTCGCTCTTTGCGTGCGTGCTGCTGCACGAGTTCGGCCACATCGCGGCGGCGCGGCGCTACGGCATTCTGACGCCGGACGTCATTCTGCTCCCGATCGGCGGCGTGGCCCGGCTGTCCCGCATTCCAGAGGAGCCGCGGCAGGAGCTGGTGATCGCGTTGGCCGGGCCGGCCGTCACGCTGGCCATCGCGATCGTGCTGTACGGCATTCTCCGCCTGACCGGCACGCCAATGCCGTTCACGGCCGCCTCGCTGCAAAACCCCGGGCTGCTTCCCAGTCTCGTCGTCGCCAACGTCTTCCTCCTGCTCTTCAATCTGCTCCCCGCGTTCCCCATGGACGGCGGCCGGGTGCTCCGCGCGCTGCTCGCCATGCGGATGCCCTACGTTCGTGCCACGCGCACCGCCGCGCGGGTGGGGCAGCTCATCGCGCTGGCCGGCGGCATCTACGGCCTGCTGGGGCACGACACGTGGCTGCTGCTGATCGCCGCGTTCGTCTTCCTCGCGGCGGGCGCCGAGGCGGCCGCCGTGGAAACCCGGGTGGCCGGCCGCGGCATCACGGTGGCGCAGATGATGGTCACCGACTTCCGCACGCTCAAGGTGTACGCCACCATTGCCGATGCCGTCGCGCTGCTGCTGGCGGGCGAACAGCGCGAATTTCCGGTGGTGGACAATCTCGGCCGCGTCGAGGGGATCCTGACACGGGACCACCTGATCCGCGCGCTCTCGCATCAGGGGCCGGACGCTCCGGTCCAGGGCGCCATGGCGGCCGGCGTGCCCCGTGTCGCGCCCAGTCAGGGCTTTGCCGAGGCCCTCGAGCTCCTGCGCGCAAGCCGGCTGCCGGCGCTGCCGGTGGTGGATGCGGCCGGCGCGCTCGTGGGACTGCTCACGATGGACAACGTCACCGACCTGCTGCTGGTCCGGCGCGCCCGCGGCGATTCGGCCTGAGCCGCCGCATCAGCGACGTGGCGCCGGCGCCGCGGTGCGCACATTGTCGGTGCGATCGACGTCCGGCAGCGCGTGCCGAGGGTCCACCTCGACCCGTCGCACGTGACGGTCGCCCGCCAGCCGGTAGGTGAAGCGCGACCCCAGGTTCCACATCTCCACCGGCAGGCGCACCCGCTCGGTCGTGCCATCGTCGAAGGTCAGCTCCATCTCCAGCGGCATGACCATCGTCCCGCGGCTCTGCAGCACGATCCGCGTCTCGTGCGGGCCGCTCACGATCGAGTCCACCGACTGGTCGAGCCGATCGGTGCCGAACACCCAGCTCCGCCAGAACCAGTCGAGGTCCATGCCCGATTCGTCGCGCATGAGGCGGAAGAAGTCCGCCGGCGCGGGATGCTTGAACGCCCAGGTGCGGATGTACTCCCGGAACGCCGCATCGAAGCGGTCCGGCCCCAGCACCTCGTGCCGCAGCAGCTGCATCATCAGCGCGGGCTTTTCGTAGCCGCCCCAGAACAGGTCGGCGACTTCCACCGGCCGCGCGATGAGCGGCTGCTCGCGCCCGGGGGTCGCATGATCCTTGTACAGATGCAGCGGGTGCACCTCGATGGAGTCACCGTAGGGTGTACCCTTGAAGTACTGGGCGGCGCCGGCCAGATCGATGAACGTGTTGAACCCTTCGTCCATCCAGGGGTACAGCCGTTCGTTGGAGCCGACCACCATGGGAAACCACTCGTGACCAAACTCGTGGGAGACCACCCATTGCAGCTCCTCCCGGCTGGCGCTGTTGGGCACGAACGTCAGCATGGGATACTCCATCCCCTCGACCGGCCCTTCCACGGTCGTTGCGTGCGAATAGGGATAGCGAAACCACTGCTCGCTGAAGTAGCGGATGGCGGCCCGCGCCATGTTGTTGGCCTCCTGCCATGGCGTCGCCGCCGGCCGGTAGAGCGTCTCGATCAGGATGCCGTTGTAGCCGCTGGCGTCCCAGCGCATGCCGGGCGCCGCGGCAAAGGCAAAGTCCCGGACGCTGTCGGCGGTGAAGTGCCAGGCGAGGGTGCCGCCGGCCCGCGGGCGGCTGGCCGCTGCCGAGCCCGCCTCCTCGGCCGTGATGATGGCGATCGTGGAGTCCGACTGGCGGGCACGGGCGAGCCGGGCACGCTGGTCGGCGGTGAGGACGTCGGCCGGGTTCTGCAGCGTGCCGGTGGCGGCGACCACATAGGCGGCCGGCACGGTCAGCGACACGTCGAAGCTGCCGTACTCGAGATAAAACTCGCCGGCGCCGATGTACGGCTCGTGATTCCAGCCGTGCACGTCATCGTAGACCACCATCCGGGGGTACCATTGCGCGATCTCGTACAACGGGCCGTCGTGCCCCATCCGCCCCGCCCCGTACGGCGGTACATGGAAACTCCACTCGGCCTGCAGGGCCAGCGCCTGTCCCGGCTCAAGCGGACGGTCGAGATCGATGCGAAGTGTGGTGCCGTAGACGGTCTGGCGCACCGGCCGGCCGGCGATGGTCAGGCTCTTCAGCTCGAGGCCGCCGTCGAAGCCCTTGCAGGAAAAGTCGAAGCTGGAGCTCAGGAAGACGAGTGGCGGCTGGTTCAGCTGATTGGTCACGCCGTTCCGGGCGCAGATGTTCTGCTCCACGAACAGCCACAGGTACGGCAGCGATTCCGGCGAGCGGTTGCGGTAGGTGATCGTTTCCCGCCCGCGCAGCTCGTTGGCGTCGGGATCGAGCGTGGCCTCGATGCGGTACTCCGCCCGCTGCTGCCAGTAGTCGGGCCCGGGACGGCCAGCGCCGGTGCGCATGCGAGTCGCCGCCGGCAGGTCAAGCGCGCGGAACGGCGAGAGCGGCGCGGCCTGCGCACCCAGTGCTGCGGGTGCGGCCACGGCAAGCACGAGGACGGCTCGCAGCATCAGGCATCTCCGGGGAAGGGTCGTCCCAACTTACCGCGCGCCTCGGGCAGCGCAATCGTCAGCGGGCCGGCGACAGGGATCGGAGCGTGAGCCGCACCAGCGTCGTGGAGCGCCAGACGCGCATGCCGGCCACGGCCGAGGAGCTCTACGCCTGGCACGAGCGGCCCGGCGCGTTCGAGCGGCTCACACCGCCATGGGAACGGGTTCGCGTGCTCCGGGCGGCGCCGATCGCCAATGGCGCCATGGTCACCCTCGAGATCCGCGTCGCCGGCTTCCCGGTGCGCTGGATCGCGCGGCACCGCGAGGTCATTCCCGGCCGCCAGTTCGCGGACGAGCAGGTCGAGGGCCCGTTCGAGTCCTGGGTGCACACCCGACGGATGACGCCGCTGGGCCCCGATGCGTGCGAGCTCGACGAACGGGTGGAGTTCGTCCCGCCGCTCGGCGCGCTCGGGGGGGTCGCGCGGCCCGCGCTGGAGCGTCAGGTCCGCCGCATGCTGGCGTACCGGCACACGCTGCTCCACGACGATCTGGCCCTCCACCGCCGCTTGGGCGGTTCCCACCTCCGGGTGGCCATCAGCGGTGCCAGTGGGCTCATCGGCAGCGCGCTCGCCGGACTGTTGACCACCGGCGGTCACGAGGTCATGCGCCTCGTGCGGCGCGCAGCGGCCGGCCCCGACGAAATCGCGTGGGACCCGGAGCGCTCGCGGGTGGATGACGCGGCGCTCGCGAGAGTGGACGCGGTGGTGCACCTCGCCGGCGCTGGTATCGCCGACCGGCGCTGGACCGAAGCGCGCAAGCGGCTGATCCTGGACAGCCGGGTGCGCGGCACCCGCCTGCTCGCCGAGGCGCTGGCGAGACTGCAGCCGCGTCCGGCGGTGCTGGTGTCGGCGTCCGCCGTGGGGATCTATGGCGATCGCGGCGACGAACTGCTCGACGAGCAGTCGCCACCGGGGGGAGACTTTCTCGCCGCCGTCTGCCGCGCCTGGGAGGCCGCAGCGGCACCCGCCGCCGCGGCCGGCATGCGTGTCGTCCACCCGCGCTTCGGCATCGTCCTGTCGCCGGCCGGCGGCGCGCTCGCCCGGATGCTGCCGCCGTTCCGCGCCGGCATCGGCGGCCCGCTCGCGGGCGGGCGGCACTGGATGAGCGCGATCCCCATTGACGACGTGGCTGGCGCGCTGCTCCACTGCCTCCTGCGTGCCGACCTCGCGGGACCGGTCAACCTCGCCGGCCCCGAGCCGCTCACCAACGCGGCGTTCACCAAAGCGCTGGCGGACGTCCTCCACCGCCCCGCCGTGCTGCCGGTGCCCGCACTCGCGCTGCGCCTGGCGTTCGGCGAGCTGGCCGACCATGCGCTGCTGGTCAGCCAGCGGGTGCTCCCGCGGGCCCTGGCGGGGAGCGACTACCAGTTCCGCCACCCCGACATCCCGGCGGCGCTGCGCTTCGTCCTCGGCCGTGAGCCCGCGCAGCCGCCGGGCTCGGGACCGGCGGGCCGCCGGGGTTAGATTGGGCGGATGCAAAGTGCCCGCGCGGTCGTCCTGCTTTCGGGCGGCATGGACTCCGCCACGGCCGCGGCGATCGCCCGCGCCGATGGCTTCGATGTCTGCGCCCTGAGCGTCCGCTATGGCCAGCGACACGCGGTCGAGATCGAGGCCGCGCGCCGCGTCGCCGCATCGCTCGCCATCACCCGCCACCTGGTGGTGGACGCCGACCTTCGCGGGATCGGCGGCTCGGCGCTCACGGCAGACATTCCGGTGCCGAAGGACCGCGCCGCCATCGGCGCCGACATCCCAATCACCTACGTCCCCGCACGCAACACCATCTTTCTGGCCTACGCCCTCGGCTGGGCCGAAGTGCTGGGCGCGGACGACATCTTCATCGGCGCCAACGCCGTCGATTACAGCGGCTATCCCGACTGCCGCCCCGAGTATCTGGCCGCGTTCGAGCATCTGGCAACGCTCGCTACCCGGACTGGTGTCGCGGGGGCACGGCTCGCGATCCGGGCGCCGCTGCTGGCGCTCACCAAGGCCCAGATTGTTCGGCGCGGCACCGATCTCGACGTGGACTTCGGCATCACCGTCAGCTGCTACGATCCCGCCCCGGACGGCGCCGCGTGCGGACGCTGCGATGCCTGCCAGTTGCGCCGCAAGGGTTTCACCGAGGCGGGCATTGCCGATCCCACCCGGTACCGGCGCTGAGCCCGGGCCGATGAGCTACGCGGTGAAGGAGATCTTCTACACCCTGCAGGGCGAGGGCGCCCAGGCCGGACGCGCCGCCGTGTTCTGCCGGTTTGCCGGTTGCAATCTCTGGAGCGGGCGCGAGACGGACCGCGCCGACGCCGTCTGCACCTTCTGCGACACCGATTTCGTGGGCACTGACGGCCCCGGCGGCGGTCGCTTCGCCACCGCCCGGGAGTTGGCCCTGGCGGTGACCGCGGCCTGGCCCGCGACGGAGGGGGGTGCCCGGTACGTCGTGTGCACCGGCGGCGAGCCGCTGCTGCAGCTCGATGCGCCGCTGGTCGCCGCCCTGCACGCCGCCGGGTTCACCGTCGCAGTGGAGACCAACGGGACCCGGGCGGCGCCGGCCGGAGTCGATTGGGTCTGCGTGAGCCCCAAGGCGGGCGCACCGCTCCGGCTCACTGCGGGGGACGAGCTGAAGCTGGTGTTTCCACAGTCCGGCGCGGAGCCGGCGCGGTTCGAGGCGCTGGCGTTCGACCGGTTCTTCCTCCAGCCGATGGATGGACCGGCGGTGGCGGCGCACACCCGCGCGGCCCTGGCGTACTGCCTGGAGCACCCACGCTGGAGACTCAGTCTCCAGACCCATAAGATCCTGGGGATTCGCTAGGTGCGGCGCCCTCTTCTCTCCATCCCCTGACCGGCGACCCATGCACGGCTATTCCGACCGCATCAGCCACGCGCTCGCCTTTTCGGCCAAGTACTACAACGCGCGGATCCCGCGCTCCGCGGGCATGGCATACCTCGCGCAGCCGGCCAACCTGGCGATCATTCTCTCGCGCTATGGCGCCGACGAGATCACCATCGTCGCCGGGATCCTGCACCACGGGCTCGAGGAGGCCGCGCTCGAGGAGGAGCGTCACGACCTGCGGCGGAAGATCCTCGACAAGTTCGGGCCGGTCGTGCTGGGCGTCGTCATGGACGCGGTCGAGCCACGATATGATCACCGCGGCACCGAGCGCCCGTGGCGTGCGTGCAAACAGGAGTTCCTCGTCCATTTAGCTGAAGCGGAGCCCCGGGCACTCGACATCTGCGTGGCCGACGAGATCCAGCGCTGCGGCTGGACTGGCACCGCGTTGCGCCGGCTGGGAGTCGAATATCTCCGCACCGTATCGCGCGCGTCGTCGGAGCAGACGCTCTGGTGGTACCGCTCCATGCTCGAAGTGCTTGCGGCCCGGGACGAATGGCCCCGGCGCCAGATGCTGGATGAGTTGCGCGCGATGAGCGCCGCGCTGCTCCGCGGTCTGCGGTCCAACGAGGAGGGTGCATGAAGTGGTTCGGCTGGGTGGCGGTGGCGGCAGCGGCGGGTCTCTCGGGGTGCATGGGCCTGCCACCGCTACCGCCGCCGACCAATCCGCTCCGGATCCTCTCGGTCAACGACGTCTACGTACTGGATACGCTGAGTGACGGACACGGCGGACTTGCCCGCGTGGCTACGCTCCGCGGTCGTCTGGCCGATGTGGGCCCCACGCTGTTCGTCCTCGCCGGCGACGTCCTCTCGCCCAGCCTCCTCAGCAAGTACTACAACGGGCGCCAGATGGTGCAGGCGTTCAATGCGGCAAAACTCGACTACGCCACATTCGGCAATCATGAGTTCGACATCCCGCGGGACACGCTGGTGGCACGCATCGCGGAATCGCAGTTCAAGTGGATCTCGTCCAACTGCCGCGAAGCGGGAGGCACCGCCTTCCCCGGTGTCATTCCCTGGGACACGCTGACGCGACAGGGGCGCAAGATCGGGATTTTTGCCGTGACGCTCCAGGGCCAGTATCGCAAATACGTCCAGTGCAGCGATCCCGATAGCGCCGCACGCGCCGCTGCGGACACGCTCGGCAAGCTCGGTGCTCAGCTCATCATCGGCCTCACGCACCAGCCACTCGCGGCCGACCGCGCGCTGCTGGTGCAGGATACGTCCATCGCACTGATCCTCGGTGGACATGAGCACGAGGCGCACGACGAGACCATCGGGTCCCGCCACGCGCTCAAGGCCGACGCCAACGACCGCACCGCGCAATTCGTCACGGTATGGGGCGCCAAGGGCGCCTGGCGCGAGGCGCCCACGCTGGTTCCGATCACCGACGAGTTCCCCCCCGACACGGCGACGGCCCGGGTGGTGGCGGCCTGGCAGGACAGTCTGCACCGCCGCCTCGGTGCCGAGCGGGTGATTGCCACCGCCACGGCGCCGATCGATGCGCGGGACGCCGTCTCCCGCCACGGCGAGTCGCCGATCGGAGATCTGGTGACCGACGCATTCCGCGGCGGCACGGGCGCCGACGTCGCCCTGCTCAACGCGGGCACGCTGCGCCTCGACGACGTCATCCCGGCGGGGCCGGTGTCCAACTATCTGATCGAGTCGCTCTTCCTGTTTGCCGATGAGGCCCGGGTGGTCACTTTCCCGCTCACCGGTACCCGGCTGCGGGCCATCCTGGAGCACGGCGTGGCCAACGGCAGCATCGGCGCCGGTCCGTTTCTCCAAGTGTCCGGGGTGAGCTTCACCTACGATCCGTCCCGACCCTCCGGCAGCCGGATCGTCGGGCCGATCACGCGCTCCGGCGGCGCGCAGATCGCCGCGGGCGATACCGTGACGGTGGCGTTCGATGTGTATCCGGCATGCGAAGGGGGCGACGGCTACGCGGTGCCGGAGGCCGGACGGGTCTGTGCCACGTGGGAGTCCGCGCCGCGAGGCGCCGACCTGCTGACCCGCTACATCGGCGATGTCCTGGGGGGACGGATTGCGCCGCCGCCGGCCGACCGGATCCGCCGGGCCGGCGGTTCCTGAAAACACAAATCCCGGCGAGCAGTGCTCGGCCGGGACAAGGCAGCTTTAGCAGTTTTCATCACCCAGGCCGCAAAGCCGAAATCCCTGGGGCCCCGAAGGGCTATGTTCCATCAACTGCAGCAATTCTAGCCACGAAGGCCCCAAAGCGCAAGGGGTCCGAACGCTCGCCCCGGCAACCGGGGGCGACTATAATTGGCCATGGGTCTTTCCCCGACGACAGCACTGGCAACCCTCCCCAGCGCGTTTGCCGCCGCATGCCGGCTCTCCCGAACCGACGGAGAGCTGTTTGAGCGGTGTCGCGCGGCGCTGGTTCGACGGTTTCACAGTGAGAACATCTGGTTCGCGGTCGACACCCCCTCCGGCAGCGGCCCGCGGGTCGGGCCGGCCGACGGCTTCGAGACCGCGGTCGAGATCGCCCGGCTGGCCAGCGGCGAGACCGAGATCGTCATCCACGCCGAGCCCGCCGCGGCCGCCGAGATGCGCTCGGTGGCGATGCCGCTGGCACTGGGGCTCACGGTGGTACTCGAGCTGCGCAGCATCCTGCTCGACCGGCAGGCCGCGCTGGATGACGCCGTGTTCCAGCTCCGCGCGTTGCGTCAGGTGGCCCGGCTGCTGTCCTCGGTGCATTCCACGGAGGAGACCGAGCAGCTCATCCTCGATTTCATGGCCGAGGTGTTCTTTGCGTGGTGGGCCTGCGTCTACCGGCCGAGCGGCGACAGTTACACGCCCAAGGTGTTCCGCACCCTGAAGGACGAGCAGCCCTGCGGCCCGATCAGCCGTGCCGCGATGGACGAGGCGCTTCCCACCGGCAGCGCCTCGACCGGCGCCGGGGACGTGGCGGTGGCGGCACTCATCAGCCCCGACGCCCAGCTGATCGTTCCGCTGGATGCCGGCGCCGAGCGGATGGCGCTCCTCGTGCTCGGTCCCAGAATCAGTGACAAGCCGTATGGTCGGGCCGAGCAGGAGCTCGCCGGGACCCTGTCGTTCGCCGCGGCGATCGCGCTCAAGAACGCGGAGCTGGTGGAGCAGCTTCACAGCGCCGCCACCACCGACGAGCTGACCGGACTGTACAACCGCCGCGCGCTCGAGGAGCGGCTTGGCGCCGAGATTTCGCGAAGCCTCCGGCACCAGTTGCACACCAGCGTGCTGCTCATCGACCTGGACCGGTTCAAGACGGTCAACGACACGATGGGTCACGCGGCGGGGGATCGCCTGCTGCGCCAGATCGGCGGCATCCTGCGGCAGCAATGTCGCGCGCTGGATGTCGTAGGACGCCTTGGCGGCGACGAGTTCCTGGTGATTCTCCCCATGACGCGGCCGGTCGAGTCCCGGGTCTACATCAGCCGGGTGCTGGACGCGCTGAAGGAGCTGGAGCGGGCCCATCCGGAATACGGGCACTGCACCATCAGCATGGGCATCGCCGAGTCACCGCGCCACGGCACGACCGTCGGCGCGCTGCTCGCGGCGGCGGATGCCGCACTCTACAAGGCCAAGCGCGGCGGACGCGACGCCGTCGAGGTGGCGGACGACTGACCGCATGGCGGACCCCGAATTCACGCTGCTCGGCGACGCGATCTGGCTCGATTTCGTCAACACCGCGCGGGCCCGCACCTCCCCCGCCCCCGACACGCTGCCCGACGGTGCCGCCTACCATCGGTGGGCCAAGGCCCTCAAGCTTCGCTCCGACGCGGACCGCTGCGAGCTCGCGACGATTCACGGGGTGCGCGCCACGCTGACCGAGCTGGCCGAAGCGCTCGACGCCGGCCAGCGGCCGCCGGCAGGTGCGATCGCCACGATCAACGCGCTGCTCTGCGCCGGCGCCGGCGTCCAGCAGCTCACGCGGATCGGCGGCGAATGGCGGATCCGCTTTGCACTGGGTGAGCCCCCCGGCGCCCTCGGCGCGGTGGCGCGGTCCGCCGCCGGCACGCTGGCCGATCCGCTGGTCTTTGTCCGCCAGTGCGCGTCGCCCTCCTGCTCGCTCTTCTTCAGCGACGATACCGTCAACCAGAGCCGGCGCTGGTGCGACGCCCATACCTGCGGCCGCGACGCGTGGATCGAGCGACGTCGCGGACTGCTGCGCTGATGCCCGAAGAGGCTGACTTCTTCCAGCGTGCGGAGGCGGCGCTCGGCACCCGTTTCCGTCTCGACAGCATGGTCGCCGCGTCGCGGGAGCGAGTGCTCTTTCAGGCCTATGACCTGACGCTGAAGCGTCAGGTCAGCCTCCGCATTCATTTCTTCCCCGATGACGCCCTCCGCGGCTGGTTTCTCCGCGAGGCCGAGGCGCTGGGCCAGCTCGATCACCCGGCGATCCGCCACGCGTATGACGCCGGTCTGATCGGCGACCTGGCCTATCGCGTCGGCAACTGGATCGAGGGCGAGGGCCTTCGCGAGGCGATCCTGCGCGGGCCCCGTCTCATCCCCACCGTGCACTCGCTCGCTCGCGACCTGCTCGGCGCGCTCGAGCACGCGCATGCGAACGGCATCGTGGTCCGCCGCGTCGCGCCCACGTCGCTGTTGCTGGGCTCGTCCGGCCGCGGCACTATCACCGACCTCCGCTTTGCCAGCTGGACCCTGCCCAGCATCCCGCCCGGCGTCGTGCCCAGCGCCCAGGAATTCATGGCCCCGGAAGTCCGCGATGGCGCCGCCGGAGACGCAGCGAGCGATGTCTACACCGCCGGCGCCGTGCTCTACCTCGCCGTCACAGGCCAGGAACCGCCGCTTGATCCGCGCGAGGTGCGCCGGCCGTCCGAGTTGCGGCCCACCTGTCCGCGCGCGATCGAACGCATCCTGCTCCGGGCGCTTCGGCCGCACCCGGGCGATCGCTACTTCACGGCGGCGGAGATGCTGGAGGACTTTGCCTCCGACGCCGGCACCTTCGAGACACCGGCGGTCCTGGCCGATCGCCAAAGCCGCTCACGCGATGGCGAGGACCGCTCCCGCTGGGAAAAGCGGCTCCGCCGGGCACTGGGCGACGACTACGAACTGCTCGACCTGCTCGGCAGCGGCGGGTTCGGCCGGGTATATCGCGTGCGCGACCTGCACCTCGAGCGCGAAGTCGCGCTCAAGGTGCTCCACCCGGAGCAGACCCAGGACCCCGCGGTCGTCGAACGATTCCGACGCGAAGCGCAGCTTGCGGCTCGGCTCAACCACGTCAACATCGTCAGCATCTACGACATCGGCGGCCGGTCCGGACTGCTCTGGTACACCATGGAGCTGGTGAACGGCCCCAGTCTGGCGCAGCTGGTGGAGCGCGAGGGCCCGTTGCCCCTGGACCGCGTGCTGCGGCTCCTTCGCGAGGCGCTCTCGGCGCTGGCGCACGCGCACGGATCCGGGCTGGTGCATCGTGACATCAAGCCCGAGAACATGCTCCTGGAGGACGACGGCCGGCTCCGGATCACCGACTTCGGGCTGGCACTCGCACTCCGCTTCGGCAAGTTTGGCGGCGCCACCAGCCAGAGCGGGACCCCGCAGTTTGCCAGCCCCGAGCAGCTCCTGGGGGAACGGGTAGACCAGCGGTCCGACCTGTACAGTCTTGCTGCGGTCGCATACTTCGCGCTGCTGGGCCATCCGCCATTCCGGGGCACCACGCCGGAACAGGTGCTCGCGAAGCAGACGACCAACCAGCTTCCGTCACCCCGCGAGCTCAGGGAGGACGTGAGCGGCGAGCTCGAAGCCGTCCTCGCCCGCGCCCTCAACAGCGAGGTGGACCAGCGGTATCCGTCGGCGGCCGAATTTCTCCAGGCGCTCAACCGGGCCACCGGCGCCGGCTTCCGGCCGCGGGGCAACGAATGGGCCCGGGTGGCCGCCCGCTGGCTCAAATTCCCCCCGCAGCCCCTTGACTAGTCCGTGCCCGGTGGCATATTGACCCCGCGATGCACCCGGCCGTGGGGGCGATACCGGCGAAGCGATGGCACTCGGAGACCCGGCGCGATCGGATCTTTTTCATTTTTTATGACGCAGGACGGGCCTGCGCTCATAAGAACTCGGCGGGCAGTGCATGGCGCCGACGCAGGCAAACAAACACGGAGTAGTCAGAATGGCTCGGACCATCGGCACCGTGAAGTGGTTCAACGACGCGAAGGGTTTTGGATTCATCACCCCGGAGAATGGTGAAAAGGATTGTTTCGTTCACCACACCGCCATCAAGGCAGACGGCTTCCGCAGTCTCGCCGAGGGTGAGCGGGTCGAGTTCGACATCGTGCAGGGCGCCAAGGGCCCGGCCGCCGAGAACGTGACCAAGCTCATGTAGTTCGCAGGGGTGCATCGCAAGACAGCGGGCCGCTCGGTGAGCGGCCCGCTGTCGTTCGATCCCTGGATCGAGCGCGCGCTACTTGTGGCGGTAGATGACGCGACCCCGTGTCAGATCGTACGGCGAGAGGATCACGCTCACGCGATCACCCTCCAGCACGCGGATCTTGAACTTGCTCATCTTGCCCGCCGCGTAGGCGAGGATGGTGTGCCCGTTGTCGAGCTCGACGCGATAGTTGCGGTCGGGCAGGACCTCGGTCACCACACCTTCCATCTCGATGCCTTCTTCTTTGGCCATCCAGGCTGCTCCATCAGGGAAATGCCGCGTCCGGCGGCGCGAGACCGCGCGCCGGGGCGATTCGACAGGGTGGAATGTTGCCTCGGGCGCCACCGAAGGCAACCGGCCCGGCTCAGGCCACCTCGACTCAGGCCGCCTCGGCGCCCACCCGCTCACGCAGCAGTTCGACCTGCTGCTCGACGAGCACGACCAGCGCGGCGATGTCGTCGGCGTTGAACGTCAGGCAGGCGCCCGCCGCCTCGTACAGCTGCGGGAGCGGCCGGGTTGCCCCGAGCGCCAGTGCGCGACGATAGCTGGCCACCGCCCCGGCCGGATCGACCAGGCTGTTGCGCCAGACCTGCAGCGCGCCGACCTGCGCGATGCCGTACTCAATGTAGTAAAACGGGTAGAGAAAGATGTGGAGCTGCCGGTACCAGCGGCTCACCCGTTCGCGTTCCAGCCCGCTCCAGTCCACGCCGCGCTCGAAGCGCTCGCGGATGCGCAGCCATTCCGCATCACGGGCCTCCGCATCGCCGCCCCGCCCCGACGTGTAGATCCAGCTCTGGAACGCATCGACCGAGGCGATGTGCGACAGACTCAGGAGCACATCCTCCAGGTGCTCCAGCCACGCGCTCCGCGCTTCATCCTCGGTGAAGTAGCCGCCGACCACCGAGAGATGCGGCGCGGACAGCAGCTCCATGGACATCGACGCGAGTTCCGCTGCCTCGGAGCCCGGATGCCGCTGCCAGATGAGCGGCTGCGCGTGCGCCGCGAAGGCGTGAAACGCGTGACCCGCCTCGTGCATCAGCGTTATCACGTCGTCTACGACGCCGACGGCGTTCATGAAAATGAAGGGCCGCCCGCGGTGATGGAGCGTGTCGCAGTAGCCCCCCGGCGCCTTCCCCTTGCGGCTGTCCAGGTCCACCAGCCCTTCCGCCAGCATGGTGCGGAACTCCGCGCCGAGCGTGGCGTCCACCCGATCGAAGACGCCGGCGGCGCGGCTGGTAAACTCCGGAATGGTGGCAAACGGGCGGAGCAGTCCCTTGCGATAGGGGTCCACCTGCAGATCCCACGGGCGCAGCACGTCGAGCCCGAGCCGCCGGCGCCGGTGCTCCAGCACCCGCTCGGCGGCGGGCGCCACCACCCGCTCGACCGCGCGGTGGAATCGCTCGCAGTCCTCCGGCGTGTAATCGAAGCGGAACTTGGCCGGAAAGACGTAGTCGCGGAAATTGGCGAATCCGGCGTTCTGCGCCACCTGCTGGCGGCGCCGGTACATCCCGTCGAAGAGCACCGCCAGCTCGCCGCGGTGCTCGACGTACGGCGCGCACGCCGCGCGAAACGCGCGCTCGCGCACGTCGCGATCCTCACTCTTGAGGAAGGGCTGCAGCTGCGGAATCGGCCGCTCCTCGCCCTCCCACAGCGCCATCATCGAGCCGGTGATTCGCTGATACCGGGAGCCCAGCTCCTCAAGCTCCGAAAACAGCGGCACATTGGCTTCGCGAAACAGCCCGATCTGGGTCCGGAACCGCGCCAGCACCGTCGCGAGCTCCGGCCGCTCGAGGCCCGACTCCACGAGCCGGCGTGCCAGCGCCACGCTGCGCTCGTCGGCACGCGGCATCAGTTCGGTGGAAAATCGCAGGTGGGCCCGCTCCTTGGCGGGGTCCGCCGTGTCCACCGTATACGCGATCATCGCCACGGATGCCGCCTCAGTCAGCAGCTCCTCCAGCGTGGACCAGTCGCGCAGCCATCCGTCAAGCGTCGCGTCATCGAGCGGCGCGGCCGTGAGCTGGTCGTAGTAGGGCGCGATGTCGGCCCACGTCGCGTCGGCAAGGTCGGCCGGCGACGCGGGCAGGTGCAGTGGGGTCACGACAACTCCTTGCGGGACACGGTCAAAGGATAGCGGAGTGCGGCCCGTTCCTCCATATCGCTCACGCGCCGCTCGGCACTCGCGCCCGTGCCTGGCGGTGGTACAGGTATGCGAGCAGCAGCGACACCAGCCCCAGAATCAGTACGGAGCCGACCCGGTACAGCGCATCGAGCGAGCTGAGGTCGACGACCAGCACCTTCACGCCGGCCAGCGCGGCCACGCCCAGACCGAAGCGGCGAACCGCTCCGACGCTGCGGGCAAATCCGAGCGCCACCAGGGAGGCCGCAAAGACCAGCCACCATGCACTGACCGCGAGCCCGCCGGCGAGCTGTGCCGCCGCGAGCCGCGCGGTGTGCAGCAGGAAGTAGCGCTGGATCTCGCCGGTGACGCCAAAGAGCAGCAATGCGCCGGCCCCGATCCAGCAGGCGATCCGGATCGCGCGCACGTCGTGCTCACGGCCGGCCGCGCGCCACAACCCCGCGGCAAACGCGGCAACCAGGGCCGTTCCAGACCAGAGGACCAGCGCCCACGACCCGACGAAGGCCGGGTCGGCCACCGCGCGGTGCGCGGCATCGGTGCCCGTGAGGTGCAGGAGCGCCGCCACCGTCAGCGCCAGCGCGTACCAGCGGCCGTCGGTCCGGCCAAGGGGATGGTCCAGGGCAGCGGCCATCGCGCCGATCACGAGCAGCGCGACGGTCGCGGCCAGGCCCGGCCAGTGCAGCCAGGCGGCCACGCCCAGCGCCGTGAGGCCCACCATCGCGAAGGCGGGGCGCGGCCGAACGTAGCCCGCGAGCAGGTACGGCACCCCTACGATGGCGGCGGCGAGCCCGGGGACGGTATCGAATCGTTCGGGGGCCTGGAGGCGGATGGCCCACGCGAGGCAGAGCGGCGTCACCAGAAAATACACGGTCTCACCGATCGTCCATTCGGCGGCGGTGAGCAGCGGAATGCCCCCTTCAGGCCAGATCCGCGGCACCCGGAAGGCACGCCACCAGAGCGGAGCGGCCATGACGCCCGCCGCCAGGAGCAGCGACGGCCCGGCCCGGGTGCCGGTGGCAGACGCGATCAGCGCCCAGCCGCCCCAGAAGGCGAGTGCGCGCAGTACGCCCCACCGCTCCCGCAGGCCCAGATAGAGTCCGCCGGTGCCGCCCGCCACGCCGTACGCCAGCAGCAGCGCTGGCGTCGCCTGGCCGCTGCCGGACGCACCGCCGACCCAGCCCACGCCAAAGTAGCTGGCCGCGATCACCAGCGCGGCGAGCTTCCAGTGCCGCCGCCCCGCGACGACGCCCAGCGTCAGTCCCATCGCCGCCAGATACACCAGCAGCGCGTCTGCGTTCCCCCGCCCCGGACTCAGGAAGATCGGCGCGAAGAATGCGCCCAGCGCCGCGGCCGCGCCCAGCGCTTCCACCTCCAGCGCGTAGGCGATCGACGCCAGGGCCAGCGAGATGATGCCTAGCGCAATGAGCCCTGAGCCCGGCGGCACGAAGCCATATTCGCGGACCGCCGCCCACACGGCGAGATAGATGATCGCGGCGCCGCACCCAATGAGCGCCGCGCCGTAGGTGCGATAGCGCGGATGCAGCCACCAGCCCACCGCGCCGACGACGCCGCCCGCCACCGCGCCTCCGGTGCAGCGCATCACCGGCGACACCCAGCCGCGATCGAACGAGAGCTTGAGCAGGTAGCCGGCAGCGAGCACGAGCGCGAGCACGCCCACGGCCAGCAGCCCGCGCTGGCCAATCCATTCCTCGGAATCAAGGCCCCCGCCGAGCCAGCGTGGCGCCACCGGAGCGCGCGCCGCCGGCGGGCGTGGCGTCGAGGTCGCCGGTCGCGGTCGGGGCGCGGTCGCCGCGGGTCGCTCGGTCAGCCGGCGGACGAGCCCCTCGAGCTCCGTCACCCGCGCCTCCAGGCGCGCCATGCGATCGTCGTCGGACTCGGGCATGTGCCCTCCTCAGGCCGTGTCGGCCGCCGATGTACCCGCGACCGGCGTTGGTGTGGGGACGTAGGGCTCGATGCGGAATGCCAGCACGCTCACGAAGGCGACGATGGCGGCAGCGGCAAAGAACGGCGCCACGTGCCCCACGTGGCCAAACAGCAGCGTTGCGAAGAGCGGCGCAATGACCCGTGAGATCCCGCCGAAGGTCTGCGCCACGCCCATGACCGTGCCGAGCTCGTTGCGGTCCGACTGCTTTGACATCAGCGCGGTGGTCGACGGAAACAGGAGGGCGGTGCCAATCGGCACGAACGGAATCACCAGTGCCAGCGCCAGCAGCGAATGGGCAAAGGGATAGAGCAGCAGCCCCACGATCAGGACCAGTGTGCCGATGCGCATCGTCCTGGCCTCACCCAGCCGGTCTACGATCGGGCCGAGGAGCACCGAGCGCATGACCAGCCCGACGGTCGCCACGTAGACGAACACCGGTGCGATGGTGCGCTCCGTGACGCCGAACTCGGCACCGAGGTAGAGCGCCAGCACCGATGACAGCGCGGAGAACGCCAGCATCCCCGCCGCGTAGATCCAGATGAGCCGCGTGACCGGACCGGCGGGATAGCGGACCACCTGCCAAGCGGCGTGCCAGATCGGCTTCCGGCTGGCGGCAGCACCTGCGGCGTCGCGTGCGCGGGACTCGGGTAGCCAGCGCCAGGCAAAGCCGGCGTTGAGCAGACACAGCGCCGCCGCAAAGAAGCCGGGTGCCGCGTGGTTGATGCGTGCGGCAAACGAGCCGATTGCCGGTCCCAGCATGACCCCGGCCGACGTGGCCG
>JBBSCB010000044.1:0-20621 GCA_038250675.1 Gemmatimonadales bacterium
CGAGGGGGCACCGCAGGCGCCGGGGAGCAGGAGAATGACGGCCGCACCCACCGAAGTGAGCCGGCGCGCGATCGCTCGCGGCCGTTGCACCCGGGTCCGACGGGGTGGAACGCTGTGACGAAACATGGATGGCTCCGGATGGTCGGGAATCGGCTTGAAATCTTGCCCATGAGCTGCGGCGGCATAGGTTAAGAGAATCTTGAGGCCGCCCGTCACCTGACCGTCGCCCCATCGTCACCGCCGGGTGGCGCCTCGCACGCTGAGCTGCCGGAATGATCGAGTTGCGTACGTTGGGTGCACTTGAGCTGATGTCGTCTGACGGCAAGACCGTCGGCTCCGTGCTTGCGCAGCCCCGGCGCGCTGCCCTCCTGTGTTATCTCGCCCTTGCCACGCCCCGTGGCTTCCACCGTCGCGACAGCCTGTTCGCCCTGTTCTGGCCGGAGCACGATGCCGACCAGGCCCGGCACGCTCTCAGGCAGGCGGTCTACTTCCTGCGCCGCGCGCTCGGCCCGAAGGCGATCGTGTCACGGGGCGACGAGGAGGTGGCCCTCGTCGCGGGCCAGGTCCGCTGTGATGTCTGGGAATTCGAGGCGGCGTTGAGCCAGGGGCGCGCGATGGACGCACTTGCCCTTTATGAAGGCGAGCTGCTGGCCGGGTTCCACATCTCGGACGCGCCCGACTTCGAGCGCTGGCTCGACGCGGAACGCTCCCGGCTGAGGGAGGGGGCGGAGGAGGCGGCCTGGACGCTGGCGGCCGCACGTCAGCATGACGGGGATGTCGCCGGCGCAGTGGAGGCGGCGCGCCGTGCGGTCGCCCTCGCGCCGACCGACGAAATCGCACTTCGCCGTCTGGTGCTGCTGCTGGAGTGCGCCGGTGACAGGGCAGCCGCCGTCCGCGCCTATGAGGCGTTTACCCGGAGGCTGCGGGAGGAGTACGAGTTGGAGCCGTCCGCGGAGACGCAGGTGCTGGTGGCGAGGATCCGGGCTGAACCGGTCGAGCGCCCGCGCGCCGAAGTCGGCCATGGAGGTGGCTCGTCTCCCGAGCCGATAGTCGTTCCTTCGCCGTCCCGAGCACCTCGGGCCAAGGGGCTCATCATCGGCGCGGTGATCGCGGCTCTTCTCCTCGCCCTGGGCGGAATCCTGCTCCGAACCCGGTCTCGCCACCGCACCATCGCCGCCGACTCGCTCCCCACCGGCGCCCCGGCGCCAGCTATCGTGGTGCTGCCCTTCTCTCTTCAGGATGAGGCGCTGGCCAACTGGCGCGAGGGCCTGATGGACCTGGTCTCGCTAGACCTGGGCGGCGTCCCGGGCCTCCGGGCCGTGGACAGCCGTACGGTGCTCGCGCGCTGGCGTGAGGAGGTGGTGGGCCGAGAGGCTCCGGCGCTCGCGACAGCCCTGGATGTGGCTGAGCGGGCCGGCGGCCGCTACGCCGTGGCGGGTAGCGTGATCGCCAACGGACCCGACCTGCTTCTCACCGCCGGCGTGTACGAGGTAGCGGGGCACCGGATGCTCGGCACCGCCAGGTCGCGGGGCCCCGCCGACAGCATGTTCACCCTGGTTGACCGCCTGACGCTGGAGATCCTGCGGCTCATGCCCGGGGCGGATGCGCGGGAGCTTGCCCGGATCGATCTGGCCCGCGTCCACACGGCCTCGCTACCGGCGCTCAAGGCTTTCCTGGAAGGGGAAGTGCTCTTCCGGCGATCGCAGTTCGAGAGCGCGGCGGAGGCCTATGGGAGAGCTGTGGAGGCCGACTCCACGTTCGCCCTCGCCCGGTACCGCCTCGGACTATCGCGGCAGTGGTTCTGGACCGACTGGCTGGGAGCAGTTCCCGACCCCCTGGCGCCGGCGGTGGGCCGATTTGCCGGCCGGTTGCCTCAGCACGAGGCCGCCATGTTTCGCGCGTTTCAGCTCCGGGACGAAGACGTTTCGGCCGCGCGTGACCTGTTGGAGGAGGAAGCGCGCCGGCATCCCGAGGACGCGGACACGTGGTATCAACTGGGCGAGTTCTACTACCACAGCGGTGCGGAGGTCCCGGTTGTCCCGGGAACTGCGGACCGGGCGCTGGCGAGGGCGATCGCGCTGGATTCAACCTTCAGCCTGCCGTACGTCCATCGGATCGAAACTGCGATCGGTGAGAGCGACACGGCCGGCGCCGAACGGCTGCTCCATACCTTCGCCGGACTCGCACCGGACACCCGCTACCTGTCCCTGCTTCGCCTGCTGGCCGGACTTGGGGTTGGCGATTCACTCGTGCGCTCCACGAGCGTGGCGGCGCTCGACACGCTGGAGATCAGCCGCCTGCTCTGGATCGGCTCCCAGCTCATAGCGACGCGCCGCTGGGACCTTTCGGAGCGAGCATTCGAAATAGCACGGGATCGCGGGGAGCACCCGCCAGTCGCCACGATCGCGTTGTTCTTCACCAGGCTGGCCCAGGGAAAGGCTCGCGAGGCACTCCGAGTGCTTGGCGACCCGTTTACGCTGCAATCTCGAAAGGCCCGGATGCTCGATGCGCTCGCCGAGGTTGGCGCGTCAGTTCCTGCCGCGGAACTCGATGCGATCCTGGCCCACGATGCGGCCGACAGCGTGGATGAGGTCCAGCTCTTCTATCTCGGTGCCCTCGCTGCACGTCAGGGACAGTGGCAGCTCGTACAGCGTTCGCTGGAACGGCTGCGGTCCCGCGCCCATCGCCCCGGCGCGGCCGGGGATTCGTCCCAGGTTGTCTTCGCGGAGGCGTTGCGGCAGGGGCTCGAAGGGTACTCGGCGTGGCGCGAAGGCCAGCGAGATCATGCCCTGCGCCTGCTCCAGGGGTCGCAACGGCGGGCGCTCGGCGGCCGGGGTGTCAACGACATTCTCCGCTGGTGGCTGGGTCGGTTGCACCTGGAGATGGGGCAGCCGCGGGAGGCACTGCCCTACTTTGAGTCCCTTGAGGGGAGCTGGCTCCCGGCCGACTACGAACGCGGGCGGCTCTACGAGCAACTCGGGATGGCCGCACAGGCGCGTGAGGCCTACGTGCGCTTCCTCGCGCCTCGGCAGCAGGCCGACGCTGTGTTCCAACCCGTGATCCAGGATGCTCGCGTGGCGCTCAAGCGGCTCGCCCAGGTGCACCCTGAGCCAGCGTCCTCCGGGCTGGTGCCATCAACGCCTGGGAACTGAAGCGGCTGAATGAGGATGTGCCACGGCCCAGCTTCCGTCACGGGGGGAAGCGCGCTGCTCTGGTGGCGCACAAGGACCGTCGCCGCCGGACTCGGCGCCTGGCTCTTGCTGTTGGTCCTCGTGATCTACGGGCCTGGCCTGGTCATGGCGCTGTCCGCGCCGGAGGTCGGGGTCTAGCTTGAGGGGGTCAACTACTTCGCCGACACACTGCTATTCATCGGCGTGATCCTCGCGCTGGCGAACGCCGCGCCACGGGGCGCCGCCGCCGCACCAACCCGTCAGGTGGCCCCATGACAGCAAAGCCGCGCACGTCCAAGGCCCGTGCTGCGAAAATCCCCGACTCGCCCGAGGCCTGGCTGGCTCAGCTCCCGGCTGAGCGGGCGAGGGAGCTCGCGGTTGTCCGGGCGGCCATTCGCAATCGGTTGCCTGCGGGTTACGAAGAGGTGACGCTGAAGGGAATGATCGTCTTCCGGGTTCCCAAGGCGCGCTACGCGGACACGTACAATGGCCAGGCCCTTTGGCTGGCGGCCCTGGCCGCCCCGAAGAGCTACCTCACGTTGCATCTCCTGCCGGTCTACGGTAGCCCCATCCTGCTGGCGTCGCTCAAGGCGGGCTTCGAGGCGGTGGGGAAGCGCCTGAAGATGGGCAAGGGCTGCATCAACTTTCAGCGCGCGGATGACCTGGCCCTGGACACGATCGGCGAGATCATCGCGGCTATGCCCGTG
Source organism: Gemmatimonadales bacterium (assembly GCA_038250675.1). Taxonomy (GTDB): domain Bacteria; phylum Gemmatimonadota; class Gemmatimonadetes; order Gemmatimonadales; family GWC2-71-9; genus JAICUF01. Next base: position 3,878 of record JBBSCB010000044.1, read on the forward strand.
GCGAAATGGGTGGCGTTCGCGGAGTCGGTGCGACGGCGCTGACCTGGACGCCACCGAACGACGCGTTGACGCTCTCCGTCACGTGGACGCATGGCCTTCCGTTCACCTGTGATGTTCGGGGGTTTTCCACCAGCAGTGCGGCCGCTCAGGTGGAGGGGCCGCTCGGCGCAGCGCTCACCTTCGGGCGATGGATGCGCCCGCTGTGCCCTTCCTTCCTGAGGTACAGCACGTAGGCGCCCTCGATGGCAACGGCGAGCACGAGGAGGCCCAGCAGGGCCACCAGTTCCGACGGCCGTTGCCGCCAGAGGAGGGCCAGCAAGGCGAGCCCGCACGCGACCGCACCAGTCATTGCCACCACCCGGCTGCTGCCGATCTCACGCGCCAGCCGGAAATTCGCGAGGTTGACCAGCGCGAAGATGATGAGGAAGCTCGCGCTCGCCATGGTCGCAATGCTGGTGAGGTCCGCCAGGCTGGCCAGGAGCAGGGCCGCGCCCGACGTAATGAGGAGGCCGACCGGCTGGTTCCACGCCTTGTGTTCCAGCGCCCTGGGCAGCTCCCCCTCGGTCGCGATCGAATAACTGAGTCGCGCTGCACCGTACAGCGTGGAGTTGATCGCCGACAGCGTCGCCAGGACGGCTGCCAGTCCAACGAGAACAAAGCCGGGCCGGCCCAGGGTCGGGGTGGCCGCCTCGGCGAGGGCAAAGTCCTGCGCAGCAACGATCCGGTCGGGGGACAGGGAGCCAACCACGACCACGGCGATCAGGACGTACAGCAGAATCACGAAGAGCACCGCGGTGTAGTAGGCTCTGGGCAGTGTGACCCTGTAGTTCCGCACATTGGCGGCGGTGTTGGCGATCAGCTCGAAGCCTTCGTAGGCCACGAAGATGATCATCCCGGCGCTGGCAATCTGGACCAGCGGCTTCCAGGTGGCAGGCTGCAGCCGGGACGGGTCGATGCTGCCGAATCCAAACGCCACCACCAGCAGCAGAATGGCCAGCTTGATCACGACGACGAGCGTTTCCGCCCGGCTCACGATCGTGGCACTGAAGAGGTTGATCAGGGTCGGTACCACGATGCCGGCCATGGCCAGGAGCTTGCCGGCTATCGGCGTACGAAGATGCGACGGCAGAAAGGTGGCGGCGTAGTTGCCGAAGGCGACCGCATAGAGCGCCAGCGTGAGGATGTATCCGAGCCAGAGCAGATTGTTGATCGAGCCGGTGCACCAGTTGACCTGGAACGCCTTGTCGATGTAGATGATCGTCCCGCCGCCGCTGGGATATGCGACGGAGAGCCTGGCATAGGAGTACGCCGTGAGGAGTGCGACGCCCCCGCCGACCAGGAACGCGAGCGGCGTGGCGCCGCCGGCCAGCACCGTCGCCAGTCCGAGCACGGCGAAGATCCCACCGCCGACCATGCCGCCGATGCCGATGGCCGTCGCCCCCAGGAAGCTGACCTGGCCATCCACATCCTTGTTCCTGGTCATCTCGAGCCCGCTCGGGTGGTCACTCCGCCGGCCGCGCCTCCACGTAGAACACCGGATCCACCCGCAGCTCTGAGCCCGCCGGCAGCGCCGACGGCACCGCCTGCCACGCTTCTGCCGGCGTGATCCGCTCGTAACCCTCGGCCGTGACACCCACCGCTACCGGCATCGCAAACCCGGGCACCACGTCGGTCCAGCGATACGACAGCCGCTGCCCGTCGAACCGGTACTCGAGCACAGGGATCTTCGTGGTCGTGAGGTACTGCGCAAACACCTTTGACAGGTCGGTGCCGGTCGCCGTGCTCATGTAGTCCCGGATCTGACTCGCCGTCACCGTCTGGTGCCCGAACTTCTCGTTGAGTCCCCGCAGCGTGGCCAGCCAGCGCGCATCGTCGTTGACGACCGCGCGCATCGTCATCAGCATGTTGGCGCCCTTGGGATAGCGGTCCTGCGAGCGCGGCGTGTCGTTGACGCCGTAGGTGCCGATGATCGGCACGTCGTTCTTGATCCGCGCCCGCAACCCGATCACGTACCGCTCGGCCGCCGCCCGCCCCTTGGTGCACTCCAGCCACAGCGCCTCCGCGTAGTTGCCGAAGCTCTCGTGGATCCACATGTCGGCGTGGTCCTTCGCACTGATGCTGTTGCCCCACCATTCATGCGCGCTCTCGTGCACCACGATGTAATCCCAGCCCAGCCCCTCGCCGGTGCCGGAGAGATCGCGACCCAGGTAGCCGGGCAGGTAGCGGTTGCCGTACGCGATTCCGCTCTGGTGCTCCATGCCGAGGTACGGCACCTCGATCAGCTTGTATCCGTCGGCGTACCAGGGATAGGGGCCGAACCAGTGCTCAAAGCAGGCGAGCATCGCCTTGGCCTGCGGCACCAGTGCCCGCGCCTGCGTCAGGTGCGGCGCCAGCGCCCAGAACTCGACGGTGAGCGGCCCGCTCGCGCCGGCAAAGGTGTCGCGCACCGGCACGTACGCGGCGCTCGCATTGATGGCGACGTCGTAGCTGTTGATCGGGTTGGCCACAAACCATTCAAAGGTCGACGTGCCGTCGCCGTTGTTGATCGTGGTGCGGAGGCGGCCGTTGGAGATATCGAGCATCGGATCGGGCACCGTGATGGCGATCCGCTGGCTGTCCGGCTCGTCGGCCGGCAGATCCTTGAGCGGCCACCAGGTGCTGGCGCCGGGTCCCTCGTTGGACGTGGCGATCCACGGCGCACCGGTGCTGTCGGTGGCCCAGTGGAACGGCCCGCCCCGTCGCGTGGTGTCGGCCGCCAAGCGGGCAAAGCTTCCGTGGTAGTAGACCGTGAGCCGGCCGGTCTCGCCGGTGCGGCCGGGCGCGGCGAGCTTGACGAAGAAGGCGTTCCCGTCCCGCCGCCAGGTGAGGCGATGTGAGCCCTGAATGATGCTGTCCACGTCGAGCGGCGGCTGGAGATCGAGCTGCATCGCGCGCGGGGAACTCAGCACCCGGTAGGTGATGGCGTTGTAGCCGCTGATGCTGCTGTCGGCGGGGCTCACGCTCACGTGGAGATCGTAGAACGTGGCGTCCCACCAGGCGCGTTCGGGGGTGTTGCTGCCGCGGAGGGTGTCGGCGTGGGTAAACACGCGCGGCGTCTGCGCCGGTGCGGCGGGCGCGACCGAGGCCGCGACGGCAAACAAGGTGGCTGCCATGACGTATCGCATGAGAGTCCCGGAAGAGGAGAGACGGTAACGGCGCGCCTGAACGCTACGCGGACCGCCGCCGGGGGGCAACGGCACTGCTTCACGCTGTCATCGTCCTGTCAGGTGCTCCGTCTACGATTCGCGGTCCTGTGCCGCGTGCCTACCATTTCGGGAGAAACCTTGACAGTGCAGGCTCGTCCGATCGTCGCATTGATGTTCCTGCTGTTCAGTTTCCATTCCCGCGCCAACGCGCAGGCAAGTCCGACCGCCAGCGGAGCCGGACCCGCGTCAGGCGGCATCCATGGACGGGTGGTGGACGCCGCCAGCCGGGCACCGATCGGCGGGGCCTCGGTGGACGTCGTGCCCGCCGGTGCAACCGCCGCGACCGCCAGGACGGTGAGCGCCGCCGACGGAAGCTTCCGCATCCGCGGCCTCCGGCCGGGGCATTACCTCGCCCGCATCCGCGCCATCGGCTATCGGCCCGCCGAGGTGACGTCCATCGCGATCACCGCGGCCGATTTCGATCTTCGCAGCGTCACGTTGACCGCGTCCGCCGTCGAGCTTCCCCCAATCCGGATCAGGGCGCCGGAGCAGGCCGTTCAGCTCGCGCCTGACCGCAATACCTACGTGGTTCGCGACATGGCGACTACCCGCGGCGGCACCGCGCTCGACGTGCTGCGGAACGTCCCGACGGTGGACGTGGATATCGACAACATCGTGAGTCTCCGGGGCAATGCCGGCGTGGTGGTGCAGATCAACGGCCGGCCCAGCCCGCTGAAGGCCGGGCAGCTCGGCAACTTCCTGGCCCAGTTGCCGGCGGACATGGTGGACAAGGTCGAGGTGGTGACCAACCCGTCCGCCCGGGAAAACCCGGAAGGGGTGGCGGGAATCATCAACATCGTGCTGAAAGAGAAGCCCGAGGCGGGGTCCAGCGCCGCCGTTACCGTTGGCGGGTCCACCCGGGGCCACATCGATGCAGGCGGCAACGCGGGATTTCAGCGCGGGCCGCTGACGTTTTACGGCAGCTACGGGTTCTTCCGGCAGAATCGCCCCGGGACCGAGTCGCTCTTCCGGGAAAACCTCTATCTCGACCCGGTGACCTACCTGGACGAGACCGGCATCCGCACCCAGACGCAACGCGGCCACACCTTCACGACCACCGCCGGCTATCAGCTCGGCGAGCACGATCAACTCTCGCTGGAAAACCTGTTCACTACGCGGCACGAGACCGAGGCCCGCACCATCCTCTACCGCGACCTGAACGCGGCGCGCGACACCACCGGCCTGAGTGACCGCGTGACCAGTGGCACCAATCACCAGATCGAGCTCGAGACCACCCTCGGCTACGAGCACACCTTTAGCGGTGACAAGCACAAACTGACGAGCGAGGTGCGGGTCGTCCGGGAAACGGAGGACGGTCCCCAGACGGTCCTGGCCCGTACGCTCACACTCGCCGGGGACCCGATCGCTACCACGGCACGGGAATCCCAGACCAGCCTCGACCACGGCGCCGAGACGTCGCTCAAGCTGGATTATGTCCGCCCGCTGGCGGGGCACATGCAGCTCGAAGCGGGCTACAAGGGGTCGCTCCAGCGATTCCACACGACACTCGATACCCAGGTCTTTGATACCGCGCAGGGTTTCTATGTCCCCGATTCGACCCGGATCAGCGACTTCACCTACGATCAGAATGTCAACGCGGTCTATGGCATTCTCGACGCCCAGCCGGGCAACTTCGTGATGCAGGCCGGTGCCCGGCTGGAGCACGCCGCGACCCACTTTCACCTGACGACGCGTGGCGCCACGTACGACAACCGCTACAACAGCGTGTTCCCCAGCGCGCTCGTCGCCTGGAACATCGACGACTTCCGCCAGGTCAAGCTGAGCTACTCGACCCGCATCCGCCGGCCGGACGACACCGACCTGCTGGACCCGACGCCGCACTACTCCGATCCGCTCAACATCTCGGTCGGCAACCCCGACCTGCGGCCCGAGTACATTCGCTCCTTCGAGCTCGGCCTGCAGCAGAGGGCCGGCCGCATGACGGCCCAACTGACACCGTTCTACCGGCACACGCTCGATGCCGTCCGCTCCATCCGGACGATCGACACGCTGGGAGTCACGACGCGGACCTTTGCCAACATCGCGACGAGCGACGCGTACGGCGCCGACGCGACCATCGCGCTCAACGGCGGTCGGCTGAGCGGCTTCCTCAGCGCCAGCGCCTATCGGCAGATCACCAACGCGCCGGACCTCGGACCCGGCTTCTCGATCCGGAGCTTTGGCTGGTCGATCCGAACCAACGCGTCGTTCCGTGTCTCCCCGTCGCTGGATTGGCAGGCACTGCTGTCGTATCAGGCGCCCATGACGGTCGAGCAGGGGCGCAACGGCAGCCGCGTCCGGTTCAGCCTTGCCGGCCGGCAGAAGCTGATGAATGACCGAATGAGCGTCACCCTCCGGGTGATCGATCCGTTCAACACCTCGCACGAGACATCGACAACGATTGATCCGCAGTTTACACTCGTGTCGATGCGCGGGCGTACCATCCGGGCACTTCAGCTCAACGTGACATGGATGTTCGGCCAGCCACCCAAACGCGACCGCGGGGCCGGGGATCTGCTGGGGCCCGACGCCGGCTGAACGGCCGAGCGAAGCGAAGGATCTCGCCCGCTCGCAATCGACCGTCGATTCCGCGGCGCTGGTCCGTCCCGGTGGAGCAGATCCTTCGCTGCGCTCAGGATGACTCGGGAACTGGGCTGGGATCCGGCCGCCCTGACGCGGCAATCGGCGCGGGATAGATTGACCGGGTTCCGTTGGATTGACGCGTCCCCCGTGCCGTGCCGACGATGAACAATCGTGAGGATATGCAGTCCCCGCTGTCGCTGCTGACGCGGCGGTCGCGGCTGGCGCTCGCCCTGCTGCTCGGCTGGGGCTGCGGCACCGAGCGCCCGCGGGTCGCTGCGTCCGGGTCCACGGTCACCGCAACTCCGACCGGCGAGCGAGTGAGCTGCGACGGGTGCATGCTGACGCTCCGCCGCATCGGCACCTTCCCGCTCGGCGACGACGACACGCTGATCGGACCGCGCGCGCATCTGACGGTGCTTGAGGACGGCGGCGCGCTCATGGCACCGGTGGTCCCGTCGGGCGGCATCGCACGATTCGACGCCGGCGGGCGGCTGGCCCGCGTCCGGGGCCGGAGCGGCGGCGGTCCCGGTGAGCTGCAGGACGTCTTCGACCTCACACCGATCGGTGATTCCGTCCTCGTTGCATCACGAGGGCGGTTGACGCTCTTCGGGCCGGAGCTCGTCCATCCCGACGCTCGCTACGCTTGACAGCATGACGCTGATGGCCGGACGCACCGGGGCCGCCCCGATGTCGGAGTCGCTGCGAGCACCGCCTGATACGAATCGGACTACGCGCAAGGTCACCATGGTAGATTGGCAGAGCTCTCAGTCAGACCCTTATGCCGATCCAGATCGAGCTTGAGCGGGACGCCGCTGGATCGCATGATGCGCTATGCGGCACTCCGAGCTGCCACACACGCGCAGCCATTCGGCCTGCGATTCCACGTCCCGGGAGAGTGCTGCATGCCATCCAGGATCGCGCTCGGCCTCGGCCTCCTGCTCCTCCTCGGCTGCCACACCAGAGATCTGGCCATAAATCCAACCCAGCTCGACGAGTTCGCCAACCACTACACGGCAGCCTGGCGTGGTCACGACCCCCAGCGCGTGGCCGAATTCTTTGCCGAGCATGGCTCGCTCACCATCAATCGTGGCGCGCCCGCCGTTGGCCGGGCCGCGATCGCTACCGCGGCTCAGGGCTTCATGACCGCATTTCCGGATCTTGGCCTCGTCATGGACAGTCTCGAGACCATCGGATCGACGGTGCGCTACCATTGGACCCTCACGGGCACCAACACCGGGCCGGGTGGCACCGGTCGCCCGGTGCGTATCAGTGGCTACGAGGAGTGGACCTTCGGCCCCGATGGCCGGATTGCCCAGTCGCTGGGCCATTTTGACGAGGCAGCATATCGAGCTCAGCTGCACGACACCGGAAACCATTGATCTCACCACTAACCGTCGTCCTGACACACCTCAACGCGGGATTCTTCATGAGCACAATTGACGTCGGGGAGTTGTTGTACGACTACACCTGCAAGATTACGGGACTCACAGAGTACGGGGTCAACTTCGCGTCCCTGATTTCGGGGCAGACGGCACCACCGCCGGAAGGCGCCAGGTTCGACGTCGCGTTTGCAGGCGCTTCACAAGGGCCACGCCTGAAGGGCACAGTCACGGGGGTGGATTACTTGCGGGTCCGGGCAGACGGCCGGCTCCAGCTCCACATTCATGCGGAGATCACCGCGGACGATGGCCAGAAGATCGCTCTTCACGCGGATGGCGTCGCCATCCTGCGGAAGGAAAGCAGCATCGCTGATCTTCGCGAGAACGTGACCCTGTCGACCTCCGGGAAGGACTATACCTGGGTCAATACGCTTCAGATATGGGCCACAGGAACGGTAGACCTCGCCGAGCAGGTCATTCGTATCAAGGGCTATTCGGCGTAAGGAGGTAGAGGGCAAAGACGTCCGCCAGGATGCCGTTCATCGCCGCGGTGATGTCCCGCGTGGCAGCGGCGGAGCGATCGGTAGGAGTGTTGAGGGCTGCGGTGCGCCGGGTCCGGGCGCCGTTCTTCGTGACCGCGGTCATGGAGTCGTCCTTGACTGGGAGGAACCCGGAACCTACTAACAGGTACCCATCACCGCGCCAGCGGCCGGGAATGGCACGGAACAGATCACGACGGGCGCGTGGCGTAGGCCATCCGCCACTCGGCCAGCACCTCGAGGACGCCGTCCGCCGGTTCTTCGCCCGGTTCCCATTCCGTCGGGGATCCGGCCTCGATCAGCAGCCGCCCAGCCTCCCGGTGGCTGCCGTCACGGTCTCCGTGCGACCGTGACCCTTCGGCCGCCCATGCCAGCGGCTGCCCGTGAAACTCCCGGTCGCGAACCGTGACGTCGGCACCGTATCGGAGCAGCACCCGGACGGAATCGGCCTGCCCGGCCATGCCCGCCGCATGCAGCGCGGTCTTCCCGATCTCCTCGTCTCCGCGATTCGGATCGAATCCGGCGATTAGCATCGCCTCCAGCGCACCGACGTCTCCCCGCTCGGCCGCCTGGTAGAATGCCGCGTAGTGCTCATCGGCAATCGCCTCGCACAGCTCCGGCCGCTCCGCCAGCATGGCCAGCGCAGCCGTGCGGTCACCGCGGCTGCAGGCGGCCACCAGCCGGTCCACTGCGGACAGCTCCGCCCGTGCGCCGTGGGCAATCAGCCACCCGGCCACCGGGACGTTGCCGCTGAGCTGCGCCACCGCCGCCGGTGTCCGGCCATCCTTACGGGGCCGCGATGGGTCAGCGCCGAGGGTGACAAGGCGTTCCGCCAGGGCAACGTCCCACCGGCGCGCCACCACGTGCAGCGGCGTTTCGCCGTTGGGGGCAAATACCGGATCGGGATCGGCTCCGTGGTCCAGGAGCCAGTTGACGCCCTCCGGCGTTCGGGCCCACTGCAGGATCGCGTAGAGCGCGGCCGCACCGTCGGTGGCCCACGGCTGATTGGGGTCCGCACCGTGGGCGGCCAGGAGTTCGAGCGTGGGCAGGTTGTCACCGCTGGCGGCCAGCGGCAGCGTCACGCCGTCGTTGGGATCGGCGCCGGCTGTCAGCAGGACCTCCGCCAGCGGCAGACTACGCGTGACGCTGGTGGCGCCGTAGAGCACCGGGCGCCGCACGCCATGGTGCAGCCAGGGAAACCGGGTGTTGGGATCGGCGCCCCGCTCCAGCAGCAGCCGGGCGATGGCGGCCGGCGCCTGGTCGTCCGCGCCGGTCCGGCGGCTCAGTGAGTTGTAGCAGATGTAGAGCAGCGGCTCCCAGTCGCGAGGGCCGCCCGGCCGGAGGGCGAGCGCCGGATCGGCGGCAAGGCGCGCCGCAACGTCCGCAACGTTGCCCAGGAGGAGCGCGGTCTGGAGGCTGGCGCCGGCAATGCCGGGATGGAGCGCGAGCAGACGTTCGGCCCGATCGACCCGGCCGTCGGTGGCGGCCTCGACGAACTGGTCGACCGCCGCGCTGAATTCGAGCGTCAGCTCCTCGACTCGCGCACGCAGCTCGTTCCAGGAGGGAAACCCATGCTCCCGCGCGATCACCGATTGTGCATCGTGCAGGGCCGGCCGCGCCCGGCTGAGCGCGGCGTCATCTGCCCGGGCGAGGGCCGGTAGCGCGCGGAATCGCGCGCGGGCGGCAGCGTCGCCGCTGTCAGCGGCGCGCAGGAGTTCCCTGGCCGGTCGCGTCAGTTGTTCGAGATCGGGGTGGTGGGGCAGCCGGCGGGGAGAAGTCATACGTCCTCCATGCTTTGGGCCGGCGGTCCGCAAGCTGGCCAGCACGGAGAAGGCGTGCCGCTACCTGGATTCCATCAGGGGTGGACTCAGTCCTGCGCGCGGACCCGCCGGCGTCCCCTGGCGCCGGCGGGTACGATATGCAAACACCGACGGGCCGTCAACTCCACCGGCGTCCAGGAAATTCAGCGGGGCTCCGCCGTGAGGCGGGCGATGTGCGCTCGGGCGTCCCGGACGGCGGGCTGCAGGTCGGCGTCGGCACTGGTCCACAGATCCACGAACTTGCCGTACCACTCGAGTGCCGCCTTCCGGTCCCCGCGCTGCTCGTAGAGATCGCCAAGTCGCCGCATCGCCACCGGCTCGTACATCGAGCCCTCGGGTTCGTCACCCGTGTAGGGCCGGTCGGTGCCGAGCCGGTAGTAGACGATGGCGGAATCGGGCACGCCGGCGGCCTCCCACATCTCCCCGGCGTAGTACACGCCGCACGGTGAGCAGTGCTGCAGCCGCGCCGCCTCGCTGTATGCCAGCGCCGCGTCGCGCCAGCGGCGCTCGGCCTGGGCGGTCATCCCGTCCCAGGTGAGTGAATCGTCCGGGAACCAGGTTTCGCGGGATCGAATCGTCTCGAAGATGCGCCGCGCCCGTCGCACTCCCGGCGCGTCGCCGAGGTAGGCGTAGGTCGCGGCCAGACTGAAGGCCGGCAGGTCGGCATCGGTGAGGCCGCGGAAGACGGGCCCGGCCAGCGCGGCATCGAGCAGTTTCCTGGCCGCGTCCAGGTCGCCGCGGGCGATGGCGTACCCGGCGGGAGCCAGTGACAGTTCGGCGGCGCGGTGCCGATCGCCCGATGCCAGCGATGAATCCATGAGCTCCTTCAGCAGCCGGGCGGCGCGGTCGCGGTGGCCGCGCATCTCATCGATCGTGGAGCGCTCCCAGAGATACGGCAGGGGCGGCAGCGCGCCACCTCGCCGGACTTCCCGGATCCGGACGAGACTGTCGGCCCGCGCGTAGTCCCGCCGCATGATCGCCCCGTCGATCCGGAGCGTGCCGAGCAGCGGATGATCGCTCGGTATGCGCCGTTCGGCGCTGCGGTACGCCGAGTCCATCAGGCCCCATTTGGCCTGGGAACCCAAGGCGTCGATCAGATTCGTCGCGACGGACATGTTGCCCCCCGCCATGCCCTTCCACAGGACCGATTCCGCCTCGGCAAATCGACCTTCCCGATTGAGCACAAGTCCGAGGTTGTTGGTGGCGGTGAGGTCGCCCGGTGCAATGTCGAGCGCGGCGTGATACGCGGCGATCACCTTCTCCGGCTGGTAGTTCGCGTTGGTGTAGTAGTAGGCCTCGGTCAGCGTCCGTTCGAGCGGCGGCAGGCGATCGAGATGGCGGAAGGCGCGCCGCGCCGCATCGAGCTGGAGCGCCCGGCTGGCGCCGACATTGAAATACAGCGCGGCCAGCTTGCGCCAGGCCATGGCAAACGCGGTGTCGGTCTGGACCGCGCGTTCCAGCAGCGAGCGCGCCGCGGGATAGTCGCCGGTCAGAAAGGCGTGTGAGCCCGCCGTGTAGAGGCGGAGCGCCGGCAGCGAGGCCGTGGTGACGTGATCCAGCGGATCGCTGGCGCGGATCGCCTTGAGCGACTCGCCGATCCGCGCCCGCAGGTCGGCCGAGAGCCGGTTGACCGCCAGGATCAGCCGCGCATCGTCCTCGGCCGTGACGCGGACGGGCGCCAGCGTCGCGCCTGAATCAGCGGTGACCACGTGCGCCGTCAGCACATAGCCGGTGCCGAGCCGGGCAATTTCCCCCACGACGACCGCCTTGGCACCTTCGCGCACGGCCAGGTCCCGGGCCAGCGATTCATCGAGTGCCGTATCGGGACTCACGCCCATGCGCTGCAGCGCGGCGGTGATCTGGCGGCCATCGAGCAGCCGGACCACGCGTGACTGGCCGAGGTCCACCCGCAGCGCTTCGGTCACGGCGGATGCGAGCGAGCTGTCGGCGCTGTGGTTCACGAAGTCGGCGAGCACCAGCCGGTCCTCGGCGCCGAGCGTGCCAGCGGAGAGCAGCGTGGCGCCGGGGCCGATGCCGAGTGCCCGCGATCCGGCATAGGCCAGCGTGAGCACGAGCAACGCGCCCAGCGAACCGAGGCCGCCCATCACGGCGCGGCGCCAGGTGAACAGACGGCGATGCCCCAAGTCGTCGATCGAGTGCGTGCCGGTCACGCGCGCCGCCGCGCGGCCGCGTTCGATCCGCGTGGTGTAGAGCATGATCGGAAGCCCGATCAGCATGCACGCCAGGGCGGCGATCCAGAGCCAGTCCGGCAGGCCGAGGAGCCGGGACACCGCGAACGCGGCGCCGGTGACCAGCACCGTGGCCAGGGCAAAGAGGGCCAGAACCCGTCCCGCACCCGGTGAGGCGGCAACCGCGGGCCGCGCCGGGACGCCGGCGGTCGGTGTGGCCGCCGCGGGCAGCGCGTCGAGCTGCGCCAGGAGCTGGTCGGCGGATTGCCAGCGATCGGCCGGGTGCTTGGCCAGGGCGCGCATGACGAGCGTGCCGAGCTGGGCGGGGATGCCCGGCCGGTAGCGTTCGACCGGCTCGGGCGTCATCGTCACGTGCGCGGCGAGCATCGCCTGCGCGGTGGGCGCGGAGAACGGCGGACGACCGGTCAGCATTTCGTAGGCGACGGCGCCAAAGGCATAGATGTCCGCGCGGTGGTCCACGTGCGGATCGGCCGCGGCCTGCTCCGGCGCCATGTACGCCGGCGTGCCGAGCGCGAGCCCGCTGCTCGTGAGCGTGGTGTGATGGGTGTCGTCGGTGCTCGCGGCGAGCGCCTTGGCCACGCCGAAGTCGGTGACGACGGCGTGCCGGCTGCTGAGCAGGATGTTATCGGGCTTGATGTCGCGGTGCACGATGCCTCGCGCGTGGGCATACGACAGCGCGTCGGCCACGTCGCGGAGCAAGCGCACCGTCTCGTCCGGCGGGAGGGCGCCGTCGCGGGCGAGGCGGGCTGCGAGGGATTCGCCGTCGATGAAGGGCATGACGTAGTAGACCAGCTCGCCCGCGGCACCGGCCGTGAGGACCGGCACGAGGTGCGGATGCTGAAGCGACACCGCCATCCGGATCTCGCGCTCAAAGCGATCGGCGGGCACGCCGACCGATGCCTCCGGCGGCAGCACCTTCACCACCACCCGCCGGCCCAGCCGCGCTTCCTCGGCCACAAAGACCCGGCTCATGCCGCCGCCGCCCAGCTCGCGCTCGAGCCGGTAGGCGGGGGCCAGAATCTCACTGAGCTGGGCGAAGAGGTCGGTCAGAGCCGGACCGTTGATGGGGGAGGGTCAAAGATGGGCCGGATGGGGAGAAGGCGGAAGGGCGGTGCGTGGCGCGTCCGCCGAGATGTTTCAGTCACCGGGGCCGGAACAGCCACGCACGATTCCGGGGCCCGCGATTGCCCCCGTACCCGCCGGTGATCAGAACGCGGCCGTCCATGAGCGGTGCGACCGCGGAAAACTGGCCGGCCATCCGGGCCTCGCCGCGCGCGATTGCAAAGGTGCCGGCGCCGGGATCGTACACTTCGGCCTGCACGGCGCCGCCGGCCAGCAGCACCCGCCCGTCACCGAGGACGATCGACGTCCCCCGGTGCTTGTAGCGGGCCAGTTTCATCTCTCCGGCAGGACGGAACTCTCCGGTCGCCGGATCGAACAGCTCGGTGCTGCGGTAGATGCCGGCGTTGTCGCGCTCGTCCGTCCCGCCCGTGACCAGTACCAGTCCGCTCGGCAGCAGCACGGCATCGTGCTTGTGGCGGCGAATGCCCATCGAGGCGGCCGGCGTGAACGTGCCTGAGGCCGGGTCGTAGAGCTCGGCGCTCTGATAGAGATGGATGCTGGCACCGCGGCCGCGATGCCCGCCCACAACGAGCACCCGCCCATCGTTGAGACGGACGGCAGCGTGACTCTCGCGCGGTTCGTGCATCGCGCCGGTGAGCGTGAACCGGCCGGTCCCGGGATCGTACAGCTCGGCGCTCGACAGGAAGGTCCAGCCCTGCCCCACACCACCGATCATCAGTACGTGGCCGTCCCGCAGCAGCACCGCCGCCTGGTCCGCCCGCGCCACGGTCATCGCGCCCGTCGGCGTGAACGTCGCCGTGGCGGGATCGTACAGCTCGGCGCTGGCGAGGTACTCACCCGATGCGCTGTAACCACCCGCCAGCAGCACGCGGCCGTCCGGCAGCGGCGTCGCGCTGTGGCTGTGGCGCCGCACGATCATCGGAGCCGCAGGTGCAAAGCGATCCGCAGCCTGATCGTAGATCTCCGCACCGGCGGCGGTGTTCTCTTCGCCGGTGAAGCCGCCCGCGACGAGCACGCGACCATCGGGCAATGCGGTTGCGGTGTGCGCCGCGCGGGCGGTGGCCATCGAGCCCGCCTCGGCGAGCGTGCCCGGCGTCGCGGCCGCGTCGCCGTCGGTGCGCGCGGCGGATCGCTGCTGGCACGCGCCGAGGGACGCGCAACTGAGCGTGAAGAAAAGGATCAGTGAACGAGTGAGCATGATCGGTCCCGATCTCCCCGGTGGCGGGCACAGGCGCGGTCAGCCGCGAGGGTCGGAAGGTAATACCGCGGATGCGAGCGCCGGGCGCGACCGTGGCGGCGAGCCCGGCGGGCCGGTATATCTCGGGACCACCATGAATGAATGGATCCCGCGTGGCTGTGCCAGACCGCGCCACGTACGTGACCTGGAACTGAGCGGCGGAGGAATGTGATGAGTGCGTCGGATGATCTGAAGCGGGTCAGCCAGGAGACCGCCAACCGGCTGGACGCGGTTGGGGTTTGGCTCAACGGGCGGGAGAGCACGGACGAGCTGACGAACATGCAGGAGGCGGTCGAGCGATTCGAGGCGGCGGTCCAGGCCCACGGCGGCGACCTGATGATGGACGAGGGCGTCCCCGGACAGGTGTCCCAGCCGGACGATCCCCATTTTGGCCTGCCGCGGCGCGCAGCGGGCGAGGCGGTGTCGGCGTACCTCGAGCGGGTGGCGCGGGTAACGGACACGGTGCGGCAGCATCGGAAGCTGGGGGGAGCGTAGTCAGCCGGCGGTGACCGGAGCACGGGCCTAGCCGACCACCGTCCCCGGGCGTACCATTTAGATACGATTTTGACCGCTACCCGGTGCTACCCAGCTGGCGTGGCTCATTCCCCGTCACAATCGGTTCGCTGCATCTCCCGGCGCCTCGCGCCTCCACATACCCAGAGGGTTCTCGTGCGCATCATCGTCACCGGCGGCGCAGGTTTCCTTGGCTCCCATCTTTGCGAGCGATTGCTGAGCGAGGGGCACCACGTCGTGTGCGTGGACAACTTCTTTACCGGGCGACCGGTGAACATCCGGACGCTCATCGATCATGAGCGGTTCCGGCTGATCCGCCACGATGTGTGCGATCCGATCACGCTCGAGGGCGATCAGATCTACAACCTGGCCTGTCCCGCGTCGCCGATTCACTACCAGTACAATCCGGTCAAGACGGTCAAGGCCAACGTGATGGGCACGCTGAACATGCTGGCGCTGGCCCGGCGCACGCGCGCGCGGATTCTGCAGGCCTCGACCTCCGAGATCTATGGCGATCCGACCGTGCACCCGCAGCCGGAGAGCTATCGCGGGTCCGTGAATCCGATCGGACCGCGCGCCTGCTACGACGAGGGCAAGCGGGTGGCCGAGACGCTGATGATGGACTATCACCGGCAGCACGGGGTGGACACGCGCATCGTCCGGATCTTCAATACGTACGGGCCGCGGATGTCGGAGAACGACGGGCGAGTGATCTCGAACTTCATCGTCCAGGCGCTCCGGGGCGAGCAGCTCACCCTGTACGGGCAGGGGCAGCAGACGCGGTCGTTCTGCTACGTGGACGACCTGGTGGACGGGCTGATCCGCCTGATGAACTGCGAGGCGCCGACCATTCACGATCCGGTGAACATCGGCAACCCGCGCGAGTTCAGCATCAAGCAGCTGGCCGAGCGGATCGAGGCGATGTGCGGCCGGGGAGCGGGGCTCGTCTATCGGCCGCTGCCGGAGGACGACCCGACCCAGCGCCAGCCGGACATCACCCGGGCACGGGCGCTGCTGGGGTGGGAGCCGACGGTGGAGCTGGAGGAGGGGCTGACGAAGACGATTGACTACTTCACGAAGCTCCCCGGACATCGGCCGGTGAAATCGAACCGGGAGGTCCTGGCGGAACTGGGAGCGCTGGGCGGGACGCGGGATGACGACGTGGATGATGATACCGCGATGACGCACGGCGCCGATGCGACCTTCGGATACGTCCCCTAGGGGCCGAGGCGATGCCGGCAGTGGATGCCGCGGCACCGGCCGGCATCGCAATCTGGAGAGCGTACAGGCGCCTTGCAAACAATAATTCCTTCTGTATGCAATTGAGTGCACTGCGTCAAGATTATCGTCAGTAAAACAATCCACCGCATCTGACCACATCGCTTTTTCCTGCATGGCATTACGCTCTGCGTCCAGAACGCCGATTTGTGCAGCCGGCTGCGCCGGCACCGTGGCCGGTTTCGTGCGGTCGTTCGAGGTCGAATCGCAGCGCCTTATCGGGTGCTGCGGGACCCTCACAGATCGGCCGCAATCATGCGACTCTACAATCTCGCCAGCCCAACCGTCCTCCTTGCTCTTGCTCTCGCCGCAGTCCCGGCGATCACGGGATGCGAGCAGGGTGTGGCCGCCGACCTGTTGACGCCGGTCGGAACTCCTACCGATCAGTCTGAGTACCTTTCGCTTTGGGTAGGCCAAGGCGGCTCGACGATTGAGCCGGGCGACAGCCTGCGCCTGTTCGCTTGGGCGCACCTACCGAACGGCGACAGTGCTGTCGCCTTCGTCAAATGGGTGTCCAGCGGGGGGAGCATTGACGCGCTTGGATGGTTCAAGGCCGACTCGACTGGCGTCTACAATGTGCGGGCTATCTCCCCGACCGGACAAGCCGTACGGGACTCGGCCGTCGTCAATGTTGCGTATGCCGACACTTCAAGCGTGTCTGTCGTTCCAAGTAACCCGGTCGTTCCAAGTAACCCGGTCGTTCCAAGTGACCCGGTCGTTCCAACTAACCCGGTCGTTCCGAGCAACCCGGTCGTTCCGAGCAACCCGGTCGTTCCGAGCAACCCGGTCATTCCGAGCAACCCGGTCGTTCCGAGCAACCCGGTCGTTCCGAGCAACCCGGTCGTTCCGAGCAACCC
>JBBSCB010000045.1:0-19407 GCA_038250675.1 Gemmatimonadales bacterium
CCAGACGCTGTTGTATCGCTACACCGGGCAGGAGGACATCATCGTGGGCTCGCCAATCGCGGGCCGGGCCCGGCCGGAGCTGGAGGGGTTGATCGGCTACTTCGCCAACACGCTGGCATTGCGGACCCGCTTCAGCGGGGCACCGAGTTTCGCGACGCTGCTGGGCCAGGTGCGGGAGACCTGTCTGGGGGCGTACGATCACCAGGACGTCCCGCTGGAGAAACTGGTCCTCGAACTGCAGCACCCCGGCGGGTCGGCCGGCGTGCCGTTCCGCGTGATGTTCGTCCTGCAGAATAATGAGAGCGCCGCGACCGCCCTCGAAGGCCTGCGGCTCGAGCCGGCGCGGGTCGAAGGCCGTTCGGCCAAGATGGACCTGCTGCTCTCCGTGTCCGAGCGCCCCGACGGTCTTCGAGCGATGCTCGAATACCGGACCGACCTGTTCGACGATGAGACCGCGGACGCCATCCTCGCGCACTTCGGCTCCCTCCTGGGCGCGGCCGTTCGGGATCCCGGCGCGTCGGTGGCGCAACTGCCTTTCCTGACCGAAGCCGAGCTGACCCGGCTGGAAGGATGGCAAGGGCCGGCGATCGAGGTACCGCCCGTCGCCCTCCACTCGCTGCTCGAGGCCCAGTGCGCTCGTTCCCCGGATTCGGTGGCGCTGGCCTGCGGCGGTACCACAATGACGTACGCCGCACTCGATGCGGAAGCCAACCGCCTCGCGCGCCATCTTCTGCTCCAGGGCGCCGGTCCCGGCCGGATGGTCGGGGTGTGCCTCGAGCGCACCATTCAGCTGCCGGTGACGCTGCTCGCAGTGCTCAAGACCGGCAGCGCGTACGTGCCGCTCGACCCCAACTATCCGGCCGACCGTATCGCGTGCATCCTGCAGGACGCCGCGGCGCAGGTGCTGGTGACCGAAGCCGCCGTGCTGGCCCGGCATCCGTCGCTCGCGGATGGCGAGGCCCGCCGGGTCGTGCAGGTCGATGCCGACGCCGCTCACGTGGCCGCGCGGTCCGGCACGTCGCCCGCCGTTGACGTCGCTCCAGACACCGTGGCGTACGTGATCTACACCTCCGGCTCGACCGGCCGCCCGAAGGGCGTGCTCATCGAGCACCGGAACGCCGTCGCGTTCGTTGCCTGGGCCCTGGGAGCGTTCCAGCCGGCGGACTTTGCCTGCGTGCTGGCGGCAACTTCAGTCTGCTTCGACCTCTCGATCTTCGAGCTCTTTGCCACCTTGGCCGCCGGCGGCACAGCCGTCGTGGTGGAATCCGTGCTGAGCCTGCCGGAGGCAGGGTCCGCGCACCCGATCAGTCTCGTCAACACGGTCCCGTCCGCCATGGCGGCATTGCTATGCGCGGGACCGCTGCCCGACACGGTGCACGTCGTGAACCTCGCCGGGGAACCGCTCTCCTCGGCGCTCGTAGACCAGATCCACGGTCAGGGCACCGTTGAGCGTGTGTATGATCTCTATGGCCCGTCGGAGGACACCACCTACTCGACCTGGGCGCTGCGCCGGCCGGGCGCCGCCCCGACGATCGGGCGGCCGATCGCCAACACCCGGGCCTACGTGCTCGACTCCCGGCAACAGCTCCTTCCACCCGGCATGCCGGGCGAGCTCTACCTGGCCGGTGACGGCGTCGCGCGCGGATACCATGGTCGACCCGACCTGACGGCCGAGCGATTCGACCAGGATGCTCTTGGCCCGGTCCCCGGCGTGCGACGCTACCGCACCGGCGATCGGGTTCGCTGGCGCCGGGACGGCCAGCTCGAATACCTCGGTCGTCTCGACAACCAGGTCAAGCTGCGCGGCTTCCGGATCGAGCTGGGTGAAATCGAGACGGCCTTGAGTCGCCACGCCGAGGTTGCCGCGTGCGTGGCGGTCGTTCGGGAAATCGGCGACGTCGGGCCGCAGTTGGTGAGCTATTTCGTCCCGCGACATCCCGAGCGCGAAGTCGTCGACTTGCTCAGGGAGTTCCTTCGCCGCACCCTCCCGGAGTATATGGTCCCGGCGGCGTTCGTGCCGCTCCCGGCCCTGCCGCACACGCCGAATGGCAAGGTCGATCGGCAGGCGCTCCCCGAGCCGACGCTCGTACCGAAAGTCCAGGACGCGTGCGATCTTCCGCGAACCCCGCTTGAGGTACAGCTGGTAGAGCTCTGGAAGGCCGCACTGGGCGTGCCGGCCGTCGGGATCCATGATGATTTCTTCGAACTCGGCGGTCACTCACTCCTGGCAGCGCAGCTGATGCGGGACATCGACGCCGCCATCGGGCGGACCCTGCCGATCGCCGCCATCTTCGAGGGGGCCACGGTGGCGTCGATCGCTCCCCGGCTCATGGCCGCCGCCGCGCCGGAGGACCCGCTCGCGCCAGTTGTTGTTCGGCGGGGGTCGGACCGCCGGCCACTGTTCTTTTTCCACGGCGACGTATACGGAGGCGGGCTCTACTGCGAAGGGGTGGCGCGGCGGCTTCATCCCGATCAGCCGCTGTACGCCCTTCCTCCGCACCGGCGTGGTGGACCCGCGACCATCGAGGCAATGGCGGCAGACCGGGTGCAGACGATCATGGCCCTCCAGCCGCGTGGCCCGTACCGCCTCGGCGGGTTCTGCAGTGCCGCGATTGTCGCGTTCGAGGCGGCCCGTCAGCTCCGCGCCGCCGGCGAGGCCGTCGAGCTCCTGCTGCTGGTGGACGCGGGCGCAGGTAACCGCAGGTTCACCCGCCTTCGCCCGATCATCCGCTTCGTGGGACGTCTCGGCGCCCACGATGAAGGCGGTCGGCTTGATCAAACCGAGCGAGTTGTCTTCCTGCTCCGCCGGGTGTGGGGCCTCGCGGCGCGCCCGGTCTCGGACCTGCCCGGCGTCGTGCTCCGGGCGGCGCGGCGGGTCAGCCGTCGTGTCCTCGGCCGCCAGCCGCTCCCCGCCTCCGCCGTCTACGCCGGGCCGCCGTCCTATGTGGATCCGGCCGCGCTGGCCTTTCTCCGCCGTGCGGCGTCGAACTACTTCCCCGGTCGCTATGACGGCGCCGTCCACACGCTGTGGGCGCTCGGCAGCAGCCGGCAGCCGCGGGATCCGAGCCGGGGCTGGGCCAAGGTCGCGCGTGAGGTGCGGGCAGAAGTTGCGCCGGTTTCGCACCGGGAAGTGGTGGTGACGCATCTCCCCGAATTCGTCCGCGCGGCACTGGCCCGGCTCGACGGAGACGCGTGAGCGGCTCGCCCGCGCCGCATATCATCCAGGTCTGGCGGGCGTTTCTGGACGATGACGCCGGAGCGCAGCGCGACGCGGCGGTCCTCTCCGCCGACGAGCAGCACCGGGCGGCGCGCTTTCATTTCGACCGTGACCGCAACCGATTCATCGTCGCGCACGCGTTTGTCCGCCGGGTACTGGCGGGCTGCCTCGATCTGGATCCCGCAGCGATTCAGTTCCGCGCGGGGCCGCACGGCAAGCCGTTCATCGCCGCCCCGCCCACGCCGCTCCAGTTCAATCTTTCCCATTCTCACGCGTACGCGCTGCTCGCGATCAGCGATGGACGATCCGTCGGCGTGGACATCGAACGCGTCGGCGAGATCGAGCACGATCTGATCGCCGACTACTTCTTTTCCCCGGCGGAAGCGTCCCAACTCCACGGCACCGCCGCAGGCGAGAAGGCCCGCGCCTTTGCGAACTGCTGGACCCGGAAGGAAGCGTACATCAAGGCGACTGGCGTCGGTGTCACGGAAGGCCTGGACCATTTTGACGTCGCATTCACGCCCGGTCGGCCGGCCCGGCTCCTCGCCGATCGCCGCGATCCGGATTGGACCCGCTGGACGATGGCGGACCTGCCCGCGCCGGCCGGTTACGCCGCGGCGATCGTCGTGGAAGGAGCCGATTGGACCCTCACCACGCGCGAGTTCACGTGACGGTCCCCAGCAGCTCCAGCAGCGTGTCGCCGTAGGCATTCAGCTTGGCCGCACCCACGCCCCGCACCTCCAGCAACGCGGCACGACTCGAGGGCCGCGCCGCGACCAGCGCCGCCAGAGTGGCGTCCTGAAATACCACGTACGCCGGAACGCCCTTCTCCCGCGCGACCTCGGATCGCCACGCCTTGAGACGGTCGAAGAGCTCCGGGTCGACGTCCGGCGGCGGCGCCGACCTGCCACCCCGACGCCGGCGACTCCGGGGCGCCTCCGCGGCGGGGAACGCCAGCGACGGCCGGCTTTCCCCCATCGCCACGCGACGCCCCTCGTCACCCAGTGCGAGCACGAACGCCCCCGGACGACCGCCCTCGAGCCCGCGCCGCTCCACCAGCCCCGCATCCGCCAATGCTCCCAGCAGCACCTTGATCCGCTCCAGCCCGAGCGACCGCAGCCGGCCATACGTTGGGATCCGGTCCAGCCCTCGGCTCGTCACCTCTACCGCCTCGCTGCCCGCCAGCATCTGTGCGATCCGCTCGACCCCAAAGCGACCCGCCAGCCGTCCAACCCCGGAGAGGGCGATCCGGACCTGCTCATACTCCGCGTCGCTGAGCGCCCGGGCATCGCCGCCGAGCCAGCCCAGGCAGACGTCACAGGTCCCGCAGCGGGGCTCGGCGCCGCCGCGTGAGGCCCCGGCGAAGTAGTCGTAGATGAATCGGGTCCGGCAGCCGCGGCCGAAGGCGTAGCGGACCATCGTGGCCAGCCGTGCTCGGTCCCGGTCGGCCTTCTGCGAACGGGCGTCGAGATCCACCGGAATCGGGTCGCCCGGGTCCATGCCGCCGGCGGCCTCGGCCGCGCGTCGGAGCAGCCGTGCCGCCGTCGCGGCGGCCATGCGTGCCGCTGCATCCGGCCCCGCCTCGAACTCGATCTCCTCGTCGCGTTTGCCGTCGCACATCTGTCGCCATGCCCGGCGAAATGTCTCCGGCGCGGGATTGCCTCCGGCCAGGAAGAATTCCTGCGTCCGGATATCGGCCGGCGAGAAGAGCAGCGTACACCGCGACGGCAGGCCGTCGCGCCCGGCACGCCCCGCTTCCTGGTAGTACGCTTCGACGCTTCCCGGCAGGTCCGCGTGCGCGACGAACCGGATATTGCGCTTGTCGATGCCCATGCCGAATGCGTTGGTCGCTGCGATCGCATCGAGGCGGCCGGCGAGAAAGTCGTCCTGCACGCGCGTCCGCTCCTCCTCCGCCAGTCCGGCGTGGTACCGGCCCGCGCGTAGCCCGGCCGACTCGAGCGCCTCCGCCCAGAGCTCCACGTTCTTCCGCGTCGCGGCGTACAGGATCCCCGGTGTGCCCATGTCCCGGATCAGGCGAGTAATGGCCTGCGCCTTCTGCTCCCGGCCGCGGACCGACTCGACCGCCAACGTCAGATTGGGCCGCTCGAACCCTGTCACCAGCTCCAGCGGATCCGAGAGCCCGAGCTGTCGCGAGATGTCGGCGCGCACCTCCGGAGTCGCGGTTGCCGTGAAGGCCGCCGCCGGCACGCCGAGCTCCGCCCGCAACGGGCCCAGCCGGCGATAGTCCGGACGGAAGTCGTGGCCCCACTGACTGATGCAGTGCGCTTCATCGACCACGAGGCGCGCCGGCTTCGCCGCGGCCAGGATGCGCCGAAACGACCGGCTCGCCAGCCGCTCAGGCGCCACATACAGGAGCCGCAGGCGACCCTCGGCCAGGTCCCGCTCGGCGGCTGCGCGATCGGCGGGCGTGAGGAGTGAATGGATGGCCGCCGCAGGAATACCGCGCGCGCGCAATGCGTCCGCCTGGTCCTTCATCAGCGCGATCAGCGGCGAGATGACCACGGTGACGCCGTCAACTAGCATCGCCGGGAGCTGAAAGCAGAGCGATTTGCCGGCGCCGGTCGGCATCACGGCCACGACGTCCCGGCCGGCACACATCGCCTCGATGGCATCCCGCTGTCCGGGGCGGAACGCGGCCAGGCCAAAGTGCCGGTGCAGTGCGTCGGTCAGGCGATCGTCAGTCATTCACTCATGTTCCTCTCGTCCCGGCGCCACGCCCACCCGCCGCAACGCACGCCATGTAAAAAAAGCCCGCCGGGGCTGACCCGGCGGGCCTCGATCGTACGGAATCTGCGCCGCGCGGGAGCAGTCCGGTTGGGTGCATACCTGAAGAGCGGGCGACCGGGCTCGAACCGGCGACGTCCAGCTTGGGAAGCTGGCATTCTACCACTGAATTACGCCCGCGTTGACCGGAAAATCTGCCGAAAACCGCCCTCGGAGTCAAGCCGCGCGTCAGCGCGCGGCCGCAGCGTCCAGAAAGCTGCGCAGGTCGGGTTCGCTGATGGCGGGTTCGCCACCCACGACGTGGCTCAGGCGCCCGTCGAGCATCCACTGCTCCAGTTGCCCCACGAGCTCGTAGAGATGATCGAACGACTCGACGATGAAGAGCAGCGGCTGATAGTGGTCGATCTCGAAGTACTGGTTGATGACCCACTCGAGCTGAACGGGATAGCGCTGGACATCCGGCGACTCGATTGCATGGGCGATCTCGCCGTAGGAGCTGAGCAGGCCGCTCCCATACACCCGGAGTCCCTCCGCGCTTCGCATCAGGCCAAACTCGATCGTAAACCAGAAAAACCGCGCCATCGCCTTGAAGATGCTGGTGACCCGGCGAATCCGCTCGCGTTCATCCGGAATCGACGCCACGATGTCCGCCGCCGTATGCGCGCAGTCCCCAAACCGCACCAGTGTATCGGCGAATGCGCGGTCGGTATGCATGGGCACGTGCCCGGCAATGTCGTGGAAGATGTCGGGCTCGGGCAGGTAGTCGAGGGTGGCGCCGTCGCGGATCGTGATCGTGGTAGGAAACTCGCGGTTGCGCAGGCTGTCGAAGAAGAGGAACGACGGGATGTACCCGCTGACGGCGCGCGCCTTGAACCCGGTGAGCGGGCTGAGAAAGCGGTTGACGTCCTCGAGCCGGGGCACCCGCGCCGGATCGAGACACAGACTGTCGATGCCCTGCAGGAAGCGCGGGTTGGCAAATTGCCGCCACCGCGGTTCCATCCGCGCATACAGTCGCTGCCAGGCGGCGTGGTTCTCCGGCGAATACAGGTCGAAGGGCTGGTGGATGTAGAGCTCGCCCTGCGCCTGCGCCTGTTCGATGAACGGCGCCTTGGTCGTGGTCAGCCCAGGGGCGATCCGTTCGTCGGCCTGAGTTCCTGCCATCGCTGCCTCCCGTCGGATGGACGACGGCGCACCCGCACGGATGCGCCGTCCCGCTCGTCCGTTCTACTTGGCGTGATAGCGCCAGCCGGTCACGCCCTGACCCTGCACCTCGAGCTTGAGGTTGAACTGCTCGCCCGCCTTGAGGGCCGGCACCGTGGCCTCCTGCGTGGCGACCACGGTCCCCTTGGGATCCAGGAACTCGTAGACCAGCGTCACCGGGGCCGGCGCGACCGGCTTCATGGTCTTTGCGTCGACCGTGTTCCGCCCGGTGACAATCGCCGTCAGCGCCACACCACCGCCGGTGGGCTCCGCCTTCACTGAGGCGACCGACACAGGCAGGGCGTTGAGGCGCATCCGGGTCTTGACCGCCATGTCGGAGTTCCTGGTCATGGCGTAGCCGCTGCCCAGCAGCTGGAACGAGGACTCGTTCATCGGATCCACGGCCAGCAGGGCCTGAGCGGCCTTGATCAGCGCGGGCCCGTGCTTCAGCTGATAGTGGGAGAAGGCGCGGACGTAGAGTGCTTCCCGGTTGTACGGCTCCGTCGCCAGAAACTTTTCCGCCGCCGCCGCCGCTGCCGCGTATTGCTGGTCGTTGAACGCCGTCACGGCCGCGTTGTAGTCGGCAGCCGCGCCCGTTGCCTCCGCCGACGGAGCGCTGACGCCGAGCTGTGCCTCGATCACCTTCGCGCTGTCCGCCATGCCGGCCCCGCGGAACGACTGCATCAGACCCTTCTTGGCATCGACGTCGTCGGGAGCCCAGGTCAGGTACTGCCGGAAGGCGACGATCGCCTCAGGATAGCGCTGCGTCCGTGCCAGGAGCACGGCCCGGTTGTACGCGGTCTGGTTCCGGACCTTG
Source organism: Gemmatimonadales bacterium (assembly GCA_038250675.1). Lineage (GTDB taxonomy): Bacteria > Gemmatimonadota > Gemmatimonadetes > Gemmatimonadales > GWC2-71-9 > JAICUF01. The sequence goes on from JBBSCB010000045.1 coordinate 7,980, forward strand.
ATGTTGGCCGTGTCGCCGGTGCCCATCAGCTTCAGCACCTGGTCGTAGTAGACCAGGGCGCTGTCGTCCATTTTCCTCGTGGTGTAGATCGACGCCAGGTTGTAGGCCGGAATCGACGACGACGGGTTCCACGGCATCGCCTTGCGGTAATACACGATCGCGGAATCCTCCAGCCCGTTCTTGCTGAACGCGATGGCCTGGTTCACGACCGGCGCAAAGACGACCTTCCGATACTTCGCGATATCCGCGTCGCATTCGGGGGCAAGCGCCGCCGCCTTGCTGAGTGCGCTGTCGGCACCGGCCACGTCGCCGCGCTGGAGATAGATGCGGCCGAGGTAATACCAGGCGGCCGGATTCTGCGCCTGCCCGGACTCGCGAATGGACTTGAGCAGGACCCGCTCGCCGTCGTTCAACAGCCGCTGACGGTTGGCCTCGACCGATCCCTTCTCGATCGATTGCTGAAGATAGGTCGCGCCGCTGCTCACCAGGAAATGACCCTTGGCGAGCTTGCAATCGGGTTCGATGTAGCGGGAGGAATACGCCCGCATCGCCTTGGCGACGGTCGTATCGTGGCCCGGGTCCTGGGCAACCAGGCGGCCGGCCGTGAACGCGAGCAGCAACGCTGCCGAGAGGGATCGTAACATCAGTCGTGTGACTCCGGGTTCGGGATCTCGGTTCCGGCGGCGGACGGACCGCCGACCAGACGAAAGGCCTGGAATTGCAACTCCCTTGCCACTTCCAGCACGGGGCGACCCGCCCGACCGGCCATCGCCACCACGTCATCGTATTCGGGCTTTGCTCGGGGTCCGCCGGCGCCATCCAGGAGCTTCACGCGAACGGGCCCGGCGTCCAGATGGGCCTCCCGGCGCGCCAGTGCGATCCGCTCTCCGTGCCACCGTCTGACGCCGGCGGTCGTGCTGTTGCCGAAGACCGCCTCGACCACGCGGTCGGCGGCTGACGGGGCAGCCAAGGCCTCAAAACGAAACCCCGGGCGGCCCTTCTTCATGTGGGTGGACCAGATCTGGACATCGAGCGCCCCGGCCGCCATCGCGGCCGCCCGGAGCGGCTCCAGATATTCGGGCGACATGTCGTCGATGTCGGTGGCGATCATCACAATCTCCGCCGTATCGGGAGCCCGCTGAGCCACGATCAGCCGCAGCGCGTTGGCATAACTGTCCGGATTGCGACCTCCGGCGCCCCATGAAGAGGACACCGGCCGCCACGACGACGGGGGCGCGCCGGTGCTCAGGACCCGCAGCAGCACCGCCCCGGTGGGCGTCGTGGCCTCGCCCAACACTGGCCCGTCCGGCCTGATCTCCACGCCCACCAGCAGCACCGCGGTGGCCGGCGCCGGCACCGGCATCGCTCCATGCGCCGCCTGGACCCAGCCGCTTCCCACCGCGACCGGCCGGTTGTAGATCGTCGTCAGGCCAAGGCGCTCAAAGCCCTCAATGCACCCGACGATGTCGACCAGGGCGTCGACGGCACCCACCTCGTGCAGGACGACGTCTTCCGGGGCCAGACCGTGCACACGCGCTTCTGCCTCACCCAGCATCCGGAACGCGCGCACGGCACGCTCCCGCACCCAGTCCGATAGCGGCGCGCCCTCGACCGCCCGTATGAGCTCTCCCAGGTGACTGTGCGGCCCATGGGCGGCGCCATGGGCGTGTGCGCGCACCTGGCCGCGCTCAGACGACGCCGGCTCCTCGCTCCGCCCGTCCGCCAGCCGCACCGTCACCTTGGTGCAGCGCACGCCGGCCCGATCGACTGGCTCGACGTCCAGGCTGACGTCCGGATGCCCCAGACGGGCCGGAACCCCGCGCAGCCAGTCGACCGGCGCACCCGCATCGATCAGCGCGCCAAGCAGCATGTCGCCGCTGATGCCCGCGGCTGGATCGATTATGGCAAAGCGACCATGTGACATAGACTTGGAAATATGCCTGCAGCGTGAGCGTCAGGCAATCTCGCCCGGCGTACGGTAGAGCCAGCCGGCACCGGTATTGAAGACGACGACGCGATCACCGGCCGCGATGGCACCGCTCGCCCGGAGCGCCCGCGCCGCAGCCACCGCCGCCCCGCCTTCGGGCGAGAGGTCGATCCCTTCCCGCGCCGACGTCGTCGCCGCTTCGCGTTCCAGTACGTCATCGTCCACCGCGACGGCGCTGCCACCGCTCTCGCGCAGCGCGCGGAGCATGAGCCGGTCTCCCAATGGTCCCGGCACCCGCAAGCCACTCGCGACGGTCCATGGATCCGGCCACGCCTCGCAATGGTCCGCGCCGGCCTCAAAGGCGCGCACCACCGGCGCGCACCCCGACGACTGCACCGTGTACATCCGAGGAGCAGTCGCCTGCACCCAGCCCGCTGCCAGCAACTCGGCGAATGCCTTCCACATCCCGATCAGACCGGTGCCGCCGCCCGTCGGGTAGATAATGGCCGTCGGCAGCGCCCAGCCAAACTGCAGTGCGAGCTCCAGCCCCAGCGTCTTCTTGCCCTCGATCCGGTACGGCTCGCGCAGCGTGGACAAATCCACCGCCCCGCTCTCGGCCGCATACACCTGGGCCGCCTTGCCGCAGTCGCCGATGTGCCCATCCACGAGGACCAGGTCGCCCCCAAAGCACTGAATCTGCGAGAGGATCGTCGCTGGCGTCGCGCGCGGCGCATACACCCGCACGGGGAGGCCCGCACGCGCGCCGTACGCCGACGCGGCCACCCCGGCATTGCCGGCGGTCGGCAGGACAAATCCGGTCGCACCGGCCGCTACGGCCCGGGTGACGGCCGCCGAGATGCCACGCGCCTTGAATGACCCGGTTGGGTTGGCGCCCTCGTCCTTGATCCAGAGATCGCCGATGCCGATCTCGGCGCCGGTGCGCGGCACCGCCAGCAATGGGGTGTCACCCTCGCCCAGCGAGACCGGCGATTCGCCGGGCAGGATCGGAAGGAACGAACGGAACCGCCACATCCCGTGGCCACGGCGCACCTCCGCGCGGTCGACCAGCGTGTGTTTCCGCTCCGGATACCGCACGAGCCACGGCTGCCCGCAGTCGCAGACCGATGCGAGCCCGCTGCCGTCCCGGCGAGCGTCACACCTGGAGCACTCCAGATACCAGTCGGGCTCGATGGCGGCGTTCACTCAGGGTGCCTCCTTCAGATGGGTCACGATGCGCTCGGCGAGCGAAATGGAAAATCCCGGCAACGACGAGAGCTCGGGCACCGTCGCCGTACGCACGCCGGCCAGGCTGCCAAAGCGCTCCAGCAGCAGGCGCCGCCGGTTGGGACCGACGCCGGGAATGTTGAGTAGCTCGGATGTGATGGTTCGCTGGCTGCGCCGCTTCCGGTTGTAGGCCAGCCCAAAGCGGTGGGCTTCGTCGCGCGCACGCTGGAGCAGCCGGAGCGACGGGCTCCGGCGCGACAGCCGCAGACTCTCCGCGCGCCCCGGGACGAAGACCTCCTCCTCCCGCTTGGCGAGGCTGACGATGGGCGTCGTCGTGACGCCGAGCGCCGCGGCCGCCGTGACCGCCGCGCTCAGCTGACCCTTGCCGCCGTCGACCACGATCAGGTCCGGCAGCCGCAGCTGCTCTTCTAGACGCCGGGTGAGATAGCGCGTCAGTACTTCGGCGATCGCCGCAAAGTCGTCCTGCTCCGCCAGCCCCTTGATCTTGAACTTGCGGTATTCGCTCTTGCGCGGGCGGCCCGCTTCGAACCACACCAGCGAGCCCACCATGTCACGCCCCTGGTTGTGGGAGATGTCGACGCAGATGAAGCTGCGCGGCACCACCGACAGTCCCAGATCCCGGCCCAGCGCATACACCGGGTCCTCGGCGCGCTCCTCGGTTTCAAACGACTCGATGCGCAGACTCTCGAGCAGGTGTCGCGCGTTGTGGTCGGCCAGCTCCAGCCAGCGATGCGCGATGCCACGTTGTGGAACCGCCCAGTCGTTCGTCGGAAGCAGCTCGCGCAGCGCATCCCAGTCCGCCGGCGGAAACGGCACCACGAGACGCCGCGTGCGCCCCTCTACGGCCGCGTAGTACTGCACCAGGAAGAAGCCGAGGATCGCGTCGTCGTCCTCCCCTTCCACCCCTTCGAAGAATCGATGCTCGCGGCCGACGACGCAGCCGTCACGCACACGGACCAGCACACCCACGGCATCGTCACCGTCGCGGGCGTAGCCGATCACGTCGGCGCCGCCGGTCCCGATCACCTCAACGGCGGAGGGCTCTTCCAGCTTCTCAAGCCACTTGAGTGCGTCCCGCAGCTCCCGGGCCCGCTCGAAATCCTGCCGCTCGCTGGCGGCGAACATCGCGTCCCGCACCCGCAGCCGGACGTCCTGGGTGCGGCCCTCCAGGAAGGCCAGCACGTCCGCGATCATCCGCCGATAGTCCTCGATCGACTGCCAGCCCATGCACGGGGCGCGGCAGCGGCCGATGTGGTAGTCGAGACAGGGCCGCTCCCGGCGCTCGGCCGGCAGGTCATCAGCGCAGCTCCGCACGGTGTACAGCCGGCGGATGACGACCAGCGTTCGCCGGAGCTGTCCCACGTCGGTATACGGGCCGAAGTACCGTGCCCCCGGAATGTCCCGTCGCCGTGTGACCAGCACACGGGGGAAGGCGTCACCCAGCGTCACGGCGATGGACGGATAGCTCTTGTCGTCCTTGAGCCGGACGTTGAACCGGGGGCGGTACTCCTTGACGAGATTGTTCTCGAGCAGCAGCGACTGTGCCTCATTGGGCGCGACGATCGTCTCGACATCCGCCACGAGCCGCATGAGCAGACGGTTCTTGGGGCTGTCCGCAAAGTCGTTGGTGAAATAGCTGCGCACCCGGCTGCTGATCCGCTTGGCCTTCCCGACGTACAGCACGTCCCCCGCGGCATCCTTCCACAGGTAGACGCCGGGTCCGTCGGGCAGCGTATCGAGCTTGCGCTGGAGCACGTCGGATATGGGAACGGTCATGGCGGCAGACGGGTCAGACGGTGCGACGCGCGCGGCTCACCAGCGCACGGGCCTCGGGCACGCCGAGGAGCGTGGTCAACAACAGGTAGACGGCGCCGTAGGTTCCCAGGACCGCGACCCCCACCGGGATGGGGCGACCGCCGCCGAGCGGCAGATAGACCGCCCAGCCCGCGCCGGCCGCGACAAGCGCCGCGGCCCAGAGCCGCACGACGAATCCCGCCGCCAGCCCGGTCCGGCCGATCCGCCGGTTGAGCGTTCGCCGGAGCAGCAGGAACTCCAGCCACCCGGCGACGCCCGCCGACGCGGTGAGCCCGGCGGTGCCCCATTGCGGCGCCAGCCCGAGCGCGCGCCGGAGCGGAAACGCGAAGGCCCAGCCCAGCACGATGGTCAGCGCCACCCTGATCAGCGCGTAGTTCAGCGGTGTGCGCGTGTCCTTGACCGCGTAGTACGTGGAGGAATAGAGCCGCCCGAGGGTGGAGGCCAGCAGACCGACGGCCGACCCGGCGAGCACCGCCCAGACCAGGGTACTGTCGGCGCTGCTGAACCGACCGTGCTGATACAGCGCCGCCGCGATGACGCCACCCAGGGCGACGAATCCAGTGGCCGAGGGCACGACGTAGAAGGCGATCTGGCGGAGACCCGCATCGAGGCGGCCGCGCAGATACGCGGCCACTTCCGTTGCGCCTCCGGTCGCGCTCGACATGGCCGGCAGCTCGGCGGCCGACACCGACATCCCGAAGAGACTGACGGGCAGCATGTAAATGTTCTGGGCGTAGAACAGTGCGGCCACCGCGCCCGGCGCGACGAATGACGCCAGCAGCGTATCCACGAACGCGCTGATCTGATATGCGCCCCGCCCCACGAAGACCGGCATGAATGACCGGATGACCGTCCGGACATGGCTCGATGCGGTATCGAGCACCGGCCGGACGCCCCCCGTGAGGCGCAACACGGTCGGCAATTGAACCGCAAACTGCAGCGCCGCGCCGAGTACCGATGCCCAGGCCGCGATCACGGCGAGCCGCGCCGGCACCGTGCCGTGGCCGTAGGCCACCAGCGCCACGATGATCGCCGCATTCCAGATGACGGGAGACACGTACGAGAGGAAGAAGCGCCGATGGCTGTTGAGAATCCCCAGGCACCAGGCCGACAGCACGAACAGGCCGGCGCCCGGAAACAGGATCCGGACGAGCCGAATCGTCAGTTCGCGCCGCTCGCCGCTGAACCCGCCCGCGATGGCATCCACGAGCAGCGGGGCCGCGAGCACGCCCAGGAGCACCAGCGCCGATACGATCAGCGCCAGCAGCGCGAACACGGCGCCGGCAACCCGCCGCGACTCCTCGCGCTCCCCCCGCGCAAGCAGGTTGGCATACACCGGGATAAATGACGCCGACAGGACGCCTTCGCCAAACAGGTTCTGGAGAAGATTGGGAATACGGAACGCCGCCGTGAACGCGTCGGCAGCGGCGGACGTGGCGAAGAAGCGGGCAAAGACCAGCCCGCGGACGAGGCCAATGATCCGGCTGATCAGGATCCCGGCGGCGACCATCGCGGCCGGCCGCTGGCGCATGCGACGGTTCAGGGGGCGGGCGGCGGCAGCGTGCGCCGGCTGCCGCCGTCCTCCAGCAATCGCTGAAGAAACGCGTTGTCATCGCGCAGCCCTTCCATGCCGCGCGCCAGGTCATCGACCTCGGCCTCGAGCATTTCGACCTTGCGGGCCAGGTCGGCGAGACCCGGCGTGACCTCCTCCGGCCCGCCCACCCGCCGCGCCAGCGCGCGGCCGATCGGCGAATCGAAGACGATCGCAAGGACCGGGATCATGAGCGCGAACACGAGGATGACGGCGACGATACCCATGGGACGAGTCTAGCCCGGACCCGGAGCCGCCTCAAGGGCACCGCCGTACCACGCGTCGGCATCGGCCCTGACCTGCTCCAGCAGCGCCGGCCCGCCACGGGCAAGAAACGACACGACGCAGAGGACCCGCTCCTGGGGTTGGCCGTCCGGATGGATCGCCGCCTGGGCACTGGCCAGCTGCCCGAGTTCGATGCCCATCCGCCGCCGCAGGTGCGTGACGAGCTTGCGCTCGATCCGGTCCAGCCCGTCCAGCGCGCGATCGCGCCGCCCTTCGACCGAGCGCACCAGCGTGGGATCGACGCGGCCGGCCACATCCCTCACCCGCGTGTAGCTGGCTTCGAGATCCTGGCGCAGGCCGCCGAGCGCCACATCGGCCTCCTCCGGCAGACGTTGACGCACCACGCGCGACGCCAGTGCGTCCGGCGGAAGTGCCAGCTCGTCGAGCGTCAGCGTGAACTTTCGCAGGACGCGGTCGGTCCGGGAATCGACCAGTGTCCCCGACCAGCGCGGCACCGCCTCCTGGCGCGGCACTCCCAGTGACCCATACACCGGTCGGGCGAGCGGCAGATAGCGCAACTCGCCAGGCCCCGCCGCGTACGCCACCGTCGGGAACAGGGCGCTCTCGATGACCGGCCGCAGGATCACGTTGGGTGACAGGCGTTCCGGCGCATCCGTCGCAATGCGCTCAACCTCCGCCCGCGTGAACCGCTCGCCGCCACGGCGCGTGACGAAGTCGTCCCCGTCGCGTACCAGACGGTCCCGGCCGGCGGCTGCCTCGATCATCACGAGCGTCGCCCCGTCGCCTACGGCCACGCCGGGGTCTCGATCTGCCCGGACGAGCTGGTCGTGGCGCTCACGCAGCGCGGTATCCAGCGACGGCGCCTCGAGCAGTGCGCGCAGGAGGTACGGTGCTGCGGCGCACTTAACGGAGGGGTGGGTGCCGTCGACGCATGCGATGCCAAGCGGCGCAAGCAGCTCGGCGAGGGCGGCTGCGGATGCCGCGGCGATCGTCGCGCCCGGGGTAAAGTGGCGCCGGATCCACTCCACCGCCCCGTCACGGAACGGCGTCGCCGGCAACGACCCGGCGAGCGCCGTGACGGCAGTCTCGACCTCGGGCCCCAGGGGCTCGCGATAGAGCGGGAGCATCGGCGCGTCGGCCGGACGCGCCCGTAACGTCGCATGGCGCACCTCACCGTCGGCATCGAGCCAGGCGGCGTGGTTTGCTTCGGCAAAATCGTGATCGTCGGCCGCCACCCAGAACAGCGGGACCACTGCCCGTCCCCAGCGCCTCTCGAGCTGCCGCGCCAGCGCGGCCGCCGAGAGTGCCTTGTGGATGGTATAGAGCGGACCGGTGAAGAGCGCCGGCTGCTGGCCGGTGGTGACGGCAAGGACGTTGGGACGTGCCAGCCGGTCGAGCACCGCATCCAGACCCGAAGCGGGCACGATGGCGCTGCGCAGTGACGCCGCCATGCCACCGGCGCGCGTCGGCGGCATCGGGACCGGCGCGGCGAGCGGAGTCCGCACGATGCGGAACGTCATGCCGCGCGGCCCATCAACACGACGCGCGGCGCGTCGGGCGCCGCGGGGGCGCCGTCATAGCTGCCGAACTGATGGAGGACACTGATTCCGGCCTGATCCAGCATGCGCCGAAGCGCGGTGTCGCTGAACAACCGGACGCGCTCGTTGAACGTCCGGCCGTCCGACGTCCGGATCGTCTTGGTCACGAAGCGGTCACCATCGGTCAGCGCACGCGTGATTGTCACCGGTTGCCCGGCGAGCGTCGTGGTCCCGGTCGGCACCAGCTCGGCCCGGACCTTGGCGGCATTGAGAAAATCGAGCACCATCCATCCGCCGTGGCGGACGGTCGACGCCATCTCGGCCAGCGCGGCGGCGTGCTCCGCGTCGGATTCGAAGTACCCAAAGCTGGTGAAGAGATTGACGGTGAGATCCATGGAGCCGATACGCACAGGCAGGGCGCGCATGTCGGCCCGGATGAGCGGCGCGGAGGTCGCCTCACGTGCGCGGCGCAGCAGCGCCGTCGAGAGGTCCAGCCCGAAGACCTGGGCGCCAGCATCCTGCAGGGCCGCGGCGTGTCGCCCGGCGCCGCAGGCCACGTCAAGCGCGCGGCAGCCGGGCCGCCAGCCGACCGTCCGCTGAATGAGCGATACCAGCCGGGCCGCATCGGCGTCGTCGCGGTGGGGGTACAGTGCCAGGTAGGCCTCGCCGAACCACTCCTCGAACCACTCGGTCATGACGGCCCGGGATGAGGGTGATCAGCCGCCCTTGTGGTAGGGCTCGCCATGCAGGATCGTGAACGCGCGATACAGCTGCTCCATCACGACGACGCGCGCGAGCTCGTGCGGCAGCGTGAGCGGGCCCAGGCTCCATCGCCGGTCTGCCTGGCGCAGCAGCGACGGGACAATGCCGTGCGATCCGCCGATGACGAGTGCGATCGGTCGGGCCGCCAGCCGCCACCGATCGACCTGGCGTGCCAGCTCGGTGCTGCTCCACGGCTGCCCGTCGCGCGCAAGACAGATGAGGGTGGAGCCCTCGGGTCGCTTGGCCGACAGACGCGCCGCCTCGTCGGTGCGCCGGGCGGCGGCCCCCGGCGCGCGGACCGCCTCCCTGACCTCGAACTCCGTCAGCCGGACATGGCGCCGAAGCCGCAATGCATAGTCATTGCACGCGTCACGATAGTACGGCCGCAGCCGGCCCACCGCGAGAAGCGCGATGAGCATCAGGCATACATTCCGCGAAGCCCGTGCACCGTTGCCACCCGCTGGATCGCCAGCATGTACGCGCCGATGCGCATGCTGACCGAATGCTCCTCCGCCATGGCAACGACTTCGTTGAACGACCGGACCATGATCCGCTCCAGCCGCTGATTGACGTCGTCCTCTTCCCAGAAGTATCCGCCGCGATCCTGCACCCACTCGAAATAGCTCACCGTCACGCCGCCGGCGTTGGCCAGAATGTCGGGAATCACGAAGACACCCTTCTCCTCCAGGATCTTGTCGGCGGGTGCCGTCGTCGGGCCGTTGGCCCCCTCGCAGATGATCCTGGCCTGGATGTCCGGCGCGTTGTGGCGCGTGATGACGTTCTCGAGGGCGGCCGGCAAGAGCACCTCGCAGGGGAGCGTCAGCAGTTCCGCGTTGGTGAGTGCCTCGGCCTTGGGATAGCCCACCAGGGTGCGCTTCTCCTGCACCCAGGCCAACACGTCAGGCAGGTCGAGCCCGCGCTCATTGTGGATTCCGCCGGACTTGTCGCTCACCGCCACGACCGTGGCTCCTTCGCGCCCCAGCAGCTCGGCCGCGATCGAGCCGACATTGCCGAACCCCTGCACCGCAACCCGCGCACCTGCGATCGGCATGCCGAGCTTCTTCAGCGCCTCACGTGTGACGATCATGCAGCCGCGCCCCGTCGCCTCCCGGCGGCCAAGCGAGCCGCCCATGGCCACCGGCTTGCCGGTAACGACGGCGGTGACGGTATGGCGCTTGTGCATGGAATACGTGTCCATGATCCACGCCATGACCCGCTCGTTGGTGTTGACGTCCGGCGCCGGCACGTCCGAATCCGGTCCCAGCGTCTCGATGATGGCCGACGTGTACCGGCGGGTCATGCGCTCGAGCTCGGCGTTGGACATCGAGGTTGGATCGCAGATGATCCCTCCTTTGGACCCGCCGAAGGGGATGTCGACGACCGCGCACTTCCAGGTCATCCACGCCGCGAGGGCCGTCACCTCGTCGAGTGTCACATTCAGGTCGAACCGGATGCCGCCCTTGGCCGGCCCGCGCGAGGTGTTATAGAGGACGCGGTATCCGGTGTAGACGTCCACCTCGCCGTTGTCCCGCAGGACCGGCACCGACACGATGATCTGCTTTTCGGGATTGCGCAGAATCTTGTAGAGGCCGGGATCCAGGTTGAGGCACTCCGCGGCAAAATCGAACCGCTGCATCATCGACTCGAACGGATTGTCCTCCGACAGAAAGGTCTCCTTGTCGGGGCGGATAATGGGCGGGTTCTGCTTGACGCTCGTCATGATATCCGGGTCACTCCGGCCTGCGCTGAGGTTGATCCATCCTGGGCCGACTCACCGGCGCCCCAGCGCCGCCACGGCGTCGAGCCGCTCGGCGATCGCGGGGCCGTTCCGCTCCCACGTGAGCTCCTGCACCGCAACCAGCGGCTCCGGCACGTTGGCCGGCCAGCGGTCGCGGAGTCGCACCGCGTCGCGCTCGGTGATCACGACGTGATCGGCCCGCCGCGCCGCATGCGCCAGCCACGCGACGTCCTCGTCGCGCAGCTCCGGCTGGTCGCGCCAAGTCGCAACCTGAACGGCACCGCCGGCACGCTTCACGTTTGCCACGAAGGCGTCGGGATCGGGCAGTCCAGTCGCGGCGACCACGCGCCGGCCCTCCAGCGCGGAGGCGGCATGCGCGGTGCCGCTCACCAGTCCCTCGAGCCGAGTCAGTCCGAGATGCGCGATCGCCACGGGCCCATCCAGCAACGGGGCCAGCTCCATGGCCAGCGCCTCGGCCGCCTCGAGTGGTGCTCGGCGCCGGGTGATGATCAGCGCCCCGGCCCGCGCCAGCGCGGCCGCCCGATCCTCGCGCCATGGCCCCGCCG
>JBBSCB010000046.1:0-18483 GCA_038250675.1 Gemmatimonadales bacterium
GAGTAAGGGGACCGGCGTCACCGGAAACGGCGGCTTGAAGTCCTGCGCCGCCGCTACGTGAGTGACCAATGCCAGAGCCAGCACGCTCAGTCGCAAGTGCTCACCGATTGGTGTGTAAATGCTCCTCATGTGGGGCCTAATTAGTATTGGACCGCACTGTTCCACCCGCCCAGTCCACCCAACACGCCCCCAAGTCTACCTAATCCGCGGCGGCCGAGTCGAGGCGCTGGAAGTCCGCCGCGTCCAGGGGACTCCGAACCCCCAGCCCGCCCCGGTTCAGGACATGGCTGTAAATCATCGTGGTGCTGACGTCGCGATGCCCCAGCAGCTCCTGCACGGTACGAATATCGGCGCCGCTCTCCAATAGATGAGTCGCGAAGGAATGGCGGAAAGTGTGGCACGACGCCCGCTTGCCGATCCCGCTCGCCCGCACCGCCTGCGCCACCGCACGCTGGACCGCCGACTCGTGGAGATGATGGCGACGCCAGTCGCCGGTCTCCCGATCGCGATGTTCGGTGCGCGACGGGAAGACCCACTGCCAGGGCCAACTCCGGCTGGCCGCCGGGTATTTCCGCGCCAGCGCGCCGGGCAGCTCCACCCGGCCCCGCCCAGCCACGAGGTCCGCATGATGCCTCGCGCGAACCCGTTCAAGGTGCGCTCGCAACGGCTGCTCCGCCAGCGCCGGCAGCACCGTCACCCGGTCCTTCTGTCCCTTGGCTCGACGCAATCGAAGCTCGTGACGCTCGAGATCCACGTCCTTGACCCGGAGCGTGAGTGCCTCCATCAGCCGGAGGCCGCTCCCGTACAGCAGGAGCGCCACCAGTCGCGGCGTGCCCCGCAGCTGGCCGAGGATCGAGGCGACCTCCGCCCGGGAGAGCACCACCGGCAACCGGACCGGCGCCCGAGCCCGGGGAATCGGTCCCAGATCCTCGATCGGCCGGCGGATGACGTCCCGATACAGAAACAGCAGCGCGGCGAGCGCCTGGGACAGGGTAGACGGCGCGACCCGGCGCTCGACCGCCAGATACGTCAGGAACCGCTGGATGTCATCGCGCCCGAGTCGCGCCGGATGCTGCAAGCGGTGATACCGCACGAATCGCAGGACCCAGGACACATAGGCCTGCTCGGTCCTGGGCGAATAGTTCCGGAGCCGCAGATTCTCGCGCAGTGATTGCAGGAGCGTCGATTTCGGCGGCGGCGATTGCGGAGGCATCCACGAGTGCTGGTCAGCCATGCCGCCACGATCGCTCCAGCCAGTCCCCATCGCCCAACCCAACCACCGCTGCCCGGCGCGGGATCACCCGGATCCCGAAGCCCACCACCTCACCAACCGGCCACGCCGGTCTCCCCGGCCCAATCCCGTGGGCGCCCCACGGGGCGTCGCGGCGGGACGGCTGGCAGGCCCGGCCGAGGACTCGGCCGGCGTCACCCCGCGCGCGGCGGCGCCACGAACCGCCGTGACTGTCGCTCATACGCGTGGGCCAGCGCCAGCACACGCGCGTCGGTGCCGGGAAGCCCCACGACCGACAGATTGAGCGCCGGCATCCCGTCGGCACCGATGCCGGCGGGGACCGAGACCTCGGGCAGGCCGAGCCAGTTGCCGTAGCCCAGCGCGGTCCGAACATCGGGCCACCCATCGGCAAGGCGGAACGCGTTGAACGGCATCGTGGGGTAGACCATCGCCTGGACGGCGGCGGTGCGCATTGACGTCTCCAGCGCCACCATGATCGCCGTCCGCGAGCGGGCAAACGACTGGCCCGCCGGGTCCTCCACCATCGGCTGCGGCAGCAGCGGCTCGCATTCGGTATAGGTGGCCGGCAGCACGTCGTAGAAGCTCCGGTACGCATCGTAGCCGCGGGCGATCGCCGCGCGCGGGTTGTCGGTGCGACCGGCAAAGTAGAGATAGAGGGCGTTGGCGGTCGCGGCCGGCGATCGCGAATCTGGCGCCACGTCGCCCCGCTCCTGCGCCACGTCGGCAAAGGTGCGCCGGTAGGTGGCGAGCGTAACCGCGGGATCGAACGACACCACCGTTGCACCCGCCGCCCGCAGGTCGTCCAGCGCCCGGTCCCACGTTGCCAGCGCCTCGGCCGTCATCTGCGAGCGGGGGACGTGCGCGTCGACGAGACCGAGTCGCACGCCGGCGAGCGCATCATCCCGGAGCGCGGCGAGCGGCTTGCCGTTCCAGTGCCCGGTGAGCGCCAGCGGATCCGAGGCATCGGGGCCCGCGATCGCGGCGAGATAGAGCGCGGCATCGGCCACGGAGCGCGCGAGCGGCCCATGGGTGTCGAGATAGGGCCAGGTGGGGATCACGCCGGTGCGCGGCACCAGCCCGAACGTGGGCTTCATGCCGACCACGCCGGTGAACTGCGCCGGAATCCGGTTCGAGCCGCCGTCATCGGTGCCGAGCGCGGCGAAGGCCATGCCGCCGGCGACGGCCACGGCGGAGCCGGCGCTGGAGCCGCCCGGGCTCCGGGTGCCGGTGGGATCGTGCGGGTTCCGGACCTGGCCGGTGTGGCTGCTGGTACCGCTGCCGCGATAGGCAAAGTCGTCGGCGGCGGTCTTGCCCACCACGATCGCGCCCACGGCGCGGAGCCGCGCCACCTCGATGGAGTCGCGCCGCACCGGATCGGGAAAGAGCCGGGCCCAGACCGCATTGGAGCCGGTGGTGGGAAGCCCGTCCATGTCGTAGATCGCCTTGGCAAAGACGGGCACGCCGTCCAGCGGTCCGCGCGAGCGGCCCGCGCGCCGGCGGACATCGGCGGCGCGCGCCTCGGCCAGTGCCGTGGGCGAGAGCGCATCGATCGCGCGCCACGCCGCGCCGTCAGTGTGGCAGCGATCGAGGGCGCGTGCGGTCACCTCGGCCGCGCTCCAGTCGCCGCGGTGGAGTCCGGTCTGGTAGTCGGCGATGGTGCCGTCGAGCGGATCGGGCGGCGCACCCGTTGACGTCCGGGGGGGCGTGCCGGCCAACGCGGTGCGCGGCAGTGCGGCCGCGGCGGTCAGCGCGGCGAGCTGGGCAAGGGCCTGGCGACGGGTGGGTGACATGGGATGCGGGCTGAAGGAGGCCAGGCGGGTGGCCGCGTGGCATTGGATAGGACGGGAGTGCGTATGTCGAAGGTACGGCTGGACGAGGGACCTGCGGAAGGGGGGAGCGGTCAGGGTGATGTGCGCTTGGTAATCTGTCGAAAGCCCATGTCGGCCGTTTCCACGACCGGCATCGCGCGCAGCTTCGTGGCCGCCGCCTCCAACGCGGCTCCCGTTCCGTCGTCGTCGAGGTAGCGATCTGGGCGCAGGTTGCGGTCGACAGAACCAGGGCTGCGATGCCGATCGGTGTTCGCACGCGACACCTCGCCTCGATCTGCAACCGCGCTCCGGCCGGGCGCTGGCCATGAAGAACATTTCACCCGTCCTTCACGCGATCTCCACATCGCAGTAGCCCGCCCTTCCTATCGTAGTGGTGAGCCATTCCGTGACGCGCCGCACCAGCGGCGCAGCCGTCTCAGACGGCATTTTCCGCAGGCCGGGAGATCATCGCGATGCACTCACCTACCTCCCATCCGTGGCCGGCCGGCTCTACCCTCGGCCGGCATCTGCAGCAGCGTGGCGTCTCGCGGCGCGATTTCCTCGAGTTCTGCGGTGGGCTCTGCGTTGTCCTCGGCCTGGGCAAAAACGCCGGGCCCCGCATGGCCCGGGCACTCCAGTCGCTCCGGCGTCCCAGCGTCATCTGGCTCCAACTCCAGGAGTGCACCGGCTGCGTCGAGAGCGTGATCCGGACGTCGGAACCGACGATCGGGAATCTGCTCCTCGACCTCGTGTCGCTCGACTACCAGCATACGCTGATGGCCGCGGCCGGGGATCAGGCCGAGGGTGTGCTCCGGACGGCAATGAAGGAGAATGCCGGCAAGTACCTGCTGGTGGTCACCGGCTCGGTCCCCATGGCGGACGACGGGATGTACCTGACCATCGGTGGCCGCACCGCGAAGACCATCCTCGAGGAGACCGCCGCGGGCGCGGCGGCGGTCATCGCGGTCGGCGCCTGCGCTCACTGGGGCAGCGTCCAGGCCGCGCGCCCCAACCCGACCGGCGCCGTGGGTGTCTCGGAGATCATCAGGAACAAGCCGGTCGTCAACATCGCCGGGTGTCCGCCGATCGCCGACGTCGTGACCGCCACGCTGGTGCACTTCCTCACCTTCGGGCGCATGCCTGCCACCGACGCCGATGGTCGTCCGCTCTTTGCGTATGGCTCGCGCATTCACGATCAGTGCTCGCGGCGCGCCAACTTCGACGCCGGCCAGTTTGTCACCACCTTCGATGACGAAGCCGCTCGCAAGGGGTGGTGTCTCTATCACGTGGGCTGCAAGGGGCCCGCGACCTTCTCGCCCTGCCCGATCTTCCAGTGGAACGGCGGCACCAGTTGGCCCATCGGCGCCGGCCATCCCTGCCTCGGCTGCACCGAACGCCACTTCTGGGACACCATGACGCCGTTCTACGACCGGTTGCCGGACGTCGGCGGGTTCGGGGTCGAGCGAACCGCGGACATCATCGGGGCGGCGCTCGCGGCGGGTGCGACCGCCGGCGTGGCGGCGCACGCGGTGGCGACCGGCATCCACCAGGTGCGGCGCCGGTCGCTGCCGGTGATCGAAGCCGGCGGCGCCCGGCCCGTCTCGCCACCTCCGCCTGACGCTGGAAAGGACTGACCCATGGCCGTCACGAAGGTCGTCGTCGACCCCATCACGCGGATCGAGGGGCATCTCCGGATCGAGGCGCAGGCGGAGAACGGCCGCATCAGCAATGCCTGGGCGATGTCCACCCAGTTCCGCGGCATCGAGATCATCATGCAGGGCCGCGATCCCCGCGACGCGTGGGCCTTCACCCAGCGGATCTGCGGTGTGTGCACCGTGGTGCACGCGGTGGCGTCGTGCCGGGCGGTGGAGGACGCGCTCGACATTCGGATCCCGCCAAACGCGAATCTGATCCGCAACCTTGTGCACGGCATGCAGACCATTCAGGACCACGTGATCCACTTCTACCACCTGCACGCGCTCGACTGGGTGGACGTGGTCAGCGCGCTCAAGGCCGATCCCGCCGCCACCGCCAAGGTCGCCCGCTCGATTTCCCCGTGGCCCAACAACTCGGCGACCTACTTCGCCGAGGTGCAGAGCCGTATCGCCAAGTTCGTCGGCAGCGGCCAGCTCGGCATCTTCGCCAACGGCTACTGGGGCCATCCGGCCTACAAGCTGCCGCCCGAGGTGAATCTCCTTGCGGTGGCCCACTACCTCGAAGCGCTCGACTGGCAGCGCGACGTCATCCGGCTGCACACGATATTCGGCGGGAAGAACCCGCATCCCAACTTCCTGGTGGGCGGGATGGCCTGCGCCATCAACCTCGACCGCGCGGCCACCATCAACGCGGAGCGGCTGGAGGACATCCATGGCATGATCACGCGGGCCCAGCGGTTCGTGGAGGAGGTCTACTGGCCGGATCTCATCGCGATCGCCGGCTACTACAAGGAGTGGGGCGCCATCGGCGGCGGCGTGCCCAACTACCTGGCCGTCGGCGAGTTTCCCCGGGGGGACGTCCGCGACACGAACGACCTCTACTTCCCGCGCGGCATCATCCTCAACAAGGACCTGTCGCACGTCGTGCCGTACGACCACATGAAGGTGAAGGAGTACATCACCAGCGCGTGGTACGAGTACGCCGAGGGCGATGGCGCCGGGCTGCATCCCTACGAGGGGGAGACCAAGCCGCGCTACACCGGCCCGGCGGCGCCGTGGCAGTACCTCCAGGGGCTCGACAAGTACACCTGGATGAAGGCGCCACGGTACGAGGAGCTTCCGATGCAGGTGGGCCCGCTCGCGCGAATGCTGGTGGCCTACGCCAGCGGTCACCCCGATGTGAAGCCGCTGGTGACCGATCTGCTCGGCCGGCTGGAGGTAGGGCCCGAGGTGCTGTTCTCGACGCTGGGGCGCGTGGCGGCGCGGGGGATGGAGACGCTGCTCCTCGCCCGCCGGATGGGCGTGTGGTTCGACGAGCTGGTCGCCCGCATCAAGGGGGGCGACACCGCGACGTTCAACGGCGCGAAGTGGGATCCCGCGACGTGGCCGGCCCGGGCTGACGGTTACGGCTACCTCGATGCGGCGCGCGGCGCCCTGGGCCACTGGGTGCAGATCCGGGACGGGAAGATCGCGCGCTACCAGTGCGTCGTGCCCAGCACGTGGAACTGTTCACCCCGCGACGCCAAGGGACAGATGGGGCCGTACGAGGCGTCGCTGGTGGACAACCATCCGCTGCTGCGACCCGAGCAGCCGCTCGAGATCCTCCGCACGATCCATTCGTTCGACCCGTGCATGGCCTGCGGCGTGCACGTGCTCGATGCGACCGGCGCACCGATCGTGCAGGTGAAGATCCAATGACAACGGCGCCGCCGCCGGTGGAGCATCTGCCCCGTACCGGCAACTACCGGTGGGTCAGACTGTGGGGGCTGCCGCTCCGCGTGATGCATTGGTTGGCCGCGCTCGCCATCGTGGTACTGGCGGTGACCGGCCTCTATATCGGCAGACCGTATTTCATGACCGGCGGCGAGGCCAGCGCGCATTTTATGATGGGATGGATGCGGTTCCTCCACTTCGCGGCGGCCGGTGTGCTGGTGATGACGGCGGTGGTTCGGGTGTACTGGCTCATTGCGAGCAACCGCTACGAGCGGTGGAGCGCCCTGGTGCCGCACAGCCGGCACGATCTGAAGGACCTGTTCCGTCAGGGTCGAGCCTACCTGCTGGTCCGGCCGGAGGACGCGCCGCCGTATCTGGGCCACAACCCGCTGCAGCAGATGAGCTATACCAGCCTGTATGCCGTCGCGCTGCTCCAGGTGATCACCGGCTTCGCCCTGTACGGCCAGTACAACTCGTCCGGATGGTTCTACCGTGCGTTCAACTGGATCGGCCCGCTGCTGGGCGGGATGCCGGTCGTCCGGTTCATCCATCACGAGGTCACATGGGTGTTTGCCATTTACGTGCCGATCCATGTCTACATGTCGGTGCGTGCCGACATACTGGACCACAACAGCACCATCTCGTCCATCGTGAGCGGTGGACGCATGGTGCCCGCCGACCGGGAGTTCGAGGATGACTGAGCCACGCCGTCGTACGCTCGTGATCGGGCTCGGCAACCCGCTGATGCGGGACGACGGCATCGGGCTCGCCGCGCTGGAGCACCTGCTCGAACACTGCCAGGTATCGTCAGATGTGGAACTGGTGGACGGTGGCACGTGGGGGATGAATCTACTGCCGCTGATCGAAGGCGCCGATGACGTCATCCTGCTTGACGCCATCCACCTCGGCCGGAGCCCGGGCACCGTCATTGAGCTCGAGGGTGACGCGGTCCCCCGTCGCCTGGCGCAAAAGCTCTCGCCGCATCAGATCGACCTGGGCGAAGTCCTCGCGCTGGCGGGGCTGCGGGGTACACTGCCGCGCCGGCTGGTGGCCATCGGCATCGAGCCCGCCGTGATCGAGATGGGCACGACGCTGAGCCCGGCGGTGGACGCCGCGATGCCCCTGATGCTGGCGCGCGTGGCCGAACGGCTCCGGGTGATGGGCTGCCCGTGCTCGCAGCCGGCGATCCCCGCGTGCACGAGCTGAGTCTGGCGCTGGAGGTGTGCCGGATCGCCGAGTCGCATCTCGATGCGGGCAGCATCGGACGGCTGCGGGGCGTCGGCGTCGAGGTGGGCGACGACGCCGGGATCGAAGTGGAAAACTTCCGCTTCTGCCTCGAGGCGCTGCTCGAGGGACCGCCCTTCGCCGGCGCGACGCCCAGCATCATCCCGTGTCGGGGACCCGATCTCCGGCTCGCATACCTGGAGGTGGACGATGACGGTCCGGACGATTGAGATCCGGGAGCGGGTGATGGCAAAGAACGACGAGATCGCCGCCGAGGTGCGCCGCCGGCTGGCCGGTGCCGGTGTGCCCGCGCTCAACCTGGTCTCGTCGCCCGGGTCCGGGAAGACAACGCTGCTGGAGCGCACGCTCGACGCCCTGGGGAGCGAGCTGCGGATCAGCGTCGTCACCGGCGACGTCCAGACGCAGAACGACGCCGACCGGCTCGCCGCGCGCACCACGCGACTGGTTCAGGCGGTCGTCACGGGTGGCGCCTGCCACCTCGATGCCCGCCAGGTGCAGCACGCCCTGGATGCGATCGACCTCGATGACACCGATCTCCTCTTCATCGAGAACGTCGGCAACCTGGTCTGTCCCGCGAGCTGGGACCTGGGCGAGAACGCCAAGGTGGTGCTGTTCTCAGTCACCGAGGGCGAAGACAAGCCGCTCAAGTATCCGGCAATGTTCCGCAACTCGGCCTGCGCCGTGCTCACCAAGGTCGATCTGCTGCCGCACGTGAAGTTCGACATGGACCGGGCGGTGGCGTACGCCCGAAGCGTCCATCCCGACCTCCAGTTCTTCTTTACATCGGCGGTGACCGGCGAGGGAATGGAATCGTGGTTCGACTTCCTCCGGGCCTGCGTCGGCACCGGAGCGGCCGTGGCTCCATGACCGTCGTCGTCTGCCCGCCCGCACTTGCGCGGCGCCTGAGGGTTACCGGCGTGGTGCAGGGGGTTGGCTTCCGGCCGTTCGTGCACCGACTGGCGGTCCGGCACGCGCTGAGCGGCTGGGTGCGGAACGTGGGCGGCGAGGTGCAGATCGGCGTGCAGGGCTCCGACGACGCGGTCACGGAGTTCATCACTGCGCTCACCCGCGAGGCGCCGACGCTGGCCCGCATCGAACGGCTGGACGTCGAGCCGGCCGAGCTGGAGCTGCGCGAGGGTTTTACCATCGAGCCGAGCCGCGACCCGGGCGGGCTCCGCCAGCCGGTCTCGCCCGACGTGGCGCTCTGCGGTGCCTGTGAGGCGGAACTGTTCGATCCCGCGAGCCGCCGATTCCGGTATCCGTTCACCACCTGCACTGACTGCGGCCCGCGGTTCACGATCATCGAGGCGATGCCGTACGACCGCGCGCGCACCAGCATGCGGCGGTTTCCGCAGTGCGCCGACTGCGAGCGCGAGTACCACACGCCGACGGACCGCCGCTACCACTCGGAGACCAACAGCTGCGCGGCGTGCGGCCCGCGGCTGTGGTTTCAGGCCGGGGACGCAACGGTCGACGGCGCGGACGCAGCGCTCGCCGCCGCGGTGGCGCTGCTCCATGCGGGCGGGATCGTGGCACTCCGCGGGCTGGGCGGATTTCATCTGGCGGTGGACGCCACGTCGGACGCGGCGGTGGCCCGCCTCCGGCACCGCAAGCGGCGCGACGCCAAGCCGCTCGCCGTCATGGTACGCACCGTGGCGCAGGCGGAGGCGATCGCGGAGGTCACGCCGGAGGCCGCGGCGCTGCTGGCATCGCCGGTGCGGCCGGTCGTGGTGCTGCGGGCCCGCGCCGGCGGCGGCCTGAGCCGGGGTATCGCGCCAGGTATCGACTCGGTGGGCGTGATGCTGCCATCCACGCCGCTGCATCACCTGCTGCTCGATCTCTCGCACGGTCCGCTGGTGATGACCAGCGGGAACCTGAGCGAGGAGCCGATCGCCACGGACAACGATGAGGCCAGGGCGCGACTCGCCTCCGTGGCGGACGGGCTCCTGTGCCACGATCGCGAGATCGTTTCCCGGTACGACGATACCGTGCTGCGCCCAACCACGCAGGGCTCCATCATTCTCCGGCGCGCGCGCGGGCTGGCACCGCTGCCGCTCCGCCTGCCGATCGCGAGCCCGACGCCGCTCGTCGCGGCCGGGCCCGATCTCAAGAACACCTTCACGCTGGTGGACGGTGCGCGGGCGTACGTCAGTCAGCACATCGGAGATCTCGACAACCTGGAGACGGTGAGCCACTTTCGCGAAACGCTGTGGCGATTCGAGCGCCTCTTCCAGATCGCGCCGGCGGTCGCCGTGCGCGATCTCCATCCCGGTTATCTCTCGACCCGGCTGGCGGAGGAGCTGCATCTGTCCCGTGTCATCGCGGTGCAGCATCACCACGCGCATATCGCGGCGGTGCTTGCCGAGCACGGCGAAAGCGGCCCGGTCATCGGCGTGGCGTTCGACGGCACCGGCTACGGGGACGACGGTCACACCTGGGGCGCCGAGGTACTGCTGGCCACGCTCGTCGGGTACCGGCGGCTTGCCCGGCTCCGCTATGCGCCGATGCCCGGGGGTGACCGCGCGGCCCGTGAACCGTGGCGTGCGGCGCTCGGCTATCTCTCCCTTGAACCGGCGGCGGCCGCGGCCTTCGCCGGGGCCTTCGACACGGTCCCGGCGCGCGAACGCAGCATCGCCGACACCCAGATCGCGCGGCAGATCAACGCGCCGCTGGCCTCCTCCATGGGGCGGCTCTTCGACGCGGCCAGCGCGGTGCTTGGGGTGCACCGGGGCCGGCAGTTCGAGGGACAGGCGGCGATGGAACTCGAGTCGCTCGCCGGAGGGCACCCGGGCCGGGCGCTGCCCATGCCCCTGGATACCGGCGCCGCGGTGTGGCAACTCGATCCGCTGCCGCTGCTGATCGCGCTCGGTCTGCGCCGGCGGTCCGGTGGCGATCCGGGCCAGCTCGCCGCGGACTTCCATGCCAGCATCGTCGCCGCCACCGCGGATCTGGCCGCCGCGTGCGCCGAGCGCTGCGGAATCACAGCCATCGCGCTCGGTGGCGGCGTATTCCAGAACACGCGGCTGGCCACCGAGCTGCCCCGGTCGCTCGAGGCGTTGGGCCTTCGGGTGCTGCAGCCGCGCGATCTCGGTCCCAATGATGGCGCCGTCAGTTTCGGCCAGGCTGCGGTCGCGGCGGCGCAGCTCGCCGCTGGGGCCGGCGCCGCCACGACAGTCGGAGGTTGATCATATGTGCCTGGGCATTCCTGGACGGGTGATGGAAGTGCACGCGGATCGCGGGCTCACGATGGGCCTCGTGGACTTCGGCGGGGTGCGGCGGGAGGTCTGCCTGGCGTACATCGCCGACGAGGTGCAGCCCGGCGACTACGCCCTGGTGCACGTGGGGTTCGCGATCTCGCGCATCGACGAAGCGGAGGCGCGGCGGACGTTCGAGGCGCTGCGCGCCATGAGCCAGCTCGACGAGCTGGAGTGGTTGCGGGAAGTCGCCGCCCGTGAGCTGCAGGAGATGGACCGGACGGCCGCGCCATGAAATATCTCGCCGAGTATCGGGACGGCGCGATCGCGCGGGCGCTCGCGGCGCAGATCCGGCGTACAGCAACGCGGCGCTGGGTGCTGATGGAGGTGTGCGGCGGGCAGACACACACGATTGTGCGGCAGGGACTGGACGAGCTGCTGGCCGGCGCGGTCGAGATGATTCACGGCCCCGGCTGCCCCGTGTGCGTGACGCCGCTGGAGCAGATCGACAAGGCGCTGCATCTGGCCGGACGGCCGGATGTGATCTTCACGTCGTTCGGTGACATGCTCCGGGTACCGGGCAGCGAATGCGACCTGCTTCAGGTCCGCGCCCGCGGGGGCGACGTCCGGATCGTCTACTCGCCGCTCGACGCACTCGACCTGGCGGTCCGGCACCCCGACCGCGAGATCGTCTTCTTTGCCGTCGGCTTCGAGACTACGGCGCCGGCCAACGCCATGGCGGTCTGGCGTGCCCGGGAGCTGGGGATCACGAACTTCAGCATGTTGATCTCCCATGTGACCGTGCCACCCGCGATGGTGGCGTTGCTGAGCGACCCCACCAACCGCGTGCAGGGGTTCCTCGCCGCCGGCCACGTCTGTACCGTGATGGGCTGGACGGAGTACGAGCCGATCGCGGCGGGATTCCGGGTGCCGATCGTCGTCACCGGCTTCGAGCCGCTCGATATCCTCGAGGGGATCCACCTCGCGGTCCGCCAACTCGAGGAGGGCCGGCATGAGGTGGAAAACCAGTACGCCCGCGTGGTGACTCGTCAGGGAACCGTGCCCGCCCGCGCGCTGGTCGAGCGGGTGTTCCAGCTGGTGGACCGCAAATGGCGCGGTATCGGCGAGATCGCCGGCAGCGGACTGGCACTGCGCGAAGAGTTTGCGGCGTTCGACGCCGAGCGGCGATTCGCGCTCGGCACCATCGAAGTGGCGGAGCCGGCCGCATGCCGGGCCGGCGCGGTGCTGCGGGGCCAGCTCAAGCCGCGTCAATGTCCGGCCTTCGGCACCCAGTGTACGCCCGAGCACCCGCTCGGCGCGCCGATGGTGTCGTCCGAAGGCGCCTGCGCGGCCTACTACAACTACGGACGGTTCCGGACGGCGGAACCGGTGGAGGCGTCATGACCGACGCGCTGCTGCTCGAGGCCCTGACCTGTCCGGCGCCGGCGGGACCGATCGAGCGGGTGCAGCTCGGTCACGGCTCCGGCGGGAAGATGAGTGCGGCGCTCCTCCGCGACCGCTTCCTGCCGCATCTGGCCAATCCCGTACTGGAGCAGCTCGGCGACGCGGCGGTGGTGTCGGTCTTCGGCGGCGAGATCGCCGTCTCAACCGACACCTTCGTGGTGAACCCGGTGGAGTTTCCGGGCGGGAACATCGGATCGCTGGCGGTGCACGGCACGCTCAACGACATCGCGATGATGGGTGCGGTGCCGCGCTTCCTCTCGGCCGGGTTCGTGATCGAGGAAGGTCTTGAGTTTGCCGTACTCGATCGGGTGATCGCGGGAATGGCGGCAGCGGCTCGGACGGCCGGCGTGCCGCTGATCACGGGCGATACCAAAGTGGTCGAGCGGGGCAAGGCCGATGGGCTCTACGTCAACACGACGGGGATCGGCGTCCTCGAAGGGCGCTGCCGGCCGGCGCCCGACCGCGCCCGGGATGGCGATGCCGTGATCGTGAGCGGTCCGATCGGCCGCCACGGGATGGCGATCATGGTCGCGCGCGAAGGCCTGGGCTTCGAGGCGGAGATCGAGAGCGACTCGGCGCTGCTGCACCCGCTGGTGGCGCAACTCGCCGACCAGTTTGGCGCCGACGTGCACGTCCTCCGCGATCCCACGCGGGGCGGCGTCGCCAGCGCGCTGAACGAGATCGCGGCGGCCGCACAGGTCGGCATCGTGCTCGACGAGGAGGCCGTGCCGGTGCCGGGACCCGTGGCCGCCGCCTGCGAGATGCTCGGTCTTGACCCCCTCTACGTCGCCTGCGAGGGCGTCATGCTCGTGATCCTTCCGGAAACGCTGGCCGACCTCGCGGTCCAGGCCCTGCGCGCCCAGCCGCTGGGCCGGGAGGCAACCCGCATCGGGCGGGTCGTCGCCGCACATCCCGGCATGGTCGTGATGCGGACCGCCATTGGCGGCACCCGGGTGGTGGATATGCTGCCGGGGGACCAGCTCCCCCGCATCTGCTGACGAGCGACAACCCACAGGCAAGAGGTCTTCATGGCACTGCGACGGGGCATCTACGTCGTTCCCACCACCAGCTGGTATATCGAGCGGACGGTTTGGCTCATCGCCGGCTGCGTGCTGCTGGTCGGCACCGCGCTCGCCGCATTGATCAATCCGTGGTGGGTACTCCTGGTCGTCGCGACGGCGCTGGCCTCGATCGTGGTGTCGCTGACCGGGTTCTGCGTTGTCGGCAACCTGCTCTACCGCCTCGGGTTCCCGCCGATGCTCGCCCGTTCCGCATCCACGCGCGCCAAATGGTACCTGATGCAGACGGATAGCTGGTATCTGGAGCGGCGAATCTATCTCGCGGTAGGCATCAACCTCACGATCGCGTCGGTGCTGTCACTGGTGCACAGTGCATGGTGGCTGGCGTTCACCGGCTTCGTGGGTACGGCGATGGTCTGGTTTGCAGCGACGGGATTCTGCATCATGGCGAACGGTCTCTACTGGCTCGGCGCCGAGCCGCGGCTGACACCGCTCTGCGACGCAGGGGGCGCGGCAAAGCGGATGGCTCGGGAGAGTCCCGCCGCCTGACGTCGGCAGCTCACGCCCCGCCAGCCGGGCCCCAAAACGCGCTGATCGCGTACCAGACGCCAAAGAGCAGACTGGCAACGCCCAGCAGCGGTACCAGGCGCACCAGCCGGCGGGCGACCGGTCCCCGGACCAGCGCATAGCCGAACGCGGTCGAGAGCAGCGCCATCGAGAGCGCCGTCGCGCCGGCGAACAGCACCAGCGCGACGACGCTCTGGGCACGGCTTGGCATCGCGCTCACCAGCAGGATCCCCGCACCCGCCGACCCGCCCACGCCGTGCACCAGCCCGATCCCGAACGACGCCAGCGGCGTGCGGCCCAGCTCCGCCGCATGCCGATGCGCGTGCATGGCCGGCGCGGGATTCGCGTGCGCGCGCTCGTGCGCGCTCTCGTGCACGTGCGGGTGCGCGTGCTGCACCGCGCCGTGCCAGTGGGGATGGGTGTGGAAATAGCCGCGCTTCCAACGGAGCAGGAGCCGCACCGCCAGCACGACGATCACGGCACCGATTGTCGCCTCGGCCAGCCGCTGGACCAACTCCGGCAGATACTGGCGGAACAGCACCACCGGCAGTCCAAAGAGCAGCAGTGTCGTCGCGTGTCCCAGCCCCCAGGCCAGGCCCAGGCGGCCCGCGCGGCGGGCGCCGTCGCGCTCATCGCCGAGCACCAGGGTGGAGACGGCGGTGAGGTGGTCCGGGTCGGTGGCATGGCGCAGCCCCAGCAGCACGGCGACGATGATGCCGAGCGTGCCGCTGTGCCCAAACTGCGCAATCCAGGCATCGAGTCCGGCCATAGGTTCCGCCTACAATCGGCGAGTGAAAATGCGGAGGGGATGATATCCCGCTCCGGCCCCCTGCGCGATGCCCTCGAGCACTGTCACCGCGTGGCCCTCGTGGTTGCCCCGCTACGGCGGCCCGCGCTGCGCGCGCGCCGCGTTGGCGAGCACCCGCAGCTCCGCGCGATCGTGGGCCGACGGTACCGTCCGCTCGCCCGCTTCCTCCACCAGCGCAATCTGCTCGAGCAGCAGCTCGCGCCGGGCCGGCTGGCGCGTCGCGCTCAGTAGCAGCGTGAGTGCCGCCAGCTGGCGCGCCAGCACGTTGACGTTGCCGGTGGCGTTGCGGCGGATCTCGTCGAACGCCAGGCGGACCAGCCCGTCGAACGTGGGACCCGGTGCCACGATGCGGAGGGTGTCATCGTCGCTGCGGTAGCGCGCCTCGACCCGCCGGGTCACCCGCCGCGCCAGGATGGCGCCCAGATGATCCACGCAGGTGACCGCCGTGGTGGAATCGTTGATCCCGGCGGAGAGCGCCTTGAGCGCGATGTCCACGAGCTGCCGCAGGCCAAAGCCCACGTCCTGGCCGATGGTTCGATAGTTGGCGATCGTGAATCGCCCTGCCACGGCCTCGTCCGCCGGTGCCGTCGCCTCGCGGGCATCGGCCATGCCCGGGGCGTCGGGGTGTGGCGCGATGGCGGCGATGGAGAAGCCGGTGACGACGAATCCTCCAACCTCCTGGTCCAGCCGCACGATGAGTCCGCGCTGCCGGGCCACCCGGAGCAGCCCATCACCATCGATGCCCTGGATATAGCCGGTGGCCGGAGCGCCGACGCTCCGCCATCCGTCCGCCGGCACCCGGCCCAGCAGTGTCTCAGCCTCGCGGCGGGGGTCATCGTCGCCGATCTCGTCGGGGAAGAGCTTCTCCACCGCGGCCACCGTTTCATGCGTGATCCGCGCGACGATCTCCGACGCCTGCAGCGTGGTGGCGATATGGTGGACAAAGAAGATCAGGACGGCGATGCCCAGGATCGCGAGCAGCACGCCGAGCAGCACGGCGAGTGAGGGTACGAAAGTATAGTCGCCGGCGCCGCGGATGGTGCGGAGCACCACGATGCAGTAGGCAAAGATGCCGACGAAGATGCCGAGGACGATCTGATTGGCCCGGTCGCGCATGAAGTTGCGGAGGATGCGCGGCGTGTACTGGCTGGAGGCCTGGGTGACGGCGACCATCGTGATCGAGAAGGTCACGCCCGCCACCGTGATCATCGATCCGGCGATGGCGGCGAGCATGCTGCGGGCGCCGTCGGCGCTCGATCCAAAGATCCGGGGCCAGCGGGCCAGCGCTTCGGCGTCGATGAGCGTGGAGAGCTCCACCATTCCGATGGCCAGCCCGATCGAGCCCAGCACGATGACACCGGGCACGAACCAGAGGCCTTCGATCAGGTGCAGCCACAGCGTGCGTAGCCGGGACATGTGAGGTCTTTCCGGGAAGCGGCTCGGGGCCGGTCAGCGAGTCGCGGTAAGCACCCCGGTCCGCATGACCAGCAGCACGACGAGCAGCACCAGGTTGAAGGCGAGGCCCATGCGCGAGGCGGGGTAGCCCACGATACAGAGCACCAGTGAAAACCCGACCGCCGCCAGCGCAATCGTCAGCCAGCCGGACGCGTCCCCGACGCCGGCCACCGCAGCGACGACACAGGCGAGCCCGGCGATGAGCCAGAGCACGCCCATGATGCGCATGCCGCCGTCTCCGATGTCCACGGTATCGGCGAGCAGGCGCGTCGAATAGGGCAGGTCGGACGGGCGGGGGAGCTGCCAGGCGACGAGAAACCCCGGCAGATGCGCGATGCCGTGCAGCAGGAGCAGGATCGAGACGACGATGCGCATGAGACACTCCTGGACTTCAGTCGATGTTCCGGCGTCGCGACCGACGCCGGCCTACCTGGGGGCCGCCGACCCCGCCACCGGATCCACGTGCATCACCAGCATCATGCCGGCGCCGAGGTGCTCGGCGATGTGGCAGTGCAGCATCCACGCGCCCGGGTTGGATGCGTCGATCAGCAGGTCCACCGTGGCCCCGACCGGAATGAGCGCGGTGTCCTTCCAGACGAGATTGCGGGTCGGCACGCCGTCACGGGACACGACCAGCATCCGCTGGCCGTGCAGGTGGATGGGATGCTGCATCGGATGGAACGAGGTGGGATCGTTGTAGATCCGGAGCTTGATCACCGACCCCTGCTTCACGTGCCAGTCGATCGCCTCGTCCTCCCTGCCGTCGGCATCGTCGCGCAGGACCCAGCGCACCTGTCTCGCGCTGGAGAGCCAGTTCATGTCCGGCATACCGTCCACCCACTCGACCGGCGCGTAGTATGCCGTGTCGATCGTCATGAACTGCACCGTGGCCAGCGGCAATCCCGTGGTGCGGACAGTGAGGGTGAGCCCCTTGTCGGGCGCCTTGTCAAAGTACGGGCGGAACCGCTCGATGTCGCGGGAAACCGCGACATTGGCGCGGAGCCGGTCGAACGCCGGCCCGTGGTCCGGCGCGGCCGGCGTCGAATCGACCGTCACAATGCCCAGCGTGTCCACTTCCGACTCGAACTCCCCGCGAAAGTGGTTGATGGCCTGGACAGCGTTGACCAGCGCGTAGCGGCCCGGGCGGTCGAAGCGCACCTCGACGATGTACCGTTCCGCCGGTGCCAGTATGACGCTCGGCACCCGCGCCTCGTGCTCGAAGCGGCTCACGTCCGAGGCGAGCAATTTGATGGACGCGCCGCCAAACGACAGGTTGAAGGTGCGCGAGCTGGCGGCGTTGGTGAGGTAGAACCGCACGACCTCACCGCGATGCGCATGCAGCTCGTAGCCCGGCTCGCCGTTGACCAGCAGCACGTTGCCCACCCGGCCCATCAGCGCAAAGTCGGGCGACTCGCGGCCAAACGGGATCAGGGTATCCGCCTGTATCAGGATGTCGCCCAGCACCAGCGCCTGCTCTTGGTTGGCCGGCGAGTAGTAGTCGGCGTCCGGTGCGTCCACCAGCATGTTGCCGAAGAGCCCCATCGCCTGCTCGATGTCCTCCCGCACGTGCGGGTGATACCAGTAGATGCCGGCATCGGGAAAGTGGATGGTGTAGACAAAGTCCCCGCCGGCCGCGACCGCTTCCTGCGTCACCCCGACCGAGCCGTCGGAGCGGTTGTCCAGCCGCACGCCATGCCAGTGCACGCTGCTGGGCAGGTCGATGCGGTTATGGAAGCGCACCATGATGGTGGCGTGCTGGGGCACCCGGATCAGCGGGCCGGGCACCTGGCCGTTGAAGCCGTACATGGCAAAGGCGTGGCCGTGGATGGTGCGGCGCAGCAGCATCGCCGTGAGGTCCAGCGTGTCGCCGTCCCGGAGCGGGGTGATCGACGCGGGCCGCGCCGCCGGGAGCCGCATCGGGTCGGTGCCCGCGCCGGGCAGGAACGGCGTCACGTCCGGCTGGAGCCCCACCAGCCCCGGCATCATCATCATGCCGGGCGGCATGGGAATCGGCATCCCCATCGCGCCGCCGCCCATCCCGGCCATGTCGTGCGCCGGCGGTGGCGTGGTCTGCTGCGCCGCCAACTCGGCGGCCGTGGCCGCGAGGAGCGTCGCCGCCGCCAGCGTGCGGACGATGCGGCTCACTGGGAAATTCCGCGGACCCGGGGGGGGGTCAGAAACGACTGGAGCCAGCCGCTGGGTGAGGTGCCGTGCAGCACGGTCGGCCCCGCATGCGTCGGGGCCGACGAATCGGCTTCCGCGGTGATGACGAGCAGGAACTTGTTCATGTCCACCGGACCCAC
>JBBSCB010000047.1:0-17613 GCA_038250675.1 Gemmatimonadales bacterium
CAAGGGTCCGGCTGTTCGCCGGTTAAAGTGGTACATGAGCTGGGTTCAGAACGTCGTGAGACAGTTCGGTCTGTATCCGTCGTGGGCGTGGGAACGTTGAGGGGCGTCGTCTCTAGTACGAGAGGACCGAGACGAAGCGACCGCTCGTGTACGGGCTATCCTGCCAAGGGTATCGCCCGGTAGCGATGTCGCGCGGAGATAACCGCTGAAAGCATCTAAGTGGGAAACTCTCCCCAAGATGAACGTTCCTGGACCTTAAGGTCCCTGAAGGGCCCAGGGAGACTACCTGGTTGATAGGGCGCAGATGTACGGGCCGCGAGGCCTTCAGTCGAGCGCTACTAATCGCCCGTGAAGTTTGATCTCTCCCAATGATTTCTCGCATGACCAACCATCCATCTGCTCAATTCGTCATTTCGCTGGGGCGCCCCTCGGGACGCCCAACAGCAAATGGCTGACGACTAGCGCGCAGGGGCCACACCCGTTCCCATTCCGAACACGGCAGTTAAGCCCTGTAGCGCCGATGGTACTGCCACTGAGAGGTGGTGGGAGAGTAGGCCGTCGCCAGCCGCTCCTTCAGAAGCCCGGCATCTCACCCGAGATGCCGGGCTTCTGCGTTGCCCCCTGACCCTATATTGGTGCATGCCGCTCCGATCTGGTCACATCGCCCTCGCGGGCGCGCCCAACGTCGGCAAGTCGTCGCTCCTCAATGCACTGGTCGGCACCCACCTCGCCATCGTGAGCCCCAAGGCCCAGGCCACCCGCCTGCCGGTCACCGGGCTCCGCACCGAGGGCGACGTCCAGTACGTCTTCCACGACCTGCC
Organism: Gemmatimonadales bacterium; assembly: GCA_038250675.1. Taxonomy (GTDB): domain Bacteria; phylum Gemmatimonadota; class Gemmatimonadetes; order Gemmatimonadales; family GWC2-71-9; genus JAICUF01. Next base: position 822 of record JBBSCB010000047.1, read on the forward strand.
CGGCCTCCTGGATCCCGCCTACCTGCTCCAGAGCCGCATGCGCGACCTGGCCGTCGCCGCGCTCGCGCGCGCCGACCTGATTCTCCATCTCCACCCGGCACCCCTCGCGCCCGCGCCTGACCTGGTCACGCTGGCGCGCCTCGACGCCACGCCGCGGGGCCGGATTCTCCCCGTCTTCACCAAGGGCGACCTGGTGACCCCGGAGATCCGCGCCCAGCTCGAGCTGAGCGCGCCGGTCACGGCGGCCGACGAGCCCGCCAGCATCGACCGGCTGCTCGCCCGCATCGCCACCCTCCTTCCTGAGCGCGATCAGTTCGAGTTCGCGGCCGACGACCTGGGAACCCAGCCGCTGCGGTTCTTCGTCGTCGAGTACCTGCGCGAGGCCGCGTTCGAACGCCTGGAGGATGAGCTTCCGTACGCCTTTGCCGCCGAAGTCGAGGAGTTCCGCGAGGACAAGTCGCCGATGTACATTCGGGTCACGCTCTTCGTCGAGCGCGAGTCCCAGAAGGGCATGGTCGTGGGCAAAAGCGGCGCGACGATCAAGGCGATCGGTGCCCACGCCCGCGCCCGCATCGAGGCGCTGACCGGCAGCCAGGTCTACCTCGATCTCTGGGTCAAGGTGCTTCCCAAGTGGCGCCGGAGCGCCGCGGCACTCACCCGTTTCGGCTTCCCGGTATCGGAGATGGAAAAGGCATGACCCTCGCCCCCGAATTGCTCGACATCCTTGTCTGTCCCAAGTGCAAAGGCAAGCTCGAGTATCGTCAGGACCCGGAGTCGCTCGTCTGTCTCCAGTGCCGGCTGGTCTACCCCGTCGAGGACGGCATTCCCGTCATGCTCATTGACGAGGCGACCCCGCTTGCATAGCGGGGCCGCGTGACGGCCCCGGAGCTGGGCCCTGGCGCCCAACGGACCCTCACCGCCGCCACCGACGAAGCCCGCCGACTCGGCAGCGACGCGATCGGCACCGAACACATCCTGCTGGGCCTTCTCCGCGAAGAGCGCACGCTCGCGCTGCTCGGCGCGCTTGGCATCGCGCCGGAGATGGCGGCAGCGCGGCTCGCCGCCCGGTCGCGGAAGCCACGCCCGCGCTCCGACCAAGCGGCGGTGGAGCCGGATGCACCGATGCGCCAGACGTCGCACGCCCGCCGGATGCTCGATGTTGCCGCGCGGGAAGCGCGGAATCGCCAGGTCGCTGTCGATGTCGATCACCTCTTGGCCGACCCATCCGCGCCGTCGCCGCCTTCCGTCGCCCCGCCTCGCGGCCCGGCACCGGCGCCCCGTGTGCTGCCGCCTCGTGAAGGCCAGCATCGCGGGCAGCATCCTGGGCAACCTCCTGCTCGTCCTCGGGCTCTCGCTCGTCGCCGGGGGGCTCCGGACCCCGGAACTCCGCTTCAACCGGACGTCGGCCGGGATGAGCGCCACCATGCTGGCGGCGGTCGTCGTCGGCCTGGTCTTTCCGGCACTGTTTCACGCGACGCATTTCGGTCCGCTGCGGCTGCCCGAGCTTCGGCTCTCCGAAGGGGTCGCGATCATCCTGGCCGTGACCTATGGCTTTTCGCTGCTATTTTCGCTGAAGACGCACCGCTGGATCGTCGCGGCGGAGCCCCAGCCGTCGGATGGGGCCCATTGGGGGGCCGAGCGGGCGATGCTCGTGCTCGGTGCGGCCACCGTAGCCATCGCCTGGATGTCGGAGATCCTGGTCGGCGCCACGCGCGGGGTCACGGCCAGTCTCCCCATCACCGAGACCTTCCTGGGGCTGGTCATCATTCCGTTCATCGGCAACGCGGCGGAGCGTGCCGCCGCCATCATGGTCGCCCGAAAGGGCCAGATTGACCTGGCGCTCCAGATCACGCTCCGGCCGAGCACACAGATTGCGTTGCTGGTCGCCCCGGTGCTCGTGTTCATCGGGGTGGCGATGGGCCGCAATATGAACCTGGTCTTTTCGCCGTTCGAGGTCGTGGCGGTTGGGCTGGCCACGCTCGGCACCGCGATCAGCACCCTGGACGGCGAGTCTCACTGGTTCGAGGGCGTTCAACTGCTGGCGGTCTATGCGATGATCGCCGTTACGGCGTTCTTCATTTGACCGCTCGGGGCCCGTAAGTTAGCTTGTAATCACTTCTTACCAGAGGCCATGGGTGCGGACTCGCCCGACGATTCTCTACTTTTCGCCGGACGCCAGCCCGGTGCCCCTGCTCGTTGAGCAGTGGGCCCATGCCAACGCGTACCCGCTGCTCCTGTTTCAGCGCCCCGACGACGTTGAATCGATCGTCCTGCGCGGCCATCCCAGCCTCCTGTTCGTCAACGGCAATGCCAGCCCCGACGCCGGGGAAGCCCTCACCCGCCGCCTCAAGGGCGATGCCTTCACCGCCATCGTACCGGTGACCGTCTGGGCCGACAGCCATCGGCCGGAACAGGTCCAGGCGTGGTTCTCCGCTGGTGCGGACGAGGTCATCACCGGGCTGTTCGCGCCGGCCGAGCAGCGCGCCCGGATCGAGGCGATGGTGGTCCGCACCGAGCGGGACGTGTCGGTGCATCCCTCGACCCGGATGCCCGGCACCACCGAAATCGAGCGCGAGATCCGCCGCCGGCTGGAGTCGGACGGGGAATTTGCGGTCTGCTACGCCGACTTGGACCACTTCAAGGAATTCAACGACCGCTACAGCTACTATGACGGCGATCGCGTCATCTATCTGCTCTCCCGCATCCTTCACGACGTGGTCAAGGGCATGCTCGGCGCGCGCGGGTTCGTCGGGCACATCGGCGGCGATGACTTTATCTTCGTCGTACCCGGCGTGGAGATTCACGCGGTCTGTACCGAGATCCTGTCGGTGTTCGATACCCTGATCCCGCTGCAGTACAACGATCAGGACCGTCGCGCAGGGTATTTCTTCGGCAAGGATCGCAGGGGCCAGTTGCATCGCGTGCCGTTGATGACGCTCTCGATCGGCATCGTCACCAATCGCCATCGTGACTTCACCCACCCGGCGCAGGTGAGCGAGCTGGCCACCGAGATGAAGAGCTACGCCAAGACCCTGCCGGGGTCGGTGTTCGTGGTGGACCGACGCCAGGGCGGGGACGGCGACGCCAGGGCCGGGACGCCGCGCGAACCACGATGAGGACCATTCGATGAATCTGACGTGCCCTAACTGCGCGACCGTCTACCGGGTCGACCCGGCCAAGGTGCCGGAGGCCGGTGTGCGCGCGCGTTGCGCCGTATGCAGTGCCATTTTCCGGGTGGCGCGCGAGACGGAGGACCATTCCGTCAGCCGTCCCGATGCCCCGGCGACCGCCGCGCCTGTGCAGGCCCCCGCCGTGGCTCCGTCGGCGCCGCCGGCGGCCGAGCCCGGCGGCCTCGAGTCGGTGAGCTCGGAACCGGCGATGTCGGCGGTCACTCCAGCCCCGGTCGCTCCGGCTGATCGCGACGGCGCGGCGGCTCGCAGCCCGCAACCGCCGAGGCCGGCCATACCCCCGCCGGCCGGTACCCGGCCCCCTGCGGTCTCGCCGCGTCCGTCCGGCCCGCCGCCGCCGGCGATCCCGGTTCCCGCGGGCGCCGCGGTCCGTCCCGGCATGCCGGCCCGGCCCGCCGGCGCGGTCGCGCCCGCCGTGCAGACGGCGCCGCGGCGGCCGGTCAATCCGTTCCTGTCGCAGGATCCATCGCAGAAGGCGCGGCGTCTCGCTCGCGCACTCATCTCGGACATGGTGGTGTACCACCCCGCCAAGCGGCGCGAAGGCCTGCGCGACGGGACGCTCAAGCAGCTCTTTGAGGAAGAGATCAAGAAGAGCTGGGAGGAGTACACCGAGCAGGTCGGACGGGACGTGGCCGAGTCCACCGTGCACTTCCGGGAGGCGCTGAACGAAATCCTGGCGGATGGGAGACAAATCTTCTAGTCCGTGGAGCTGCGGCACTATATTGCGGGGCCCGGAGCCGCCCTCCGCCTGTCGGCGGACGGGCGGCTCGATTGTTGACCGCCCTGTGTCACTTTACGCCCGGAGTCCCGATGTCTGAGTTGATCGAACGCCTCGCCGAGCTCGACCGCCGCGTCATCGATCTGCGAGACTTTCTTTGACTTGAATGCCCGGAGTACTCGGCTCAACGAGCTGGAGGCCATGCAGTCCGATCCCGCGTTCTGGACCAACAGTGATCGGGCGCGCGGCGTGGTGCAGGAGATCAAGCAGTTGAAGGGCTGGGTCACGCCGGCGGATGACCTCGCACAGCGGGTCTCGGACGCGCGCGCGCTGGCCGAGATGCTGGATGCGGACACCGACGCGGCGATGGCGGCGGAGCTGGACGCGGAGGCAGCGCGCCTCGAAGCCGGTATCGAGGCGCTGCAGCTCCGCGGGATGCTGCAGGGCCCCGATGACGCACGCGATGCGTTGCTCACGATCCATCCTGGCGCCGGCGGCACCGAGTCGCAGGACTGGGCCGAGATGCTGATGCGGATGTACGTCCGCTGGGCCGAACGGCGGGGCTATCAGGTTGCGATCCTTGACATGCTGGAGGGCGAGGAGGCCGGCATCAAGTCGGTGACGATCGAGATCAAGGGGGACTACGCCTACGGCTTTCTCAAGGCGGAGAAGGGCGTGCACCGGCTCGTCCGGATCTCGCCGTATGATTCGCAGGCGCGGCGCCACACGTCATTCGCATCAGTCTTTGTGTACCCGGACATCGATGACACGATCGAGGTGAACATCCGTGACGAGGACATCAAGATGGACGTGTTCCGGGCTTCGGGCGCCGGCGGCCAGCATGTCAACAAGACCTCGTCGGCCGTTCGCCTGACCCACGTCCCCACCAACACGATCGTCAGCTGCCAGCAGGAGCGCAGCCAGACCAAGAACCGCGCTACCGCGATGAAGATGCTGCGTGCCGCGATCTACCAGAAGATGCTGGAAGAGCAGGAGGCCGCGCGTGCGATCGTAGAGGCCACCAAGACCGACAACTCATGGGGCAATCAGATCCGCTCGTATGTGTTTCAGCCCTATACGATGGTCAACGACCACCGCACCGAGGTGAAGATCTCTGACGTGCAGCGCGTCATGAACGGTGACCTCGACGAATTCATCCAGGCCTATCTCAAGCGCTTCGGGGGGCACGCCGCGTGAGCGACACTGACGACCATTCATACGTCGTCGCCGCACGGCGCGAGAAGCGCGCGGCGCTCGAGGCGGCCGGCATTCCCGCGTATGCCTACGCCTACGAGCGCACTCACACGGCCGCCGCCGCCCTGGCTGCCTACGCGGACGCGATGGGCGACGAGGGGCCGGTCGTTGCCGTCGCGGGCCGGATTACCGCCTGGCGCCCCAAGGGGAAGGTCGTCTTTGGTCACGTGGAAGACGTGAGCGGCCGGATTCAGGTCTACCTCCGCCAGGACCAGCTCGGCGACGACTGGGCGGTGCTCGAGCACCTCGACCTGGACGATCATGTCGGCGTCAGGGGCCGGCTCATGCGGACCCGCGCGGGTGAGATCACCGTGCGCGGCACCGAGCTGACCCTGCTGACCAAGGCGCTCCGGCCACTGCCGCGCGGCAAGACGCAGGTGGATGACGACGGTACGACGCGGACGTTCGGCGGCCTGAGTGATCCCGAGGTCCGCTTTCGCCAGCGGTATGCGGACCTCGCCGTCCATCCCGAGGTGCGCGACATCTTCCGGCTGCGGGCGCGGGTCATCGCTCATATCCGGCGGTTTCTCGACGACCGGGGATTTCTGGAAGTGGAGACCCCGATCCTGCAGCCGCTGTACGGCGGGGCATCGGCCCGTCCGTTTCAGACCCACCACAACGCGCTCGACATGCCGCTGTTCCTGCGCATTGCCGATGAGCTGTATCTCAAGCGGCTGCTCGTCGGCGGCCTCGAGCGGGTTTACGAGATCGGGCACGATTTTCGGAACGAGGGTATGGATCGCACCCATAATCCCGAGTTCACCATGCTCGAGTGGTACATGGCCTATGCCGACTACCACGTGATCGCGGCGATGACGGAGGAGCTGCTCGGCGGGATCGTTCGGGACATCGCCGGCTCCGCCAGGATCCCCGGCGCCGCGGTCGAGCTGGACTTCAGTGCCCCGTTTGCGCGGGTGCGCTTCGTGGACGGCATCCGTGAGCGGGAGGGTGTGGATGTGCTGGCGGCCGGCGAGGCTGCGCTGCGCGCCCTGCTCGCGCGCCGTGGCGTCGCGGCCGAGACTGCCGCGAGCTTCAGCGGCGGGAAGCTTCTGGACGAGGTCTTCAAGGTCTGCCTTGAGCCGTACCTCATCCAGCCGACCTTCGTGCTGGATTATCCTCGCGTGCTGTCGCCGCTGGCCAAGCCGCATCGCGACGATCCGAGGCTCACCGAGCGATTTGAGCTCTTTGTCGAAGGGCGGGAGATCGCCAACGCGTTCAGCGAGCTGAACGATCCGGACGACCAGCGGGCGCGCTTTCAGGACCAGGTCCGCCAGCGCGACGCCGGTGACGACGAAGCGCAGCACTCCGATGCCGATTACCTGCGCGCGCTGGAGTACGGCATGCCGCCGGCCGGCGGGATCGGCATCGGCATCGACCGGCTGGTGATGTTGCTGAGCGGCCAGTCGTCCATCCGGGACGTCATCCTGTTCCCGGCCATGCGGCCCGAGGCGTGATGGGGTTCCGGCGGCTGCGGGCCGCATTCCGCCTGCCGACGCGGCTGGAATGGCGCATCGCCGCCCGCTACATGCGCAGCCGGCGGGGCAGCCGCGCGGCCTCGCTCAACACCGTCATCTCCACCGGCGGGGTCGCCGTGGGCGTCACGGCGCTCATCGTGGTGCTCGGCGTGATGAACGGCCTCAGGAATGACCTGCGCGAGCGGATCCTCGTTGCCAATCCGCATCTGCGGATCCTGACCTACGGCGCCGGGCTTCGGGTGGATGACTGGCGCGGCGCGCTCGACACGATTCGCGGGGATCCCGAGGTGGTCGCGGCCGCGCCCGAGGTCATCACGCAGTCGGTCATCACCAAGGGTGCCGACTATGCGGAGGCGGTGAACGTCGTCGGGTTCGACACCGACACCGGTCGACACGCGGTGACATCGTTGCCGCACTCCATCACGCAGGGCGATCTCTCATTCCGGACCACCCGCGACGATGTGGACGGCGGCATTCTGCTCGGCGCCCGGCTGGCCGGCCGGATCTCGGCCTACCCGGGGGATGTGATCACGCTGATCCCGCCCACCGCCGCCAAGGTCAATGCCGCGCTCGGTCGCATGGGCATGCCAAAATTCTGGCGGTTCGAGGTGACCGGGCTGTTCGACACCGGGATGTATCAGTACGACAATCAGTTCGTCGTGATGCCGCTGGAGCTCGCGCAGCGGTTTGGCGGGCTGGGAGACGCCGTGTCCGGCATCGCCGTGCGGGTCCGCGACCCTGAGCGCGCGCCCGAGGTGGGTCGGCGGCTGGAGAGCGTCCTGAAGTATCCCTACCGGGCGCTCGACTGGCAGCAGCAGAACGTCAGTCTCTTCAGCGCGCTCCAGCTCGAGAAGCTCGCCATGGGGCTGATCATCTTCTTCATCATGGTGGTCGCCGCCTTCAACATCATCGGTACGCTCACCATGGTGGTCGCCGACAAGACTCGCGAGATTGGGATACTCCGCGCGATGGGACTGACCGCCGGCGGGATCCGGCGGGTGTTTCTGATGCAGGGCGCCATCATCGGGCTCGTCGGCACGGCGATCGGGCTGGTGCTCGGGCTCACCGTGTCCGTGATCGTGGACCGCTCCGGGTGGATCCATATCGACCCGTCGGTGTATTTCATTGATCATCTCCCGATCAAGGTCGAGGTGCGGGACGTGCTGGTCGTGGTGCTGGCCAGCATCACGATCGCCATACTGGCGACGATCCACCCCTCACGCGTCGCGGCGCGGCTGACGCCCGTCGACGCAATTCGCCACGAATGACGACGATGCTCGTGGCCGCCGGCCTGCGGAAGGTGTACCGCGGCGGGGACGGTGCCCCGATCGAGGTGCTCTCCGGCGTGGACCTCAGCGTCGAGCGCGGCGAATTCGTGGCCGTCGTGGGTGCCAGCGGAGCGGGAAAGAGCACGCTGCTGCAACTGCTCGGCGCGCTCGACCTGCCGACGGCGGGCACCATCGCGCTCGATGGCGCCGTGTACGCGGAGCAGACCGCCGAACAGCTTGCGGCGCTGCGGAACCGACAGCTGGGTTTCGTATTCCAGTTTCACCACCTGCTGCGGGAGTTCACGGCACTGGAGAACGTGATGATGCCGCTGCTCATCGCCGGACGCGATGCCGCGGCGGCCCGCACCCGGGCCACCGAACTGCTGCGCTCGGTGGGGCTTGGCGCCCGGATGACCCACCGGCCGGCGGCGCTCTCGGGCGGCGAGCAGCAGCGCGTCGCCGTGGCCCGCGCACTCGTGGCCGATCCGCTGGTGGTGCTTGCCGACGAGCCGTCCGGCAACCTGGACTACCACAACAGCGAGCAGCTGCACGAATTGTTCTCGACGCTGGCCCGCGAGTTCGAGACGGCGCTCGTCGTCGTGACGCATAACCGCCTGCTTGCGGGTCGGGCCGATCGGGTGCTCACGATGGAGCACGGCCGGCTCGTGCCGCATCCCGGGGTGGAGGCGATGCCGTGATGTCATGCGACCAGTGTCACGAGCGGGAGGCGGTGATCAACCTGACCCAGATCGTGAGCGGGCAGATCACCGAGCTGCACCTGTGCGAGCGTTGCGCCGCTGAGAGAGGGGTGGAGGGTGCGGGCCTGCCGGCCAAGTCCCCGCTGGGCGACTTCCTCGCGGCGATGGGCAAGAGCGCGGCCGGCGATGAGATCGCGCTCAGTCCGGGCAGTCTCTGCCCGTCGTGCGGTGGCAGTCTCAAGGACTTTCGCGATACCGGCCGGCTGGGCTGCGCCGACTGCTACCGGAGCTTCGAGACCGAGCTGCGCGACCTGCTGCGCCGGTTGCACGGGTCGACGCATCATATGGGCGAGCGCTATACGCCGCCGGGCGTCGAGCCCCTGAGCGACCAGCGGGTGCAGCAGGAACTCCGCGACCGCCTCCGGCTGGCGATTGAAACCGAGAATTTCGAGCTCGCCGCCGAGATCCGCGACCGACTCCGGGTGCTGGAATGATCGATCTTCGCCTGCTCGCCGACGGCGGCCTGGGCTGGCTTGATGCCAGCGGGCCGTCGAGCCACCTGGTACTCTCCACCCGGATCCGCCTGGCGCGCAACCTGGCGGGCCGCACGTTCGTAGGGCGCAACAGCGAATCGGAACGTGAGCGGATTCTGCAGGACGTGCAGTCGGCAGCCCGGGACTCGGTGCTCCTGCGGCGCGCCGTGCCCTTTCGCCTGGATCGCCTCGAGCCGGCCGACCGCCAGCTTCTGCACGAGCGGCACTTGGTGAGCAAGGAACTGGCGGGGCTGGACCCGGACGGCCGGGTCCGGAGCGGGGCGGCGGTGCTGGTGGAGGACCGGCTTGGCGTGATGGTGAACGAGGAGGACCACCTGCGGCTTCAGGTGCTGCACGCGGGCTTCGCGCCGGACGCCGCGTACGCCGAATTGGACCGGGTGGACACCGAACTGGGGCAACGACTTGGCTTCGCATTTCACCACGAATTCGGTTATCTTACCTCGTGCCCAACCAACGTCGGCACGGGGCTGCGCGCCTCCGTTCTGATCCACCTTCCCGGGCTCGTGCTCACCAAGGAAATCTCCAAGGTGCTCCAGGGGCTGTCCCAGGTGGGACTGACGTTTCGCGGGCTGTATGGCGAGGGCAGTGAGGTCGTCGGTAACTTCTTTCAGCTGTCCAATCAGACCACGCTCGGTCAGACCGAAACTGAGCTGCTGGACCATCTGGGCAAGGTGGTGCGCCAGGTGATGGAATACGAGGAGCAGGCGCGGCAGGTTCTGCTGCGCAATGCGCCCGCCATTATCGAAGACAAGGTATGGCGCGCGTACGGACTGCTGCGCTACGCCCGCGCGCTGTCCTTCGACGAAGCGATGAATCTCCTCAGCGGTGTACGGTTGGGCGTGGGCATCGGGGTGATCCCGGGCGTCTCCATGTACACGCTCAACAAGCTGCTGATTGACGCACAGCCGGCGCACCTCGCCGCCGCCGAGGGCTTCACCCTCGACGACCCCGAGCTGCCGCTGCGGCGGGCCCATCTGGTCCGGCGGGTGCTGGAAGACGACGTCGGGCGGCGCGGATGACCCGCGTTCGCCGACCTGGACGCAAGGCAGGAATATCGCGATGAACGGCTACAACTTTACCGACCGCGTTCGGAAGGTGCTGCAGATGGCCCGCGAAGAGGCGGCGCGTCTGCATCACGAATATGTGGGAACGGAGCACATCCTCCTCGGCCTCATTCGCGAGGGCGAGGGGGTGGCGGCGGCCGTGCTCACCAACCTCAACGTAGACCTCGAAGAGATCCAGCAGAAGATCGAGGAGACCGTCAAGAAGGGCAAAGCGGCGGCCGCCGCGGGGCCCGACCTGCCGTACACGTCGCGCGCCAAAAAGGTGCTCGAGCTGGCCATGACCGAGGCCCGGGAGCTCAATCACTCGTATGTGGGCACCGAGCACCTGCTCCTGGGCCTGCTGCGCGAGGAAAAGGGCATCGCGGCGCAGGTCCTGACGGATGCCGGGGTGAACCTCGAGCAGTCGCGGGCCGAGACGCTCCGTCTGCTCGGCAGCGACATGCCCCAGACGCCGACCGGCGGCGGCGCCGTACCCCAGCCGTCTGCGCCCAAGAGCGAGAAGAAGAGCAAGACGCCGGCGCTCGATCACTTCTGCCGTGACCTTACGCAGCTCGGCGCCGAGGGGCAGCTCGACCCGACCATCGGCCGGGCCAAGGAGATCGAGCGCGTCATGGAAATCCTGGCGCGCCGCAAGAAGAACAACCCGGTGCTCATCGGTGAGCCGGGCGTGGGCAAGACGGCCATCGTCGAAGGCCTGGCGCTGCTGATCGCCAGCGGGCTGTGCCCGGACGTGCTGCGTGACCACCGCGTGCTCTCGCTCGACATGGCGGCGGTGATCGCGGGGACCAAGTACCGCGGCCAGTTCGAGGAGCGCCTCAAGGCGGTCATGAACGAGATCGCGCAGAACAAGAACATCATCCTGTTCATTGACGAGCTGCATACGCTCGTCGGCGCGGGAGCCGCCGAGGGCGCCATCGACGCGTCCAACATGCTCAAGCCGGCCCTTGCACGCGGCGAGCTGCAGTGCGTCGGCGCGTCCACGCTCAACGAGTATCGCAAGTACATCGAGAAGGATGGCGCACTCGAGCGCCGATTCCAGACCGTCGTGGTGGAACCGCCCACCGTTCCCGAGACGGTCGAGATCCTGAAGGGACTGCGCAAGAAGTACGAGGACCATCACCGCGTCAGCATTCCCGACGAGACGCTGGCCGCGGCGGCGGAGCTCTCTGAGCGCTACATCACCGATCGGTTCCTGCCGGACAAGGCGATCGACGTGATCGACGAGGCGGGCGCCCGCGCCCGGCTCGCCTCGCAGGTGCCGCCGGCCGAGGTGTCGGAGCTCAAGGCCTCGCTCGAGAAGGTCAACGTCCAGAAGGAGGACGCGGTCCGCGATCAGAACTTCGAGCGCGCCGCCGCCCTGCGCGACCAGGAGCGCGAGCTTCAGAACGAAATTCGGCAGAAGAACGAGGAGTGGGAAACGGACCGCCAGACCCGCCGCCCGATCATCGACGAGGAGGCGATCGCGTTCATCGTCTCGCGCTGGACCGGCATCCCCGTCACCCGGCTGCAGGAAGCTGAGGCGTCGCGGCTGATGCGCATGGAGGAGGAGCTCCACGACTCCGTGGTGGGCCAGGACGAGGCCATCCACGCCGTGTCGCGGGCCATCCGGCGGTCGCGGGCCGGACTCAAGGACCCGGACCGCCCGATCGGGTCGTTCATCTTCTCCGGCCCGACCGGTGTTGGCAAGACCGAGCTGGCGCGCTCGTTGGCCAAGTTCCTCTTTGCGGACGCATCGGCGCTCATCCGGGTCGACATGTCCGAATACATGGAGAAGTTCTCGGTGTCCCGGCTGATCGGGGCGCCGCCCGGATACGTCGGGTACGAGGACTCCGGCACACTGACCAAGGCGGTGAGGCGGAAGCCGTACTCCGTCGTGCTGCTCGACGAGATCGAGAAGGCGCATCCGGACGTGTTCAACATCCTGCTTCAGGTGCTGGATGAGGGCCACCTTACGGACAACTATGGCCGCATGATCGACTTCAAGAACACCGTCGTCATCATGACGTCCAACGTGGGCGCCCGGGACATCATGCAGGGCAAGACCCTCGGTTTCCACGGGTCCGACACCAAGCACGACTTCGAGCGGATGCAGGAGCGGGTCAAGGAGGAGATGAACAAGGTCTTCAATCCCGAGTTCCTCAACCGGCTGGACGATGTCATCGTGTTCCATCCGCTGAGCAAGGAGCACATCGCCAAGATCGTGATGATCCTGCTCAAGGAAGTGCAGCGCCGGCTGGGCGACGAGGTCCACCTCACCCCCGCGGCGGTCGATTTCCTGGTCGAGCACGGCTACGACCAGAACTACGGCGCGCGGCCTCTCCGGCGGTCGATCCAGCGCTACATCGAGGATCCGCTCAGCGAGAAGATACTCATGGGCGAATTCGGGCGGGGAGACGAAATCGAGGTCGACGTCTCCGAGGATCGCGAGCGACTCGTGTTCCGCGCTCTCACCGGGCAGCAGGCCTGAGCCCACGGGGCGCCGCCGTCGGCGGCGCCCCGTCTCTCTGTGCGCGAGCCATGTCCATTCGCTACGCCGTCCTTTCGGTCGTCGTCGCCGCGCTTGCCGCGGCGCATCCGCTGCGCGCGCAGAATGCGCCGGCTGGTCCGATTCCCCAGGTCGACAGCATCGCCGTCGAGGGCAACAAGCGACTCACCCCTGCGCAAATCATCACGACCTCGGGACTGGTGCCCCGGTCCGTGATCAACTATCGCGACGTCCAGCGGGCGATTACCGCGCTCTTCAAGACCGGCCAGTTCGACGACGTATCGGTCGATCAGCGCGTGGTCGGCGGGCGGCTCATCCTCGCCCTTACCGTCAAGGAGCGGCCGCTGCTGGACAAGTGGACCATTCGCGGCGTCGAGCGCGTGGCGGAGAGCGATGTGCGCGAGCGTGTGAAGCTGATCGAGGGCCGTCCGGTGGACCGGGCCGCCGTCGCCCACGGGCGCGCCAGCATCGACTCGCTGTACAAGCGCCTGGGCTACTACACCGCCTCCGTGAAGGTCACCCAGACGCTCCAGCCGGACGGGAAGGTCCGGGTGGTCTACGACGTCAACGAGGGGAACCGCGTCGCGATCAGCCAGGTGGTGATCGACAGCAACACCAGGTTCTCGGACGCGGACGTGGTCAAGCACATGTCCAGCCGACCCGAAGGCTTCTGGTGGTTCCGCAAGGGCGAATACGACGAGCGGCGGGTGGATGACGATGTGCGCGGGCGGATTCCCAGCTTCTACGCCGATCACGGCTACGTGGACTTCCAGGTCACCCACGACACGCTGATCGCGGATTCGGCGGGCGGCAAGGCCGTGCTGCGGCTGACGGTGGATGAGGGCGAAATCTCGCGAGTCGGGACCTTCGATATCTCGGGGAACCACCGGTTTTCGACCGACGAGTTGAGCCAGCTCTATCCGTTCGCCGCGATCGGCGCGCCCGGCTCGGCCGGGCTTACGACGCCGTCCGGCCGCCCGTTTAGCGAGTCCGACTGGGGCGCGGCGACCGCCAAGGTGCAGGACGCCTACGCCAACAACGGCTACATCTACGCCCGCGTGGACCCGATCGAGAAGCGGCGAACCCAGCCGGACGGCACCCAGATCATCGATCTGGCCTGGAACATCCAGGAAGGCCAGATCGCCACCGTCAACAAGGTCAATATCGTCGGCAACGACGTGACCCACGAGCGGGTCATCCGCGCGGCCATCGTCCTGCTGCCGGGCGCCGTCTTCAGCCGCGACCTGCTGGTCCGCTCGTATCAGAACATCGGCAACCTGGGCTTTTTCCAGCAGCCGCTGGCGCCGCCTGACTACCAGCCCGCCGCTAACGGCGTCGACGTCGACATCACCTTCCGGGTCGAGGAGAAGCGCACCGGCAACATCAACTTTGGCGCCTCGCTGGGCCAGGGAACTGGTGTGGGCGGCTTTCTCGGGCTCGAGGAGCCGAACCTGTTCGGCCGCGGGAAGCGGGGCCGACTGCAGTGGCAGTTCGGCACCAATATCAACGACTTCACGCTGAGCTACACCGATCCCGCGATCCGCGAGAGCCAGATCTCCGCCACGGCGGCGATCTACGATTCACGGCAGCGCTATACGATCAAGGACCTGGGGCAGCGGCGTCAGCTCGGCGCCAGTCTTCAGCTCGGCTTCCCGTTCTTCGGCTCGCGCTATACCCGGCTGTTCGGCAGCTACGGACTGCAGCGCATCCGTTATTCCGATGGATCGGTAGACATCCAGAAGAATTTCGTCTGCAACAACTGCACCCGCTCGACGCTGGGGAGCACGCTGTTGCGGGACACGCGCGTCGGGCTGCCCTTTGCCACCGGCGGGTCCCAGACCACGGTGAGCGGCGAGCTCAACGGCGGGATCCTCGGCGGTACCGGCCATTATCAGAAAGTGGACGTCGAGGGGCGCTGGTACGCACCTTTGGGGACGCTGGGCGGCGGAGCCAACCAGTTCGGCGGAGGCGTCCAGTTCGTGCTCGGCCTCACCGCCAAATCCGGGTTCGTGTTCGGGGACGCGCACAACTTCTTCACCGAGCTCTATACCCTTGGTGGAGTGCAGTTTGGCGTCCCGCTTCGGGGGTATACCGAGTGCTCGATCACACCGGACGGATACGATGCCACTGCCGGGGGGTCCAGCTGCAGTCCCGCGTCGTTTGGCAAGTCTTATGCATCGTTCACCGTGGAAGCCGGCGCACGAGTGAGTCAGGCGCTCTACTTCAGCACCTTCCTCGACGCCGGCAACGTGTATCGAACCGCCCGACAGTACGATCCCACGCGCCTGTATCGCGGCGCCGGCTTCGGGGTGGCACTGGTGTCACCGCTGGGCCCGATCGGCGTGGATGTCGCGTACGGATTCGACCGGGTGAACGTCCAGGGGCAGCCCAATCCGGGATGGCAGTTGCACTTCAAGATCGGAAACTTCTTCTAGCCGCACACGAATCGCACCTCAACGGGAGTTCAGCATGAAGTTCGTCGCCGTAGGCACCCTCGTCGTCCTCGTCGCCACCGCCGTGGCCGCCGGGCCTGCCTCCGCACAGCAGCAGCCGGCGGCCTCGTCGAAGATCGCCTTCGTGGACTCACGGAAGATCCTGACGCAGACGCCGGGATACGCGCAGGCCGAATCGACCTTCACCAAGGAACTGGGAACGTACCGTGCCGAGGTGGAGCAGCTCCAGGCCAAGCTCGATTCCGCCGCCACCGACTTTCAGCAGCAGAGCACGCTGCTCAGCCCGTCGGCGCGTGAGGCCAAGCGGAAGGCGCTCGGCGCCCAGCAGGTATCGCTGCAGCAGCGCACGACCGATCTCCAGCAGCGGGCGCAGGATCGGGAGCGGGAGTTGCTCGATCCGATCCAGAACCGCGTCACCGCCGTGGTCGAGCAGCTCAGGGCGGCCGGTGGGTATGCCATGATCTTTGACGTGGGCGCGGCGGGTACCGCCGTCGTGGCCGCGGACAAATCGCTCGATCTTACGGATCGCGTGATCGCGCAGTTGAAGACGGGCAAGTAAACGCGTGATGCGACGCGGCCCGTCCGCTCAGGCGGCCGCCGACTCTGTCGGCGGCCGCTTGTTGGCGCATGTGCCATGAGTCCGCCACCGGAGAGAGCCGCCATGAGCACCATCGACATTCAGCGCATCCTCGAGATCCTGCCGCACCGCTATCCCATGCTGCTGGTCGATCGGATCCTTGAAATCGAGGAAGGGAAGCGGATCGTCGGCATCAAGAACGTCAGCATCAACGAGCCGTTCTTTCAGGGCCACTTTCCGGGACATCCCATCATGCCCGGCGTGCTGATCGTCGAGGCCATGGCGCAGACCGGCGGGGTGCTCGCGATGAGCGCGATGGAGCGGCCGCAGGACAAGGTGGTCTATTTCATGTCCCTGGACGCCGTGAAATTCCGCCGGCCCGTCGTGCCGGGCGACCAGCTGCGCATGGAGGTGGAGATGCTGCAGAACCGGGGACGGACCTGCCGGCTCAAGGGGATGGCCTACGTCGACGGCGCGCTGGCGACCGAGGCGGAGATGATGGCCCGTGTCGTCGACCGGTGACGCGATTACATTCCGGTCGCCGGCGAGATCGCGGATGCATGACGTGGGGTCCTGATTGATGCGGCGACGACGCGGGGACACGCACCGGCTGCTGCGGTGGCTCTGGACCAGCCGCCGGGGCGATGCGCGCGCGGCGCGGCTGGTGCTCCTGCCGGCATCGGCCCTCTGGCGCGGCACGGTCGCCGCCCGGGCAGCGGCGTACCGGCGCGGCTGGTGGAGCGTTCGCCCGTTGCCGCTGCCGGCGGTGGCCGTCGGAAATCTCACGGCGGGCGGATCGGGCCGCACGGCGGTGACCACCTGGATCGCGCAGCACTACCTCGGCGCTGGACTCAGGCCGGCGGTGCTCACGGTGGGCTCGCCCGGCGTCGCGCTGGCGGCCGCCCATGCCCTGCCCGGTGCGATCGTCATCGATCGGGCTGACCGCCGGGCGGCCGCGGCGGACGCGGCCGCGCAGGGGGCCGCCGTTCTGGTGCTGGACGACGCATCACGCGAGCTGGGCCTCAGGCGGGATCTCGATGTGGCGGTGATCAGCGCCG
>JBBSCB010000048.1:0-16691 GCA_038250675.1 Gemmatimonadales bacterium
CGCCGCGCGTCCTCCGTCTTGGCTTCCGCCAGGAAATAGGTCTCGAACCCGCGGGCGGCTGTGTAGCCGGGACGCTTGGGGAGCGAGTTGATATGAATGCTGAGGAAGAGGTCGCACCCGTCGCTGCAGTAGGCCCCGCGGTCGCCGAGGGCGATCAGGGTGTCGGTCGAGCGGGTCATCCGGACCCCCACGCCGCGGCGCCGCAGCTCATCGCGCACCTGCAACCCGATCTGGAGCGTCACGTCCTTCTCGCGCACCCCCCGGGGAAAGAACAGACCCGGGTTCCCCGGATCCACGCCGCCGTGCCCCGGGTCGATCGTCACCAGGTGTCCCGGGCGGATTCCGGACGGGAGGCGGGCCACCGTGTCGGTGATCGTCACCGTGGGCGCGGCGTCGGTGGAGGCGACCGGAACCGGCAGCGCTCCGGCCTCGACGAGCCGGGCACGCCCGGCGTCATAGGCGTAGCGTGCCCCGAACAGGTCCGGCAGCAGGTCGGTGACCACCTGCAGGGGCAGGTAGAGCGTGTCCCGGCTCAGGGACACGGCCGCCGCCAGCGGCTGCACGTGGTTGTTGTAGACGTAGAAGGGTGCCCCGATGAGGAACCGGAGCGGCTGGCGCGCAATGGTGATCTCGGCCCATGAGCCGGAGATGCGCGTCGTACCACCCAGGGCGGAGACGAGCGACGATGCCGGCAGCATGGCCGCGCCGGAGGCGTCGGTCCGCACCTCGATCGTCCGCGTGCCGCGCGGCGTGGCGACGGTGATGGACGTGGGGGCGGCCGCGAGCGCCGCGACGATAAGGCCGAACGCGGCGATCATCCGCCACGCCTCCCGACGGCGATCGCGCGGGCCGCCTCACGGTCGGCGATCCGGCGCTTCAGCGCCTCGCGCTTGTCGTGCTGCTTCTTGCCGCGGCCCAGCGCGAGCGCGACCTTGGCCCGCCCGTCCCTGAAGTAGATCTCCAGCGGCACCAGCGTCAGTCCTTGCTGCTCGACCGCTCCGATCATCCGCTCGATCTCCTTGCGATGCAGGAGCAGCTTGCGTGTCCGGACCGGGTCGTGGTTATAGCGGTTTCCCTGCTCGTAGGGGGTGATGTTCATGCCGTCCAGGAAGACCTCGCCATTGCGGAGACGCGCGTAGGCCTCCTTGATGGACGCCTTGCCGTTGCGGAGCGACTTGACCTCAGTTCCGGTCAATACGCTGCCGGTCTCCCACGTCTCGAGGACATGGTAGTCGTGCGTCGCCTTGGGATTTCTGGCGATCGAGGTCTTCCGCTCGGCGGCTGGGGGCGTTTTCTGGGACACGGCGGTTGTCTCGAGCAAATGATAGGCCACGGGCGGAAGCGGGTCAACGTCCGCGCTTGACGCGAGCATGCCGTGGCTGATAAGATTGCCGGCTCGCCGAAGTGGTGGAACTGGTAGACGCGCTGCGTTCAGGGCGCAGTGGGCGCAAGCCCGTGCGGGTTCGAGTCCCGCCTTCGGCACTGGGGAATCTGTTCAAGCCGGGTGGTGCCAACCGGCAGATGCAGGATCACGGCGGACGCGTCAGCGTCCGCTTTGTTTGTCCCCGTTGGCGAGCCACGCGTCGATCCCGCCGGCGAGTGAGCGCGCCGTGGCGAATCCCGCGCCGCGAAGCAGCTCCACCGCGCGGAGCGAGCGGGCGCCGCGCTGACAGTACACCACCACCGGGGTCCGACGATCCAGCTCGGACAGCCGCGCCGGCAGCTCACCCAGCGGAATGTGACGCGCGCCTGCGATGTCCGAGAGCTGCACTTCGAACGGCTCGCGCACGTCCAGCAGCTGCAGCGCCTGCGGCCCGCCCCGTTCGACCCGCAGCTCCGCCGCCGTGATCTCCGCCGTTCCGGCCCCGCCCATCCCGCAGAACGCCTCGTAGTCGATCAGCGCGTGCACGCTCGCATTGGCACCGCACACCGCGCAGTCGGGGTCCTTGCGGAGCGCGAGCTCGCGGAAGCGCAACGCGAGCGCATCGAAGAGCAGCAGCCGTCCGATCAGCGATTCGCCGATCCCGAGCACCAGCTTCAGCGCTTCCAGCGCCTGCGTGCTGCCGATGATCCCCGGCAGCACACCCAGCACGCCCCCCTCGGCGCAGGTCGGCACGAGCCCCGGCGGCGGCGGCTCCGGAAAGAGGCAGCGGTAGCAAGGGCCACGCCGGGCGTCGAACACCGAGGCCTGCCCTTCGAATCGGAAGATGCTCCCATAGACGTACGGCACGCCCAGCAGCACGCAGGCATCGTTGAGCAGATACCGGGTGGGGAAATTATCCGAGCCGTCCACCACGACGTCGTACCCGCCCAGCACCGTCAGCGCGTTAGCCGAGGTGAGCCGCTCGGGGTGGCGGACAACCGCAACGCCGGGGTTCAGATCGCCAAGGCGCGCGGCGGCTGAGTCCAGCTTGGGCCGGCCGACGCTGCCGGTGCCGTGGAGGATCTGGCGTTGGAGATTGCTGAGATCGACGGCGTCGAAATCGGCCAGGCCGATGGTGCCGATGCCGGCGGCGGCGAGGTAGAGCGCCGCCGGCGAACCCAGGCCGCCGGCACCGACGACGAGAATCCTGGCGGCGCGCAGACGCTGCTGTCCCGCGAGGCCGATCTCGGGCAGCAGCAGGTGGCGGGAGTAGCGCAGCAGTTCATCGTGGGAGAGCGCCGGCGAATCCTGGTCCGCGCGCATGCCGTCAGCCCGCAGGCGAGATGCTCACCAGCTCCTGCACATGCGCCTCGTCCTTCATGAGGTCCGCGACCGAAATCCCCGCGAGCAGGTCGTCGACCCGCCGCTGGAGCGCGTGCCAGACCGGGCGGATGCTGCAGGCGCCCCCGGGATCGCAGCGATCCGGATCCACCTGGTGGCTGTCGCAGTTGACTTCGAATGTCTGGTGCTCGGACGCGGCCATGACGTCGCGAACGGAGATCGATTCCGGATCGCGCGTGAGCAGGTAGCCGCCGCGGGCGCCCCGGACGCTGTCCACCAGCCCGGCGCGGCGGAGCCGCAGGAGGATCTGCTCGATGTAGTCGGCCGGAAGGCGTTCGGTGGCGGCGAGTTCACGCGCGGACACCGGGCCGACGCCGCCGCGACCGCGCCGGGCCAGACTCAGCACGATGATAAGACTGTATTCCGTCCACGTGGTCACCCGCATGCGGGCAATATGGCCGGGGGATGACGCGGCTTCAAGGATGACCCGCGGTCACCCGCCTCCCGGCCGCCCGGTCTCACCCGGGACGCCCAGCTCCGTCATGGCGCGCAGATCGAGGACCTCCTCGAGATCCTTCCCTTCGAGCAGCTTCTTCTTCACCACGAGCGCCTTCACGGTGAGGCCAGTGGCGAGCGCCTCCTTGGCCAGCTTGGCCGCCGCCGCGTAGCCGATTCGCGGGGCCAGGGCCGTGACGAGTGCGGGGCTCCGCTCCAGCCAGTGGGCGCACTGCGCCGCATCGGCCTCGATGCCCTGCACGCACTTCTCGGCGAACACCCGCGTCGCATTGGCCAGAATCATGACGCTGAACACGATGTTGTGGGTGATGACGGGCATCATGACGTTGAGCTCCAGCTGCCCGGCCTCGGATGCCAGCGCCACCGTCGTGTCGAGCCCCAGCGCCTGGTAGCAGACCTGGTTGACCATCTCCGCTATCGACGGGTTGACCTTGCCCGGCATGATGCTGGAGCCCGGCTGCACGGATGGGAGCACGATCTCCGCCAGCCCGGTGCGCGGCCCCGACGCCAGTAGCCGGATGTCGTTCGCGGTGCGATTGAGATCCAGCACATAGGCGCGCAGCGCGCCGCTGAAGCTCGCCACGTCGCCCATCGACTGCATAAGCTGGATCCGGTCATCGGCTTCCCTGAGATCCAGCCCGCTCACCTCCGAGAGGTATTCGACCATCAACGCGGGATATTCCGGCTCCGCGTTGATCCCGGTGCCGACGGCGGTGCCGCCGATGTTCATCTCGCGGAGCCAGTCGGCCGCTTCGACGAGCTTCTGGCGGTGCCGCGCGATCGTCCGGCCGTAGGCGGTAAATTCCTGGCCGAGTCGAATGGGCGTGGCGTCCTGCAGATGGGTCCGGCCGCTCTTGATGATTCCGTCAAACGCCTCGCCGCGGTTGAGAAACGCCTCGGCCAGCGTGTCCATGGCGGCGAGCAGCGCGGGCAGCAGCGCCAGCGTGGCAAGCCGCATCGCCGTGGGGATGACGTCGTTGGTGCTCTGCGCCATGTTGACGTGATCATTGGGGTGCACCGGCGTGTAGGTGCCGCGCTCGCCACCCAGCAGCTCGTTGGCGCGATTAGCCAGCACTTCGTTCACGTTCATGTGATGGCTGGTGCCGGCGCCCGCCTGATACACGTCGACGATGAACTGATCGCGGTGCTGTCCGCCAAGCACCTCGTCCGCCGCCTGCACAATCGCATCGGCGAGCCGGACCTCCAGGCGGCCGGTCCGCTTGTGCGTGAGTGCCGCGGAGCGCTTGATCCACACCACGGCATCGACAAACGCCGGCAGCGGGCGCAGCCCCGAGATCGGAAAGTTCTCGGCCGCACGCAGCGTCTGGATGCCGTAGAGTGCGGTGGTCGGAACCGGCTTTTCGCCCAGCGGGTCCTTCTCGATGCGTGTGCTCGTCATGAGTCCGGACGTTTTCAGGTGAAAGGCGACAGGATGACGCAATATTTCCAGCAGCTCGACGCGACGTTCTCGGCGGAGCGGCCGGTCAAGCGGGACCTCGCGCGCGGCGGCTCCCTCTTTGCCGGACTCAACTGCTTCGAGCCCGGCCAGACGCAGGCGATGCACACGCATGCCGGCGCGGACAAATTCTACTTTGTCGTTTCCGGAAAGGCGAGGATCGCGGTGGGTGGCGATATCGCCACCGTGGAGACCGGCGCGCTGATCTGGGCGCCGGCCGATGTGCCGCATGGCGTCATCGAGGTGCTCGCCCGCACCGTGCTGCTGGTCGCTATCGCCCCGCCACCCGGCTGACCGCCCGCCGGATCGCCGGCCACCCATACATGCGCAGCGCAAGCCACGCACCCAGCGCGAGGCCGACGCCGTTGGTGTAGAACCGCCAGGCCAGCAGCAGCGCGGTGTCGTGCGCGCCCAAATCGCCGGCCGCGCCACCGAGAAAGCCGAGCTCCACGGCACCCACGCCGGACGGTGTCGGCAGCAGGAGCTGCACATAGAGCAGCGCACACGACCCGACCCAGAGCGGCCCCGCTGGCGGCGGACTCGGCAGGGTCGACGCCAGCACCGGAAGGATCGCCACGCGGGTGGTGAGGTCGATGAGCGTGAGCGGGGCGCTCGCAAGCAGCGGCCAGACCGGCATGCGCCGCCAGTAGACGCGGGCCCGGAGCAGCGGACGGCGGAGCTGCCGGGTCAAGGACGTGTGCAGCAGTCCCGCCAGGCGCCATGCCAGAATGCTCGCGATGGCGACCGCGGCGACCCATGGCCAGGCCCGCCGCGCGCCCGAGAAGAGTCGTGGCCCGGCTGCCGCCCACCAGGCGGGGGCAAACGCCCACGCGAGCACCCCGGCCGCCACGAGGATCACCGGCCACGCGGCCAGTACCTCCAGACTGATCGCGACGAATGCCGCCGATGCCGGAACCCGTGCCCGCAGCATGCCGCCGAGGCGGGCCGGCTCCCCGCCGATGCGGAGCGGGGTGAGCGCGCATGCTGCATCGCCAAATGCGTTGAGTGTGACCGCCTGCCCAACGGTGATGCTGCTGCCCAGCCCGCGGAGCATCCACTGGATCCGGAGCGCGCGCGCCACGACGTCGACGGCAATGAGGCCGAGGCACACCACCTGCGCCATGCCGACGCTCATCGGCCGGCCGCCACATCGCGGTACAGCTCAAACAGTCGGTCGAAGACGCACTCCCATCGATGCTCGCGGGCAGCGTAGTCGCGGGCGCGCGCGCCGTACTGCTGCAGATCGCCGCCAAACAGGCCGATGGCGGCCGCGGCGAGACCGGCCGCATCGCCGATGGGATATAGCGCTCCACCGTCCGATCGTCGCACCATCTCCGGCACGCCGCCGCAGTTTACCGACAGCACCGGCGTTCCACTCGCCATCGCTTCGAGTGCGGCAAGGCCAAATGTCTCGGCCGGGCCCGGTGCCACGTAGAGGTCGGCCGCCGCCACGAGATCGGCGAGCGCCTCGCGGTCACGCTCGTATGGAAGCCAGAGCACGCGATCGGCACCGTGCAGCCGCCGGAAATGCGCCGCCGAGGGTCCGTCGCCCACGATCGCGAGCCGGGCACCGGTACGGTGCTCGACCGCGGGCCACGCGCGGATCAGCACATCCAGATGCTTCTCCCTCGCCAGCCGGCCACAATAGATCGCGAGCGGGCCGTCCGGCAGCCCGTACCGTAGCCGCGTGTCCGCCGCCCGCGTCTGCCGCCCGGGCGTGAACAACTCGAGATCGACGCCCAGCGGCACCGTCACCGTATTGCGTACGCCCTCGCGCTCGAGCTCGGCCGCAACAAAGTCCGAAGCCACCACGGTGACCCGGACAAGCCGGCTCACGCGGCGGACATAGGCCCAGGCGGCGCGATGACCCGCACGGCGGAGCGCACCGTCCCGGCCGGGATCCTGCGAGATCAGTCGCGGCACGTTGCCGTGATAGAACCAGACGAGTGGCACCCGTGCCGCGCGGTTGGCGCGCGCCACCACCCACGGCACAAGGAACGGGCTCCCGACCTCGATCACGTCGGGCCGCTCCCGCGCGATGATGCGAGCCACGTCATGGGAGGAGTGGAGGAACCGGTAGGGCGGCTGGGTCGGCACCGGCGGGCCGGCAAGGCGGTAGCACCTGGCGCCGTCGATATCGGAGACCGACGCGGTGGCGGCGGGTGCCACGATCGCGAGCCGGAGTTCCGAGTGCGCCGCGACGTAGCGTGCCTTCTGGAGGAGATAGGTTCGGACGCCGCCGGTGGTGTCACCGAAGTGCTTGGTGACGTCGAGCACCGCGAACGGCGCTCCCAGGTGCGGGTCGCGAACGTGCGTCGGTCGCGTCAGTCGGAGCAGTCGCCGAGGGGATAGACGGCGCCGCAGTTGGCGCACGGGTTCTTGCATCCGCGGACCAGATCCGAGACGGCGAACCCGCAGCGCTGGCAGCGGTGCGCTGCGGGCGGGACGGCGGCCGCGATGCCGGCTCCCGCCCCGCCCGGCGCCGCCGCCAGTGCTGGGGCCAGGTCAATCAAGGCGATACGCCCCGGTGAGAAACGGATTGGTCAGCCGCTCCACGCCGATCGTGCTCTCCGGCCCGTGCCCGCTGCGCAGCACCGTCGAATCCGGGAGCGAGAGGAAGTGGTGCTGAATGCTGGACATCAGGGTCGGGAGGTCGCCACCCGGCAGGTCGGTGCGTCCCACGGATCCGTTGAAGAGCACGTCCCCACCGAACACCGTGCCGTGTCCCACGAAGCTCACGCTGCCGGGCGAATGACCCGGCGTGTGCCGGACGGCAAAGCCGAACTCCCCGACCCGCACGGTGCCGTCATGCACTAGCGCGTGATGGGGCTCCGGCAGCGGAGCCAGCCGCATGCCGAACCATTCACCCTGCTTTGTGATGCCGTCGTACAGCGGCCGGTCGGCGGCATGCAGATGAATCGGCGCGCCGGTCGCCTGGTGCACCGCGCCAACTCCCATCACGTGATCGATGTGGGCGTGCGTGAGCCAGATGGCGCCCAGCGTCCACGCGCGCGTATCGAGCTCGGCCAGGAACATTGCCGGCTCCTCGCCGGGGTCGATGATCACCGCTTCGCGGGTGCGCCGGTCCGCCACCAGATAGCAGTTCTGAACGAACTGCCCATTGGGCAGCATGACGACTTCCAGATCAGACACCGGCCGACGCCTCTCCCGCGGCGGGCCGCACCTCCATGCCGGAGCGGCGGTCCGCGAGGAATTTCTCGACCGCGATCGCAGCTGTCGTGGCATCACCCACCGCGGTCGTGACCTGGCGGGTGAGCTGCACGCGGAGATCGCCCGCCGCAAACAGGCCGGGAATCGACGTCATCATCCGGTCGTCGGTGATCACGTACCCGCTCGCATCGTGCTCGAAATGTCCCTTGATGAGGTCGCTGTTGGGCCGGAACCCGATGAAGATGAAGCAGCCTGTGGCGGCGAGGGATGAGCGTTCACCGGTGATCGTGTCGTCGAGTTCCAGACTGGTCAGGCCCGCGGGCCCGCCGATCAGCTCGCGGACCTGGCGGTTCCAGATCACTTCGATGCGGGGATTGGCAAAGAGGCGGTCCTGCAGGATGCGTGAGGCCCGGAACGCGTCACGCCGGTGGATCACGTACACCTTCTCCGCATACCGGGTCAGGTATTCCGCTTCCTCGACGGCGGCGTCGCCGCCGCCGATGACCGCGATGGTCTCACCTTTGAAGAACGCACCGTCGCAGACGGCGCAGTAGGACACGCCTCGGCCGGCGTACTCGGCCTCGCCGGGAACGCCGAGTCGGGTGGGGGTGCCACCCGCCGTCAGGATCACGGTGGGCGCCTGGAACACCGTGCCCAGCGAGGTCGTCACCCGGAAGCCGCCGTCCGCGGCACGCTCCACCGTCTCGACGTTCTCCCGCCGGATGTCCGCCCCGAACTTGACCGCATGCTCGGTCATCTTCTCGGCCAGGTCCCGGCCCTTGATGCTCACGAAGCCGGGATAGTCCTCGATCCACTCGGTGTTGAGCAGCTCGCCACCGGTGGCGCCGCGCTCCAGTAGCACCGCGCGCAGCATGCCACGGCCGGCGTACATGGCGGCGCAGAGCCCCGCCGGTCCGCCCCCGATGATGATGACGTCAAACTCGCTGCTCAGTTGCATCGCGTCTCCGCGAGTGGAGGGTTTGCCGTTCATGACCCTGACAATATAGAACGCCCGGCGGTTCCCTTCAGACAGCGGCGAGCGGACCCAGCGCCAGCAGACTCGCCGCGCCATGACAGGACGAGACCGTCGCGATCACCACGTCCACGGCGGCGCCACCGGCACCCGCGCCGGCCACCAGTGCATCGCCGCCGAGCACCTCGACAACATCGAACATGCCCACACCGTAGGCACGATGGCGGCAGTTGAAGATGACTGGCCCCGCCGTCGTTCGCATTCGGGCGAGTTGCGGAACCAGCGCAGCCACCGTGTCGGCCATCTCCCAGGTGCGCGGTGCACGCGTTGCCGGACAGATCGCCGGTTCGACGCAGTGCGTCGGGCACAGCCAGTCCGCATGGGAGAGGTAGCGCGTGCCGTCCGGGGCGGGCATGTCGTACGGCGTTCCCGCCTCGGTGTCGAGCGGCCGCGAGCGGACCGTGCGACCCGGCCACCGATGGCCGGCCCGCCGCACGATCCATTCATACATCAAGTGCGGCATCAGGGGGGACGGAACGATTGCGTCGGCGTTGTCCGCCCCGCGCGGGCGCGCCAGCCACTCGTCGAGAAACGCTGACCAATCGCTGGTGACGAGCTGCCGGTCCCGGGACGAAGCGAGCTCGCGCGAGGCCTGGCACTCGGGATCCCGGTCCACCAGCAACACGCGCTCGTACGTCAGGGCGCCCCGCGCGCGCGCCCGCTCGAGCTGGCGTGCATAGAACGTCCCGTAGCACCCGCCGCCGATGACGACGATTTCGCCAGCGCTAGCGGAGAATCCGTCCGCCATCCACCACCAGCGTCTGCCCGGTCATGAAGTCGCCCCGCTCCAGCAGGTAGAGCACCGCGTCGGTCGCATCCGACGGGTGCCCCAGCCGGCCCAGCGGCGTGGCCGCGGCCAGCCGGTCCCGCTGCGCGGTGTCGCAGGACTCGGGAACGAGCACGGTTCCCGGCGCCACCGCGTTGACCGTCACCTCCGGCGCCAGTGCGCGCGCGAGCACCTTGGTCAGCATCACCACGCCGGCCTTGCTGGCCGAGTGCGCCGCGTATCCCGGCCAGGGCTCGAGGCCGCCGAGATCAGCGATGTTGACAACCTTGCCGGCGGCCGAGCGGAGCGCGGCGGCAGCCCCTTGCGTGCAAAAGAAGACGGACCGCAGGTTCAGGTCGACGATCTCGTCCCACTGCTCGACCGTGGTCTCCTCGAACGTGAGGTGCCGCATCACGGCGGCCGAGTTGACGAGCACGTCCAGGCCACCGAGCCGCTCAACGACTCGGGCCGGCAGGGCGCGTGCGGCGTGGGCGTCCTTCAGGTCCGCGCCGAAGCACTGCGCCTCACCGCCGCCGGCCACGATCTCGCTGGCCAGTGCCTCGGCTCCGCGCTTCGAGGCGTTGTAGTGGATGGCCAGGCGCATCCCGCGGCTGGCCAGTGCCGCGGCAATCGCCCGGCCCAGCCGCTGGCCGGCGCCGGTCACAAGCGCCACGCGACCGGCGAGCTGCATGCTCAGTGACCGCCTTCGACCGACACGATCTGTCCCGTCGCCGCGCCGGGGCCCGACGCCGCGAGTCGCAGGACGGCGCCCGTGATGTCGTCGAGCTCGACGTACGTGGCGTCGTCGCCGGCCGACGACACGTTTTCGGCGGTGCGCGCCATCCCGGGCGCGATGGCGTTGACCCGGATCCCGCGATCGGCCAGCTCCAGCGCCATGCTCTGCGTGAGACCGGCCACGGCGGCCTTGGCTGCGCTGTACACTGCGAGCATCGCCTGGGGCTTGAAGTAGGCGATGGACGCAAAATTGACGATGGCGCCGTGTGACTCTGCCAGCGGGGTGATCGCCGCCTGCGACATCAGGAACGCCGTCTTGGCGTTGATGGCGATCTCACGGTCAAAGTCCGCAACCGCCGCCTGTTCGACCGCCCCGAACGTCGTAAGGCCGCCCGCGACGTTGACGACGACATCGAGCCGGCCATAGTGCTTGAGGGCCACTTCGACCGCGAGCGCCGCGACATCGGGCTGAGTCAGGTCGCCGGCGGCGGGCCAGGCCTCGATGCCCTGGGCGACAAACTCGCGAACCCGTTCGGCAACGCCAACCGCATTGCGATCGCAGGCCACGAGCCGCGCGCCAGCGCGGCCAAACGCCAGCGCCACGGCGTTGCCGATCTGGCCGGCACGGCCGACGCCGGTCACGATCACCACCTTGCCCTGAAAGTCGGGAGCGGTTGCGGTCATGGCGGGCTCACATGTTCGAGAATGATGTCGGCGCCGGGCGCGCCGCGCGCGGCAAAGCGGACCTCGCCGCCGCGGTCAATCAGATACACGCTCCGCGTGATCATCCGGAGCATGGTGGTCGCGCCGTACGCTCGCGCGATGGTCAGCCCCGGGTCCGCCAGGAGCGGAAATGGCAGCGCCAGCCGCGCGGCATACGCCGCGTGGCGCTCAGGCGAGGCGGGATTCACGCCGAAGGGCCGAATCCCGTATGCCCGGTACTGCTCGATCTCATCGCGCACGGCGGAGAGTTGTCGGTTTCAGCCGGGGGTGTTGTTCCCCGGGTAGAACACGAGGAGGACACGGTGGTCGCGCACCTCGTCGTTGAGCCGATAGGTCCGGCCGTCGGACGCCGTCGCGGAGAAGTCGGGTGCGGCCGTGCCGGGCTGCAGCAGTTGACTCATGGTTCCTCCCGTCCCGCAGTGACGGCCGGCCGCCGGGCCGCCAGCCGGTCGAGCCACTCGAGCGGCACCTCCTGCGAGCCGATCGTCGCGTGGGCCCCGTCGGCCAGCTCGTCGCCGTGCCAGTCGCTGCCGCCGGTCCACGCCAGGCCGAGGGCGCGCGCCAGGCCGAGGAGCCGTGCGCGCTGGTCCGGCGAATGGCTGGGATGCCGCACTTCGACCGCGTCGAGGCCGTCGCGCCGGAACTTCTCCAGCACGGAGCGGGTGCCGCGGTCCTTGATGTGCGCGGCCGAGACGACGCCGCCCACCGCGTGCACCAGGTCGGCCACGTCGCGGAGCTGGGGGAGCGCCTTGTCGACGTATGCCGGGCGCCTGCGGCCGAGATAGCGGTCAAAGGCGTCCGAGACGTCGATCGCGCTGCCCGCGTTGACGACGGCCCGCGCCACATGCGGCCGGCCGAGCGCCCCGCCGGCAGCGACCGTGAGCACATCCTCGAACGTCAGCGAGACGCCGAGCGACTGCAGCAGGCGCACCATCTCCTGCGCGCGCCGGATGCGATCGGTGCGGCACCGCACCAGAAGTGCGTCAAGCTCCGCCGCGTCCGCCGGGAGGAAATAGCCGAGGAGATGCATCTCGCCCCAGGGCGCGGCGACGGAAAACTCGCAGCCACCGACGACGCGGATGCCCAGGCGCTCGCCGGCGGCTGCGGCCTCCGCGACTCCGGCAATGGTGTCGTGATCGGTGAGGGCGATGGCGGCGAGGCCGGCTCGTGCGGCGCGCTCCACGACCGCCGCCGGCGCCAGTCGCCCGTCCGACGCGGTGGAGTGGAGGTGGAGATCAACGGTGGCCGGCGGCCCGGAGCCCGCGGCGGTCAGCTTCGGTACCCCGTCTCGGGCGCGGTGCGGGCCGGCTGAGACTGCGCCAGCAGCACGCGGAGCTCGGCGTCGTCGAGCTGGCTCAACGACAACTCGCGACTCTTGGCCGTCAGCGGCGAGTAGCGGGTGACTCGGCGCTCCCGGGCGGCGCCCGCGCCGCGGCTGAACACCAGCCCGAATTCATCCTTGCAGTACTGCGTCACGCGGCCGCTGACGGCTACTATCCATTGGCCGCCGTCGACCTGAATCACTCGTCGTGGCATTGCGTCGTCTTTCCTGCGCGACCGCACGGGTCAGCGCAGCGTAATCTCGTCCCAGAGCTGATCGGCGTCGGGCGCGTAGCGCGCCAGCTGCCGGAGCCGGCCGTCCAGCGCGACTTCCTCGGGCGACACCGCGCGGTCGCTCGCGTCGTCCCACTCGGTGAACACCAGATACTCAGCCGCATCGGCGCGGTGGCGAAACGTCCAGAAGTTACGGCCGCAGGCCTCGGCAGCACGCCGCCGTTCCGCCAGCAGCAGGAGATATTCGGCCTCGCAACCGGGCCGCACCGCCGCGCGTGCGGCCGTGAGGACCCGCGCCACTCAGACGGCGCCCTCGGCAAACTCCTGCAGCGTCGCCTTGATGTCGGCCATGAACCGGTCGGCATCGGAGCCGTCCACGATGCGATGATCGAATGCGAGCGACAGCATGCCCCGCGTCCGCACGGCGAGCGTGTCGGTGCCGTCGACGGTGATCACGGCCGGCTGCTTCTCGATCGAGCCGACGCACAGAATGGCCACCTGGGGCTGGTTGATGATCGGCGTCCCGATGACCGAGCCGAAAACCCCAGGATTGGTGATCGTGAACGTCCCGCGCTGGACGTCGTCCGGACTCAGCTTCTTGCTGCGCGCGCGCTCGCCCAGGTCGTTGATGGCGCGGGCAACGCCGAGCAGCGACAGCTCATCGGCCCGCTTGATCACCGGAACGATCAGCCCCCAGTCGAGCGCGACCGCGATGCCGAGATTGATGTCGCGCCGGTAGATCGTGCTCTCGCCCGAGACGGCGGCGTTGACGCCGGGATGCCGGCGCAGCGCGTCGGCCGTAGCCTTGGCGATGAACGCCAGGTAGGTGAGGTTCACGCCGCGATCGGCGTATTCCTTTTTCTTGCGGCTCCGGAGCTGTGCGATGCGGGTATAGTCGATCTCGAAGATCGTGTTGACGTGCGCTGACACGCGCCGCGACATGATCATGTGATCCGCCGTGAGCTTGCGGATGCGGGACCACGGCTCGACCCGATCGCCCTCCCAGGCATCGACCTGCATCGGCGGGTGCGCCGGGGCCGGTGCCCCCGCCGTCGCGGCCGCCGGAGCCGGCGTCGCCCTGGGCGTCGAAGCTGGCGTTGCGGCCGCACCGGTCTCGAGGTAGTTCATCACGTCGTTCCGGGTCACTCGCCCCGCCAGGCCGCTGCCCGGGATCGCACCGATGTCGAGATTATGTTCGGCGGCCATCTTCCGGACCAGCGGCGTCGAGCGCCGGCGCAGGCGCTCTTCCATGGTCTCGCCGCCATTGGCGGCGGCGGGTGTTCCCATCGGCGGGGACACCGGATCCTTGATGCCGCCGTACCCGCTCCTGGGCGGCTCGGAGACCGGCATGCGGGGCGCCGGAGTAGCAGGCGCGGATGCCGCGGGCGCAGACGCGGACGCCGCGGCAGCGGCCGGTGCGGGCGCGGCAGCCGCCGGCGCCGGCGCCGGCGCCGGCGCCACCGCACCGGCTTCCGTCTCGATCCGCGCGACGACCGTCTGCACCGCGACCGTCTCCCCCTCCTGCACCAGGATCTCGGCCCGCGTGCCGGCGTTGGGCGCGGGGATCTCGGCGTCCACCTTGTCAGTGGAGATCTCGAAGATCGGCTCGTCGCGCTTGACCGGCTCACCAACCTTCTTGAGCCATTTGGAGAGCGTGCCTTCCGCGATAGATTCGCCCATCTGCGGCATGATGACGTCGATGCGGGCCATGAGATGCGATCCTCGTCTGGGGTCGTGACCGGGGCGAAATCGAGCGCGGGTGCTTCCCCGCCCCGCGATCGTCCCGGCGGACGGCGATGCCGGAATCTAATCGATTGTGCGGGGTCCGGGCCGGACGGTCAGTACGCGGCCAGCCAGCGCGCCGCGCGGACGATATCGGCGGTCTGCGGCAGCACGAAATCCTCGAGCGCGGGGGCGAACGGCAGCGGCACGTCGTGCGCCGCCACCCGCCTGACCGGCGCATCCAGCCACTCGAAGGCCAGGTCGTTGATCCGGGCGGTGATTTCGCCCGCGACACCGCCGGTCACGGTGTCCTCGTGCACGATCAGTACGCGGTTGGTCTTCTGGACGGTCGCAACGATCGCCGCATCGTCCATCGGCGCCAGCGACCGCAGATCAAGCACCTCGACCGCCAGCCCGTCCTCCCGCTCCAGCTCCGCGGCGGCGTCCAGCGCCTTCCACACGGTCGCGCCGTAGGTGATGATGGACAGGTCGCGACCCTCCCGCGCCATCCGGGCCTGCCCAATCGGCACCACGTGATCACCCGTCGGCATTTCTTCCTTGACGCGGCGATAGAGATACTTGTGCTCAAAGAAGAGCACGCAGTCCTCGTCGCGGATCGCGGCCTTGATCAGCCCCTTGGCGTCACTCGCGGTCGCCGGACAGACCACCTTGAGCCCCGGCGTGTGGAGGAATGCCGCCTCCGGATTCTGCGAATGGAACGGTCCGCCCCGTACGTAGCCGCCGCTGGGTCCGCGGACCACCATGGGGCACGGCAGGAACGCCCGGTAGCGGGCCGTCGCGACGTAGTTGGTGAGCATGTCGTACGCCAGCGAGATGAAGTCCATGAACTGCATTTCGCACACCGGCCGCAGCCCCATGTGCGCCGCCCCCGCCGCCGCGCCCACGATCGCCGCCTCGGCGATCGGCGTATCGATCACGCGGCGATCCCCGAAGCGCTCAAGCAGCCCGTCGGTCACCTTGAAGGCGCCGCCGTAGGCGCCGATGTCCTCGCCCAGGCAGAAGACGGCGGGATCCCGCTCCATCTCCTCGAAGAGCCCCTGGCGGATCGCCTCGAGGTAGGTCACCTCAGCCATCGTGCGTCCCCCAGCCGGCGACCCGCTCATTGTGCTCGACGGCGGCGCGGACACCCTCGCGGTACCAGAGGACCGGCGCAGCCGGCGGGTCGGCGTACACGCCGGTGAGCCCGTCCCGCGGCTCCGGCGTCGGCGAGCGCTCGGCCAGGTCGGTGGCGGCGTCGATCTCGTCGCGCACCTGCGCGTCCACGCCCTCGAGCGTCGCAGCGTCCACGCGATATGTGTCCTTCAACAGGGCGACATACCGGTCGATCGGGTCGTTGCCGGTGGCCCACCGCTCGATCTCGCCCGGATGGACGTACGATTGGTTGTCGTGCTCCGCGTGGCCCTTGCGGCGGTAGGTCACGAGCTCCACCAGCGTGACCCCGTCGCCGCGGCGCGCCCGGTCTACCGCCTCCCGCGTCGCCGCGTAGGTGGCCAGGACGTCGTTCCCATCCGTCCGGATGGCGGGAATGCCGTAGCCCGGCGCCTTGTCGACGAACTGCGCGCAGGCCGTCTGCCGCGACGTGGGCGTCGAGTAGGCGTAGCCGTTGTTCTCGACCACGACCACCAGCGGGCAGCGTTGGACGGCCGCAAAGTTGATCCCTTCGTGAAACGCGCCGGTCGACGTCGCACCGTCGCCGACGTAGACCAGGCCGACGCGCGCCTCCCCGCGAAGCTTGAACGAGAGCGTCACGCCGGCCATGACGGGGACCATGTCCCCCAGCTGCGAGATCTGCCCGATGAACCCGCGCGCGGTATCGCCAAAATGAATATTCAGCTCGCGGCCCCGCGTGGGCGAGTCTCCCCGCGCCATGTACTGGCGCAGGATCTCGACCGGCGTCGCGCCCTGCACCAGCATGGAGCCGAGGTTCCGGATGAGCGGCGAGAGAACGTCCCCGCGTGCACGATCGAGCGCAAAGGCCGAGCCGACCGCGTCGGACTCCTGCCCCAGCGAGCGGAACAGTCCGCCGATCACCTTGGTCTGGCGGTACAGGTTGACGAGGCGCTCCTCCAGCGAGCGCGTCAGCCGCATGTAGTAGTAGAGCTCGAGGAGCTGGTCGTGCGTCAGGCCGGCGGGCGGTGTGACCGGTGGAGCGGTGGTGGCGGGCAAGGAGGGTATCCCTGAGGTAGAAGAAAACGGGCGGCGGCGAGGCGGCGGGTCACCCGTCCGCCCACAGGGGCGGACCCCCGCCCCCCCACCCCCGAACCAACCCGCCGGGGCGAGCGATTCGCCA
>JBBSCB010000049.1:0-16320 GCA_038250675.1 Gemmatimonadales bacterium
CGGACGGGGACGACGTCATCGTCCGGACCAACGGGAAGATCACGACGGTCGAGGCATACTCCAGCGGCCACCGGATCACGCCGACGAGCTGTCTGCCCTGACGGCTCCGGGCGAGTCGGAGGCCGGCGGACGGGGAACGACGAAGACGCGGCTGCTGCGGCGGGGTGCGCTCCTCATCTCGGCTGCGGGGGCACACGGAGGGGAGCGGACCAGCGGCGGGGGACATCGCCGTACATCCCGACGACGCGCCCGGCGCGGTTGCGCCCGCGCCCCAGACCGCTCATCGGCGCCTCGCGCGCCGCCAGAATCCGCAGTATGCTTACGGGACCGCGATTGAATTTCCTATCCCGAATTCACGCGTCGCCTCCTTTAGTCGGGACTGCGTTGCCGACGTTCACCTCCCCACCGTGACACCCGTCGATCCCGCCTTCGCGGCGGCGCTCGCCGACCGCTACCGCATCGAGGGCGAGCTCGGCCACGGCGGCATGGCCGTGGTGTACCTGGCGCGCGACCTCAAGCACGACCGACCCGTCGCCCTCAAGCTGCTCCGCCCTGAGCTGGCGGCGGCGCTCGGCGGCGAGCGGTTCGAGCGCGAGATCCAGTTCGCCACCCGGCTCCAGCACCCGCACATCCTGCCGGTGTTCGACTCGGGCGACAACGCGGGCCGGCTGTGGTTCACGATGCCGTTCGTCGAGGGCCGCTCGCTGGGCGACCGGCTCCGGCGCGAGCGGCAGCTCCCGGTGAGCGAGGCGGTGCGGATCGCCTGGGAGACGGCGCGCGCGCTCGACTACGCCCACCGGCGCGGCATCGTCCACCGCGACATCAAGCCGGAGAATATCCTGCTCACCGCCGACGGCGACACCCTGGTGGCCGACTTCGGTGTCGGCCGCGCGCTGAGCGAGTCGGCCGACTTGGACCGGCTCACGGGCTCGGGTATCGTGGTCGGCACGCCGGCCTACATGAGCCCGGAGCAGGCCGCCGGCGAGCGCGACCTCGACGGCCGCTCCGATATCTACAGCCTCGGCTGCGTACTGTACGAGATGCTCGCGGGCGAGCCGCCGTTCAGCGGGCCGACGGCCCAGGCGCTGATCGCGCGGCGGATGACCGAGACGCCCCGCGCGATCCGGCTCACCCGCGACACCGTGCCGGCCGCGCTGGAGCGGGTGACGCTGACGCTCCTCGCGCGGGCACCGGCGGACCGCTATCCGACCGCGGCCGCCGCCGCGGAGGCGCTGGACGCGTGCCGCACCGCGTCGGGCGAGCGGCCGATGGCCGGGAGCGGGGAAGCCCCGACGGTGGCCGTAGGTCGGCGCGGCCGCCGCGTCGGCCGCCGGGCCTGGCTGATCGCGGCGGCCGTGGGCGTGGCGGCACTGCTGGCGCTCGCCGCCCTGTTGCTCTGGCGGCGCGGCGCCACGTCCGGCACGCTGGACGAGTCGACGGTGGCGGTGGCGCCGTTCGACGTGCTCGACCCCTCGCTCGCGATCTGGCACGAGGGGCTGGTGGACCTGCTGTCCCGGAACCTCGACGGCGCGGGCCCGCTCCGGAGCGTGCCGCCCACGACGGTGATCCGCCGGTGGGGCGGGCGTGCCGATCCGGCGTCCGCGGCCGCCCTGGGCCGGAGCACGGGCGCGGGGCTCGCGCTCTACGGCTCGCTGCTCCGCGCAGGGCCCGACTCGGCGCGGCTCCGCGCGACCCTGTTTGACGTGGGGCGAGGCCGCGCCATCGCGGAGTGGGACCTGGGCGACGGCGCCGGCCGGATCGACCGGCTGGCCGACTCGCTGACGCTGCGCGTGCTCGGGGCGCTGGGACGCGACGGTGATCTCGCGAGCGGCGAGCGGCGGACCGGGCTGGGCGCCGCGAACCTTCCGGCGCTCAAGGCGTTCCTGCAAGGCGAGCAGTTCTACCGCCGCACCGAGTGGGACTCGGCGCTCGGATATTACCGGCGCGCGGTGGACCTGGACACCGGCTTCGCCCTCGCGCACAGCCGGCAGGGGACGGCGCTGGGCTGGGCGCGCAGCGGCTTCGACGCGCTCAGCCACGCCGAGGCGCTCAGGGCGGGCGCGCTCAACCACGGGCTCCCGCCGCGTGACAGCCTGCGGCTGGCGGCTGACTCCCTCATGGCGAGCCTGCTCGAGGCCGGACCGCTGGCGCGTGGGGCGGACAGTCTCTGGTCCGCCCGTCTGGCGCGCCTGTTCGCCACGCTCGGGACGGCCACCGCACGATCCCCCGACGACGCCGAGGCGTGGAATCTCCTGGGCGAAGCGGACGCGCACCTGGGTCCGTGGGTGGGACGGTCGTTCGCGCAAGAGGTCGCCGCGTTCGACCGGTCGATCGCGCTCGACTCGGCGTTCGGGCCGGCGTACATCCATCCGGTCGAGGTCACGGCGGAGGAGGGGCCCGACGCGATGCGCCGCTACCTCGATCCCTACCTGGCGCACGTTCCCCGGGACGCGCGCACGGGCGGCCTGCGGCTGGTGAGCCGGATCCTGGACTCGCTCCGCGCGCGGGGGACCGTCCGGCCGGCCATGCTCGAGGGCGCGAATGCCGGGGCGGTGTTTCTAGCGCTGGAATCACTCCAACGCCTGCCCGACAGCACCGAGGCGGCGATCGCCCTCGCCCGAGCGCTGCCGTCGGCGCCCGATCCGGAGCCGCCGCTCGACGACCCCGCCTTTCTCCGGATCCCGCTCAGTGCCGCCCTGCAGGCCCGGGGGCACTTGGCCGCCGGCTTTGCGGCGCTCCGGCGGACCGACGTGCCGCTGTTCGCCGAGCTGGCGCTGCTCGGGGCCGTGCCCGCGGAGAGCGCCTCGGCGGTGTTCCGTGGCTGGCTCTCGTCGCCGGATCCGGTGGACCTCGCGTCCGCGCTGCCCTGGTGGTCCGGCCGGCGCGACGCGGCGTCGCTCCGGGCGGCCGCGGCGCGGGCCGACGCGCTGGCGCGCCTGCCGGCGGCGGCTCACCCGGCCGCGGCGCGCTACATCGCGGCCTCGGCGCGGGCATATCTCGCCCTCGAGCGGGCAGACACGGCGGAGGCGCTGGACCGGTTCCTGGCGCTGCCCGCGGGCGGGTGCCCGAGCTGCTATCTCGACCGGCTGACGGTGGCGCAGCTGCTGGTGGAACTGGGGCGGAACACCGAGGCGTGGGCGATGCTGCAGGGGGAACTGCCGCCGTCGACCCTGGCGCCCTTCCCGAGCGAGATCCTGTGGACGCTCTTGCGGGGCCGGGTGGCCGAGCGGGTCGGGGAGCGGGACGCGGCGATCCGGAGCTTTGCCTGGGTGGCGGGCATGTGGCGGCGGCCGGATCCGAGGCTCGTGCCGTACGCCACCGAGGCGCGGGAGGGGCTGGCGCGGCTCACGCGGGAGGCGCGCTAGTCGGCCACGAAGTGGACCTCGGGATCGCGACCGCAGGCGCCCGCGGAGGCCCGATGCCGGTGGAGATCGCCGTACACCCCGACGGCGAAGACCTGCGACATCCCGCCGCCCCCAAGTTCGCGCTCGCTACGGTAGCGGCCGGCCAGCGCCCCGGCGAGTCGAGGATACTCCGGGCTCACCGCACCCCGTCCACGGTAAAGAGCTGGGAGACATACGGCACGGCGACGTAGGCATACGTGTGCGGATCGTCCGCCAGCGCGACGCTGTTCACGTACCACAGCGTTCCGGAGCGCCCGGCACCGAGTTGAAGTGCGGGCTCCCGGCGCCCCGTGGCCAGATCGAGGCGTTCGACGGTGTGCGAGTTGCCGCGATCGATCAGCAGCGCACGTCCATCCGGAGCCCAGCTGCGAACCCGGTCAGACGCGGAGAGTCCCGGGATGTTCTCCCCGGCGCCCGTACCGTCTCCATCGAGCGGATAGCGGCGATGACCGAGGGCATCCCCGAACGCTGCGACTTCCTTCCCATCGGGCGAGACCAGGCCCTGATGAGTTCCCTCCGGTGTCACGGCGCGCGGCGTGCCTCCCGCGAGTGACTGGACATAGCACCTCGACGGCTCCTTCACGTGGTTGCCGCACACCAGGATGGACTGTCCGTCCGGAAACCAGTCGGCCGATCCGATCGACTCGAAGGTCCCCACGTCCACCGGGCGTTCCGCACCTGCCCCGACCGGATACCGGGTCACCCTCGGCGGCGTCGACGCGACGACGGCCAGCAGCCACTTGCCGTCGCGGGAGAAGCCGGTGGGCCATCCGTCGCCGAGGCGAGCCACCTTGCCACCATCCGTCCGCTGGAGCATCACGGCGTAGTTGGGCCCCGCATCGAAGCCACCGTTGGCGTAGGCCAGGAGGGTGCCGTCGTGCGACAGGAACGGGCCAAAGGAGGAATTGAGCCACGAGACATCCACTTCGCTGTTCGAGCCCTGACTGTGCAGTAGCAGGTGATAGCTCCAATCGTCGCGGGTCAACAGGAGCTGCCCGCCTGGCCCGACATCCTGCGCCGTCAGATCGCCCGTGCTCGACACGGCCTCACGCAACTCACCGCCCGGGCTGAAGGCGTAGACGATCATCGATGTGGTGCCAACCGAGGAAAAGAACACTTCTCGCCCGCTCGGGTGCCACGCGAGGCCCTCGATGGATTCGAATCCGCGCGTGACGGCGACGGTTTTTCCCGCGCGGTCGATGATCCTGACCGTCCCGCGATCGTCCCAGCGCCAGGGATGTTCCGCGAACGCGAGCTGCTTCCCGTCGGGCGAGACGCGCATCTCGCTCAAGTAGCCCGACGCCTGGTAGAGCACTTTCCCGATCGGAAATTCCAGGCGGTCCCGCCCGTTGACGCCGTGGATGATGGCCAGCTCCGAACCATCCGGTGACCAGTCGGCCTCCCGTACGCTGTCGAGCACCTCGCGCGGAGCGCCACCGCCGAGCGGCACTCTCGCCAGCGTTCCCTGGAAGATCCGGTGCAGCACGAACGCGGGCCGCACCAGGACGGCGAGCTCGCCTTTCGACGATATGGACAGCAGGTGCGTATCGGGCAGGCCCAGCGGGGTCGGCTCGGCATAATCGGGGCGAAGGACGAAGACGGCCGGAGAGAAGTTGCCCGACGGCGAGCTGTACACGATCGTCTTCCCGTCGGGCGCGAAGCGCGCGACGATGATGCCCTGGTCGTGGAAGGTGCGTTGCGAGAAGCGGAGCGGGGCCGCCGCCTCCCGGTGCCCCAGCCGGCCGCCCCCCACGAACCCAAGCGCGAGCAGCCCCAGCGCCGCCGCTCCCACTCCGATGCGCGGCGCTCGCGACCATCCGGCGGCGCGAGGCGGTATGGCCCGGCGCGTTGTGGTGCGCTCGCCGGCCAGCGCCGTGGCGAACTCCGCGGCACTGGCGAAGCGGTCGGCCGGGAGCTTCTGCAACGCGGTGTGCACCGCGTCAGCCACCGCCGGCGGGATCGTCTTCCGGAGCGTCGTCGCCTCGGCCGGCTCTGCCGTCATCACCTTCGCCACGATCGCCTGCGCCGTGGGACCCGTAAACGGCGGCTCCCCCGTCAGCATCTCGTAGGTCACGCAGCCCAGCGCATACACGTCACTCCGGGCGTCCAGCTCCCGCTCCCCCATCGCCTGCTCGGGGCTCATGTACTGCGGCGTCCCCAGCGACATCCCCGTCTCGGTCATCCGCGAGCCGGCCTTGCTGGCGGCCAGCGCGATGCCGAAATCGGCCACCAGGGCGCTGCCGTCGTGCAGCAGGATGTTTTCCGGCTTGATATCGCGGTGGATCACCCCATGGCGGTGCGCGTAGTCGAGTGCCCCCGCCACCTCCGACGCGATCCGGACCGCCTCCTGGATCGGGAGCTGCTTCTCGCGCGTCATCCGGTCGCGGAGCGAGATCCCCTCGACGTAGGGCATGACGTAGTAGAGGAACGAGTCCGCCACGCCCGAGTCGAACAGCGGCAGGATGTGCGGGTGCTGGAGATTGGCGGTGGTCTTGATCTCGGCCAGGAAGCGCTCGGCCCCGATCACCGCCGCCAGCTCGGGCCGGAGCACTTTCACCGCCACCAGGCGGTCGTGCCGGAGGTCCTGCGCCAGATACACCGTCGCCATCCCGCCCGCACCGAGCTCGCGCTCGAGGCGGTAGCGATCGGCCAGCGCGTCGGAGAGGCGCGCGAGCATCGTGGTCATGCGACGTCTCGGGTGTGAGCCACCGAGGAGGATACGTCGAACGCAGAACGCCGGGAAGGGATCGGCGGCGAAGCTGTCCGGATTGGCCGGACGGCGGTACTTTGCAGCGTGCGATCCCCGTTCATTGGCTGACCGAGTCCCCGTGACACGCGCTCCGCTGGCTCGCAACCGTCGTGTTGCTGCTGCTGGGCGGCGCATTGGCATACGGCGCCTATAAGAACCCCGAGCGCACGACACTCGCCGCCGCCGAGGTGGACGGACTACCCCAGGGCATTCTCTGGTCCGTGCCCGACGTGTATTCCGCGCGCTTCGGCGCAGCCTACGCCCTGTCGCAAGCACGCCGGCGCTCGCTCAGCCTGGGCGCGCGACTCGACGGGATCCCGATGAAGGATCTGATCGGCGGCGATTTCGTCAACTACGTGCTCTTCGTCGGTTATACGTTGCCGCTGTAGCGCTACCATTCCGCCGAGGGCAAGATGCCGGTCGAGAGAGAGCGTTCGTGACCGACATTGCGGCAACGCTCGATCATTTCCTCAAGGGCCGCTACACGCTCGAGCGTGAGCTTGGCCGGGGCGGGATGGCCTACGTCTATCTCGCCCAGGATCTGAAGCACCGCCGTCCGGTCGCCATCAAGGTGCTGCGGCCGGAGCTCTCCGCCGCCCTCGGCGCCGAGCGGTTTCTCCGCGAGATCGAGCTCACCGCCCGCCTGACCCATCCCCGCATCCTCGCCATCCACGACTCCGGCACCGCCGGAGCGCTCCTGTACTACGTCATGCCCTACGTGGCCGGCGAGTCGCTCCGCGCCCGCATGGACCGCGAGCGGCAGCTGCCGGTGGACGATGCCGTCGGGCTGATCGCTGCAGTTTGCGGCGCGCTCGACTACGCGCACGCCCACGGCGTGGTGCACCGCGATATCAAGCCGGAGAACATCCTGCTCGCCGACGGCGAAGTGCTCGTCGCCGATTTTGGCATTGCCCGCACGCTCTCGGCGGCGGACGATGAAAAGTTGACGCAGACCGGGCTCGCGATCGGCACGCCGGCGTACATGAGTCCGGAGCAGGCGGCGGGGGAGTCTGCGATAGACGGCCGGTCGGACGTCTTCGCGCTTGGATGCGTGCTGTTCGAGATGCTGGTTGGCGAGGCGCCCTTCCGCGGCCCCAGCAGCCAGGCGATCGCCGCCCGGCGGGCGCTCGAGCCGATGCCGTCAATCTGCATGGTGCGCCGCGGCGTCCCGGTGGCCCTCGAGCGGGCGGTGCGGAAGGCGCTGGAGAAGGCGCCAGCCGATCGCTTCCCCACCGCGCGCGCCTTCGCTGAGGCCTTGACGAAGGCCGCGACGGAGCCGCCGACGAGCGAGCACCCGGCCCCGGCGCGGCGCCGCTCGAGCACCGTCATCGGGGCGGCACTTGCGGCGCTGCTCCTCGGCGGCGTCGCGGTGACGACGTACAGCATGACGCATCGCCACGCACCCAATCTGGCTCAGGCACCTGCGGCGTCGAACAGCGGCCTCGCCGTGCTCGCCTTCGACAACCTCAGTTCGATCGCTGGCGACAGTGTTCTGAGCCGGGGACTCGCCGCGGAGCTCGCGACCGAGCTCCGGAAAGTGCCGGGCCTTCGCGTGACCAGCCCGGCGGCGGCGTTGTCGTTCCGAGGCACCGCCATCTCTCTGGACTCGATCGGGCGGGCGCTCGACGTCAGGCGCCTGGTGACCGGCACGCTCCGGCGGATGGCCGCCGGCGACAGCCTGCGGATCGACGCCCAGTTGCTCAACGCCGCGAACGGCAGCCGGGAGTGGGTTGGGCACTACGAAGCCAGGGGATCGCTGTCGTTCGCGCTGCAGGACTCGATCGTGCTCGCGATCGTCACGGCGCTCCAGGGCCGGATCGCGGAGCGGACGCGCCAGCTCGTCGTGAATCACGGAACGACGGACGTCGGCGCGCAGGAGGCCTATTTCCGCGGCCGGCTGATCCTGGCGAGCCGGCAGCACCTCGACGAAGCGTTGAAGTCGTTCGACGAAGCGATCCGGCGTGACTCGACGTATGCCAACGCTTGGGCCGGCCGGGGGGACGTCTACGCGTTCATGTCCTTCTTCTGCTGTCTGGAGCCCAACGACGGCCTGCCCCTGGCCAAGGCCGCGGTGCTCCGGGCTCTCGAGCTCGATCCCACGAGCGCCGAGGCGCATACCTCGCTCGCCATCATCCTGCAGCAGGGCGAACGGAACGATGTGGCGGCGCGGGCCGAGCTCGACACCGCGCTCGCGCTCGATTCGAGCTACGCGGAAACCCATCTCTTCCTGGCCTGGAGTCACGCGCTTCGCAACGACTTTCCGCAGGCGATCGCCGAGGCGCAGAAGGCACTCCGGCTGTCTCCCCGGTCGGTCGTCATCAGCATGCGGCTGGGCACGATGTACTATGACGCGCACAACTACGACGCGGCGGCCGCGCAGTTCAGGCGGACGTTGGAATTGGGCCCGGCGGCCGCGGGCGCGCACGGTCTTCTCGCCTTAGTGTACGTGCAGCAAAAGCGATGCGATGCGGCGCTGGCGGAGGCCGCGGCTGGGACTGGCTTCTTGGCACCTCCCGGCTATGTCTATGCCGTCTGCAACCGGCGGCCCGAGGCGCAGCGTATTCTGGCTGAACTTCTCGACCAGTCACGTGGCGAGACGCACGTCCAGGCATGGCACATCGCGTTTCTCTACCTGGGATTGGGTGACCGGGACAAGTTCTTCAGCTGGTTCGAGCGGTCGGTCAACGCACACGAGACGCTCGTGTATATGATGGATCCGATCTTCAATCCGGTCCGTGAGGATCCTCGCGTCAAGGCCCTGGGGGGGGCATGGATCCTGCCGCCGGCCGGCAAGTGACGCTGTGAATTCCGCTGGCGGCGTCGCCGATCTGGCGGAGGTGCTACGCCGGGCTCTCGCCGGGCGGTACACGATCGAGCGCGAGCTGGGCCGGGGCGGGATGGCGTACGTGTTCCTCGGGCACGATGTGAAGCACGATCGGCCGATAGCCGTCAAGGTGCTGCGCCCCGAGCTTTCCGCCGCCCTCGGCCCCGAGCGGTTCCTCCGGGAGATTTCCCTCACTGCCCGGCTGAGCCATCCGCGCATCGTCGCCATCTACGACTCCGGCGTGGCGGACGGCTACGCCTACTATGTCATGCCGTTCATCGCCGGCCAGTCGCTTCGTGACCGTCTCGAGCGCGAGCCGCAGCTCTCCGTCGAAGATGCCATGCGGATCGTCACCGGCGTGGCGGCCGCGCTGACGTATGCTCACGAGCGCGGGATCGTTCACCGCGACATCAAGCCCGAAAATATTCTGTTCCTGGACGGCGAGCCGATCGTTACCGACTTCGGCATCGGGCGGGTCATGGCGTCGAGCGGTGCCGAG
Source organism: Gemmatimonadales bacterium (assembly GCA_038250675.1). Lineage (GTDB taxonomy): Bacteria > Gemmatimonadota > Gemmatimonadetes > Gemmatimonadales > GWC2-71-9 > JAICUF01. The sequence goes on from JBBSCB010000049.1 coordinate 9,477, forward strand.
CGCCTGACGGCGACCGGCCTGGCCGTCGGCACGCCGGCCTACATGAGTCCCGAACAGGCGGCGGCCGATCGGAACGTGGACGGACGATCCGACGAATTCGCCCTGGGCTGCATGCTGTTCGAGATGCTGGTGGGCGAGCCGCCGTTCCGCGGGCCGACCAGCCAGGCGATCGCGGCCCGCCGCGCGGTCGAGCCGATGCCGTCGATCTGCACCGTGCGCCCCGGTATCCCGCGGGTGGTCGAGCAGGTCATCCGCAAGGCACTGGAGAAGGCACCGGCGGACCGGTTCGCGACCACGGCCGCGTTCGTCGATGCGCTGGCCAGCGCCGTCGCCGAACCGAACACCGGTCCGCCGGCGCTCCCCGCTGGCCGAATCCGCTGGCTGGTGGCTGCCGCATCCGTCGCCGTCGTCGCGTCGGTCCTCACGTACCTCAGCAGCCGACGCGCGTCGGGCCCAGTCGGCGGCCCGGCTGTTTCTACGGCCGGCCGCGTGAAGGGGGACAGCGTCGCGGTGCTCGTCTTTCGCAATCTGACCGGGGCGCCCGGTGACAGCGCGCTGGGCCCTGGACTCGCCACGGAGCTCGTCAGCGCACTCAAAAAGGTCCGTGGGCTGCGCGTCGCGGCGCCGGGATCGGCGTTCTCATTCGATGAATCCGTCGTCCGGCTCGACTCCATCGGCCGGGCGCTGCACGTCCGCACCGTCGTGACCGGCACGCTGGAGCGGTTTGGTGGCGGCGACAGTCTGCGGGTGCAGATCCGGCTGGTGAATGCGGCCGACGGCGCCCGGCTCTGGACCGGCAGCTACGAGCGCCAGGCCGGCGGGTCGGTACCGTTCGCGGTGCAGGATTCGATCGCCCTGGCGATCGTCCACCGCCTTCAGCCGGGTACTGGCGCCGCTACTCATGCGTCGCTCGTCAACCACGGCACGACGAGCCTCGATGCGCAGGAGGCCTATTTCCGGGGCCGGATGATTCTCGCGACGCGCCAGAACCTGAAGGGGGCGCTGGCCGCGTTCGATGAGGCGATCCGGCTCGACTCGTCCTATGCCAAGGCGTACGCCGGCCGCGGCGATGTCTACAGCTTCAGCTCACTGTTCTGCTGCATGGCGCCGTACGACGGTCTGCCGCTGGCGAAAAAGGACGTGCTCCGCGCGCTCGAGCTGGATCCCACCAGTGCCGAGGCCCACACGTCGCTGGCCACGATCCTGCTGATCGGCGAGAAGAACTATGAAGCGGCCCGGCCGCACCTGGACTCGGCGCTCGCACTCGATTCGACGTACGCCGAGGGCCATCTGTTCCTGGCGTGGAGCCACGCGTACCGCCATGATTTTCCCCAGGCGATCGCGGAGGTGAGGGAGGCGCTGTCCCTCTCCCCTCGCTCCAGCATCATCAGCGCGCGTCTCGGTACCATGTACTACATGGCGCGCCAGTATGACTCGGCTGAGGCCCAGATGAAACGGACGCTTGAGCTCGATCCCAACAGCGCGGCGGCGCACGGCGGCCTGGCCGACATCTATTTCCAGCAGCACCGATGCCAGGCCGCGCTGGCCCAATGGGAATCGCCGGATGCTCCGCGATACACCCAGTCGGCGGGAAGTGCGGCGTACATCCACGCCCGCTGCGATGGCCGTGCCCGGGGCGAACGGGATCTGCGCGATCTCCTGGCACAGTCCCGGCTCCGCTACATTCCCGCCGTGCTCATCGCCAAGGCGTACCTCGGGCTCGGCCGAAAGGACGAGTTCTTCAGCTGGCTGCAGCGCGCCATCGACGAGCATGGCTCGGTCACTCTGTTCGATCCCTTCTACGACGAGGTCCGGGACGATTCCCGGTTCAAGCCGATTCTCGCGAGCTGGGTGACGCACTGAGCGATCTCCTCGGTGCGCTGCGCCGCGGCCTCGCCGCATCGACCTCCAGCGGCTGGTCGAGCGCTTCGGTCCGCTCCCGCCGGAGCGGGTGATCCCCATCCTCTGCCAGATATGTGATTCCCTCGGCGAGGCGCATGAGCGCGGCATGGTGCACCGCGACATCAAGCCATCGAACATCCTGCTGTGCCGCCTGGGGAAGACGGTGGACTTCGTGAAGGTGCTCGACTTCGGCCTGGTGCGGCGCGAGATCCAGCCGCCGGAGAACGCCGGGGGACTGACGGCGCCGTGCGGTCCGCCGGGCACGCCGTCATACATGGCGCCGGAGATGGTGAACGGATCGGACTCGATCGACCGGCGGGCGGATCTCTACGCGCTGGGGTGCGTTGGGTACTGGCTGCTGACGGGACATACGGTCTTCGACGGGAGCACGCCGATCCGGATCATGTACCAGCACGGTTACGATGCGCCGCTGGCGCCGTCGCTCCGGCTTGGGTCGCCGGTGCCAGTCGAGCTCGAGGCCGTCGTTCTGGCGGCGCTGGCCAAGCAGCCGGCGGAGCGCCCGCAGACGGCGGAGAGTTTCGCCGACCGGGTCTCGGCGTGCGACGTGGGGAACAGTTGGGGGATCGCGCGGGCGCAGGCATGGTGGAGCGAGAACCTGACGGCGGTACGAGCGTCACGCGGGGGAAACGAGTAATGAAATATGGAACGAAGGTAACGCGACATTGCGCGGCGGTGGCGCGCGCCGGCTTCAGCGTTCTCGGGCAACCGGTTCCGGCGCCGCCGCCTGCTTGGCGATATCGCCCGCGTCGCCGCCCAGACGATCCGCGCTGCCGTGCGTGCGCGCACCGGCGAACGCGACCTCGCCATCGGGATCGTCGCGTGCTTCCAAACCCACGGCTCCCGCGCCAACTGGCATCCGCACCTCGACCGGGTCGTCACGGACGGCGGGTTCCGCCCCGACGGGACGTTCGTCTCGTGGCCAGCGCATGACGCGGGCCGCTTGACCGAGGCGTTCCGGCGGGCGGTCCTGCGGCGCCTCGTGCGTTGATCGCTGTTCGGCGAGGGCCAGGCGGCAGGCCTGCTCCCGTGGCCCCACTCGGGGTTCCACGTGCATGACGCCGTCTGGGTCCCGGAGGACGACCGCGCCTTCGCCCGCCGCCTGGCGTGGTACTGCGCCCGCAATCCCGTGGCGCGGGAGCGGCGCACATACGACGCCACCATGACGCAGGTGGGCGATGGGTCGGACACGTCCGCGGGGCCGACGGCGGGCACCGAGACGGTGGACCCGTCGAGACGGTGGACCCGTTGGCGTTTCTGGCCCGGGTCCGCATGCACATCCCCGACCAGGGCCAGGTGACCACCCGCGACGACGGCTGGTCCGCCACCCGCCCGCGCGGCATGCGGCGACAGGCTGAGGCTGGCGACGTGGGTACGGCAGTGCCGATCGTGCCCGCGAGGCCGCTGGCGCCCGCGGAGACCCGACGCCGGTGGGCGGCGCGCGTGTGGCAGCGCTTCGAGGTCGACCCGCTGGTCTGCGCCTGATGCCTTCGCGCGCTCCGGCCCATCGGTCGGGGCCGCCCGGTATGCGCGACGGGCCCCGGCCTGGCGACGGGCCCCGGCCTGGCGGCGGGAGCACCCGGAGGGGAGCGGACCAGTGGCGGGGCGGGCCAGTGGCGGGGGAGATCGCCGTACACCCCGACGACGCGTCCGGAGCGGTCGAGCCCGCGCCCCAGACCGCTCATCGGCGCCTCGCGCGCCGCCAGAATCCGCAGTATGCTTACGGGACCGCGATTGCATTTCCTGTCAAGACGATTTCGCCCGGCTCGATCTGATCGTGCCATTCGACATCATCGCGGCCAAACAGCGTTGGCTCGACATGCTCGGCGAGGCCGATCGTTGGGTTCGTTCGCGGCCCGCGCACGAGGCAGAATGCCTCTACTACTCGAAGTCGCGCCAACGTTTCGTGGTGCCGGACGCTGGTGACGATGCCGGCGACATCGTGCCGCATTTCGGACGATCAGGAGGCGTGCTGCCGCAGCCAGTGCCGGGATAGGTCCCGTCGTCCTGCGGCTTCGCTCCTGGAACGACCGCTATCCTTATTATCCAGCGTTCCCCGATTCCGGAGCACCCTACGCCTGACCCGTCCGGAGTACCACCGGTCGCACTGACGACTGCACTGTCGGACCGCTACACCATCGACCGCGAGCTGGGCCAGGGCGGCATGGCCACCGTCTACCTCGCGCACGACGTCAAGCACGATCGCAAGGTGGCGATCAAGGTGCTGCGTCCCGAACTCGCCGCGGTGATCGGCGCCGAGCGGTTCGTGCGCGAGATCAAGACCATTGCCAACCTGCAGCATCCCCACATTCTCGGCCTGATCGATTCGGGCGAAGTGAACGGCACGGCGTATTACGTGATGCCGTTCGTCGATGGCGAGTCGCTGCGCGACCGATTGAAGCACGAGAAGCAGCTGCCGATCGCCGAGGCGGTGCGGATCACGACTGAAGTGGCGGCGGCCCTCGACTACGCCCACCGGCATGGCGTCGTACATCGTGACATCAAGCCGGAGAACATCCTGCTGCAGGATGGCAGCGCGCTGGCTGCCGACTTCGGCATCGCGCTGGCGGCGAGCACGGCCGGCACGCGGATGACCGAAACCGGCATGTCGCTGGGCACGCCGCAATACATGAGTCCCGAGCAGGCGATGGGCGAGCGCGAGATCACGCCGCGGAGTGACGTGTACGCGCTGGGATGCGTGACCTATGAAATGCTGATCGGCGAGCCGCCGTTCAGCGGGTCGACGGCGCAGGCGATCGTGGCGCGAATCATCACCGAGAAGCCGCGTTCACTCACGGCACAGCGGCACACCATACCGCCGCACGTCGAGGCGGCGGTGCTCATCGCGATCGAGAAGCTGCCGGCCGATCGGTTTGCGACGGCGGGAGAATTTGCCACGGCGCTCGCCAAGCGGAGTTATACGACCACGAGCGTCGTGGCGGCGGCAGTGCAGCCGCGGCGCCGGCTGCGTGACCCGCTGTTTGTCGGGCTCGGTGTCGTCGCGCTGGCGGCGATCGCGGGACTCGTCGTCGCGAAGCGCCCGAGGCCGGTGGCCGCGCCGCTGCCGACCATTCGCTACGTCATGGCCACCACCGACAGCACTCAACCGACTGACAACTTTCCCTGGCCTGCAACGATATCGCCCGATGGCGGCACCGTCGTCTATTCGGTGTTATCGGGACCCGCCCTTGCCACGCTCTACATGCTCCGGACCGATCAACTGGTGCCGCATGCCATACCCGGCACCCTGGGCGCCTATCAGCCATCGTTCTCGCCCGACGGCCAATGGCTGGAATTCGAGGGCGGCGGCAAGGAACGCAAGGTGCGGCTCGACGGCAGCGCTCCGGTCACGATCACCGATGCGGGCGGCGCCAATGGTGCGACCTGGACCCTGGGCAACGACATCATCCTCGGCAATCAGGGTGCGTTTGCGGGGCTTTCCCGCGTCAACGCTGGGGGCGGCACCGCGGCGGCGTTGACCCGCGTCGACAGCGCCAAGGGCGAGCATGACCATGATTGGCCGGTGGCGCTTCCGGACGGCCGGACGGTGGCCTTCAGCATCTGGTCGGGAAGTCTCGCCACATCGCAACTCGCACTGGGATCGCTGCGCGACGGCAGTATCACGCGCCTCGGCGTTACCGGCATTCGTCCGCTGGCGATGCTCGACGGCATGCTGCTCTACGTGCAGGCCGACGGTGCCATCATGGCGGTTCGCGTCGACCTCAACGCCAAGCGCGTGGTCGGCGCACCGATTCCGGTACACGATCCGGTGCCAGTCGTGCCCGGATTCAACGGCAATTCCGGCGTGTTCATTTCGTCCGGCGGTGCGATGGTCACTTCCGCCGGCAATGCGAACGGCAAGTTGACCTGGATCGATGCCAACGGACACGTGACGACCATCTCGCCGCAGGTGCGGACGTTTGCGTTCGCCAAGCTCGCGCCCGATGAACAACGACTGGCTGCGCTCGAATTCAATGACGCGCAACACGACATCTGGATGTATGACCTGCGGCTCGCCACTTCGTCACGATTGACGGCCTCCGGCAAGGTCAACTCGGTGGAATGGGCCCCCGACGGGACGCACCTGATCTACGCGGCGGCCACCGACTCCGGATCCGGGATCTGGGAGCAGCTTGCCGCCGGCGGCACGGCGCCCACGCGTCTCGCCGAACTGCCGTTTCCGGCCGTGGGGGCGACGATGTCACCCGATGGCAGGTCGCTCCTGGCCACGGCGCTGCCGCGCGAAAACTGGGCCGCGCTGCGCATCCCGCTCGATTCGCCGTCGGTGTGGCGCCCGTACCTGCCGACGCACGGCAATCAGCACGCACCGGAGTTTTCGCCGGATGGAAAGTGGGTGGTGCTGGTGACCGATGAGTCGGGACAGGACGAGGTGTATGTGCGATCCTATCCCGATCCAACCATCAAGCTGCAGATCTCGAATGGCGGGGGTGCCCAGCCGCTCTGGTCGTTCGACGGCAACCGGGTCTACTACATGACCGGTACGACGCTGCTCGCCGCTCGCCTGACGGCGTCGCCCGAGTTGACGCTGCTGGGCCGGGATACGGTACAGACCAACGTGACGTCGACGGTCACGCAGGGCGGCTATTTCTCGGCCGGCTATCAGGTCACCCGCGACGGCAAGCGCATCCTCACCATACTGCCGGACAAGAACAACTTTCAGCTGGTGATCTCGCCCAACTGGATCACCGAGTTCCGGCGCCGCGTGGCGGAGAGCGGGGGAGGCAAGCAGTAGCCATGCGACTTGGCGTGCTGCTGGTCACCGTTCATCGCGGCGGTGGACCCGTAGATCGTGATCGTGTCATCGGGGCGGAAGTCGTTCGGCGGGACCTTCCTGCCGGATTCCAGCACGCTCCGGCGCTACTGCGTCCACAATCCGGCGATCCGGATCTACCGCACCGACCAG
>JBBSCB010000050.1:0-16279 GCA_038250675.1 Gemmatimonadales bacterium
CGTCAACTTCACCACATCCAGCGGCCGCGACGCCACGTAATCCCCATACGCCCCCGCGTCCGTCGCCACCACCGGCGGAATCACGTGCAAACACCCCCCCGACGCCAACGCCGGATACACCACCGTGTGCCCCAGATCCGCTCCCACCGTCGACACCCAGCCAAAGTGCCAGGGCTGCTGCTCGTCGAGTTCCAGCCTTTGACTGACAGCCTCGGTGTATGCCGACAGATTTCCGTGCGTCACCTCGACGCCCTTCGGCTTCCCGGTGGACCCTGAGGTGAAGAGGACGTAGGCGACGGCATCTGCGTCGGCTGCGGCAGGCACCGGCGTCGGCTCAGCAGCATCCTGCCAGGCCGAAATAGTGCGTGCTGCGAGTCTTCCAGCGCCGAGCACCGGCTCGCCGACCACGACCCCAATCCGCGCCTGGGCAAGGAGCTCGAGCAGTCGCGCGTCGGGCAGATCCACCCCGAGCGGGACGTAGGCCGCGCCCGCCCGCCAGATGCCCAGCACCGCCACCAGCGCGGCGGCGGAGCGCTCGAGCGCGATGCCGACGCGATCAGCGGGCTGGACACCCGCCGCCCGGAGCGTCGTGGCCAGGCGGTCCGCAGCCTGCAGCAGTTCACCGTACGTGAGCGTGTGATCCTCCGCGATGATCGCCGCAATGTCACGGTGCGGGGACGCTTGGGCAACGATCCGCTCCACCGTCAGCGGACCGGCCGCTGGCTGGCCCCGCCCGGCCCACGATTCGAGCAGGGCGCGCTCAGCGGGTGGCAGAAGGGGCAGGGCATCGACCGGCGTCGACGGAGCGGCAACGATTCCCTCGATCAGGGTCCGGAGATGCGCGTGGAAGCGATCCAGCGTGTCCCCATCGAACAGATCCTGGCGCGCCTGAAAGAGGAGCCGCAGCCCGTCGGGCTGCTCCGACACGAGGAGCAGGATGTCGAACTTCGACGATCCCTCGTGCAGGGCGTCAAGGTCTACCGCGCTCGAGCGGATGCCATCGGCGTGGAAGGCCGGCGGCGTGGAATCCGCCATGGTGAGGAAGGCCTGGAACAGCGGTGCGTGGCTCGTCGCCCGCTCGCGGCCCAGCTCCAGCACCAGACGCTCGAGCGGGATGTCCTGGTGATCGTAGGCGCCGAGACAGGTCTCGCGGACGCGAGCGAGCACCTCGGCGAACGTCGGCGCGCCGTCAAAGCTGGTTCTGAGCGCGAGCGCGTTCACGAAATACCCGACCACGGGCTCCGACTCGCGGCGGGTACGGCCGGCCACCGGCGATCCGACCACGACGTCGGCCGAGCCGGTGTAGCGATGGAGCAGGGTCTGGTAGGCCGCCAGCAGCACCATGTACAGTGTCGCGCCGTGCTCCCGCCCCAGTGCGTGAAGCTGATCCACCATCGCCGTCGGGAGCAGTGCCACCCGCTGTACGCCGGCCACGCTGGGGATGGTCGGGCGCGGCCGGTCGATCGGGAGCTGCAGCGGCTCAACGCCGTCGAGCCGGCCTTTCCAGTAGCCGAGCAGCCGGGTAAGCCGCTCGCCCGCGAGCTGCTCCCGCTGGAAGGCGGCGAGGTCGACGTAGCGCAGCGGCAGCGGCGGGAGCGCTGGATCCGTGTCTCGGCGAAGCGCCTCGTAGAACGCCGAGAGTTCCTCGAAGAGGATGCGGCAGGACCAGCCGTCCACCGCAATGTGGTGCGAGAGGAGGAGCAGAAGGTGCCGCTCGGGACCGACCCGGATGACCGTCGTCCGAAGGAGCACGTCACACGTCAGGTCAAAGGCGTGGCCGGTCGCGCCCCGGAGTGCCTCGGTCGCGACGCGTTCGGCAGTGGCCGGATCCCGGTCAGAGAAGTCCAGGGTGACGAATTCCGGGCGGGCGTCGTCGAGGATTCGCTGCACCGGGAGCCCCTCGATGGTGTCGTAGACGGTCCGAAGCGCCTCGTGCCGCTCGACGAGACGGTCGATAGCCCGGCGGAGGACGTCGAGGTCGAGCGGCCCATCGAGCCGGACCGCGATGGGTGCATTGTAGGCGGTGAGCCCCGGCATCGACCGGTCGAGCAGCCAGAGGAGCTCCTGGGCGAACGACTGGGGGTGCCGATCGCCTGCCCGCCGGCTTACCCCCGGCTCGGCCGCGGCGACGCCCGCTTCAGCCAGCAGGCGGGCCAGCAGGTCACGCTTGGCGTCGGCGAGGGACGGGGATCCGCGGTCGGCGCTCACGTCGGTCATGACTTCACCAGAAGGCTGGGCGTGGATTCCAGAGTCGTGCTCAGGCTGGCGACGTCGTCGGCGGTCATTTGGGCGACACGCCACAGCACGGCGGCGATCCGCTCGGTCCGCCCGGGCGCGGCCTCGGCGGCGACCAGGGCCGCAACGAGACCGGCCACCGTCGGTGCCTCGAAGAAGGCGCGGAGCGGCAGGTCGATCTGCAGATCCTCACGAACCCGCGATGCCAGCTGCGTGACCAGCAGCGAGTGGCCCCCCAGCTCGAAAAAGTCCGCGGCGACGCTCACGCGCTCCAGGCCGAGCAGTTCGCACCACATGGAAGCCACGACCCGCTCGGTCGCATTCCGCGGCTCCGCATGGGGCAATGCCGGAGGCGCCGCCGGCGAGCCCGTACCGGCTATCTCCGCGGCAACGTGCGTCACCGCATCGGCAAGACTCGCGCCGGTCACGAGCCCGCGGAGCACACCGGCAATCTCGTCCAGCCACTGGGCGGCCGCCGCGGGCTCGTACCGGCCCGCGGGCCACGCCAGCGCGAGCCGCAAGGCCGATCCCTCCGTGGCATAGAGGGCCAGGCCGTAGCCGGTCGCGCTGACCCCCTCCGGCGGTGTGATCCGGACCTCAGGCCCGAGCCAGCCCCGGGCCGTATCGTCAGCAGCCGAGCCCTGTATGACCACCAGAGTGTCGAACAGACGGCGGCGCCCGGGAAGTCCGCTGGCGCGCTGCACCAGGTCGGGTGGAGACCATTCCACGTCATGCATTTCGACCAGTTGCCGCCGCAGCTGCTCCAGCCAGTCGGCCGGCCGGGCTTCCGAATCCAGCCGCAGCCGAAGGGGAAGGTTGTTGATGAAGAGTCCCGGCATTCGGTCAATTCCTGGAACGTCGGCCGAGCGGCCGGCAACCGTGACCCCGATGATTGCCTCATTCGACCCATTGCGCCGGCACAGCCAGATGGCGAACGCGCCTTGCACGAGCGCACCAAGCGTGACCCGGTTGGCCCGCGCGAACTCGACGAGCGCGCACGTCTCCGCTGGCTCGAGCCGGTGCACCGCCGACTCTGCCGCATGACCGCCGGATGCGCCGGTCGGAGGGGGAAGGGCTGTCGGGCCGGCCACACCGCGCAACCGCTCCGTCCAGAAGTGCTCGGCCGCTACGACATCCCGGCGGGCCAGCCACGCCGCGTAGTCGCGCTGCTGTGGGGCCGGCGGAAGCTCGATCGCGATGCCCGCGACCCGGGCGCGATAGGCGGCGCCAACCTCCTCCAGCACGATGGGGAACGACCACCGGTCGGTGAGGAGATGGTGCTGGCTCCATACCATCACGCGGCGCTCGTCAGTCAGGCGGATCAGCGTGAGACGCATGAGCGGGGCGACCGCCGGGTCGAAGGCGAGCCCACGATCCCGGGCGAGAAGTTCGCGAAGCCGTTCCTGTTGGGCTGCCGGATGAACCTCGCGCCAGTCCAGGTCCGCCCAGGGCAGCACCGGATCGGCTTCGACCACCTGGAGCAGTCGCCCCTCGGCTGCGGCGAAGCGGGTCCGAAGCGCCGCGTGCCGGCGGAGCACTACACACCAGGCGTTGCGAAGCGCGGCCGCATCAACCGGGCCGGACAATTCGTAGACCCACTGCTCGAATCCGGGATCTGCTGCGGCCAGCGACATCGCGTGGAACAGGCGCTGCACCGGGGTGGCGGGATAGAGCTCCACCGGCACGCCACCAGCGGCGGTCACACTGTCGAGGCCTGCCTGCGACAGACCGGCGAGCGGGAAATCCGACGGCGTCCGCCCTCCCACGTTCCCCGCAAGGCAGCGCCCGACCAGTTGCTCCAGGGCGGCGACGTAGGCGGCAGCGAGGCGCTCGATCGTGTCGCGCCGGTGGACCGACGGATCAAAGGTCCATCGAGCCTCGAGTCGGCCGTCCAGCACCACGCAGTTGATCTCCAGCGGGTACCGGCGGTGCCCCGCGGGGTCGCGCCAGCACTCCGGTCGCACAGGAGCGAACCGATCCGCGCCGCCGGTGACGTCCAGCTGTCCCAGGTAGTTGAACAGCAGTTCGCCATCGCCGGCAGTCGCGAGCCCAGGCTCGGCGGCGAGATGCCGCAGCACTCCGTAGCCCACGCCGAAGTGGGGAATGGCGCGGAGTAGTTCCTTTGTCCGGCAGAACCGATCAAGCAGGTCAAGGCCATCGGGCAGCTCGATCCGGACCGGGTGAATCGCCGTAAACCAGCCCACCGTCCGCGTGAGGTCCACGTCGGGCGCGAGATCCGCGCGACCATGACTCTCGAGATCGATCCGGACGGCCCGCGCCGGCGACCAGGCGGCCAGTACCTCCGCGAGTGCGGTGATGAGCGCGTCGTTGGCCCGGGTGTTGAACACCGGGGGCACGTCCCGCAGCAGGGCAGTCGTGGTCTCCGGACCGAGCGCGGCGATCACCGTCCCGGCGCTGCGCTCGAGCCAGCCGCCGGTACCTGCGGCATCCCGTGGGAGCGGTTCGACGTTGGCCACGGATGCGAGCCAGAACGCCCGCTCCTCCGCGAGCGCGGGCGAGGCGGCGTGCGCCGAGAGCGTGGTGGCCCAGGCCGAGTACGGCGTGGTACGGAGTGGAAGATTCACCGGACGAGCCGCCGTGATCGCCGCGCATGCTTCGCGCAGATCGTCGACCAGAATCCCCCAGGACACGCCGTCCACCACGAGATGATGGACCGCCATAAGCAGGCGGGCGGGCCGGTCCGGGCTGAGGCGGACCAGCACGGATCGCCAAAGGGGACCGCGCTCAATGTCCAGGCCGGACTGCAGCTCCTGCCCGAGTGAATCCAGCCGCGCGGCCGCGGCGTCCGCATCCAACCCCGACAGGTCGTGCACGGCGAGCAGCGGCGTGCCCGGCGCGGCGTAGCGCTGCCGCCAGACCCCGTTCGATTCGGCGAAGCGCAGACGCAGCGCATCGTGATGCTCCTCGAGACACCGGAGCGCGGCCTCCAGGACGCGGGTGGACGGCGGGGGATCCAGGTCCAGCCCGAACGACTGGTTCCAGTGACCGCGCTTGCCGACGGGCGTCTCGAAGAACCAGCGCTGGATCGGTGTGAGCGCGAACCAGTCGTCGGCGATTGTCCCCACGGTCGTCGCCACCCGCCCCGACGCGGCGGCCGCGATCAAGCGGATCGTCCCCAGTTCGAAGAGCTGGCCTGGAGTGATTGCCAGGTCGAGGCGACGGGCGCGCGCGACCAGCTGGATGCCGAGGAGCGAATCGCCCCCGAGCTCGAAGAAGTTGTCGTCGATCCCGACCGGGCTTACCCGCAGCACCGCTTCCCACAGTGCGGCGAGTGCGACCTCGGCCGGGGTAGTCGCCGGCGCCGGCTCGCTGCGCCGGCGGCCGAGGTCCGGCGCGGGCAACGCCCGGCGATCGAGCTTGCCGTTGGGTGTCATTGGGAGCCGGTCGAGCCAGACGACCGCCGACGGAACCATGTAGTCGGGCAGGGACGCGCGGAGCGCCAGGCGCAGATCCGGCTGCCCTCCATCGCCACGCGCGACGCAGTACGCCACGAGGCGCTTGTCGCCGGGCGCGTCCTCCCGGAGGATCACCGCCGCCTCCGCCACGCCCTCCTGCCGGGCCAGCACCGACTCGACCTCCCCCAGCTCGATCCGGAAGCCCCGCAGCTTCACCTGCTGGTCCCGGCGTCCGAGGAACTCGAGCAGTCCGTCCGGCCGCTGGCGGACGAGGTCGCCGGTGCGATAGAGCCGGGCGCCCGCTCCGGGTTCCAGCGGGCTCGTGATGAACCGCTCTTCCGTCAGGTCGGGCCGGTTCAGGTAGCCGAGCGCGAGGCCATCGCCCGCCGCCAGCAGCTCACCGGGAACACCGGGCGGCACCGGCCGCAACTCCGGGTCGACCACGTACACCCGGGTGTTCGCAATCGGCCGGCCGATCGGGACCGAGCCGTCGCCCCATCCGGCTCCCGGCCGCATCGGGAAGCAGCAGGTAAAGGTGGTGTTCTCGGTCGGACCGTACCCGTTGATCAGCATGCAGTCGGGCAGTTCCCGGAGCACGCGGTTGACGTGGGGCACCGAGAGGACGTCACCGCCGGCGAGCAGCTGGCGGAGCGGGCGGAGGCCGTCAAGGTTGCGCTCCACCATCTGCTGGAAGAGAGCCGCCGTGAGCCACGCCGTCGTCACCCGGTGGCGCGCGATGAAGGCGCCGAGATCCTCGAGGGAGGGCGTGGCGTTGGGATAGACGGCTACCGAGCCGCCATTGAGCAGCGCACCCCAGATCTCCAGGGTGGACGCGTCGAACGAGATCGGTGCGAAGCCCAGCAGGCACTCGTCCGGCCCCAGCGCGACATAATCCGGATTACACACCAGCCGGGCGATGGCGCGATGGGGCACACACACGCCTTTAGGGCGGCCGGTGGATCCGGAAGTGTACATCACGTATGCCAGATCGGTGGCGGCACCCGCTTCGCGCAGGATGTCGGGCCCGGTCTCTTCCAGCGCCGTTGCCAACGGCAGCTCGATGACGGCCGCCGCTCCCCGCTCGGCGGCGAGGGCCCCGGCGGCCCGGGCTGTGAAGGCGGTGCTGGCCTCGACGAGCAGCACCGGCGCGGCGGAGTCGGCGAGCATGAACGCCAGCCGATCCGCCGGGTATCCGGGGTCGAGCGGTACATACGCCGCCCCGCATTTGACGACGCCGAGCACGGCGGCGATGAGATCGGGCGAGCGGGTGAGGCAGATACCGACCAGCGCGTGGCGACCGATGCCGCGTCGGCGAAGTGCGCCGGCGATCCGGTCCGAGCGCGCGTTGAGCTCACGATAGGTGAGCGCGCGTCCGTCCGATCGGACGGCGATCGCCTCCGGAGTGCGGGACGCCGCCCGCTCGAACAGTGCCGGAATCGTCGCATCCCGCGGGTATTCGCGCGCCGTATGATCCTGCACCGATCGCAGCTCGGCCAGCTCGCCGTCGGTCAGGAGCGGCAGTGCGGCGACCCGACGCCCGGGTTCGGCGACGGCCGCGGCGAGCAACGCGGCGAGGTGAGCCGGAAGCCGGCGGATCACCGCGTCGTCGAACCGGCCGCTGCGGTATTCCAGGTCGAGACGCAGCCCGTCACCCTCTGACTCGGCAGACAGGTTGAGGTCGAATTTCGCCGTGCCGGTGCTGACCGCCGTGGGCCTCACCGTCCGGCCGCCAAAGTCGAAGCCTGCGCTCGCCATGTTCTGCAGCGTGAACACTGCACGGACGAGCGACCCGCCCGCCGCGCTTCCGCCGGTCGCGGCGGCGATGTCCGAGAGCGAGGCGTCCTGGTGGTCCGACGCACCCAGCATGTTCTCATGGGTGCGGATGACCAGCTGGGCGAATGTCGGGTCGTCGTCGAACCGGGCCCGCACCGGCGCGAGATTCACGAAATACCCCACGTGCTCCTCGGATTCGGCGTCGTCCCGGCCGGCCAGCGGCGTGCTCACCACCAGCTCCTGCTGCGCGGAGTAGCGCTGGAGCACGGCCTGAACGCCGCTCATCAGCACCGTGAACAGCGTCGTTCCCCGCGCCCGCGCGAAGTCGCCGAGCGCGGCAACGAGGCCGGGCGAGAGCGATCCCGACACCGAGGCGCCGTCGAATTCCGCCGCCGCTGCGTGACCGCGCTCGCCCGGCAGCTCGAGGCCGAAGGATCGGCCCGCATGCTGCGCCGACCAGTATTCCATGAGTCGGGGCAGCGACTGGAGCCGGCGCGTCACCCGGCGCGCGAGCAGCGCGGTGTACGGCGTACCCAACGGCGGGAGCGATGCGGGCCGACCGGAGACCGCCGCCGCATAGAGCCGCGCCAGATCCCGCAGGAGTACCTGCCGCGACCATCCGTCGGACACGATGTGATGCGTGACGATCAAGAGCGCCGACCGTCCGCCGCCGAGTGCGAAGAGTGTGACCCGGAGCAGCGGCGCGGTGCCGAGGTCGAAGGGGCGTCGAGCCTCCTTCTCGGCGGCGGACCGGAGCCGCTCGGTGGCCGGCAGCTCGCCGGTGAGGTCCACACGCTGGAGCTGGATCGTGGCGGCTGGGGCCAGTCGCCAGACGACCCGCCCGCCGACCTCATCGAACGTCAGCCTTAGCGCTTCGTGCCGCGCGACCAGTGCATCGAGCGCGCGCTCGAGCGCCACCGGATCAAGCGGATCGTCGAACGGAACCAGGTCGGCGACGTTGTAGGCGACCAGCTCCGGCATGGCCCGCTGCAGCGACCAGAGGAGCGCGTGCGACGCAGGCACCGCGTCGCGGTCGGTGCCGGTCGGCTGCGCCACGGCCATCTGTTGCGGCTCGGCGTCGAGTGCGAGTCGGACGAACGCGCGAACGGTCGGCGCGACGAACATGGCGCGAAGCCCCAGCTCCGCGCCGGTCTCCTGCCGCACCCGGGCCAGCGCCCGGCCGGCCTGGAGCGAATTGCCGCCAAGATCAAAGAAACTGTCGGCCGTACCGACCCGCGCCACACCGAGCACCTCGCTCCAGATCCGGCACAGTCGCTCCTCCATCGGGGTGGCCGGCGCCAGATATTCGGCCGCAATCCCGGCGTTCTTCGGCGCCGGCAGCGCGCGGCGATCCACCTTGCCGGTTGGCGAAACCGGGATGGCCGGAAGCGACACGTACGCCGTCGGAATCATGAAGTCAGGAAGCAGCCCCCGCAGGCCGCTCCGAAGCGCCTGTGGGTCCAGCGCGGCCGTCGAGGCCGGCACGACGTAGGCAACGAGCTGTGCATCCGCGCCGCTGCCGTGCACAATCACGGCGACATCGCGGACTGAGGTGTCGCGCGCGAGGGCCGCTTCGATCTCGCCGGTCTCGATCCGGAACCCGCGCAACTTGACCTGGCCATCGCGCCGGCCAAGGAACTCGATGGCACCGTCGGGCCGATACGTCGCGAGGTCGCCCGTCCGGTAGAGCCGCGCCCCGGGTGCGCCGAACGGGTCGGTGACGAACCGCTCGGCCGTGAGCTCCGGCCGGTTGTGGTAGCCAAGGCCGACCCCGGCGCCGCCGATACACAGCTCGCCCGGCAGTCCGGGCGGCACCGGCAGCCCGGCCGCATCGAGAATGTGGATCCGCACGTTGGCGATCGGCCGGCCAATTGAGGGCACGCGCGGGTCGTCCGGATCGCACACCGTGAACGACGCGCACACCGTCGTCTCGCTCGGGCCGTAGGCGTTGATGAAGGTACGACCCGGCGCCCAGCGCGCCACAACATCCGGCCCGCACGCTTCCCCGGCGACGATGATCGTCCGAAGCGCCGGGATCTCGGCATCCGGCAGCGCGCGCAGCAGGGCGGGGGGAAGGGTCACTTCGGTGATCCCCTCGCGCCGAAGCAACGCCACGAGATCCGCGGGTGTAGCGAGCGTCTCCTGCCGCGCCAGCACCAGCGTGGCACCGGCACCAAGTGTCAGCGCCATCTCATACACCGACGCGTCGAAGCTGCACGACGCGAACTGGAGCACTCGCGAATCCGCCGAGTGCCGCATGTCCGGGCCCTGCGCCATGAGATTGCAAAGGCCGCGGTGGCTGAGCAGCACACCCTTGGGCCGTCCGGTGGATCCGGAGGTGTAGATCATGTACGCCGGATCGTCCGGACCGGACGGCTGCGAACCACGCGTCGCCGCAGGCAGCTCGGCCGGCGCATCGACGCAGACGATCGTCGCCCTGGCGGTCGGGACGTTCGCGCTGAGCGCGCTGTGAGTCACCACCACCGTGGCCCCGGCGTCTTCCAGCATGTACCGGACGCGCTCGGCGGGATAGCGCGGATCGACCGGGAGGTATACGCCGCCGCTCCGGAGTACGGCGAGGAAGCTGACGACCAGATCGAGCGATCGTTCCAGGTGCACCGCCACCGCGACCCCGCGGCCGGCGCCGGCCGACCGGATCCGACCGGCCAGTTCGTCCGCCCGGCGGTCGAGCTCCCGATAGGTGATCTCCTCATCCTCGAAACGCACAGCGATCGCGTTCGGCGCCGCGGCGATGCGCGTCCCGATCAACTCGTGCACCGTCGTCTGGTCGGGGAAGGCGCGGGCGGTGGCGTTCCAGTCCCGGATGAGACGCTGCACCTCCGCCGTGCCGAGGAGCGGCAGGATTTCGAGCGAGGCATCCGGGGCATCGGCGGCAGCCGAAAAGAGGTGCGCGAGGTGACGGACGATGTCCGCCGCGGCGGCCGGCGCGAGGCGGCCGGGCGCAAAGTCGAGGCGACACTCAGTCGCGTCGGCCGCGATGACGAACCCCATCGCCGCGTCGGATGCGAGCGCGTTCGGGCCGCAGGCGATCGCGATCGGCAGTTCGGTCGGTGCCGCAGCCAGCCGGGGATATCGCACCCTGACGGTCCGGTCGTAGGACTGGCGGCGGCCGAGTTGCTCCGCCGCCTCACGCACGCGTTCGGTTGCGGCGCCGAGCGTTTCGCCCCGGCGACGTTCGAGGGGCAGCGGCACCCACGCGGCAAACAGTCCGGGCAATGGTGCCGACGCCGGCCACGCCACATGGATGACTTCATCGGCGCTGACCCGACCGAGATACTCACCCAGAAGCGCGACGAGCCCGAGCGGGCCGAGCGAGTGAAGGGCGGCCGGTACCGGGATGACCCGCGACTGCCGTGGCGCGACCGGCCCGATCTGGTCGGCGAGCGCCGGATGGGTCGCGGGGAGGAGCCGGGCCAGCCGGCCAACCCAAAACATTTCGTGGGGCGCGGCGAGCGCGCCGGCCAGGTCGAGGGCCGCGACCTCCGCGTCGGTGAGCACTGCCAGCCGGGCGCCGCCGTGCAGCCCCGCCGCCGCCAGCTGCGCTCGCGGTGAGAATGTGAGCCCGTCGTCCGCGTACCGAAGATCCGACAGCCGGACGGCGCCATCGGCGCATGCAATCGTCACGCTCGTGTCGTCCGCGCTCAGCACCTCGCCGACTGCACCGCATCCCTCGGCCAGCAAGGCGGCACCGCAGCCGGCGAGCCGGGAGCCGAGCGCGAGCGTCGCGGTGCCGAGACGATTCTCGTAGGGACCGAAGGCGAGCGCCCGGACCAGGCGGATGATGTCTTCGGCCCGATTCCGCCAGTCGATGACGCCGTGCGCCGACGGGCGGGCGTGCCGGTGGAAATAGGTGCGGCGGGAGAGGTCCTGTGCTCTGGGCTGCGCGGTCCCCGCCGCGAGCTCGGGGACGAGGTCGTTGAACGCGGCGAGCGCCGCCTCGTAGCATTTCGCGTTGAGGGTGAGCGCGGTGTCGTCGCCTGCGACATCCACTGCCCGCTGGGCCAGGATGTCGCCGGCGTCAATGTCGCTGGTGATCAGATGCCAGCTGATGCCGTGACGCGGCTCGCCGGCAAGCAGCGCCCACGATGTCGCGTGCACCCCGGCATACCTGGGCAACGGCGCGTCGTGATAGTTGATGGCCCACCGGCGGGCCCGGCCGACCACCGAGTCGGGCAGAACCAGCCGGTTGACGATGCTGAAGAGATAGTCGCACTCGATACCGGCGAGACCGCCGGCGAGCGCCGCCGGTTCAAGCCGGTGGATGCCACGCGCCCGGGCGAACGCCTCGGCATCGGGACCAGGCGCGACCAGCGCGACGATTTCGTGCCCCCGCTCGAGCAGGGAGGCGGCACACTGGAGCAGCAGTGTGCCTTCCCCGACGAGAACGGCGCTGAAAGGTGGGGTCACGCGGACGACAGGGTCAATCGGCGGTGGCCGGTCAGGCCCCGGTCGCCTGCTCGATGGACATCATCTGTCCCATCGCCACCACGATCTGGCGCGGGCCCACGAACGTGTCGCGCGCGTGGGTGGTGAGCATGTTGTCCAGCATGATCATGTCTCCCTTCTGCCAGGTAAAGCGCACCGCGATCTGCTCGAACACCTCGCCCAGGTGCCGGACGACGTCGTCCGGGATGATGCTGCCGTCGCCATAGAATACGTTGCGCGGCAGCTCCGCTTCGCTGAAGAGGCTCCGCATGGCTTCCCGCATCTCTTCGTCAAGGCAGGCCACGTGGTGCAGCTGGATCTGGTTGAAGAACATTCGCTCGCCGGTCTGGGGATGGTTCCAGACCGCCCGGGTGCGCTGGCTGATTCGGAGGCCGTCGCCGGGGGTCCATTCGAACTCCGCCCCGGCATCGTGGCAGGCCTGTTCCACCGTGGCCCGATCCGTCGTATGAAAGAACGCCTGCCAGGTCGGGTCCACACCGGCAGAGAAGTTCCGCACGTAGAGCAGCCCCTTCTCCGCGAACGTGGCCAGAATGGCGGGATCAATCTTCCGACACGCCTCCCGGGTGTCGAAGATCGGCGTGCAGCCGCCCTCCTTCGCCGGCGTGACGCAGAAGAAACTGATCTTCATCGGCCACATGTTGAGGTGCGAGCTCTCGTTGTGGTAGAGGATCATCTGATCCTCGGGGTACCAGGTGCTCTCGTAGATCTTTTCCCCGGCGGACGCCCGGGGCAGGTCGCCGTAGTCCGAGTAGAGATCGCCATACACCGCGAGTGCCGCCTTCTCGAACTCAACCGGAGTTGGAAGGTCGAAGCCCCGGAAGAGCACCGCACCGTGCTGCAGCAGGTCCCGCTCAAGCTGGTCCCTGTGGGCGCCCGCCCAGGCCGCCAGGTCCACGCCCGGCTGGGCCGGTTCCATCACCAGCGGAAGGGGGGCATCCGGCGCAAATTGCGACCGCTTGACTGAGGCGCTCTTGGTGAGGGAGGAGTCGGGAATATCGGCACCAGTGGACGTGGGCATGCATTACTCTCCGTGTGCAGGGACCTGGTGAAATCGTCGTACAGCTGGAGCCTGATGTGAGCGGCGGGGTCGGGGTGGCTCACGACCAGATACCGAGGTCTGGTGCATCATCAGAAGAGCGCTTCCGGATCCTGCCGGTGCGACAGTTGCGGCCAACTTGCCGGCAACGACGACCGCGCTGCGCCAGACTGGCTCGCAAGATGGGCGCCGGGATTACAAGCTTCGTGCCACCAAGGTACCTTTCGGACCGGTTCGCAGCAATTCGCAAAGCCGTTGGTCTTGAGGGACTTGAGCCCGCGGTTGCATTGTTGTGTGGCGCTGGCCGACCGAGACGCAGCGCCCTGAGCCGGTGCCGCTCCCACGGCTGTGGCGCGGCAAGCACACTGCGGCTGCGGTTCGCCGCACACATCCTACACCTTGAGGTCCCCAGGCGGTTCATGACTACAACGGTCGCGCGGATTACACGGCTGCTGCTGCTGTCCACGGTGGTCGCCTGTTCCTCCAGCGAGGATCCGGGCGGGGACGGCGCCGCGGTCGTGGTTCCCGATACCGATCGGGGATCCGGCCCCGCCGCGATCACGTCCTACGCCTTCCACTCGAGCACCCTGGCGAACAATCGCACCATTTGGGTCTATACGCCGCCGGGCTACGATTCGGGACAGCGTTACCCGGTGCTCTATATGCAGGACGGCGCCGAAGTCTTCGCCACCGCGAGCGCGAATCCCGTGGCGACCTGGAAGGCCGACCAGGCGGCGAGCCAGCTCATCAACGCCGGAACGATTGCCCCGCTCATCATCGTCGCGGTCGGCACGCCCGACCGGAACGCCGAGTACACGCCGACGTTCGACTCGCACGTGAGCGGCAGCGGACGCGGGCCGCTTTACGCGCGGATGCTGGTGCAGGAGCTGAAACCCTTCGTCGACGCACACTTCCGCACCCGGACCGACCCGGCTTCCACCGGCATCGGTGGCGGCTCATATGGCGGGCTCATCGCCGTTTACACTGCGCTCCATTACCCGGGCACGTTCGGCCTCTCGGATGGAACGTCAGCCTCGCTCTGGTGGGCCAACCAGCTCGTCACGGCGCAGTTGTCCGCACTGCCCTCGAAAGTCCCCGTCCGCTTCTGGCTGGATCGTGGTGCGGATGAAGTGTCCGAGGATACGGCCGAGGTTGATGGTCTGGCGGTGTTCGCAACAGCGGCCGTGGCCAAGGGCTGGACCGACGGGCTGGACGTCAGATACGAGCAGGGATTTCCCGGTGGCCACGACGTCGGCTCGTGGGCCCAGCGTTTCGGCCCGATGCTGCAGTTCCTCTTTCCGCGATGAGTGGTCGGGCAGGAGCTCCTCGCCGCGGCTTCTGGGCGTGCGTGCTGGCGATTGGCGCGGCGTGCACGGGCGATGGGCTGACGCCGCCGATCACTGCCACCTGCACCGCCACCCCCCAGCCGGTCACACGCACCGGCGGCACTGTGACGAGCACAACGATCCAACCCGCCATCCTCGGCGGCGATCGCCGCCTGTGGATCTACGTGCCGCCGGCCTATGACGCCTCGGCCACGGGCTGCTATCCAGTGCTGTACATGCAGGACGGCGAGATGATCTTCGTGAGCGGCAATGCGTCGGGCGCCACCACGTGGGGGATGGACACCGCCGCGACCGGCCTCATCACACGCGGAGCGATCGCCCGGCTCATCATCGTCGGCATCGAGCCGCGCGATCGCACCGCCGAATACACCCCGGAGAATCCCACCGCCGAATACAGCCGGGACCATCCCACCGGTCTCACCGGTACCGACGGTGCCCGTCTCACCGGTACCGACGCGAACGGCGCCAACTACATGCGCATGGTCATCCAGGAGGTCAAACCGTTCGTTGACGCGCGCTATCGTACCCGCGCCGACGCGGCGGCCACCGGCATCGGTGGCTCATCGCTGGGCGGGTTGATCGCGTTCTGGGGTGGCGTCCACAACTCGGCGACCTTCGGGCAGGTTGCGGCGCTTTCCGCCGCGCTCAGCTCGAGCAATGCGGTCGTCACCCGCGACATTTCGGCGCTCAGTACCAAGCTCCCGCTGCGAGTCTGGTACGACCGCGGCACCGAGGAAATCGATGGAGGCGCACCCCGAAGTGCCGTCGATGATCAGCTGCTGCAGACGATGCAGTCGAAGGGCTGGGTGAGCGGCACCGACGTGACCTACTACCTCCAGCCGGGTGCCGCGCACTCCGCGTTCTGGTGGGCCCAGCGGGTCGGCCTGTTCCTGCGGTTCCTGTTCCCGCCCGGAAGCTGACCCAAGAAGTCACCTTCGGTCACGCGTCGAAGTCTGCTCGGCACTTGTATTTACGGCGATGGGAGGCGATGTTTCCGCTTCTGCCGGGCGGGGCCGCCGGCCACGCTTCCGTCGCCGCGGTGCCGCATGATCAAGGTCACAGCCGTCCACCCCGATTCCATTGCCGCCGAGCTCGGGCTCATGCCCGGCACCGAGCTCATCTCCATCGATGGCCGGGAGCTCGAGGACTTCCTCGACTGGGAGTTCCTCAGCGCGGAGGAGCGCTTCACGCTTCACGTGCGGCAGCCGGAGGGCATTGAGGTCGAGTTCGAGATCGAGCGGCCGCTCGACGCCGCCATGGGCCTCTCGCTCGAGCCGGTCCGGATCCGTCGCTGCGCGAATCGCTGCGATTTCTGCTTCGTGGATGGCCTGCCCGAGGGCCTCAGGGAAGTGCTCTACATCCGGGACGATGACTATCGCCTGTCGTTCCGCTACGGCAACTTCGCCACGCTCACCAATCTCAAGCCGCACGACGTCGAGCGCATCATCGAATACCGGCTCTCGCCGCTCTATGTGTCGGTGCATGCGACCGACCCGGTCGCCCGCCGCTATCTCCTCCGCAATCCCACCGCGCCCGACATCATTCCGCAACTGCGCCACTTTGCCGACCACGGCATCGTGTTTCACACCCAGATTGTCATGTCGCCCGGCGTCAACGACGGCGCGGTGCTCGAGCAGACGCTGGGCGACCTTTATGCGTTCGGCGAGGCCGTGATGGGCTGCTCGGTGGTCCCGGTGGGCCTGACGGAATTCAGCAAGCATCACCTGGTGCGGGAGCCGACGGCGGAGGAATGTCGCGCCGCCATCGGGCAGATCGATCGGTGGTCGGCACGCGCGCTGCGGGAGCGGGGCATGCACTGGGCGTTCGGCGCCGATGAGCTGTACATGCGCGCCGGCGTCGAGCTGCCGCCCGCCGCAATCTACGATGGCTTCGAGCAGGTGGAGAACGGCGTCGGTGCGGTCCGCTGGCTGCAGGAGCAGATCGCGATGGAGGCCCCGGGGCTCGGCGGGTGGGAGGGCTGCGGGATCGGCGTGGCGACGGGGACG
>JBBSCB010000051.1:0-15981 GCA_038250675.1 Gemmatimonadales bacterium
GGGCCGCGTGCCGCCGCCGCGCCTCGCTCCACCCGGCGAGGTACGGAAGCTTGGCCAGCAGCACGGCGGCCTGAATCGAGTCGAGGCGGCTGTTGTACCCCACCTCCTCATGATGGTATTGCCTGGCCCCGCCATGCAGCCGAAGCTTTCGGAGTCGCTCGGCGCCCGCATCGTCGCTGGTCACGATCATGCCGCCATCGCCCCAGGCGCCGAGATTCTTGCTGGGAAAGAACGACAGTGTGCCCACCGCGCCGAGTTGACCCGCCGTGCGCCAGTCCCCGGCCACCCGCTGCCGGGCCCCGATCGCCTGTGCCGCGTCCTCGATGACCGGGATGCCCCGCGCCTCCGCCAGGGCGAGGATGCGGTCCATCGGCGCCATCTGCCCGTACAGATGCACCACGACGATTGCCCGGGTGCGCGGCGTGATCGCGGCCTCGATCGCCTCCGGCGTGATGGTGAACGTCGCGGGATCGATGTCCGCGAACACCGGCGTCCCGCCCGCGTTATGGATCGCTCCCGCCGTCGCAAAGAACGTGAATGCGGAGGTGACAACCTCATCACCGGGGGCGAGATCGAGGGCGTGCAGCGGCAGCAGCAAGGCGTCGGTGCCGCTGGCGCACGCCACCGCATGACGCGTTCCCGAGAGGGTCGCGATCGCCTCCTCCAGCGCCGCGACCTCCGGGCCCATGATGAATCCCTGGCGCTCGATCACCGCCATCAGCGCCGGCATCACGGCAGCCCTGATCGAATCGTACTGCGCAACAAGGTCCAGCAATGGCACGTCCACGCGCATGTCCCTTGGCAAAGCGCCCGCGCCTCGGCCCGGCCCGGCCGCACGCCCGGGCGCGCTCGATTCCGCTGTGGCTGCAAAGCCGGGAAACCTATACCGGCTCCGAAGGCGGGTCAATCATCGCAAGTGCCCCCTCCCGCTCGTCATAGCCGGCCCCGCAGGCGACGCACCGTGCCGATCCGCGCGTGACCTGCAGCCGCTCGCCGCACTGGCACATCCAGCCCACCCGGCGGGCCGGCACCCCGACCATCAGCCCGAACGCCGGCACGTCGCTGGTCACCACGGCGCCGGCGCCCACGAAGCTGTATTCGCCCAGCGTAACGCCGCAGACGATCGTGGCGTTGGCGCCGATCGACGCGCCGCGCCGCACCAGCGTTTGCCGGTATTCCGCCTTGCGGGACACGCGACTCCGCGGATTGACCACATTGGTGAAGACGCAACTGGGACCGCAGAACGTGTCGTCCTCCAGCACCACGCCCTCGTAGATCGAGACGTTGTTCTGGATCTTCACGTTGTTGCCGATCCGGGTCCGGGACATCACGACCACGTTCTGTCCCAGACTGCTCCCCGCCCCGATCACGGCGCCGGGCATCACGTGGCAGAAGTGCCAGATCTTCGTGCCCGCACCGACGACGGCCCCGTCATCCACGTAGGATGATTCGTGTGCAAAATAGTCAGCCATTGACCCCCTCGTGTCCGCCCTCGAGATACCGCCCGTCGGGCCCGATGATCTTCACTTCCGCTTCCAGCCGGACACCGAACCGGTCCTCCACAGTCTCACGCACGTCCGCGAGGAGCCCGCGCACGTCCGCAGCCGTGGCCCCGCCGGTGTTCACGATGTAGTTGGCGTGCATCGGCGATACCTCCGCCCCGCCGAGCCGACGGCCCTTGAGCCCGGCCGCCTCCACCAGCTGGCCGGCGGTTCGCGGCCCGTCCGCCTGCTTCCAGCTCGGACCGGCCGGATTCTTGAACACGCTCCCGCAGCATGGCTGGTTGAACGGCGTGCCATCGCGGCGCCAGCGGTGCATCTCCTCGAGCTCCGCCTCGAGGCGATCGGCGGCCTCCGGGCGCAGCTCGACCGTTGTCTCCAGCACGATGCGCGGGCCAAGCCCGCTCCAGCGGTACGTGAACGGCACCTCCCCGCGCGGGAGCACCTGGTCGCGCCCCGCCGCATCCACCACCGTCACCGTGCGGACCACGGCGGCCCAGTCTCCGCCGTGACAACCCGCGTTCATGAAGACGCCGCCGCCCACCGTGCCGGGCACACCGACGAAGATGTGGAGCCCCGCGTACCCCGCCTGCGCCGTTCGCCGCGCTGCCAGCGGGGCCGGCAAGCCGGCGCCGGCCCGCCAGAGCTCGCCGTCGCGCCCGAGGTGGTCCAGCCCCTTGCCGATTCGGATGACCAGCGCGTCGAGCCCCTCGTCCGGCAGCAGGATGTTGGAGCCGAGGCCAACGGCAAACCAGGGCACCCCGGCGTCCCGGGCAAACGCGAGCGCCTGTCCCACGTCGTCGGGCGTCGCGGGCAGCAGGACGGTCGCGGGGCCGCCGATGCGGTAGGTCGAATAGCGCGCGAGCGGCTCTTTCGCCCGGACCTGGCCCCGCACCCGCGCCTGCAGCCCGGCGACGAAGCCCGGCGCGCGGGCGCTTAGCCGCTCCACTCGGCGCTCATCTCCCGGGCCAGCGCGTGCCACTCCTGGAGCGACCGCACCTCGCCCACCCGGCTGCGGAGTGCGATGATCGCATCGCAGGCGGCAGAGGCCGCCGACAGCGTCGTCGTATAGGGCACGCGTTGCTGGAGTGCGGCGCGTCGGATGGCGTAGTCATCCTTCTGGGTCAGCTTACCGAGCGGCGTGTTGATCAGCAGCTGGATCCGGCCCGAGACCAGGAGATCGATCGCGTTGGGCCGCCCCTCGTGCACCTTGAGCACCCGCTCGGCCGGCACGCCGCGCGCCCGGAGATGGCGTGCGGTGCCGTCGGTTGCGAAAATGCTGAACCCCAGGGCGTGGAACCGCCGCGCGATCGGCACCACGGTGTTCTTGTCGCGGTCGTTGACGGTGATGAACACCGATCCCTCGAGCGGCAGCGAGCCGTCGGCC
Source organism: Gemmatimonadales bacterium (assembly GCA_038250675.1). GTDB lineage: Bacteria > Gemmatimonadota > Gemmatimonadetes > Gemmatimonadales > GWC2-71-9 > JAICUF01. Next base: position 2,887 of record JBBSCB010000051.1, read on the forward strand.
GATGCCTGCGCCTTGGCAAACGCCATCCCGAACGAATCGGCGATGCCCATCACCTCGCCGGTGGACCGCATCTCGGGCCCGAGGACGAGGTCCACACCGGGGAACTTGCTGAACGGGAACACTGCTTCCTTGACCGCGACGTACGGCTGCAAGACGTCGTCCTCGATCCCCAGCTCGTCGAGCGTACGGCCCACCGCCACGGCGGCGGCCAGCGAGGCGAGCGGCACGCCGGTCGTCTTGGAAACGAACGGCACGGTGCGCGAGGCCCGGGGGTTCACCTCCAGCACGTACACCACGCCGTCGCGGATGGCGTACTGCACGTTGAGCAGCCCCACGACGCCGAGCTTGAGGGCAAACGCGCGCGTATGCTCCCGCATCTGCGCCACCTGTTCCTCGGTGATCAGATACGGCGGCAGCACACAGGCCGAGTCGCCGGAGTGGATGCCGGCGTCCTCGATGTGCTGCATGACGCCACCAATGACGCAGCGTACGCCGTCGGAGATCGCGTCCACGTCGGCCTCAAACGCGTCCTCGAGGAAGCGGTCGATCAGCACCGGATGCTCGGGCGTGACCCGCGCCGCGCGAATGAAGTAGGAGCGCAGCGAGGGCTCGTCATAGACGATCTCCATGGCGCGACCGCCCAGCACATAGGACGGTCGGACCAGAACCGGGTACCCGACCCGCTCGGCGACTGCGACGGCCTCGCTCACCGAGACCGCCACACCGCTGGGCGGCTGCCGGACGCCCAGCTCGCGCGTCACCGCCGCGAACCGCCCGCGGTCTTCGGCGATGTCGATGGCCTCCGGCGACGTGCCGAGGATGCGCACACCGGCGCGCTCCAGCCCCCGGGCCAGACGGAGCGGCGTCTGGCCGCCGAGCTGCACCACCACGCCGATCGGCCGCTCCACATCCACGATCTCGAGCACGTCTTCGAGCGTGAGCGGCTCGAAGTAGAGGGCGTCCGAGATGTCGAAGTCGGTGGAGACCGTCTCCGGATTGGAGTTGACCATCACCGTGCGGTACCCCATCTCGCGGAACGCGAGCGCGGCCCGGACGCAGCAGTAATCGAACTCGACGCCCTGGCCGATCCGGTTGGGCCCGCTCCCCAGGATCACGACGGTCTCGCCGCTGCCCGCAACAGCCTCGTTTTCCTCGTCGTACGACGAATACAGATACGGCGTGGACGAGGGGAACTCGCCGGCGCAGGTATCCACCGTCTTGTAGGCGGGACGCACGCCGAGGCGGTGACGGGTGGCGCGGACGTCCGCTTCGGCCTGGCCGCGGAGATCGGCCAGCTGGCGGTCGGAAAAGCCCAGGCGTTTCATCGTGCGGAGCTGGCGGGCCATCGCATCATCGGCGGCCGGCGGGCTCCCGGCGACCCACTCGCGCTCCGCCTCGATCAGCTCCGCCATCTGATGCAGGAACCAGGGATCGATGCCGCTGCGCTCGTGGATCTCGCCGACGGAGACGCCGGCCAGCATCGCGCGCTTCACCTGGAAGATCCGCTCCGGCGTCGGTGTGTGGAGCGCGGCGACGGCCGTCTCGCGCGAGTCGTCGGCCAGCCGGTCATCGGCCAGCTCGGGCGCGATGGTCCAGCCCGGGCGATCGATCTCGAGCCCGCGTATCGCCTTCTGGAACGCCTCCTTGAACGTCCGGCCGATCGCCATGACCTCACCGACCGCCTTCATCTGTGTGGTCAGCGTGGGGTCCGCCGCCGGGAATTTTTCGAACGCAAAGCGCGGCACCTTCACGACCACGTAGTCCAGCACCGGCTCGAACGACGCCGGCGTCGTCTTCGTGATGTCGTTGGGGAGCTCGTCGAGCCGGTACCCCACCGCCACCTTCGCGCCAATGCGGGCGATCGGAAACCCGGTGGCCTTCGACGCCAGCGCCGACGAGCGGGAGACCCGCGGGTTCATCTCGATGACCAGCTGCTCGCCCGTGGCGGGATTGACCGCGAACTGGATGTTGCAGCCGCCGGCCGCGACGCCCACCTCGCGGATGATGGCGATCGCCGAGTCGCGCATCTGCTGATATTCGCGGTCGGTGAGCGTCATGACGGGGGCCACCGTGATGGAATCACCGGTGTGCACCCCCATCGGATCGAGGTTCTCGATGGAGCAGACGATGACGACGTTGTCGGCGCCGTCCCGCATGAGCTCCAACTCGAATTCCTTCCAGCCGATGATGCTCCGCTCGACCAGGACCGAACCGACCGGCGACAGCTCGAGGCCGCGCCGAATCAGCGATTCGAACTCCTCGCGGTTGTACGCGATGCCGCCACCGCTCCCGCCCAGCGTGTACGACGGCCGCAGAATGGCGGGATATCCGGTCACCTCCACCGCGGCCAACGCGTCCTCGACGCTGGTGACGGTCCGCCCCTCGGGAGTGGCCCGCCCGATCCGGCGCATCGCCTGGGCAAACTCGTCGCGGTCCTCGCCGATGCGGATGGCACGCTCGCTGGCTCCGATCAGCTCGACGCCGTACTTCTCCAGCGTGCCGTCGCGGTAGAGCGCCATCGCCACGTTGAGCGCGGTCTGGCCGCCCATCGTGGGCAGGAGCGCATCGGGGCGTTCCCGCTCGATGACCTTGGCCACCCATTCCGGCGTCACCGGCTCGACGTAGGTCCGGTCGGCCAGCTCCGGGTCCGTCATGATCGTGGCCGGGTTGGAGTTCACCAGCACCACCCGGTACCCCTCCTCCTTCAGGGCGCGCAACGCCTGGGTGCCGGAGTAGTCAAACTCCGCGCCCTGGCCGATCACGATCGGGCCGGAACCGATGAGCAGGATGGTCTTGAGGTCAGTGCGTTTCGGCATCCACCATGTCCCGCAGCGTCTGGTCCAGTGGAATGGCGGGCGCCCAGCCGGTCGCGCGCCGCAGCTTGCTCGAATCCCCAACGAGGTACGGCAGGTCGGCCCTCCGCAGCAGCGCCGGATCCGGCTCGGCCCGGGCCGGCACACCCATCACCGCCGCGATCCGCGCAAAGAGCGCGGCCAGCGCGACCCCTTCGCCGCGCGACACATTATACGTCGCCCCGGCGGTTCCGCGCTCGATGAGCAGCCGGTAGGCCGCGACCACGTCGCGCACGTCGGTAAAGTCGCGCACCGGCCGCAGATTGCCCACCGGCACAACGCCGCGCCCCACCCGTCCCGCCTCGCGCAGCCGGGCGATCAGCGCCGGCACGAGGAAGCGGTCCACCTGGCCCGGGCCGGTATGCGTAAACGGGCGCGCGATCGCCACCCACAGCCCGGTGCGGCGCCAGACCTCGAGTGCCGCGAACTCCGCGCCCACCTTGCTGGCGGCATAGACCGATTGCGGCTGTGGCGGGTCCTCCTCGCGGGCCGGCCGGTCGAGGGTGCCGTAGACCTCGCCCGTGGACACCAGCAGCAGCCGCGGGTCGCACGGGCCCGCATCGCGGGCGTCGGCCGCCGCCTGGGCCAGGAGCGCCGTTCCCGCCGCGTTGACCGTCCACGCCGTCAGCGGATCCCGGCCCGCATCCGCCCCCGACGCCACGGCGGCCAGGTGAATGATCGCATCGCAGGGCTCGGCGAGCGCCGCCGCAAGCGACGCCGGATCGGTCAGCTCGAGCGGTACCCACTCGATGCCGTCCGCGTCGGCCTCGGAAAAGGCGCCGGACGGCACCGGGACGCCGGGGCGGATGCCGGCCCGCACCCGGTCGCCCAGGCCGCGGAGCAGCCGCACCAGGTGGCGACCGACAAAGCCGTCGGCCCCGGTGATCAGGACGTTCATCGGCGGGCGCTAAGCCGCACCACGTCGGCGTCCACCATCATGGCGATGAGACTGGCAAAGTCCACCGTCGGCGTCCAGCCAAGCTCGGTCTGCGCCTTGCCGGGATCAGCCAGCAGCAGATCAACCTCGGCAGGGCGGATGAACTTCGGATCCACGACGACGTGCCGCTGCCAGTCGAGGCCGGCGTGCGAAAACGCGGCCTCCACCAGGTCACGGACGGTGTGGCCCACGCCGGTCCCAATCACGAAGTCTTCGGGCGAGGGGCGCTGCAGCATGCGCCACATCGCGTCGACGTAGTCCCCGGCAAATCCCCAGTCGCGGCGGGCATCCAGATTCCCCAGCCGCAGCTCGGTGGCGAGCCCCAGCTTGATGCGCGCGACGCCGTCGGTGACCTTCCGGGTGACGAACTCGATCCCGCGCCGCGGCGACTCGTGATTGAAGAGAATGCCGCCCACCGCGTAGAGCCCGTAGGATTCGCGGTAGTTCACGGTGATCCAGTGGCCGTAGGCCTTGGCCACCCCGTACGGCGATCGGGGATAGAACGACGTGCTCTCCCGCTGGGGCGTCTCGGCCACCCGCCCGTACATCTCGGACGAGCTGGCCTGGTAGAAGCGCGCCGAGGGGTGCGCCAGCCGGACTGCCTCGAGGATCCGGGTGACACCGAGCGCGGTGAACTCGCCGGTGAGGACCGGCTGGCTCCAGGAGGTGGGGACGTAGGACTGGGCGGCCAGATTGTACACCTCGTCCGGCCGCGCGTCCTTGATGACCATGGTGAGGGAATGCTGGTCGAGCAGATCGGCCGGCACGATCTCGATACGATCGAGCAGATGCTCGATCCGCTCGTAGCTGTGGTGGCTGGTGCGCCGGACCACGCCCACGACGTCGTAGCCCTTGGCGAGCAGCAGCTCGGCGAGGTAGGAACCGTCCTGGCCGGTAATCCCCGTGATGACGGCCTTAGGCATGCGAGCCTCGCGGAGGTTGTGTCATGTCGCCATGCAGATTAGAATTATGGGCTTCATTCGGTACGCGTCGAAGACCTTCTGAAGGGTGGATCATATGGCACGGGTCTGTTCCGTGTGCGCCAAGGGGCCGGTCACAGGCAACAACGTCAGCCACGCCAACAATCGCACCAAGCGCCGGTGGTATCCCAACCTCCAGACGGTGCGGGTGCTGGTGGACGGGGCGCCCAAGCGAGTGCGGGTGTGCACCCAGTGCCTCAAGAGTAACAAGGTCGCCAAGGCCAGCTGAGCGCGTCGCTGCCGGGCGGAAAAAAGGGGACCCGAGGGTCCCCTTTTCGTTTGCGCGGATGAGCCGGGCGCGACTCACTTGGCGAGCAGCTCTATCCGCGCAACGTCGGCCCCGTCACCCGGCCGGTGGCCGAGCTTGAGAATCCTGGTGTAGCCGCCCGGGCGGCCGGCAAAGCGGGGCCCGATCTCGGCGAACAGCTTGGCCAGCACCACGCGGTCGTGGATCTTCCGTGACACGAGCCGGCGGGCATGGAGGTCGCCGCGGCGGGCGAGCGTCACGAGCTTCTCAGCGAACGGCCGCAGCTCCTTGGCCTTGGCCTCGGTGGTCACGATGCGGCCGTGCTGGAAGAGACTGGTCGCCATGTTGTTCAGCATCGCCCGCCGGTGGGTGGACGTGCGGGACAGCTGGCGTCCCTTGGCGCGATGGCGCATCTAGACCGTCTCCTCGCTACCCGCCGTGATCCGCATGGCGGGCGGCTGGCCCGGCTTGACGACATGCAGGTCGCCATCGGCGTCGTCGAACGTCATGCCGAAGTTCAGCTGTTCGCGCTGCAGCAGCTCCGCGATCTCCTGGAGCGCCTTCTCGCCCACATTCTTGACCTTGAGCAGGTCTTCCTCGGTGAACTCGACCAGGTCCTTCAGGGTCCGGATATTCGAGTTCTTGAGTGAGTTGAGCGAGCGCACCGATAGCGCCGGCTGGAAATCATCGATCAGGCGCGACAGACGCACGCGCAGGTCGGCGCCGGCGGTCTCATCCGCACCGCTCTGATCCCGCATCGACGGCACCTGGCCAAACTCGACGAAGAACCGGAAATGCTCCTGCGCCAGTGCCGCCGCGTAGGCGATGGCATCTTCCGGCGAAATGGTGCCGTTGGTCTCGATCGACACGGTCAGCCGATCGTAGTCGGTGCGCTGGCCAACGCGGGTCTCGGCCACCGTGAAGTTGGCGCGGCGGACCGGATTGTAGATGGCGTCGATGCGCACGAGGTCCACCGGCAACGACCGGTCGGCCGGATGCAGCTCCGACTCCACATAGCCGCGGCCCTTGTTGACGTACAGCTCCATGCTCACGTCGCGGTCGTCCTGCAGCGTGAACAGCAGGTGGTCCGGGTTGACGACCCGAACCGAGCCATGCTCCTGGATGTCGCGGGCGTACACCGGCCCGGCCCCGTCGCGCTTGATGTGGAGGATCGCCTCGTCCACCTCGGGATCGAGCACGAGCGTGAGCGACTTGAGCCGCTGCACGATCTGGTGCACGTCCTCGAGCACGCCCAGCACCGTCTGATGCTCGTGGACCACGCCGTCGAGGCGGAAGCCCCAGACGGCGGTGCCCCGGAGCGACGACAGCAGCAGCCGCCGCAGCGAGTTCCCAAGGGTATAGCCAAACCCGCGCTCCAGCGGCTGCAGGCGGAACTCGGCCGCGTTGGGATTGTCGTCCCGCTTCGTCATCTCGACGAGGTGCGGGCGGACCAGGCCAGTCAGATCAATACTCATGGTCACTTCGAGTACAGCTCGACGATGAGCTGCTCCTGGGCGTTGACGGGAATCGCCTCGCGCGTCGGGCGCTCGACGAGCCGGCCGCTGACCGTGTCGGTGTCGACCGACAGCCAGCCCACCGGGGCCCCACGGGAGGCCTGTTCCTGGGCCGCCTTGACCGACACCAGCTCGCGGCTGCCCTCGACGACCCGGACTTCCTGGCCCGGGACGAGGTGAAACGACGGAATATCGACCCGGCGGCCGTTGATCTGGATGTGGCCGTGCCGGATCAGCTGGCGCGACGCCTTGCGGCTTGCGGCAAAGCCCATCCGGTAGACCACGTTGTCCAGCCGCGTCTCGAGTGCGATCAGCAGATTGGTGCCCTTCACGCCCGTCTCAAGCGAGGCGGTCTCGAAGGTGTTGCGGAACTGGCGCTCCGTCAGCCCGTACATCCGCTTGACCTTCTGCTTCTCACGCAGCTGCTTGGCATACTCCGACGTCTTGCGCGGTCGCCCGCCGCCACCCTGGCCGTGCTGGCCGGCGGGATACGGGCGGCGTTCGAGGGGACACTTTTCCGTCAGGCACTTGGTGCCCTTCAGGAACAGCTTCGTGCCTTCGCGGCGGCACTGACGGCAGCTCGGACCGGTATAGCGTGACATGACTCAGACCCGCCGCTTCTTCGGGGGACGGCACCCGTTATGGGGAATCGGCGTGACGTCGCGGATGGACACCACCCGTAGCCCGACCGAGGCGAGCGCCTGAATGGCCGACTCGCGGCCGCTGCCGGGGCCCTGCACCCGCACATGCACGCGACGCAGTCCGAGGTTCATCGCTTCCCGGCCGCAGTTTTCGGCGGCGACGGTGGCCGCGAACGGCGTGGACTTCTTGGAGCCCTTGAAGCCCGCCTTGCCTGCGGTGCCCCAGGCGAGGGCGTTGCCCCGCATGTCGGTGATCGTGATCAGCACGTTGTTGAACGTGGCGCTGATGTGCGCGATCCCCTCGGACTCGACGACCTTCTTGGAGCGCTTCGCCGCCGGCCTGGCCGTCGGCGCCGCGGTCGCGGATTCTGGAGTCGGACTCGTCATTTACTTCTTCGTCACTTTCTTCTTGCCCGCGATGGCGCGGCGCGGCCCCTTCTTGGTGCGCGCGTTCGTATGCGTCCGCTGACCGCGAACCGGCAGGCCCCGGCGATGCCGGATCCCGCGATAGCTGCCGATATCCATCAGGCGCTTGATGTTCATGGCGACTTCGGTGCGAAGCGCGCCTTCCACTTTCACCGACCGCTCGATAATCTGACGCAGCCGCGCGACCTCGGTGTCCGACAGATCGCGGACGCGGGTGTCGACGTTGACGCCGGTTTCACTGAGGATGCGGGCGCTGGTGGGACGGCCGATGCCGTAGATGTACGTGAGCGCCACTTCGACGCGCTTCTCGCGCGGAAGGTCCACCCCTGCGATGCGTGCCATGATCAGCCCTGCCGCTGCTTGTGCTTGGGATTGCGCTTGCAGATGATCCGCGTGACGCCCTGCCGCTTGACCACCTTGCAGTGCTCACAAATCGGCTTCACACTTGAACGAACCTTCACACGTGTCTCCCGGGCCAGTTTAGGGTCTAGCTTTACAATATAGACGGCGCCCGGAAGTCACGCAAGGCACGACGGTTGGGTCTACTCCACCACCCGCAACTCGGCCAGTTCCCAGCGCGCCCCGACCCGCCGATACCCCAACAGCAGCCGCGCCGATCGGACCTCCTGGGTCCCCGCCGGCCGGTAGTGCCGCACCAGCTCCACGTACCCGCGGCCCGGCTCGATTGCGCGGGCCGCCACCAGCCGCACCGCAACCTCGGTCGTGCCGGCCAGATACTCCTTCAGCAGGGCAGTCGCCTGCGCCCGGTCGACCGGGGATGCGGGATCCGCCGCCGGAAGCTGGATCAGCAGGCGGCCGCCCGCGGCCACCAGTCGCGCGGCGTCGTGGGCCAGCCAGGCCTGACGGACCCGCTCCCCCGCCGCCTGCAGCTCCGGCACCTGGGCGGCGGCGGGCGCCGCCGCCACCGTCGCCACCAGGACCCAGCCCGCGATCAGCCGACGCATGCGGCCGCCAGCAGTTCGTCGAGGACCGCCAGAGGATCGGGCGCCTCGCTCAGGGCCCGTCCCACCACCAGATGCGTCGCCCCGGCCGCGATGGCCGCCGCCGGCGTGGCGGTCCGTCGCTGGTCGTCCGCGGCGCCGCCGGCCCGGCGGATCCCCGGCACCACGATCCGCGCCGCCGGGCCCAGCCGCGTCCGCATCGCCGCCGTCTCATGCGGTGAGCAGACGATACCGGCCAGTCCGGCGTCCGCCGCGAGGCCGGCGAGCCGTTCGACCTCCGCACCAACATGGGCTGCCTCGCGCCCCAGCGCCCGCCCGAAGGACGCATCGTCGTGCGACGTCAGCACGGTTACGCCCACCAGTGCCAGTTCGGACCCCGCCCCGGCCTGCGCTGCGGCCAACATGTCTGCCCCGCCGAGCGTGTGCACGGTCGCCATCGCCGCGCCGATCTCCCGCGCCGCAGCGACGGCACCACGCACGGTATTCGGAATGTCGTGCCACTTGAGATCGAGAAAGACCTGCAGCCCGCGCGCGCGCAGCGCCGCGACCAGCCCGGGTCCCTCCCGCGTCATGAGGACCGAGCCCACCTTGACCCAACGCAGCGCGGGAAGCTGCGCCACGAGCGCGAGCGCGTCGGCACCCGTCGCGTGGTCGAGGGCCAGCACGATTTCAGCCACGGTTGGCCTCCAGGTCCCTGACGACCCGCTCGGGGAGGCGGGGATCGGCGAGGGCGGCCGTGCCGATCGCCACCAACGACGCGCCGGCGCGGAGATACTGCCGCGCATCGCCGGCCGAGCGGATGCCGCCGACGCCAATCACCGGCAAGCCGCTCGCTTCGAGCACGCGCGCCGTGGCCAGAACGCCCACCGGCAGCAGGGCCGGACCGCTGAGTCCTCCGTTGCCCTGCCCCAGACGGGTTCCCTTGCCTGAGGCGTCGTCATAGAGCAACCCCGGCATCGTATTGATGACCGACACGCCGTCGGCACCCGCGTCCCGCGCCGAGCGCGCGGCCGCGGCGATATCGGGCAATGCGGGCGAGAGCTTCACGATCAGCGGGATCGTCGTGGCGCGGCGGCACGATCCGACGACGGCGCTGATGCAGGCCGGATCGGCGCCGAATTCCAGTCCGCCCGCTTCGCTGTTGGGACACGACAGGTTGAGCTCGAACGCCGTGATGCCGGCGCATTCGCCCAGTTCGGCGATCACCCGTCCGTACTCGGCGACCTCGAAGCCCACGACGTTCACGATCAGTCGGGTCGCTCCCAACCGATTCGCCAGCCAGGGGAGCTCCCGCGCCCGTACCTGTGCGACCCCCGGATTGGCCAGCCCGACTGAATTCAGCATGCCGCCGGCGAACTCGGCCACGCGCGGCGGACGGTTGCCGCGACGCGGCTGCAGCGAGACGGCCTTGGTCACGAGGCCGCCCAGCCGATCGAGATCCATCACGCCGTCGAGCTCCCGCCCAAAGCCCGCGGTGCCGGCGGCCAGCATGACCGGGTTCCGGAATCGCCGGCCGAAGACATCGCGTCCGAGGTCCACGGTCACTATCGCAATTCGTTTGGTGTCTGGGTACCGGGCCGCCGGACGCCCGGCTGGCTGGGCGTGGCCGGGCTGGCTGCGGGCTGGGCGCGCTCCATGGCGCGGCTCGTGGCGAAGGCGCTCAGAGAATCCTCCAGCGACTGGAGCCGGGGGTCGCTTTCACCGCGCAGCGCGGCGTAGTAGGGACTCGCGGGATAGCGCGCCGCGAGCTCCCCGCCGAGGTCGGGAACGTCCGCCGGGCGGACGTCATGCAGCGCGAGCAGCGCCTTGGGCGCGTAGGGCGATGCGGGCCATTGATCGACGATGCGGTGGAACAGCGCCGCCGCCAGGCGGGCGCTGTGGAGGCCGTCGCGTGCGGCTTCGGCGGCGAGGAACAGCGCCATGTCTGCTTCGGGCGCCTTGATCGCCGCCGAATCGGCCGCCGCGCGCACCCGGACGGCGGCATCGTAGAGCGGGACGGCCTCGAAGGCCGCGCGGGTCACGTCGCGCAACGCGGCGAGCGTGTCCAGCACTGGCGCCAGATCGGCGGCGGCAACGACCCGCCCGAGCGCGAGCTTCACGCGGAGCAGCCGTGCGGCCCCGGCGGGCTCGGACGCGCCACCGACGGCGCCGGCCTGCCCCAGCCGCGCGTCGCCGCGGGCCGAATCAAGCGCCATCAGCCGTACGCCGTCGGCCGCGAGCCAGCGCGCCTGCTCCGCGAGGGGAACGCCGGGCATCTGCAGCAGCCGATCGACCATCGCGGACGCAGCGGCGGGATCGCGACGCCCGGCGACGCTGAGCAGCGAGTCCCACGGCGCGCTTGTGTCCGCCCGCGCGACGGCCGAATCCGCCATGACCCATGCCGAGTCGAGCTGACCGGCGCCCGCCAGTGCCACCATCCGCTCTGACGGGGCCCGCGGGTCGTCGACTCGTGCCAGCGCGTCGAGGGCCTCCGGAAAGCGTCCCGCCATGCGGAGTGCGTGCGCATACTGGAAGCGCGCTTCGCGGCGGGTCTCGAGTGTCCGCGCGTTGGCCAGCCGGCCGAAGGCGTCCGCGGCGGCGGCAATGTTCCCGCCGGCCGCGTAGCACCGCGCCAGCTCGAACGTGGCGGTTTCGAGCGCGGCGGAGTCGGGCGCAAACGGCAGCGCCGCTTCGAGCACGGGAATCGCCTCGGGGCACTGGCCCAGGCGTGCCATCGCGCGGCCGCGCAATAGCTCGACCTGGGGCACATACTCACTCGCGGGATGCCGCGCCACGACCGAGTCGGCCTTCACGATCACCTGGCTCCAGTAGTTGGTCGCCTCGATCGTACGCCCATCGCGGTCAGCTTTTTCGGCCGATCGGGTCAGCCGCTTGGCGTTGTAGACGCCATTGTAGTAGACGCATCCGCTAAGGAGGACGACAGCGCCGAGTGCGCGCCTCATCGCCGCGTCCCTGGGACGCCGGACGTGTCGGTGCGCCGCTCGTATTCCCGGAGATACTCCACCACAGCATCCGCCAGCGCTGAGGCAAGCGCCTTTTGACTGGAGACCTTGGTGAGCAGCGCGCCATCGGCAGGGTTGGTGCTGTACCCCAGCTCCGCCAGCACCGCCGGGCGCCGCGCAGTCGTCAGCACCATGAATCCGGCCTGCTTGACGCCGCGGTTGGTGCCGGCGTGGACCTGCTCCAGATTGTCCTGCACCGCTTCGGCCAGCTGCGCGGATTCGCGCAGATGTTCGTTGAGCTGCAAGTCCTTCAGGATGTAGTCGAGCCCGCCGGCCGGACCGGTTTCGGCCGGGGCCGCCTCGAAGCGGACGGCCTCATTCTCCATGCGCGCCACGCGTCGCGCGTCTTCGGTCTTGGCCTCGGCCAGGAAGTAGGTCTCGAAGCCGCGAGCGGCGGTGTAGCCGGGGCGCTTGGGCAGCGAGTTGATGTGGATGCTGAGGAACAGGTCGCAACCGTCGCTGCAGTACGCGCCGCGGTCACCCAGCGCGATCAGCGTGTCGGTGGACCGCGTCATTCGGACGGACACGCCGCGGCGGCGCAGCTCGTCGCGCACCAGCAGGCCAATCTGGAGCGTCACGTCCTTTTCGTGAATGCCGTGCGGAAAGAACAGCCCCGGATTGCCGGGATCCACGCCGCCGTGGCCCGGGTCGATCGTGACGAGGTGACCGGGCCGGATGCCGGACGGCAGCCGCGGCGTCGGGTCGGCCATGACCACGGCCGCGGGCGCGTCGGCAACGGGCGGCGCCGGCGGCCGGGCACCAGCCTCCACCAGCCAGCCGCGGCCTGCGTCGTAGCTGTAGCGTTGACCAAAGAGGCGCGGCAGCAACTCGGCCACCACCTGGAGCGGCAGGTAGAGGGTATCGTGAGTGAGCGTCACCGTGCCGGCCAGCGGCTGCACGTGGTTGTCATAGACGTAGAACGGCGCGCCGATCAGGAAGCGGAACGGCTGGCGCGCGATCGTGATTTCCGCCCAGGACCCGGAGATGCGCGTCGTGCCGCCCAGCGCGGCGACCAGCGGGGAGGCGGGGAGCGTGGCCGCGCCGGATGCGTCCGTGCGGACCGGTATGGTCTGCATGCCGCGGGGCGTCGTGACGGTGATGGACGACGGCGTGCCCGTCAGCACCGCGCCGGCCACGAGCAGAGCGGCGATCATCCGCCGCGCCTGCGGGTGGCCACGGCGCGGGCCGCCTCACGATCGGCGATCCGCCGCTTGAGGTCCTCGCGCTTGTCGTGCTGCTTCTTGCCGCGGCCCAGCGCGAGCGCCACCTTGGCGCGGCCATCCTTGAAGTACAGCTCCAGTGGGACCAGCGTCAGACCCTCCCGCTCGACCGCGCCGATCATGCGCTCGATCTCCTTGCGATGCAGGAGCAACTTGCGCGTGCGGACCGGGTCGTGATTGTAGCGATTGCCCTGCTCGTACGGCGTGATGTTCATGCCGTCGAGAAAGACCTCGCCGTTCCGGAGACGCGCGTACGCCTCCTTGATGGACGCCTTGCCGCTGCGGAGCGACTTGACCTCGGTTCCGGTCAATAC
>JBBSCB010000052.1:0-14463 GCA_038250675.1 Gemmatimonadales bacterium
GCCGGTCCCGCCGTCGCGGGCGCGGGACACGGTCCCCGACGCCGTCGAGGACGCGGTGCTCACGGCGCTGGCCAAGCTCCCGGCCGATCGCTGGGCCAGCGCCGCGGCCTTTGCCGTGGCGCTCGATGGCGAGCCGACCACGCGGGCCGGCGTGAACCCGGTGCGCCGCTCGACCCGCGCCACCGCCATCTCGCGGAAGTCACCCGTGCCATGGGCCTGGGCCGCTGCCCTCCTGCTCGCGGCGATCGTCGCGGCGGCGGGCTGGTTCCGCCCGGCTCGCGATGCGGGAGTGAGCCGGCAGCAGGTGGTGCTCTGGCACACGAACCTTCCGCAAATGCTCGACCCCGGCGCGCGCAACGTCGCGTCGCAGGCGGCGATCGCGCCCGATGGGTCGAGCATCGTCTACTCCGAGCCGGGAACTGGCGGACCGCGGCTGATGCGGAAGCTCCGCGACGCCGCCGAGGCGACGCCGATGCCGGGCACGGAGGGAGGAGTGTCGCCCTTCTTTTCGACGGACGGCCGCTGGATCGGGTACATCGCGCTCGACGGCACGGTGCGCAAGGTGCCGGTCGCGGGCGGCGGATCGGTCACACTCGCCGTTGACGCAACGACCGAATACCGCTCCGGCGCATGGCTGGATGACGGGACCATCGTGTACGTCGACAGCCGGCGGGGGCTCTCCAGAGTCTCAGCCAACGGCGCCCCTGGCAGCTCGCGGCAGCTGCGCCATAGTTCGACGACGGGGGCAGCCGGCATCTGGCCGTTGCCCGGCTCGCGGGGCGTCCTTTTCATCTGGTGCAATGGGAACTGTGCGGTCCAGTCCAGTGTCGCCGTGTATGACTTCGCCGCCGACAGCGTGCGTTCGCTGGTGCCGCAGGCGGCAGGGGCGTGGTACGCCCCAACCGGTTACCTCCTGTATACCAGTCGCGACGGCGGGCTCTATGCCGCCACGTTCGATCCACGCCGGCTTGCGATTCGTTCCGGGGCAGTCCCGGTCATCGACAACGTCGAGCCGACCCGCTTTACGATCTCGACTTCGGGAGCGGTGCTCTATACCATCGATCCGGTGGCCCTGAGCGGCTCCGACCTCGTGTGGGTCACCCGCGACGGGAAGGCGACGCCGGTGGACTCCATGTGGCATGGGCGCTTCGAGTACCCCGCCCTCTCTCCCGACGGGTCCGCCATCGCCGTGAGTCTGCGGGAAAAGACCACCGAACTCTGGATTCGCCGCGCCAACGGCACCCGGCGAAAGGTCATTGCCGGCGGGATCGCGAACTGGCGCGCCAACTGGGCGGCAGACGGCCGTTCGTTCACATTCATCTCGGTCCGGAGCGCCGACACCACCGGCAACGACGTCGCCGTGTACCGGGCCAGCGCCGAAGGCAGCGGGAGTCCGCAACTGGTGCTCAAGTATCGGTTCGGGCTCTGGGAGGCGGAATCGTCCGCGGACGGACACTGGCTGGTGGTGCGGTCCGACGAATCCGCCGGGAGTAATCACATGTATGCCCGCCGGCTCGACGGCGATACGGCGCTCGTTCCGCTCCTGACGGATGCGAACGGAGTCCAGATCGCGCTTTCGCCGGACGGCCACTGGCTGGCGTATACCTCGAACGAATCCGGATCGGGACTGGAGATCTATGTCGCGTCCTTTCCCGATATGGGCTCGAAGCGCCAGCTGTCGCAGGGGGGCGGCATCGAGGCGCGGTGGGCGCGGGACGGCCGCGAGCTGTTCTTCAAGAGCGGTGGTCAGATGATGGCGGTCAGCGTCCCGCCCGGGCCCATCTTCAATCCCGGCGATCCGCACCCACTGTTTCCGCTGGAGGGTTTCCGCGATGCCCGGAACCGGCCGCAGTACGACGTCGCGCCGGATGGCCGGTTCCTCATGATCCGGGAGCACGTCACCGCGTCCGGAATCATCTACGCCGAGAACTGGCTCACCGAGCTCGAGGCGATGGTGCAGCGATGAGCGATACAACCGGGCGCGGCCTCGCGCTGGCAGTCCTCTCAAAACGGGAGCATCTTTAGCTGCCCCCATGGACAACCTGCAGCGACAACTCGAATCCGGTCTCGCCGGGCGCTATCATCTTGAGCGCGAGCTGGGCCAGGGTGGCATGGCCGTCGTGTTCCTCGCGCGCGACCTCCGCCACGACCGCGACGTCGCGCTCAAGGTCCTCCGGCCCGACCTTTCGGCCGCTATCGGCGCCGAGCGCTTCCTGCGGGAGATCAAGCTCGCCGCCGGCCTGACCCACCCGCACATCCTGCCCGTGTATGACTCCGGGCAAGCCGGCGACTTCCTCTTCTACGTGATGCCGAGCATGGAGGGCCGCTCGCTGCGTGAGCGGCTCCAGCGCGAGCGCCAACTGCCCCTCGCCGAGGCCCTTGCGATTACCCGTGAAGTGGCCTCGGCGCTGGACTACGCCCACCGGCACAAGGTGGTTCACCGTGACATCAAGCCCGAAAATATCCTGCTGCACGAAGGGTCGGCCCTGGTGGCCGATTTCGGGATTGGGAAAGCGCTGAGCGCAGGCGGCTCGCTCACCCAGACGGGCATGGTCGTGGGCACGCCCACATACATGAGCCCCGAGCAGGCCTCCGGCGACCCCGACGTGGACGGCCGGGGCGACCTCTACAGTCTGGGCTGCGTCCTGTTCGAGATGCTGGCGGGCGAACCTCCGTTCACCGGCGCCAATGCGCAGGCCATCATCGCCAAACGCTTCGTCTCCCCGATTCCGAAGGTGCGGGTCACCCGCGACGTCCCCGACACGGTGGACGAGGCGCTGACGCGCGCCCTGGCCCGAACGCCGGTGGACCGCTTCGCCACGGCCGCGCAGTTCGCCGAGGCGCTGGATCAGTCGAACGTGGCCGGCGGCCCGGCGCAGCCGACGGAGGCAGGTCGGACGCCGCCCGCATCAGCCGCGCGCAAGTCGATCGCCGTGCTGCCGCTGGCCAACATGAGCGCCGACCCCGGGAACGAGTACTTCAGTGACGGCATGACCGAGGAAATCATCCACGCCCTCGCCAAGGTGCCGGGCATGCAGGTCGCCTCGCGCACGTCCTCCTTCGCGTTCAAGGGGAAGGAGGTCGACGTGCGCCAGATCGGGGAGAAGCTGGGCGTGAGTTCGGTGCTCGAGGGGAGCGTCCGCAAGGTCGGGAGCCGGGTTCGCATCACCGCCCAGCTCATCAACGTGGCCGACGGCTATCACCTCTGGTCCGAGACCTACGATCGGCAACTGGAAGACGTCTTCGCCATTCAGGACGAGATCTCGCACGCCATCGTGGACGCGCTGAAGCTGCGCCTCGGCAGCGATGCCGATACGCTGGTCGCGCCGACCCGGAACATCGAGGCCTACACGCTGTACCTGAAGGGCCGCTTTTTCTTCAACAAGGATACCGAGCCCTCGACGCGAAAGGCGCTGGAATTCTTCCAGCAGTCGCTGCTGCAGGACCCGGGATATGCCCGCTCCTACGCGGGCATCGCCGACTGCTGGACGCAGTTGGCCGACGACTTCGTCGTGCCGGACGACGCCTACCCGCGGGCCAAGGCATCAGCCTCCCGCGCACTGCAGCACGATCCCGATCTGGTCGAGGCCATCACCTCGGTCGGCAAGGTGCTGTGCTGGTACGAGTGGGACTTTGGCGGGGCGGAGCGGCAGCTGCGCCGGGCCGTCACCCTGAACCAGAACTACGGCGAGGCCCACTGGGCGTTCGGGAGCGTACTCCCCACCGTCGGGCTCCTGGGCGAAGCTGTCGCGGAGATGCGGAAGGCACTCACTCTGGATCCGCTGTACGCGGCGTATAGCCGCTGGCTCGGTCGCTTCCTGCTCTTCAGCGGCGATTGCGAGGGCGCCATCGCCCAGGCGCGGAAGACGATGGAGCTGGACCCGGGGTACAGCTACTCCTACCTCGACATCGGCGCCGCATGGCTCGAGCTCGGCGATGCCGATGCCGCCCTGCAGTGGTTCCAGCGCGGGCAGGGATTGGAGACGAGCGTGCGCTCCTACGACGCGCTGATCGTACGCGCGCTCGCCCCGCTGGGCCGTCGGGAAGAAGCCGACGAGATCCTGAATCGGCTCGAGGAAGCGTCACGGCACGAGTATGTACGTTCCGAGATCCTGGCGATGGGCTGTGCCGCGGTGGGCGATCTCGATCGCGCCTTTGCCTGCCTCGAGCGTGCCTTTCAGGTTCGGTCCGCCGGACTGATCTACCTGCATGTGGATCCTGGATATCATCCGCTCAGGGACGATCCCCGATTTCACGGGCTGGTGGCCCGAATCGGACTGAAGTGACACGCCTCACCGGGCCAGGAAGCCGCCTCGGGCATGCGCTCTTCCCGCTGGTCATCCTGAACGGCTGGCCGCCATCATGAGCGCAGAGCGCCTCGCCGCCGCCCTCGCCGACCGGTACCGCATCGAGCGCGAGCTGGGCCAGGGCGGCATGGCCACGGTGTACCTCGCGCAGGACCTGAAGCACGACCGCCTCGTCGCGCTCAAGGTGCTCAAGCCGGAACTGGCCGCGGTGCTCGGCGCCGAGCGGTTCCTGGCCGAGATCAAGGTGATGGCGAATCTGCAGCACCCCAATCTCCTGCCGCTGTTCGATTCCGGGCAGGCCGACAGCTTTCTCTACTATGTAATGCCGTACGCGACGGGCGAGACGCTGCGCGCGCGGCTGGAGCGCGAGCGGCAGTTTCCGGTTGATGAAGTCGTTCGCCTCGTCACCCTGCTCGCGAACGCGCTTGACTACGCGCATGCCCAGGGCATCATCCATCGCGACCTCAAGCCGGAGAATATCCTGCTGCAGTCGGGTCAGCCGGTGATCGCCGACTTCGGGATCGCGCTGGCCGTGGCCCATGCGGGCGGCTCGCGGGTCACGGAGACGGGTCTGTCGCTCGGGACTCCGCACTATATGAGCCCGGAGCAGGCGGCCGGCGAGCGAGAGCTCGATGCGCGATCCGATCAGTACGCGCTCGCGGCAGTGACGTACGAGATGCTATCGGGCGAACCGCCCCATTCCGGGCCGACCGCGCAGATCATCATCGCACGGCTGATGACCGAGACACCGCGGAGCCTCCGCGCCACGCGGCCTGGTGTGCCGGTCGCGATGGACCTCGCCGTTCATCGCGCGCTCAGCAAGACGCCGGCGGATCGCTTCCCCAGCTGCGGCGCCTTTGCGCAGGCATTGGTGGCGAGTCCCGCTCGCGCCAGGCATCGGCCGCTGCTCGTCGCATTGCTTGCCGCGCTGGCTGTGCTCGCTGTCGGAGGGTGGCTGCTGGCGGGCAGGCGAACGTCGGCGAGCCCAACCGGCGCCGAGGGACCCAAGTCCATCGCCGTGCTCCCGCTGGTGAACATCGGCGGCGATTCGACTCAGGAATATTTTGCCGACGGAGTGGCGGAGGAGCTCGCCAACGCGCTCGGCAAGGTGCCGAGCCTTCGGGTCGCGGCGCGAACGTCGTCGTTCGCGTTCAAGGGACGCCAGAATCTCGATGTCCGCGAGGTGGGCGAGAAGCTGGGCGTCGGGGTCGTCCTGATGGGGTCGGTGCGACGAGTCGCGGACCGGGTCAAGCTGAGCGTTCAGCTGATCGATGCGAAGCAGCGGGTAGAGCTCTGGTCCGACAGCTACGACCGGCCGGTCAAGGACGTGTTCGCGATGCAGGACTCGATCACCCAGGCCATCGTGAATCAGCTCGCGCTCAAGCTCGGAGGAGCGGAGCTTGCCGCGACGCTCGCAGGCCGTACGACGAGTCCCGAGGCGCACGACCTGTACCTCCAGGGCCTCGCGCTGGTCCATCAGAGTACGGAGCAGGCACTGCGGCGCTCACTGGATTATTTCCGGGGCGCCTTGGCGAAGGATCCCGCGTATGCCCAGGCGTATGTGGGAATCGCCTGGGCCTACGCCTATCTTGCGGACGCCTATCAGGTCGCGGCGGTCGCGTACGACTCATCGAGAACGGCCGCGCAGGAGGCGATGAAGCTGGGCAGTCAGGCCGGCGAAAACGTCCTCATCTTCGCGTACTCGACATACGTCGTCGACTGGGATGAAGCGAAGGCCGACCGCGAGATGCGGCGAGCCGTCGCGCTCAGCCCCAACTCCGCTGACGTCGCGTCACTGTATGCAAACTGGCTGTGTCTCGCCGGCCAGATAGACCGGGGAATCGTCGAGGCAGATCGGGCCATCGTGCTCGATCGCCTCGCTCCGCTTGGCGGCTTCGTGCGGGAGTGGTGCCTCTATCTGGGTCAGAGATACGACGAAGTGCGCGCGCAGCATGCCAAGACCGCCGCCCTGGACGAGACCTTCATCTATATGGACTCCTTCCTCGGCGCCGCCTACCGGGAGCAGGGGCGGTATGCCGAGGCGCTCACGGAATACGCTCGCGCCCAAGGCTTCATGGGCGGGCAGCCTCTCCACGGGTACGCCATCACCTACGCGCGGATGGGCAGGACGAAAGAAGCGAGGGAGCTGCTCGCTGAGCTCGAGGCGTACGCCCGGAAGCACTATGTCAATCCGCTCTTCCTCGCGGCGATCCACGCCAGCCTGGGCGACAAGGACCAGGCGTTCGCGCTAATGGAGCGCGCGGTCACCGATCGCACGGTGCTGGCGGCGGGCCTCGCTTTCTGGCCGGAGCTCGAGTCGCTGCATTCCGATCCGCGGTTCATGGCGCTGATCCGTCGCGTTGGACTCCCGGAGCCGCTCACCATCCGGCCGAGGCCATGAGCGTTCCGGATCGCCTCGCCGCCGCCCTCGCCGATCGCTACCGCGTCGAGCGCGAACTCGGCCAGGGCGGCATGGCGACAGTCTATCTCGCCCGCGATCTCAAGCACGATCGCGAGGTCGCCATCAAGGTCCTGCGCGAGGACCTCTCCGCCTCGCTCGGCGCCGGCCGCTTCCTGCGCGAGATCAAGATCGCCGCGCAGCTGCAGCACCCGCACATCCTCCCGCTGCTCGACTCCGGCGAGGCCGACGGTTTCCTCTTCTTCGTCATGCCCTACATCAAGGGGCAGTCACTCCGCGACCGCCTGGCGCGCGAAGGCGAGTTGCCGGTACACGAGGCGCTGCGCCTGCTCACGGAGGTGGTGGACGCACTCGTCGAAGCGCATGAGCACGGCGTCGTGCACCGCGACATCAAGCCGGACAACGTGATGCTCTCCGGCCGGCACGCCCTCGTCACCGACTTTGGTGTCGCGAAGGCGATCAGCGAGGCCACCGGCGGCAACACGGTGACCACGCTCGGCGTCGCGGTAGGCACGCCGACCTACATGTCGCCCGAGCAGGCCGCCGCCGATCCGCACGTCGATCACCGCTCCGACATCTACTCGGTCGGCGTGATGGCGTACGAGATGCTCAGCGGCCGGCCGCCGTTCAGCGGCAGCACGCCGCAGCAGGTGCTCGCCGCGCATGTGATGGAGGCGCCGGACCCGGTCGCCAAGCGGCGGCCGGCCATCTCGCCGGCCGTCGAGGCAGTGGTGATGCGCTGCCTGGCCAAGCGCCCGGCCGATCGGTTCCAGACCGCGGCCGAGCTGCACGCGGCGCTCGAGCCGCTGGCGACGCCGAGCGGGGGGCTGACCCCTACCGAGACGCGGCCGGTTGCCGCGCTCGCTGCGCCGCGCACATGGCTGAAGTACGCGCTCGCGGGTGCTGCCGTCGTCGCCATCGCCGCCGCGGCCGCATGGATGGCGACGCGCCCGCCGCCGGTGGCGGTGCTCGCGTCGAGCGTGCAGCTGACGCGCGCGCCGGGCATCGAGGATTTCCCGGCCATCGCACCCGATGGGCGGTCGGTCGCCTATATGGCCCTCAACCCGCCGGACAGCGAGCCGCACATCGAGCTCCGGCGTACCGATGGTGGCGATGCCGTCCGAATCGCCGGTGGCACGCAACCGGCCGGCTGGTCGCCCGCCGGCGACCGGCTGCTGGTTCGCGGTCCCGCCGGCCTCAGCAGCCAGCCCGCGCTCGGCGGCCAGGCGACGGTGATCGATCCGCACTCAGGATTCGCGAGCTGGTCGCCTGACGGGCGTGAGGTGGCCTGGATCGTCGGCGATTCGCTCTACGCCGGAAGCCCGGGGCAGGACAAGCCGCGCTTCCTCGCGAGCGCGGTGCAGGCACATTCCGTCGCCTGGTCACCCGATGGAAAATGGATCGGGTTCGTCTCCGGCAACATCAACTATTTCACCACCTACAACATCGCGCCGAGCAGCATCTGGCTCGTGCCGGCAGCCGGGGGCACCGCACGCCAACTCACGCCGACGGGCGGGCAGAGCATGAGCCCGACGTGGGCGCCGGATTCGCGGCGGCTTCTCGTCGTCGCGTCGCTCGCCGGTGTGCGCGACGTCTACCAGCTCGACCTCGGCCGCGACGGGCGAGTGCGCGGCGCGCCGCACCGCGTCACCACCGGGCTCAACCCGTCGCTGATTTCCCTCTCCGCCGACGGTTCGCAGCTGGCCTACTCGGTCGCGACCTACCAGGCCAACATCTGGAAGCTCCCGGTGTCCGCGAGCGGCCCGGTCTCGACTGCCGGTGCGGTCGCGGTCACGAACGAACGCCAGACCATCGAAGGGTTCCGCATTGCCCTTGACGGGAAATGGCTGGTGTTCGATTCGAATCGTGAAGGCGTACAGCAGATTTTTCGCATGCCGTTGGCGGGCGGGCCGGTGGAGCGGATCACGCACGACTCGAATCCGTCGTTCGCCCCAGCCCCCTCCCCCGATGGGAGCGAGGTCGCCTATCACGCCATCGTGGATGGGAAGCGAGCCGTGTACGTCATTGCGGCTGTGGGCCGGAAGGCGGTCACAATTTCGCCGGCCACCGCGCCCGATGACCGAAATCCGGTTTGGTCACCCGACGGGCGACACATCCTGTGGCAGCTCCTCACGAATCCGTCCGCACCGTGGAAGCTTCAGGTCTCCGAACGCGACGGCCCGGGCCGCTGGAGCGCACCGACGACGCTCGAACTGCCGGGCGGCCGCCTTGGGGTTGCGTGGGCCGACCAGGGCACGGCCGTAATCGGGATTGACTCGACCGGGCATGTCGGCATGCAGCCGATCGACGGCGGTGTCTTCCGCCCATTCGCCGCTCAAGGCGTGAAGCCGCGAGATTTCCTCCGCGTGTGGGCCGGTGCGATCGTAGTCTCCAGTGACGGGCAGACGGCGTACGCCGTCGATCGCCGCGCGAGCGCCCGGTCCGTCGGAGTGATCGCCATCAGTCTCGCGGACGGATCAGTTCGCGAGGTCCTGCGGTTCGATGAGCCGGCGCGGCCGCACAGCAGCGCCTCGTTGGGCGTGGGGGAATACGGCGGCTGGCTCTACTTCACGCTGAGCGATTTCCAGAGTGACATCTGGGTCGCCGGTGTCACCGGCCTCACCCGGTGACGCGGCTATGAGCGAAAGCCTCGCGCGGCGAGCATCCGTGGCATGATGCCCGCGGGCACGGTATCCTCCGCAATGCGTCACCTCCGTCTCCTCGCCACCGCGGCCGCGCTCTCGATTGCGGCGCTCACTCGGGCAGCGTCGCTTGACGCCCAGGGCCTGCCGGCAGGCAATGCCGTGGCGCTCGGTTTCTCCCCCGCGCGACTCGCCCGCATCGACACCGTGATGCAGCACTACGTCGACTCCGGGCAGGTGGCGGGGGTGGTCGTGCTGGTCGCGCGGCACGGGCAGGTCGCCTACTTCCGCGCGTTCGGGGCCGCCGACCGGGAGGCCGGACGGCGCATGACCAACGACGCGCTCTTCCGGATCGCGTCGCAGACCAAGGCAATCACGAGCGTCGCCGCGATGATGCTGGTGGAGGAAGGAAAGCTCCGCCTTCACGACCCGGTCAGCCGCTGGATCCCGAGCTTCGCGCACACCACCGTCGCGCTGGCCACCGACAGCGGCCGGACGCCGGTCCCGGCAAAGCGCGAGATCACCATCCACGACCTGCTCACCCACACCTCCGGTATCTCCTACGGCACCGACGCCCGCGTTGCCGAGCGCTATCGAGCCGCCGGACTTGGCCCCGCCGCGGGGTGGGGCTGGTACACCGCCGATAAGGACGAGCCGATCTGCACCACGATGGACCGGCTCGGCACGCTGCCGTTCGTCGCGCAGCCGGGCACCGCCTTTGTCTACGGCTACTCCCTCGAAGTGCTAGGCTGCATCATCGAGAGGGTTTCCGGAATGCCGCTCGACGAGTACTTCAGTACCCGGATCTTCAAACCGCTCCGGATGACTCATACCTGGTTCTTTCCGCCCGCAGACCAGGCCCGGCGCCTCTCCGCGGTCTACGCCTCGACCGACACGGGCCTCGAGCGCGCGCCCGACGGCGCGAGGGGTCAGGGCGCCTATCTCGCGGGCCCGCGCAGGAGCTTCGCTGGTGGCTCAGGCCTCGTTTCGAGCGCATCGGACTACGCCCGCTTTCTCCAGATGATGCTCAACGGCGGCACGCTCGACGGGGCGCGCCTGCTCAGCCCGAGCACCGTCTCCCTGATGACAACCGGACATGTGGACTCACTGTACGGCCAGAGCGAGAGCGAGGACGGAACCGGGAGAGGGTTCGGGCTTGGGTTCGACGTGGTCAAGTCGCGCGGGCTTGCCGATGCCTTCGCCTCGGTCGGCACGTTTAGCTGGGGTGGCGCGTATGGCACCAACTACTGGGCCGATCCGGAGCAGGGCATCGTGGGCATATATATGATGCAGCTGCTGCCAAGGCGGACCGACCTGGGCAACAGGTTCCAGGCGCTGGTCTACCAGGCGATCACGGGACCCGTGCGCCGGTGAGCCCGGCACGGGCGGACCCGCACCTCGCCGCCGCCGTCGCCGAGGCCGAACAGGGGCTCGGCGAGGGCGGCATCCCGATCGGATCGGTGCTCGTGATCGATGGGCAGATCGTGAGCCGGGGGCACAATCGGCGGGTGCAGCAGGGGAGTGTTGTCCTCCACGCCGAGATGGACTGCCTCGAGCGCGCCGGCCGGCTGAGGGCCGCCGAATACCGCCGCTCGATTCTTTATTCGACCCTGTCGCCCTGCGACATGTGCAGCGGCGCCGTCCTCCTCTACGGGATTCCGCAGGTCATCATCGGCGAAAACCGTTCGTTTCAGGGGCCGGAGGCGTATCTCCGCTCGCGCGGCGTCCGCGTGGATATCGTGGCTGACGAACGCTGCGTCGGGCTCATGCGCGAGTTCATCGCGCGAAGCCCGGAGCTATGGCAGGAGGATATCGGCGAGTAGCATGCTCCCACGATCAGTGGGCCTCCGCCGGGCTGATCTTCGGAGCGGCGGCCCTCGGGATGGGGACTGCGCAAAGGCCGCCGTCCTCGCGTTGCTTCGGCAGGGCATTCAGTAGCGCCGCGTGCGCCTGAGGCGTTAACATCAACCCGGTGACATTCCCCGGCACAACTCCACCAGCGCGCCTCACCGCCGCCCTGGCCGACCGCTATCGCATCGAGCGCGAGGTCGGCGCCGGCGGCATGGCCACGGTGTATCTTGCCGAAGACCTCCGGCACCACCGCAAGGTTGCCATCAAGGTGGTGCACCCCGAGCTCGCTGCGGTCATCGGCCCCGAGCGGTTTCTCCAGGAAATCGAGCTCACCGCCTCGCTCCAGCATCCGCATATCCTCCCGCTGTTCGATTCCGGCAATGCCGACGGCGTGCTCTACTACGTCATGCCGTACGTCGAGGGCGAGACGCTGCGCGCGCGGCTCGCGCGCGAGCACCAGCTTCCCGTCAGCGACGCCGTCCGCATCGCCCGCGAAGTCGCCGACGCGCTCGACTACGCGCACAAGCGGAACGTCGTCCACCGCGACATCAAGCCGGAAAACATCCTGCTGCAGAACGGCCGCCCGCTCGTGGCCGACTTTGGCATTGCGCTCGCCGTGCAGCACGCCGGCGGCGCCCGCATGACCCAGACCGGCATGTCCCTCGGCACGCCGCAGTACATGGCGCCCGAGCAGGCGATGGGCGACAGGAGTGTCGACGCGCGCGCCGATATTTACGCCCTGGGCGTCGTGACCTACGAGATGCTGGCCGGCGCGCCGCCGTTCGTCGCGGCGTCGGCGCAGGCGGTGGTCGCCAAGGTCATGACCGAGGATCCGCGCCCGCTCATTCCCGAGCGCCGCTCGGTGCCGCCGGAAGTCGAGGACGCGGTGCTCACCGCGCTCGAGAAACTTCCCGCCGATCGCTTTGCCACCGCCGCCGACTTTGCCGCGGCGCTCACGGCTCCGGCGCCGCTCCGCTTGCGCGCGCCCGCCGCGCGCCGGCGGCCGTCCGTTCTCCTATTGCTCCTCATCGCGCTCGCGGCGCTCGCCGCTGGTTGGCTGCTGCATGGCGTCGGTCGCGCGCCGGTGGCGCCCCGGGCCGCGCGCCGGGCCGTGATCCCGCTCTCGCCCGAGTTTGACGTGCGGGGGAGCGACGTGGCCGTCTCGGCTGATGGCTCGACACTTGTGGTCACCGACGCCGAGCGCATTCGGTTGCGGCGGCTCGACCGGCTCGACCTGCCCCAGGTACCGGGCTCGGCCGATGGCGCTGCGCCGTTTCTCTCGGACGACGGGCGCCGGATCGGTTTCACCCGCAGCGGCCATGCGGTGGTGCAGGGCATCGACGGATCCGATCAGGCGACGCTTTCCGGCTCGGCCACGGAGGGCGCCTTCCTCGATGCCGATCGCATCGTCGTCGCCGACTCGGCCGGCCTGGCGCTGGTGGAGATCCGGACCGGCGCGCGAAGCGAGATCGCCGCGGCGCCGGCCGGCCGGCGGTTTCTCCAGCCCGCCGTGCTGCCCGGCGGCCGCACCGTGCTCGCCTCACTGCTTGCCACGGACATCGGCGACGCGCGCGCGGCCGTCGTCGATCTCGCGTCCCACCGGATGGACACGCTGGCGCTCGGCCCCGCCCTCGCGCCGCGCTACAGCGCAGGTCTCCTCTACTTCGCGCGTCCGTCCGGCGCGCTCATGGCCGTACCGTTCGATGCGACGCGGGCGCGCGTCGTCGGGACGCCGGAGGCGCTCGGAGATTACGCGGTGGTCGCGCGGTTCGGTCACGTGTCGTACGCCGTTGGGGCGGGCGTGATCGCGTACGGTGGCAGAAGCAGCAATCGCATCGTCGCGATCGGGATCGGCGACCGCAAGACGGTGCTGACGCCCGGTTGGGGTAACTATCACAATCCGCGGGTTTCGCCGGACGGTACCCGCATCCTGGTTGACCGTGAAGAGGCCGACATCGTGGGTCGCGACGTCTGGATCCTGGATCTCAGGACCAGCACCTTCACGCGGGCCACCTCGGTGGGAGACGCGCATGACGCGGTCTGGGCGCCCGACGGCCGGCACGTGACATACCTCTCATTCTCCACGCCGGGCGGCCCGGTCGTCACGGCACCCGTCGACGGCGGCCCAGGCAGGGAGAAAATCGCGATGAACGGCGCCGTCAACCCGGGCACGTGGATGCCGGACGGCAGCGCGTACCTGGCCGGCGTCGTCGGTCCCCGCAGCAACAGCGACATCCTGGCGCTGCATCGCGATGGACGGGGGATCGACACGCTCATCGCCACCCAATACGACGAGCACTCCCCGGCGATATCGCGCGATGGGCGCTGGCTCGCGTATACCAGCGATGAGACCGGCACGAAGCAGGTCTACGTGCGCCCGCTCCGCGGCGGCGGTCGCACGCTCGTCTCCGATGCGGCAGGCGAGGAGCCCGTGTGGGGCCCGGACGGCCGCCTCTTCTACATCGAGCACCGCGGCGAGAAGTCGCGCGTGCGCGCGGTGCGCCTGGGCAGCGGCGAATCGGCCGTCGTGCTCGGCCGCTCCACGGAGGTCGAGGACCTCGTCTACCAGCCGGTCGGCAATCACGCGAACTGGGACATCCTGCCCGATGGCCGGATGGTGTTCGTCGAGCCGGGAGCGGGGAGCGAGCTGGTGCTGGTGTTCGACTGGTCGCCAGTACGCCACTAGTATCGTCGCTTCGCTCCTCGCACTGACGTGCATTTGGCGTTAAAATCGAGCGTGCCGTCCATGCCCCCCGCCAACCTCGCCGCCGCCCTCGCCGACCGCTACCGCATCGAGCGCGAGTTGGGCGCCGGCGGCATGGCCACGGTCTACCTCGCCGAGGACCTCCGCCACGATCGGAAGGTCGCGGTCAAGGTGCTCCGGCCCGAACTCGCCGCCGTGATCGGCGCCGAGCGGTTTCTGAGCGAGATCAAGACCACCGCCAACCTCCAGCACCCGCACATCCTGCCGCTGTTCGACTCCGGCGCCGCGGACGGCTTCCTCTTCTACGTGATGCCGTACGTCGACGGCGAGTCGCTGCGCGACCGCCTGGCGCGCGAGAAGCAGCTCCCGATCGCGGACGCCGTGCGAATCGCGAAGGAAGTGTCGAGCGCGCTGGACTACGCGCATCGCCGCGGCATCATCCACCGCGACATCAAGCCGGAGAACGTGATGCTGCAGGACGGCTCCGCCCTGGTCGCCGACTTCGGCATCGCGCTCGCCGCCAGCAAGGCCGGCAGCACC
>JBBSCB010000053.1:0-7077 GCA_038250675.1 Gemmatimonadales bacterium
CGACGTGTGTCCGCCGGTGACCGACGCCGCCAACGAGCACATTTTCCATCAGTACACCATCCGTGCGCCCCATCGCGATGGGCTGCAGGCACATCTCAGAAATCGCGGCATCGGGTGCGCGGTGTACTATCCCGTCGGGTTGCATTTGCAGCCCTGCTTTGCGGCGCTGGGCTACCGGCGCGGCCAGCTTCCCGCCACCGAGCAGGCCATGACCGAGGTGCTGTCGCTCCCGATCTATCCCGAGCTCACGCCGGCCCAGCAGGACGCCGTGATTGACGCGGTCCAGGAGTTCTACGCATGAGCACCGACACTCCGGAGCCGGGCAGTTCGATGTTCGTCACCAAGCCGATCGTCCGGGACCGGAAAATCCGCTTTGCGCTCGTGGGCTGTGGTCGGATCTCGGCCAACCACTTCGACGCGCTGGACAAGCACGCGGTGCGGGCGGAGCTGGTCGCAGTCTGCGACATCGACCCGGCCGCACTGGCGCGGGCCGCTACGCGCACCGGGGCGCCGGGGTTCCGATCGCTCGATGAGCTGCTGGCGGGCGCCGACCCCGATATCGTGATCATCGCCACGCCGAGCGGCCTCCATGCCGAGCAGGCGATCGCGGTGGCGGAGTCGGGGCGGCACGTCATGACGGAGAAGCCGATCGCGACGCGGTGGCAGGACGGGAAGCGGATGGTGCATGCCTGTGATCAGGCCGGGGTGCACCTCTTCGTGGTCAAGCAGAACCGGCGGAACGCCACGCTGCAGCTGCTCAAGCGCGCGGTGGACAAGGGTCGCTTCGGCCGGATCTTCATGGTCAATGTGAACGTCTTCTGGAACCGTCCGCAGGCATACTACGACAGCGCGGCGTGGCGGGGCACGTGGGAGTTCGACGGCGGCGCGTTCATGAATCAGGCCAGCCACTACGTGGACCTGCTCGACTGGCTGATCGGCCCGGTGGAGAGCGTCCAGGCATACACCGCGACGCTCGCCCGGAACATTCAGGTCGAGGACACCGGTGTCGTCAGCATCCGCTGGCGTGCCGGCGCGCTGGGCTCGATGAACGTGACGATGCTGACCTATCCGCGAAATCTGGAGGGTTCGATCACGATCATCGGCGAGCACGGGACCGTTCGGCTCGGCGGGCTCGCGGTCAACCGCTTCGAGCACTGGGAGTTTGCCGAGCCGGATCCGGATGACGCGCTGATCGAATCCGCCAGCTACGAGACGACGTCGGTCTACGGCTTTGGGCACCCGCTGTACTATGACAACGTGATCAAGTCGCTACGCGGCGAGGCCGTGCCGGAGACCGATGGCCGCGAGGGACTGCGGTCGCTCGAGATTCTGGTGGCGACCTACCTATCAGCCCGGGACGGCCGCCGCGTGGCGCTGCCGCTGGAGTATTGAGATGACTGTTGCGAATGACCTGATTGCCAAGGCGGAGCGCCGGGACGCGCGCTTCGGTGTGATCGGGCTTGGGTACGTGGGGCTGCCGCTGGCCGTGGAGCTTGCCAAGGCGGGCTACCGCGTGCTGGGCTACGACGTGAACCCGGCGGTGGTCGAGCGCCTCAACGCCGGACATTCGCAC
Source organism: Gemmatimonadales bacterium (assembly GCA_038250675.1). GTDB lineage: Bacteria > Gemmatimonadota > Gemmatimonadetes > Gemmatimonadales > GWC2-71-9 > JAICUF01. Next base: position 1,574 of record JBBSCB010000053.1, read on the forward strand.
ATCAAGGACGTGCAGGACGCGGACTTTGCCGCGGTGGTGGCCGCGGGCCGTTTCGAGGCGACCGCCGATCCGTCACGCCTGGGCGAGGCGGACGCCATCTCGATCTGCGTGCCGACGCCGCTGGGCAAGTCGAAGGACCCGGACGTCAGCTACATCGTGGCCGCGACCGAGGCCATCAAGGGGACGCTCCGCCGCGGGCAGGCGATCATCCTCGAGAGCACCACGTATCCCGGCACCACGCGTGAGATCATGCTTCCCGCGCTGGAGAGCACCGGCCTCACCGTGGGTGATGACTTCTTCCTGGCGTTCAGCCCGGAGCGGGTCGACCCCGGCAACCCGCGGTATCACACGCGCAACACGCCCAAGGTGGTCGGCGGCATCACCGAGGACTGCGTGCGCGTCGCGGCGGCGCTGTACCAGCCGGCGATCGAGACGATCGTGCCGGTGTCGACCACCGAAGCGGCAGAGCTGGTCAAGCTGCTGGAGAACACCTTCCGCAGCGTCAACATCGGGCTGGTGAACGAGATGGCCATCGTCTGCGACAAGCTCGGCGTCGACGTCTGGGAGGTGATCGAGGCGGCGGCGACCAAACCGTTCGGCTTCATGAAGTTCCTGCCGGGGCCGGGACTTGGCGGCCACTGCATCCCCATCGACCCGCATTACCTCGCGTGGAAGATGCGCAGTCTCAACTACAAGACCCGCTTCATCGATCTCGCCGGCGAGATGAATTCCGAGATGCCCCTGTTCTGGGTCCGGAAGGTCGTCGCGGCGCTCAACGACAACGCCAAGGCGATGCGCGGCTCCCGCATCCTTGTGCTCGGTGTCGCCTACAAGCGTGACATCGACGACATCCGCGAGAGCCCGGCGCTCGACATCATCCGGCTCCTGGAGACGGACGGAGCGGAGGTGACGTATCACGACCCCCATGTGTCCCAGTTCAGCGAGAACGGGCACACGTTCCGCTCGGTGCCGCTCACGGAAGCCGCCGTCGGCGCGGCCGACTGCGTCGTCGTCGTGACCGATCATACGGGCGTGGACTACGGGATGGTGCGGCGTCATGCCGTCCGCATTGTGGACACGCGCAATGTGGTGGCTCGAGGTGCGCGCTGAAGGTCACCGTCATCGGGAGCGGGTATGTCGGGCTCGTCGCCGGCGCCTGCCTGGCCGAGACCGGCAACGACGTCGTCTGCGTGGACAACGACGCGCAGAAGATCGAGCGGCTCCGGCGGAGCGAGGTGCCGATCTACGAGCCGGGTCTCGCACCGCTGGTGGCCCGCAACCAGGCTGAAGGGCGGCTGGCATTCACCACCGACCTGGGTGCGGCCGTCGAGCGTGCCCGGGTGGTCTTCATCGCCGTGGGCACACCGCCGGGAGAAGACGGCTCGGCCGACCTGTCGCACGTCCTGGCGGTGGCGGAGGCGATCGGTGAGCACCTGAACGGGCCCAAGGTCATCGTGACCAAGTCCACGGTGCCGGTCGGGACGGCGGCGAAGGTTCGCGCGGCGATCCGCTCGCGCACCGCGGCGCCGTTCCATGTCTGCTCCAATCCGGAATTTCTGAAGGAGGGCGCCGCGGTCGAGGACTTCATGAAGCCGGATCGCGTCGTGATCGGCGTGGATCACGACGAAGCCCGCGAGGTCATGGCGGAGCTCTACGCGCCATTCACCAGGCAGGGTGGCGAGCGGGTGCTCTTCATGGACATCGCCTCGGCCGAGGTGACCAAGTACGCCGCTAACGCGATGCTCGCGACGCGGATCTCGTTCATGAACCAGATCGCCATGTTCTGCGAGGGGGTGGGGGCCGACATCACCCAGGTGCGCCGCGGCATCGGCTCTGACCGGCGCATCGGGCGGGCATTCCTGTACCCTGGTCCCGGCTACGGCGGCTCCTGCTTTCCCAAGGACGTGAAGGCGATCATCCGCACGGCGGACCGCATGGGCCTGTCGCTCGACCTGCTGCGTGCGGTGGAGGACGTCAACGAGCGCCAGAAGCAGGTGCTGTTTGCCAAGACCTGTCGCTATCTGGGCGATGACCTCACCGGTCGAACGGTGGGCGTCTGGGGGCTGGCCTTCAAGGCGGAGACCGACGACATGCGGGAGAGCCCGGCCATTCCCCTGGTGGAGTCGCTGCTGGGCGCTGGCGCCCGCGTGCAGGTGCACGATCCCAAGGCGACGGAAACCGCGCGCGAGGTCTTTGGCGACCGGGTGCTCTACGCGGCCGATCCGTACAGCGCCACGCACGGGGCCGACGCGCTGCTGGTGGTCACCGAATGGCTCATGTACCGGACGCCGGACTTCGACCGCGTCCGCGGGCTGATGCGCCGGCCGCTCGTGATCGATGGCCGCAATCTCTACGATCCCGCCCGCATGCACGCGGCCGGCTTCGCGTACGAAGGCATCGGTCGGCGGCCGATCACGTGACACGCGTGCTGGTCACCGGCGCCGCCGGCTTCATCGGCTCGCACCTCGTCGAGGCGCTGCTGGCGCGCGGGGACGACGTGATCGGCGTCGACAACTTCGATCCGTTCTATCCGCGCGCGGTCAAGGAACGGAACGTCGCGGCGATCGGCCCCGCGCCCCGCTTCGCATTCCACGAGGCCGACATTCTCGACGTCGACCGCGTCGCCGGGCTGCTGACGCCGGAGACGGTGGTCGTGCATCTCGCGGCCCGGGCGGGCGTGCGGCCCTCGATCGCCGATCCGGTGGGGTACGCGCAGACCAATGTCACGGGGACGGCGGCGGTCACCAGCGCCATGCGCGCGGCCGGGACCCGCCGGCTGGTGTTCGGCTCATCCTCGTCGGTCTATGGCGACAGCACGTCGCCCCCGTTTTCCGAGGATGCGGTGGCGCTCGAGCCGGTGTCGCCCTATGCGGCCACCAAGCGTGCCGGCGAGCTGCTGCTGCGCGCGCAGGCGCCGCTGGACCGCCTGCTCGTGGCATCGCTCCGGTTCTTCACCGTCTACGGTCCCCGCCAGCGGCCCGACCTGGCGATCTACGCCTTTGCGCGGGGGATGACGGCCGGGGAGCCGATCACGCTGTTCGGCGACGGCACCCAGGCACGGGACTATACGTACTGCAGCGATATCACCGCCGGTGTGCTGGCGGCGGTCGACTGGACCGCGTCGGCCGAGCCGGGCATCGTGGAACACTTCAACCTGGGTGGCAATTATCCGGTGCCGCTCGACACGATGGTCCGCGTGCTGGCCGAGGCGCTCGGGGTCACGCCGAACATCAAGCGGGCGCCGATGCAGCCGGGTGACGTCCATTGGACCGCGGCCGACCTGACCAAGTCCGAGGCGGTCCTCGGCTACGCCCCGGCCACCGCGTTCGACGAAGGGATCCGCCGCTTCGTGACCTGGTTTCGTGAGGCCCATGAACCCGTCGACTGAATCGCTGCTGGCCCGCGCTCGCGAGCGCTTTGCGCTGCAGGACTACTACGGCGCCGTGCACCTGCTGGAGGAGGTGCTCTCCACGGGGCACGCCTTTGCCGACGTCCATCACCTTCTCGGCGTCTCCCTCTCGCTCCTCTCGCAGCCCGAGCGGGCGCTGGCGGAGTTTGACCGCGCGCTCGCCCTCAATCCGCGCTACATCGAGGCGCTGATCCACCGCGGGCTGGTGCTGAACGAGCTCGGGCGCACGGACGACGCGCAGGAGACCTTTCACCGGGCCACCGCGGTCGACGCCGGCGACGTCGCTGGCTTTCCCGCGCCGGTCGCGGCCCAACTGGCCAATCGGCACGCCGAGCTGGCGCAGGTATACGCCGAACTGGGCGCGCTGACCAACGCGATCGAGCAATACGAGCGGGCCCTCGAACTGGGGCCCTCGTTCCACGATTTGCGCTACCGGATGGCACGCCTGCTGCTCGAGGCCGGTCGCGCGCTCGAGGCGCGCCAGGAGCTGGAGGTGGTCATCGCAGCTCGCCCCAACTTCGTCGACGCGGAAGCGGCGCTCGGGCTGGCTCGCTACCTGTCGGGCGATGCCGCCGGCGCGCGCGACGTCTGGAAGGCGTGTCTGGCCCGCCGTCCGCAGAACGCCCGGGTCGAGGCGTACCTCGCGATGGTGGAGCGCTCGGAATGAGTCGCGGGACGCTGGTGCTGCTCCTGCTCGTGGCATGCACCGGTTCGGCCGATCCGGAGCTGGCCGGTGATCAGGCGTACGCGGCGGGGCAGTTCGCGCTGGCGCATTCCGACTACGCGCGGGCGCTCCAGAGCCGCTCCGGCGGCCGCCTGCTGGCCAAGGATGCGAATGCCGCATTGCGTGCGGGTGACCGCACCGTCGCCGCCGATGCCTACGCCCGGCTCGGCGCCGAGGACCCCACTCGGGTCGACGAAGCCGCCGACGGGCTCGACGCCGTGGCGCACGCCGCGGATCAGGCCGCCGACCGGGCGGCGCTGGAGCGGTCGGTGCTGGCGCTGCGGCGGCTGGCGCCGGCCCGGACAGTGCTTCGGTACGCCGGTGCGGTGGGACGCGACACCGCGCTCCGTCCGGCGGACGCGCTGGCCATTCTGCCAGCCGCGCTCGCCGCCGCCGATGATCCGCGGAGCGTGGACACGCTCGCCGTCCGCTATGGCGCCGCACTCGCCGCGACCGCCGCATGCGACGACGCCGCATCGGCATTCCGGACGGTATTGCGCCGCAGCGCGGACAGCGGCCTCCGCCATGTCGCGACCGGTGGCCTGGCCACCTGCTCGCTCCGCCTCGCGATCGCCGCGCAGTCGGCCGGACGACCGGCGGACGCCGAACGGTGGTTTCTGTCGGCGACGATCGGTGACTTGTCGTCGTGGACCGCGCGGCGCGCGCTCATCGGCGTTGCCGATGCCCGCCGCGAGCTTGGCGACACCCTTGGCGCCGTCACGGCGCTGCTCCGGGCCCGGACGCTCGGACCCGATGATTCGCTCAGCCGCCTGGCAGCGGACCGGCTTCAGGCCCTCGCTGCTCCTCAGTCCACGGGCGACAGCGCCCGCGTGAGCCCTCCATGATCCGTGGTCTCGCCGCTTCATTCCTTCTCCTTCTCGCGGCATGCGGGCACAACATCCCCGCGGTCCGGCAGCCGGGGCCGGCCGGCACGGCTGCGACCGCCCAGGGACTGACGCCGGCCCAGCTCGACTCGCTCTGGGGCCAGCTGCAGGACGCGATGCGGCGCCACAAGTGGGACCAGGCCAACACACTCGCGGAGCGCGCCATCCTCGAGCTGCCAACCTCCGATCCGCGGGCCTCCGAGGCACGCATGGATATCGGCGACATCCACGTCGCCAGGAAGGAATATCTCGAGGCGGCACGGGAGTACCGCCGGCTGTCGGACGACAATCCGCTGAACCCGCTCGCGCCGGATGCGTTGCTGCGGGTGGGCGATGCGTACGGGAAACTCTGGCGCCGGCCGGAGCTCGATCCCACGTATGGACAGTCGGCGCTGGCCACCTATCAGGAACTGATCAGCCGCTACCCCGAGAGCGAGGCCGCCAAGACGGCGGGACAGCGGATCGCAGCGCTCCATGGCAAGTTCGC
>JBBSCB010000054.1:0-5308 GCA_038250675.1 Gemmatimonadales bacterium
GGTGCTGCCGGCCTTGCTGGCGGCGAGCGCGATGCCGAAGTCGGCGACCAGGGCGGAGCCGTCCTGCAGCATCACGTTCTCCGGCTTGATGTCGCGGTGGATGATGCCGCGGCGATGCGCGTAGTCCAGCGCGCTCGACACCTCCTTCGCGATCCGGACCGCGTCCGCGATCGGGAGCTGCTTCTCGCGGCTCAGACGGTCGCGGAGCGACTCGCCGTCGACGTACGGCATGACGTAGAAGAGGAAGGAGCCCGCGGCGCCGGAGTCGAACAGCGGCAGGATGTGCGGGTGCTGGAGGTTGGCGGTGGTCTTGATCTCGCTCAGGAACCGCTCGGCCCCGATCACCGCGGCGAGTTCGGGCCGCAGCACCTTGACCGCGACCTTGCGATCATGGCGGAGGTCCTCGGCGAGGTACACCGTGGCCATGCCGCCCGCGCCCAGCTCGCGCTCGATGCGGTAGCGGTCGGCGAGCGCGGCGGTGAGGGCGTCGGGTGTCATCGCGCGCTGCCGGAGCTGAGGCTCGGCAGGAAGTTCTCGATCCGGACGAGCTGCGGTTGCGCGCGATTGCTCTGGCCCGCCATCAGGAAGCGCCGGTCGTCCGGGGCCACCGCGTAGCGGGCATAGTCAAGCCCGGTCGCGGCTTCGCTGTGAAAGAGCGCGCGCGGCGGCCCGGCACGTAGCACGGGCGTGGTCTCGATGTCCACCGCCATCAGGTCGAGCGAGCTGATGCCGCGGAAGAAGAGCTCTTTGCCGGAGTGCGCCCACCGCGGCTCGACACCGCCGTCGGTGGAGACCTGCAGGACGCCGCGATCCACGTCGGGAAACGGGCGCACATACACCTCTCGCCGCCCCGATGCGGTGGACACGTAGGCCAGCCAGTAGCCGTCCGGCGAAACGACGGGATTGGTCTCGGCGGCGGGCCCGCTGATCAGCGGCCGCATCGCGGTATCGACGCCGATCTGCATGGCCAGAATGTCGCCGGACCCCGCCTGGGCGTTCGAGGTCCGGGCGACGAGCCAGCGGCCGTCCGGGGATTCGCCGACTTCGTCGATGTCGCGGTCGCCTTGCGTCACCAGCACGTCGGTTCCGACCCCGTCGGCCTGGTGCCGGAACACCGCCTGCGGATGCACCCGCTCCGAGATGAAGAGAATCGACTTGCCGTCTCCCGACCAGGCGGGACGCACGTCCGGCGCCGGATCGAGCGTGAACCGGGTCAGCGCACCGGAGGGAAGCTGCTTGATCCAGATATCGCTGCCGGTCGAGCCCGAACGCGACAGCTCGATGGCCGCGCGTTTGCCGTCGGGCGAGAGCGCCAGTCCGCGGATTTCACCGCCTTCCCGCCACGCGGGATCCGCTGGCCGTGCGGTGCCGTCCCGGGCCACCCACTCGAGCTCCGACGCCGCTCCCGCCGAGCCCGCGACGTAGTAGAGCGTGCCCGCGTCGGTCACGGTGAGGTCCACGCCGGCGTACGTGCCGGCGATGCGGACGCTGCTCGCCGCCGCATTCGGCGCGGATGCCAGCGCGAGATGCCGCTCATCGAATCGTGCCGTCTGCAGGGTGCCATCGACGGTCACGAACAGCAGCCGCCCCGCGGCATACCGGGCGCTCACCGCGCGGGTGAGGGTGACGCACTCGCGGGGGCGCATCCGGCAGGCCACGATCGAGAAATCTCTCGGGGCGTCGTTGGTGTGACGCAGGCGGAAGATGATGACTCGGTTGCCCGGAAGCACTTCCGGCCAAGCGAAACCTGTCTCACCGTGAAGGGAATCGAGGGGCATGACCGTCTCCCGGCCACTGCCGTCCGGCCTGACCCGCTGCATCCCCGCGAAATCGGCATCGAAGTAGATATACCCATCGGTCGCCCAGTCGGCGCCGCTCGTCCCAAGTGGCGAACCGACGACCGTGGTCGGCAGGCCACCGGCAAGCGGCACGACTTTCAGCGAGCGCCCATCGCGATCGGTGACGTAGCCGACCTGCCGGCCGTCGGGAGAGATGAAGGGGTCGTAGGCGCCCTCCGTGCCGGGAATCGGCTTTGCCGTCAGCTCACCGCGCGACTTTACCCAGAGCGGCCCGTCGATCGAATCGCCCGCGGTGTACACCAGCGTGGCTCCGTCCCGGGACACCGCGATATGGGTGCCGAGCAGCGAGACTCCGGGCGACTGGCCGGGAGGAAAGCCCATCACGAACTTCGACACCGGGGCCGGCACGGACCGGACACGCCCCGAGAACCAGAGCCCGCCGGCGACGAGGGCGACCGCCCAGCCGGCCCACCCGGCGATCCGGGCGATGCGCCGGGAACGCATCATCCCGCCGGGAATCGAATCGCGTGCACGAGCCGGCGCCGGCGTCGCTCCGCTGAGCGCATCCGCAAAGGCCGCGGCCGTCGCGAACCGGTCAGCCGGCAGCTTTTCGAGCGCGGTGAGCACGGCATCGTCCACCGTGGCGGACACCCGCGGCCGCACGCGGCGGATCGGGGTGGGCTGCTCGGTCAGGATCCGGGCCACGATCGCCTGGGCCGAGCTCCCGATGAACGGAGGATCGCCGGTGAGCATCTCGTACGTCACCGCGCCCAGCGCATACACGTCGCTCGGCGGGCCGATCTCCCGCTCGCCCATGGCCTGCTCGGGGCTCATGTACTGCGGGGTGCCGAGGCTCATGCCGGTCTCGGTCATGCGCGATGCGTTGTCGCTCCGGCTCACGGCCAGCGCGATCCCGAAGTCGGCCACGAGGGCGCGCCCATCGTGCAGCAGCACGTTCTCGGGCTTGATGTCGCGGTGGATCACGCCGTGGCGATGGGCGTAGTCGAGCGCGCTCGCGACCTCGCCGGCCAGCCGCACGGCGTCGGCCACCGGGAGCTGCTTCTCGCGCCGGAGCCGGTCGCGGAGGGTCTCGCCCTCGATATAGGGCATCACGTAATAGGCCGTGCCGTCCACTTCGCCGCTGTCGATCAAGCCGAGGATGTGCGGGTGCTGCAGCGCGGCGATCGTCTGGATCTCGCGCAGAAAGCGGTCGGCCCCGATGACGGCAGCGAGCTCGGGTCTGAGCACCTTGATCGCGACGTGACGGTGATGCTTCAGGTCCTCGGCGAGGTAGACCGTGGCCATCCCGCCCGCGCCCAGCTCGCGCTCGATGCGGTAGCGATCGGCGAGCGCGGCAACCAGGCGGGCGAGACCGGACGAATCGGTCATGGCTTTGCCGCCACGTTGCCCTGCGGGGGAAATCCCAGGCGCGGGAGGAGGGCGAGGAATCGCGGGTTCGCGCGCAACTTCGGACCGAGCGAGCCGTACATGTTCATCGCGCTGCCGCCGCCGCCGCGACCAGCCGTCACCACCCTCTCGAGCATGGACAGGGTCGCGTCGTCGCCCCGCAACCAGCGGAAGAATGCGACCGCAGGCACCGGATTCTCTGCGCGCGCCATGGCGTCCATCGCGGCTGCACGGGTAGAGGTATCTCGAAGCTGACGCACGATCCTGGTCGACGTCGTATCGAGATTCGGCCACCCACGGGACTTCTCGAAGGCGGCAAGCGCCTGATCCAGGTGACCCAGGGCCAGTTCATGTCCCACCATGGCGGCCCAGGCGTAATACGCCTCGGGAGACTGGGCGAGGCCCTGCTCGTACAGCGGTGTCGCATCGGCAACGCGATCCGCGCCATCGTAGAAGGCGGCCAGCGACAGCGTGATCACATGGGACAGCGGGTCGAGCCGATGGGCAATCTCCATCTCGCGAACCGCCTCGTCCCATTGGTTGTAGCCGGCGAGGTAGTAGGCGTACCACTGGTGGCCGGTGGCATAGCCCGGCGCGAGCGCGATCGCCCGCCGGTAGGCGTCACGTGCCTCCTCCCGCCGGCCGCGGTACTCAATGATTTCTCCCAGTGAGGCGTAGGCCTCGCCCAGCCGTGGCTGCAGTGCAATCGCCCGGCGCGCTGCCGCTTCGGCGATCGGCAGGATCGAGTCCCGTTTCACGCCGGGGACGTTGTACTCCTCCGGAATGGAGAGGACGTAGGTGTCGGCCAGTCCGGCCCATGCCTGGGCGTAGTTCGAATCGAGCGCGAGCGCCTGCTTGAAGGCCACGGCGGCTTCGATCATCCCTTGCGTGGTGCGGCGGTTCCAATGGTAGCGGCCCAGCAGATAGGCGTCGTAGGCGGCCGGATCGCGGGTACCGCCGAGTGTGTTTCCGGAGTTCGGCGTGGTCACCAGTCGGAGCTGGAGTGCGTTCACCACCGCCCTGGCCACTTCATCCTGCACCGCGAAGATATCGCCGGCGCCACGATCGAAGTTCTCCGACCAGAGATGCAGGCCGTCACCCGTCTTGATGAGCTGCGCCGTCACCCTCAGCCGGTCACCCGAGCGCTGCACACTGCCTTCGAGCACGGTCGCGACGCCAAGCTGCCGTCCAATTTCGCGGACGTCCTCGCGCTTGTCCCTGAACGAGAAGGCGGACGTCCGCGCCGCGACACTGAGGCCGGGCACGTTGGCCAGTGCGTTGATCAGCGTCTCGGAGATTCCGTCGCCCAGATAGGCATTGGATCGATCGAGACTCAAGTCGACGAACGGGAGGACAGCCACCGAGGATGCACTGGTCGTTGGTCCCGCGTGGCCCCGGCCCCAGAAGATCAGCCCGGCGACGACGGCTACGACCCCGAGGGCGGCGACTCCGAGTGTGGCGACTCCGATCCGGCGTCGCCTGGCGCTGCGAGCGGAGTGACCGATCGCCGGGACCGCCGGAACACCGGCGACTCCACTTCCCGGCCGCAACGCATCCGCGAACTGGGCGACAGGGTTGAACCGGTCGGCCGGATTCTTGGCGAGCGACCGCGCGAGTGCACCCGCCACCTCGGGAGAAACCGTCGGCCGCAGGTTGGTGATCGGGGCCGCGTCGGTCAGCAGGTGCTGGCGAGTCACGACCTCTGCTGTCGGCCCGGTAAACGGGGGCTGGCCGCCGAGCATTTCGTACAGCACGCAGCCGAGACTGTAGAGATCGCTGCGGCCGTCGAGATTGGGGTCGGCCGCGGCCTGCTCCGGGCTCATGTAGAGCGGCGTGCCGATCGACAGCCCGGTCTCGGTCAGCCGCTCGCCACCGGCGGCACTCACGGCCCGCGCGATGCCGAAGTCCGCGACCACGGCATGCCTGCCCTCGATGAGGATGTTCTCCGGCTTGATGTCGCGGTGGATCACGCCGCGCTGGTGCGCGTACCCGAGCGCGTCGGCGACCTCACGCGCAATCGTCAGTGCCTCATCGATGGGAAGCTGCTTCTGGCGGGTGAGCCGGTCGCGAAGGGATTCGCCCTCGACCAGCGGCATCACGTA
>JBBSCB010000055.1:0-4932 GCA_038250675.1 Gemmatimonadales bacterium
AGCGGGGCATGGGAGAGGGCGCGCTCCCGGCCCAGCTCCAGCACCAGCGTCTCCAGCGGCACCTCCTGGTGCTCGAACGCCCCGAGACAGGTCTCCCGCACCGCCCCGAGCACCGCCCGGAAACTCCGCCCCGCTTCCACCCGCGTGCGCAACGGCAACGTGTTGGCGAAATACCCCACCACCCCCTCCAGCTCCCGCCGTGTCCGGCCCGCCACCGGGGAGCCCACCACCACATCCGCCTGCCCGCTGTAGCGCGCCAGCACCGCCTGGTACGCCGCCAGCAGCACCATGTACACCGTCGCCCCCTCCGCCCGCGCCAACCCCCGCACCCCCGCCAGCAGCGACGCGGGCCAGTGTCCCAGGAACCGCGCGCCCTGGAAACCGGAACCGGCCGTACGAGGGAAATCGGTGACCAGCTCGAGCTCGGCCGGGGCATCGCGCAGCTGTGCCTGCCAATAGCCCAGCAGCCGTTCCAGCCGCTCGCCGCTCAGCACCCGGCGCTGCCAGACGGCAAAGTCGGCGTACTGCAACGCGGGGGTGGGAAGGCTGGGCTCGGCGCCGCGACAGCGCGCGGCGTAGCACTCAAGCAGCTCGTTCAGCAGGATCTCCCGGCTGCCGCCGTCAGACACTGCGTGGTGCGAAAGCAGGAGCAGCAGGTGCTCCTGAGCTGACACCGTCACCAGGGTGACGCGGAACATTGGTTCGGCCGAGAGATCAAAGGCGTGCCGCGCGGCGGTGCGGATCAGCTCCAGCGCGGTGGTCTCGCGTGAGGCCGTCGGCGTTGGCGCAAGGTCCACATGCGCAAACGGCACTGGCGCCGGCGGCAGAACGTGCTGCACCGGCCCGTCCGGGCCGGGGACGAGCACCGTCCGCAACGCTTCGTGTCGAGTGGCGAGATCATCCGCGGCCGCCCGGAGCGCCGCCACTTGGACCGGCCCGGTGACCCGAAGCGCGCGGGCGGAGTTGTAGGCGGTGAGTCCGGGCGTCGCGCGATGCAGCAGCCAGAGCAGTTCCTGTGCGTGGGAGAGCGGCGGGACGACGTCCGAGCTCCGCGGGGCGATCGGCGCCTCGGCGTCGCGCTCCCGCAGGCGGTGCTCCAGCAGCGCCCGCTTGGCTGGCGAGAGCGCGCTCAGCCGAAGCTCGAGGGCCAGGTCCGGACCCGGCGCGTTGGTCGTCACGCGGAGTCTTCCGCCGGCCGGTGGTCGGCGAGTCGTGCGGCCTCGGCATCGCTCATGGCTTCGAGCTCGCGCAGCATCGCATCCACATCCGCTGCGGCCGGCTGACGCGCACGTTCGATCTCGGTGGCCAGCTGGGCCACGGTCGGGTGATCAAACAGAGCCCGAAGCGGCAGCCGAAGCCCGAACGTGCCGCTGATCTTGCCCAGCACCCGGATCGCGCTCAGCGAGTGCCCTCCGAGCGCGAAGAAATTGCCGTTCACATCCGCGACCTCGCGCTTCAGCACTTCGGCCCAGATGGCGGCCACCGACCGCTCCACTTCGGTGCGCGGCGCCGTCCCCTGCGCCGCGGCAACCGGCGCGACCATCGCAGCGGCAACAGACGTGAGCCCGCCCCGATCGAGCTTGCCGTTGCGGTTGAGCAGGAGTCGAGCCACCGCCAGCAGACGCTGGGGAACCATGTAGGCCGGCAGGACGGTGGCGAGCGCAGCAAGCACCGCGGCCTCGGCCGCCGGATCGAGCGGAGCGGCTGATGGGACATAGAGCGCAACCAGCTGGGCGCCGTCGCCATCGCCGAGCACGGTCGCGGCGGCCTGAGCGATCCCTCGCCCGGCGACCAGCGCCGCCTCGACCTCGCCGAGCTCCAGCCGGAACCCGCGCAACTTCACCTGTCCGTCGGCCCGGCCGAGAAACTCCAGCTCGCCGGAAGCGAGCCGGCGGACACGATCACCGGTGCGATAACGCCGAGCGTCCGTCGCACGTACCAGTGGATCCGCACCGAACCGCTCCGCCGTGAGGTTGGCACGCCCGAGATATCCCGCCGCCACGCCATTGCCCCCGAGCCAGAGCTCACCGACGACGCCCCAGGGTACCGGGGCCCCGCCGGCATCGAGCACTTCGGCGGTGGCATGAGGCAGCGGCAAGCCGATGGGGACCGTGGCAGACCGAGGGCGGATATTCCGCAGCGCAGCATCGGTCACCTCCAGCGTACAGGCGCCGACGGTGGCTTCGGTCGGGCCGTAGTGGTTGAGCACCCGGCGCGACGCCGTCTTCACGCGCTCGACCAGCGGCCACGGACACGGCTCGCCGCCGAGAACGAGCCAGCGCGCGGGCAGCCGATCCGAGTCTCCAGACGGCTCGGGGCCGAGCAGCGCGGCGAGATGGCTTGGCGTGATCTTGAGGACGTCGGGACGGTGGGCGACGACATACTCGCGCCACGCCTCAGGATCAGTGGCACTTGCCTCGGGCACGACATGCAGGATCCCGCCTGTCATCAGCGCGGGGAAGACGGCAGTATGGCCGAGGTCGGCGGCGAGGGTCGAGACGCTGGCCCATACCCAGCGCACGGCGCCCGCGTCGAGCCGCTCGATGATGGAGCGGGTGTAGGCGCCCAGGTTGCCGTGCGTGACGACGACCCCTTTTGGCTCCCCGGTAGACCCGGACGTGAAGAGCACGTACGCCGGATCGCTCGCCACGGCGTGGTGCGCCGGGTGGGGCGCCGCGCCGGCGGGCTGATCGACATCCACCGTCACCGCGCCGGCCGGCAAGCGGCCGTCGTTCCATTGCCGCTGGCAGACCCACACGCGGATTCCGCCGAGCGACGCCACCGCGGCAAGCCGGCCGGACGGCAGGTCGGGTGTCAGCGGGACGTAGGCGGCACCCGCGTACCAGACGCCGAGGACGCCGGCGATGGCGTCCACGGAACGATCCACCAGCAGACCCACACGATCCCCCGGCGCGACGCCGGCACCGGCGAGTGCCGCGGCGATCACCCTGGCGCGACCATCCAGCCTGCCGTAACTGAGCGTCGACACGCCGGACCAAACCGCAACGTCGTCCGGCCGGGCCGCGACCACGGCCGCGATGGCGGAGAGCACCGCCGCATCGCTGTCCGCCCCAACCGGAGCGCACGGCTCCGGGCTTGCCGGCGCCGTGCCGGCGCCCGCGCTCAATGGCAGGGCATCAACCGGGCAATCGGGATGCGCAACGGCGGCCCCGAGGATGGCACCGTACCGGGCCAGCATCGCATCGACCGTCGCGGCATCGAACATCTCGGTGCGATACCAGAGTGCCAGGCGAAGGCCTTCGGGCCACTCCGCCACCATGAGCGTGAGATCGAACTTGGTCGTGTGGAAGTCGATGTCCATCGGCTCGACGCGGAGCCCGTCCAGCGCGAGCGTCGAGGGAATGGTGTCCTCCATCGTGAGCACGGCCTGGAACAGTCCGGCCTCGGCGGCGGCATCACCGCGCCGGAGCTCGAGCAGGAGCTGTTCGAGAGGCAGATCCTCGTGCTCAAAGGCGTCGAGACAGGTCTCACAGACCTGCTGCACCAATCCGGCGAACGTCAGTCCGGCATGGAAACGGGAACGCAATGGCAGCACATTGGCGAAGTAGCCAATGAGTCCGTCCAGCTCCGGCCGGCCCCGCCCAGCGACCGGCGATCCGGTGATGACGTCATCCATTCCGCCATGCCGGTGCAGCAGCGTGTGGTACGCGGCCAGCAGCACCATGTAGAGTGTGGCGCCGTTGTCGGCCGCGAGCCGCTTCAGGCCGCGCACCAGATCCCCGGGGACCATCGCGGTGCAATGCGCGCCGCCGGGACCGGGTCGGGGCGGGCGCGGGCGGTCGGTGGCGAGGCCCAGCGTGGCGGGAGCACCGTCGAGCTGGCGGCGCCAGTAGGTGGCGTGCTCCGCCACCTCGGCCTGGCGCTCCGGCGAACGCTGCCACTCGGCAAAGTCGCCAAGCTGGATCGGCAGGGCGGGCAGGGCGGGGGACTCGCCCCGGCGCGCAGCGCGGTAGAGCTCAGCGAGTTCGGTGAAGAGCACCCCCTTCGACCAGCCATCGGACGCGATATGATGCGAGAGGAGGAAGAGCACGTGCTCCTCGGCCCCAATCGTCACCAGGGTCGGCCGAAGGAGCAGGTCGCGCTCCAGGTCGAGTGTCGCGGAAGCGCGCTCGGCCAGCAACGCCGCCAGTCGCGCCGCCCGCGCAGTCTCCGGTGTGGTCGATAGATCGATGAGTTCGAGGGCAACCGGGGCAGCCGGGTTGATCCGCTGGGTCACTGTCTGGTCGCGCTCCTCGAGCGTCGTTCGCAGCACTTCGTGGCGAGCCACCACGCCATCGATCGCGGCACGGAGCGCACCGATATCCAGCGGGCCAAGCAGCCGGAGGGCGCGAGGCACATTGTAGGCCGATGAGACGGCACCGGAGCGGTCGAGCAGGAACAGCAGCTCCTGCGTGAACGTGGCTGGAGCCGGGCCGGTGGAGCGGCGGCGAGGAATCGCTTGCATGTCAGGCGGTACCGGCTGGGGTGGTGCTTGCGTCAATGACCGCGGCCAGGCCGCGCACCGTCGGCGCTTCGAACAGGGCACGAAGTGGCAGGCGCAGGCCGAATTCACGACTGAGCTTGCCCAGCGCGCGGATGGCGCTCAGCGAATGTCCGCCCAACTCGAAAAAGTTGTCGTCCAGCCCGATCGCATCACGACGGAGAATCTCGCTCCAGACCGCGGTGACCTTCAGTTCCGTGGCAGTGGCCGGTGCAGCCTCGTCGTTCGGGTTCGGCGGCGCGCTCAGCTCAGCCAGGGCCGTGTCTGCGGCGGCGAGAATCGCGCGCCCGTCCCGTTTGCCGTTGGCGGTGAGGGGGAGGCGATCGAGCCGGACGAACCGGGCCGGCACGGCGTAGGCCGGCAGCTCCGCCGCCAGCC
Organism: Gemmatimonadales bacterium; assembly: GCA_038250675.1. GTDB lineage: Bacteria > Gemmatimonadota > Gemmatimonadetes > Gemmatimonadales > GWC2-71-9 > JAICUF01. The sequence goes on from JBBSCB010000055.1 coordinate 4,880, forward strand.
CCGCCCGCAACGCCGTCGCGTGCTCCGCCACCCCCGGCGCCCCCGGCCCCGCC
>JBBSCB010000056.1:0-4706 GCA_038250675.1 Gemmatimonadales bacterium
GGCGGGGCCGGGGGCGCCGGGGGTGGCGGAGCACGCGACGGCGTTGCGGGCGGGGCTGGCGGCGGAGCTGCCGGCCTACGCCGTGCCGGCCCGGTTCGTCCGGCTCGATCGCCTCCCCCTCACCGCCAACGGCAAACGGGATTCGTCGGCCGTGATGGCGATCGTCGAAGGCAGTGAGGCCGATGGGATGGGCGCCGAGCGCGTCGCGCCCGCGCATGTCGCGCCCCGGACATCGGTGGAATCCGCCATCGCCGGGGTGTGGAGTGAAGTCCTGAAGCGGCCGGCCGTCGGGGTGAACGACAACTTCTTCGAGTTGGGCGGACACTCGCTCAGTGCCATTCGCGTGCTCGGACGCCTGAGCGCCACGCTGGGCGTCCGGCTCCCGCTCCGCACGCTCTTCGATCACCCGACCGTCGCCGGCCTGGCAACCCAGGTGGAACTGGAGCGGCGGCTGGCGGCCCTGGAACACATGTCGGATGAGGAGGCCCAGCGCCTGCTTGATTCGCAGCAGCCGGGAGAGGCGGGCGCGTGAGCGATCGGACCGCCGAGCTGCCTGGTATCGATCCCCGACTCGCGGGACTCTCGCCCGCAAAGCGGGCGTTGCTCGAGCGTGCCCTCAAGCTCGAACTGACGCTGCCGGATCCCGGCGGCATTCCCGCCCGGCCGGCCGGAACCCCCGCCCCGCTCTCCTACAGCCAGGAACTGCTGTGGATGCTGGAGCGGGCCTCTCCCGACCGCACGGCGTACAACGTGCCCCGCGCCAGCCGGATCACCGGACCGATCGATCCCGCCGCGCTGCGCGCCGCGTTCGATGGTCTCGCCTCGAGACATGAGATCCTCCGCACGGTGTTTCGTGCCGAAGGAGACGAGCCGCTCCAGATGGTGCAGCCGCCGGAGCCCGTGACGTTCGAGCTCACAGACCTGTCCACTCTGTCCGAGGAGCTCCGCGACGCCGAGCTCAAGCGGCTCCTCTCCGCCGATGCGCAAACACCGTTCGACCTGACCACGCAGCGCCCGTTGCGGGTACGGCTCGTCCGGCTGGGGGCGGACGATCACGTCCTGGGGATTGTGACTCACCACATCGCGTTCGACGGCTGGTCCCGCGGCGTGATGTACCGTGAACTCTCGGAGCTGTACGACGCGGCGCGACGGGGACACCCGTCGACCCTCGCCCCGCTCCCCATTCAATACGGCGACTACGCCGCCTGGCAGCGGCAGGAACTGTCCGGGCCGAACCTCGAGCGGCTGCTGGCCTACTGGCGCAGCGTGCTGGCCAACGCACCGACGGAACTGGAGCTCCCGCTTGACCGTCCGCGGGGCACCGCTCCGCACTTCGAAGGCCGCCGGTGCCGCATCGTGCTCCCGGTGGAGCTGCTCGAACAGCTCCGCACGCTGGCGCGCAGCTACGACGCCACGCTCTTCATGGTGCTCCTGGCCGCGTGGAACGTCATGCTCCGGCGCTACACCGGCCAGGACGACATCGTGGTCGGCGCACCGATCGCGGGGCGGCAACAGACCGAGACCGAGGGCCTGATCGGGTACTTCGCGAACATGCTGGCCTTGCGGGTCCGTGCCGCGGGGGACGCACCGTTCCACGTGCTCCTTGCCCAGATCCGGGAGACCTGCCTCGGCGCCTTCGAGCACCAGGACGTCCCGTTCGAGAAGCTGGTTCTCGAGCTTCATCGCGAGCGGGCCTTGAGTCCCGTCCCGCTCTTCCAGGTCGGTTTCCTCCTGCAGAACAACGCCCGGGTGGACCTCCGCATTGGCGACGCCCGGCTCACGCCGTTCGGCGTCGATACCGGTTGGGCCAAGCTTGACCTGGCACTCGCAATGGCGGAGCAGCCCGACGGGCTGGCCGCGTCCATCGAATACCGGAACGACCTGTTCGAGGCCGCGACCGCCGAGCGGATGCTGGGGCACCTCCGCACGGTGCTCGAGGCCGTCGTGGCCAACCCGTCGGCCGCGGTTGACGATCTGCCGATCCTGCCGGCCGAGGAGCGCGCGCTGCTGGCCCAATGGAACGCGACCGAGGCGCCGGGCCCCGCGGTGCAATGCGTGCACGAGGCGTTCGCCCGCCAGGCGGCGCGGATCCCGGATCAGGTCGCGCTGAGCAGTGAAGGCGGGAGTCTCACCTATGCCGAACTGGAGGCGGCGTCCAACCGGCTCGCGCGGGAGCTGGTCCAGCGCGGCGTGATGCCGGGCCAGCTGATCGGTGTGTATCTGCACCGGTCACCGGAGCTCGTGGTCGCGTTCCTGGCCGTGCTCAAGACCGGCGCCGCCTACCTTCCGCTCGACCCGGACTATCCGGCCGACCGCGTCGCCTTCATGCTCGCCGACAGCCGGGTCGGCCTGGTGGTGACTCGGGAGCGGCTCCGTGGCGCCCTGCCGGCCGAGGTGGCATTGCTCGCGGTTGATTCCGATCAGGCCGCGATTGCGCGGCATTCGGCCGAGCCGCTGCCCCACCTGGCCTCACCCGACGACCTGGCATACGTGATCTACACGTCAGGCTCGACCGGGCGCCCCAAGGGAACGATGATCCACCACCGGGCGGTGACGCACTACATCCATTGGATGGCTGGTGCCGTGCCTGTGCGAGCCGAGGACTGCGTGCTGCTCAAGGCGCCAGCCAGCTTCGACGCGTCGGTCTGGGAGTTCTACCTGCCGCTCCTCTCGGGCGTACGGCTGGCCCTGGCGCCGGTCGGAAGCCAGGCGGACCCCGGCCTGCTGGTCGACACGATTCTGCGGGAACGAGTCACGGTGATTCAGTTCGTCCCGTCCCTGCTGTCAGTGATGCTCGAGGCGCCCTCGTTTGCCGGGTGCGCCGCGGTTCTCACGCGGATTGTGTGTGGCGGCGAGGCCCTGCCCACGGACGTGGCGCGCCGCTGCCTCGAAGTCTTTCCCAGGGTCGAGCTCTTCAATCTCTACGGCCCGACGGAGACGACCGTCTATGTCACCGCAGAGCGGGTGACACTGGCGGGTCTCGATGCGGGGCCGGTCGTGGCACTTGGCCGTCCGATCAGCAACGCTACGATCAACATTCTGGATGGCCGGGGGCGACTCCTGCCGGTCGGTGTGACCGGCGAGCTCGTCATTGGTGGCGTGCAGGTCGGGCGCGGTTACCGCGGCCGCCCCGACCTGACGGCGGAACGGTTCGGGCCCGATCCCCTGAGCCCGGTCCCCGGCGGCCGGCGCTACCGCACAGGTGACCGCGCACGCTGGCGGCACGATGGCCGGCTGGAATTTCTTGGCCGCTCGGACGATCAGATCAAGCTGCGCGGCTTCCGCATCGAGCTCGGTGAGATTGAAACGGTACTCCGGTCCCAACCCGGCGTGGCCGCGGCTGCGGTCGCGGTTCAAAGCGGCGCCGGAGGCGGCGGGCCCAGGCTCATCGGCTACTGCGTCCCCGCCGAAGGCGCCCGGCTCGATCCGCGCGGCGTACTTGTATCGGCCGGGGCGAGTCTGCCCGGCCACATGCTGCCCACCGAGATCGTCCTGCTCGACGCACTACCGCTGAACGCGAACGGGAAACTTGACCGGAAGGCGCTGCCGGCGCCGGCCACACCATCCGACACGCCCCGCACCATCGAGCCGCCACGAACCAGCCTGGAGTGTGACCTGGCCGCGCTGTGGGAGGAGCTCCTCGGCCGCCCGTCGGGGTCCGTCGGGCGGACGGATGATTTCTTCGCCATCGGCGGCCATTCGCTGATCGCGATCCGATTGCTCGTCCGAGTCGAGTCGCGCATGGGAGTTCGACTCCCGCTGCGCATGATCTTCGAGAGCCCCGCGCTCGGCGTGCTGGCCGGCCGGATCGAGGAAGCCCGAAGCGGTGCGCACGAAGCCGAGCAGCCGATTCCCCCGCTCGAGCCCGGCGCTCCGGTGCCGGCGTCATTCGGTCAGGAGCTGATGCTCCTGCTCCAGAGCATGGCACCGGACGCCGCGGCGTACAACATCCCCGAGGCATGGCGGGTGCAGGGCGAGCTGGACATCGCGGCGCTGGAGCGCGCGCTGACTGCACTCGTACGACGACACGCCGCCCTGCGCACTACGCTGATGAGCGAGCGCGGCCAGGTGTTCCAGCAGGTCATCTTCGACCCCCGGGTCGAGGTCAGCGTGGTGAATCTGCACGATGCCGGCGCCGGCGCGCTGCAGGATCGGCTGCGGGACGCGGCACGGCTGCCGTTCGATCTCACGCGCGATCTGCTCCTGCGGGTGACCGCGTTCCGGGTCGGGGAGCAGGAGCACGTGCTCCTCGTGGTCACCCACCATGGCGCGTCCGACGGGTGGTCCAAGAGTGTGTTTGCCCGTGAGCTCGGCGTGCTCTACCGGGCCGAGCTCACCGGCGCCGTCGCGCCCCTCCCGCCCCTTCCGGTCAGCTATGGTGATTTTGCCGCCTGGCAGCGCAATCGGCTTTCCGGCGCTCTCCTCGAGCGGCAGATCGACTACTGGCGGCAGGCACTGGCCGGCCCGCTGCCGATTCTCGACCTTCCCACCGACCGACCCCGCACCGCCGTCACATCGTTCGACGGCGCGCGGCGCGCCACGATGCTTCCGGCTGCGGTGCTCGAGGGCGCACGCCGGGTGGCCGGCGAGCACGGCGCGACACTGTACATGGTGCTGCTGGCGGCGTACCAGACGCTGTTGTATCGCTACACCGGGCAGGAGGACATCTTCGTGGGCTCGCCAATCGCGGGCCGGGCCCGGCCGGA
>JBBSCB010000057.1:0-4266 GCA_038250675.1 Gemmatimonadales bacterium
ATTCGTGGGTCTCGCGGCCGGGTAGCGGCGGGCACAATCCACCGAGTTTGAGCATGGCCAGGGCAATAAGAGGCTCGTGAGAGTGGAAGCCAAAGGCAAGGCGGGTGAGGAGCTGCATGCGCGTGTTGAGCGCCTCGACGCGCGCGTTGCTGAGGCCGTCATCCGTGTTCGGTTAGCGGTGTGACGTCGACGATGGCGACATAGCTGCGGACGCCAGTGATCTCGTCGAGGGGAATTGAAGTGAGCCAGGGTCCCTGATCTGGTCGGGTTACCACACACCAACCCGAACAAGGCCCCATGGCTCAACGACAACCTATCGAGATCCGCAGAACCCTCAACCGCCTCCTGCCCAAGAAGCGCATCGCCGTGCTGGCCAAGGAGACGGGGGCGGCCAAGCGAAACCGGAAGATCGGCCCGGCGCCATTCGTCCTGTCGCTGGTCCTTGGCTTCGGGGTCGGCAACATCCGCACGATGGCAGGGCTGCGACGGGCCTTCGAGCACGCGACCGGGACAACGGTGGTGGCCTCCTCGTTCTACGACCGCTTCACGCCCGCGCTCGCGAAGCTCCTGAAGGTGCTCCTGACCGAGGTCATCGACAAGACGCGCAAGGCAGGGGGCGCCACGCGCGGGGTGCTGGCCCAGTTCAAGGACGTACTCCTCTCGGACTCCACGATCATCCGGCTCCACGACCTGCTCCAGGGTGCGTTCCCGGCGTGCCGCGCTGTTGCCGGGCGAGCTGATTGATGGTTTTCGAGGCGGCCTCGGTGATGGCCATCGTCAAGCGCGCAGGCCGTCGTTCGCGGCAACGATGTCCATCGACCAGCCCGCCGGCAGCGAGGCATCGTCCGTGTAGGACGGGGAGCGCGCCCGTCGTCGAGCGCGCTCCGTGATGGCCTACTCGCGGCCCCGGCTCTCCGCCTCGATGACCTGCCCGACGACGTCCCGCTCGACGAGCCTCTTCTTCTTCCGGGCGCTGATGCGCATGGCCGCGGTGGCGAGCCGATCGACGTCACGCATGGCGCCGCCGGTGGCCTCGTGCAGCATCGTGACGGCGTCGGAGGTGAAGATGTCCTTGGTGCCGCCGGCAAGGCGTAGGCGGTGGCCGAGGTATTCCGCGGTGTCCTCGGCCACGAGCGGGTCGATCCGCAGCCGGCGTCCGATCCGCGAGTGCAGGGATCGGTTTCGCCGTCGAGAGACCCGATCCTCCATCTCGGGGAGCCCGACCAGGACCAGCGACAGGAGCGCCTTTCGGTCCCACTCGTAGTTGAGGAGGATGTGGAGGTGATCGAGCGTGTCCTGATGAAGCAGGTGGGCCTCGTCGAGGAGGAAGACCGGGTGGACGCTCTCGTTGCCGAGGTCCTCGACGTGCTTGGACACGGCGAAGAAGATGGCGGCGGCCGTCGCGTGCGGTGACAGTCCCAGGGCCAGGCAGAGCTGCCGGTAGAAGTCGCGGCGTCCGAGCGTGGCGTTGTGGCAGTAGGTGAGCCGGAAGCCCTCCTTGGGCAGCCGGTGGCGCAGTGCCCGCAGCACGCAGGTCTTGCCCGTCCCGGGATCGCCGGTCAGCAGCACCGACGAGCGCTCTTCGAGAGACTCGATCAGTTCCTCGACGAGCGTGGCCTTCGACGACGGCAGCCACAGGTCCTGGTCTTCGATCTCCTTGGAGAAGGGCGCGTCCTTGAGGCCGAAGTGATCAAAGAAAGTCATCGGGCACCGCCGGTGTCGTCGTCACTCTTCCTGGTTCGGCCGAAGAGCTTGTCCATGATGGCCTTCGCTGGATCGAAGTCGGGCGGGTCCTCGGGTGGGGCGTTGAGGTGTGCTGGCGCCCGCCGTGGCGATCGCTTGGTGACCGCGTTCATCTTCTTGTCGACGCCATGCAGGGCCAGGACTTTGCCCTCGTGCTCAATCCACGGTGGCTCGGTGGGGTCCAGCAGGCACTTGCCGACGAAGACGAGCTGGCCGGCGAGGTAGCCCTGGTCGACCTCCCAGTCGACGCCGTCGACGGGGACAGTGGAGTCCCTGCGGACCCGCCGACGGACCCGGACGGTGAGCGCGTCGCGCAGCTTCTTCTCGTCGACGTCGTCCGGCCGGCGCTCGGCGGTGCAGTAGATGGTCTCGGGCGACTTGCCCATCAGCGAGGCGTGCGGCGCCTTGTGGTAGTGGCCATCGAGAAACGCCAGCAGCCGCACATTGACGTCGTGGAGCGTCGAGAGCTCGCCCACGAAGTCCAGGCAGCCCTCGCGAAGGGTGCGCCAGAAGCGCTCCATCTTCCCCCGGGCCTGGGGGTCGTACGGCTTGGCGTGCAGGAGCGAGATGCCGAGCCGACCGCACGCGATGCGGAGGGCGTCGCCGCGGTAGGTCGAGCCGTTGTCGAGGTAGAGCGCGTCGGGCGGTCCGTGACGACGGAGCGCCGTGATGAGCATCGAGAGCATGTCCTCCTCGCGCTCCAGGTGGTGGGCCTCCATGGCGATGATGTAGCGGGACGCGTCGTCGAGCAGCGCGTGGATGCGGACCGGCTTCTTCTCCTTGCCCACGATGAGGGGCGACAGGTGGCAGACGTCGCCGTGCCACAGCGCCCCGGGCCGCTCGGCCTCCCACCGCAGGCGCGCCCGTGGCGACGAGGCATCGCGCGCCGGGATCCGGTCGACGCCCTCTTGGCGGAAGAGCCTTTGCACCGCTGACGTTGACACGACGCCTTCATCCAGCCGCCCATCGAGAACCAGAGTCCGGACGATCAGGGGCACGGCGGCCGACGGGTGCTCGCGACGGATGTCCACGAGGAGCTTCCGCTGCTCACCCGTGAGCTTCTTGCAGCGCCCCCGGTCACTTCGACGACGTGGAGTCAGGGCATCCAGCCCCCCCTCCTTGTAGGCGTAATACCAGCGTTCCAGCGTCGAGAGCGCGTAGCGGCGGGTGTGGCCGCTGCCCGGTGGGCGGAAGCGCTGCTCGGAGAGCTCCTGCAGCGCGGCCTTCAGCGCCCCGTGATCGAGTTCCCGGCGGGTGAGCGCCCCGACGATCTCGCTGCGAAACAGGGCCACGTCCTCGGCGTGGTCCTTCACCTTGATGTCCTTCATTGCGCTGCCTCCTCTACCGCGACGTGCGGTGAAAGGCAGAGCCTGTTGGGCCATCCGGACCGACGCTTGGGCCCAAGCAGGTGGGGCGCAACGGCGTCACATCGTCGTCGTCAAAGCCCTCATCGTGCGTGCACGGCCCCGAGGAAGGCGGCCTGCACGAGCTCCGGCTCGCCGTCGGCGTGGGCCGCGAGCGTCGTGGCAATTCGCTCGGCACGCTGGCGCGTTGACCATGTGGAGGGCGACCTGCGGACACAGCGCCACATCGACGACGCTGCGCTGATCCAGCGCCGCAGCGACCGCCAACCGGTCGAGCTGGCCCCGACCACCCGCCACGGGCTCACGGCCTCCCTGACCGCCCGCGCGCACTTTCCGGCGACGCCGTACAGCGCGACGGCGAGGCCGATCGCCGTCGCCGCGTAGTGCTTCCGCGCGATCACCTCCCGGGGCGCCATGGTCATCACGGCGCCGCAGCGCTGGCACTCATAGCGCCGGATCTCCACGACGACGATCTGGGGCTCACCCTGGGCGTCCAGGGGCCCACGCAGCTGACGGCGCCGGACGCCATGGCCGTGGATGGCCAACGGGCCGCCTGCCGGCCGGCTCGCCGCCCTGCAGCCCGTGCACCGCGTTGGCCGTGCCTCCGACACCGTCGGTGGTCGCGCCAGCCAGGCATTGACGCTGACGACGCTGCGGATCAAGCCGGACCTGCTTCGCTCTCCAGTCACTCGTTGTGCGGAGCACGACGGGGAAGCGCGCGCCAACGCGCTCCCCGTCACCTTCTCCTTGGCCGGCACCGTGCCGCGCTCCGTCTCCTGCATCGCGGCTACCACCGCAGTGCGCGCACTTCCCGAATCCGGCTCCGCGATGGAGATCAGCGCCGGCGGCCTCGGGTTCCCATCAAACAGCGCGCACGAGATCGGCGCTCAGGGCCTCAACCAGCTCGCCGCGCAACACCTTGGACGACTGCTCGTCAAAGGTGATTTCGAGGTTTCAATCCACCCTCCCGCACGACGACGGGAGGGACACCGGGACGTCCTCGTCGCCGGTGTCCATGATCCAGTTTCAATCCACCCTCCCGCACGACGACGGGAGGGACGCTGGGCGTCCGCTCTACCGAGGCCGTGCGGAAGTTTCAATCCACCCTCCCGCACGACGACGGGAGGGACGGGGTCCTGCCATGACCACCGTCGTCATC
>JBBSCB010000058.1:0-4077 GCA_038250675.1 Gemmatimonadales bacterium
AGCCCGGTGAAGACTTCGATGGTCTCGGTTTCGCGGCTGAAGCTCTTGTAGACGTCGCGGATTTCGACGAGGGCCATGGATCGCTCGGCGTTGGGGGTAAGATCGAACTCAGTTCAGCGTCGTTCACCGCGACTCGACCCGCATTCCTTCCTTGGGCGTCTCCAGCCCGCCGGTCAGCACCCGCTCGCCGCCGGCCAGGCCGCGGCGCACCTCGCGGAACCCGGCGCTCACCGGACCCGCATCCACCTCGCGGCGCTGCAGCCGGCCATCGCGCACCAGCCAGACCACCGTGGCGCCGCCATCCTCCCGCACCGCGGCGGCCGGCAACCGGAAGGTGGGCGGTGCGTTGGGCGCGGGCGTCGTCCCCGTGCTCGTGTCCACCGCCGCAATGAAGTCCACCCGCGCGCCCATCTCCGGCAGGATCCGCGGATCGTGATCCACGATCGACACCTTCACCTGCACCGTGGCGCGCTGACGGTCCGCCGTCGGTACCACTTGGCGCACCTTTCCCCGGAACGCCGTATCGGGATACGCATCGAGCGTGATCCGCGCCGTCTGGTCCGGGCGCACCCGCCCGATGTACGCCTCGTTGACGTCCACCTCGACTTCGAGCGTGGTGAGGTCCGCCATCGTGACCACCGCGCCGCGGGTGAGCCCGCCGCCCACCGACGGCGCGACGACCTCGCCCACTTCCGCTTCCTTCCTGAGCACGGTGCCGCTGAACGGCGCCCGGATGTAGGTGTTCTCCAGCGTCGCCTCGGCGAAATGCTGTGCCGCCAGCGTCGCGTCCACCTTGGCCCTGGCCGATCGCGCCCGCGCCTCCGCCTGCGCCGCCCGGCTCCGGGCGATCTCCGCGTCCTGCGCCGAGAGCAGTTCCGGCTGCTGCTCGTGGATCTGCTGGATCCGCATCGACTCGCGGGCCGCCTGGTCGCGCTCGGTCTCCGCTTCGGTGAGCGAGGCGCGGGCGCTGGCCACATTGGCGCGGGCCTCCTCCACGGCGGCGGCGTAGTCCGCATTCTCCAGCCGGGCGATCACGTCGCCCCGCTTCACGACCGATCCGCCGTCCACGCTGAGCGAGGCGAGCCGCCCCGGGATCTTGGCCGCCACCGCCGCGTGGGTGCGGGCGACGACGTAGCCGTTGGCGGTGACGACCGTGGCGCCCGCTGGTCCGCCCGGAGCACCGCCACCTGACGCCGCGGCGACCACCACGGTTTCGACCGCGGGCATCGAGCGGCCGCGGAAGTAGCGCATGGCGCCGGCCAGCACGAGCGCCAGGACGAAAACCACAAGCAGGGTGCGGCCAAAGGCGCGACGCACCGCGGGCGGCGGCTCGCGGTTGATGCGGAGCCGGGAGAGATCATGGGTCGGATCTGACATGGACGCGAATATACGCCGAAGCGGATTTGGCGCCAGCGGGGGGCACCGGCGCACGTCACGGGTTGACGTCGTCTCCATGCGCCCGTATCCTCACGCATCCCCCCAGTTCCATCTTCCCGAGGAGTGCCGTATGACTCGATCTCTGAAATTTGGTGCCATGGCAGGCGCGCTCGCGCTGATGGCCGTGACCCAAGGCTGCACCGAAAAGAAGGCGGCTGACACGGGCGCCATGACCGATTCGATTGCCCCGGCCGCCGAGGCGCCGGCCCCGCCGGCCGAGTTGACCAACCGCTCTACGGCCATGGTGGCGGCGTGGAATCAGAAGGATCCCGCGGTGCCCGCGGCGTTCTTCGCGGACAGCGCCGTCGTCACGGTGCCCCAAGGCACCTTCAACGGCGCGGCGGACATCAAGGCCAAGTGGATCGTGCCGGGGCTTCCGATCGTCAGTCAGCTCGCCGTTAGCGATCAGAACTACACCGGGTCCGGCGACTGGATGACCGAGACCGGCAAGTACAGCGAGACGGTCACGCTGCCCAAGAAGGCGCCGATGGCCAATGGTGGCACGTACACCATCAACTGGACCAACGTCGGCGGGACCTGGATGATCAAGTCGATGCAGGTCACCAGCGATTCCAACATCGTGATGCCCAAGAGCTGACCGATCTGAAGCACGGGGCGCCGGGCCGCAGCGATGCGGGCCGGCGCTTTTCGTTGGGGGTCCCTCCGTGGGTGCGGGCATGGTGCCTCCCCCCCTGACCCCCTCTCCGCCTTCGCGGAGAGGGGGGACGCGCGGGGCGGTGATACCGCCAGAGCGGGGAACTGTCACGCTGAGCGCACCGGATCTCATCCTGCGCGCCCCGGATCGTCACCCTGAGCGCAGCGAAGGGGCTGGTGCCCGCATTGGAACGACCGACTTAACGATTCCTCGGTGCCCCCGCCGTCGCTTCGGCCCCTTCGCTTCGCTCAGGGTGACATCGGGGTGTGGCTCGGCGCCGGCCCGGACGCGCCGCTCCGTCCCAAACGTCACTCTGAGCGCAGCGAAGAGGCTGCTGCCGGCGGGGCAAGAACTCCCCACCCGCCGCCCGGTAGCGAATTCTCCCTCGACGCTGCAGCTTCCCCTATCACCCTCATCGAGGATCCGCCATGCGCCGACCCGCGCTCGCCTGCGCGCTGCTTGTGACCATCCTGCCCGCGGCCGCGCCGGCCCAATCGCCCGACTGGCACGCGCGCACCCGCGCGATGTTCGAGCACGTGATCGACATCCCCACCGTCATCGGCCGCGGCCGCGTGCCCGAGATGGCGCGCTACCTGGCCGATCAGTACCGCGCCGCCGGCTTTCCCGCGGAGGACATCCGCGTCATGCCGTACGACAGCACCGCGGCGCTGATCGTCCGCTGGCGGGCACCGGGCACGGCCACTGCCCGGCCGATCATGCTGATGGGTCACATGGACGTGGTGGAAGCCAAACGCGAGGACTCGACCACCGATCCGTTCGTCCTCACCGAGCGCGACGGCTACTACTACGGCCGCGGCACCATCGACATGAAGGACGGGATCGTGGGGATCACCGAAGCGCTGATCCGGCTTCGGGCCGAGGGGTTCACGCCGACTCGGGACATCATTGTGTTCTTCACCGGCGACGAGGAGACCGACAGCCACGGCGCGCAGCTGGGCGCCACGAAGTGGAAGCAGTATCTCGACGCTGAGTATGGCCTGAATGCCGATGCGGGCGGCGGCGGGTTCTCGACCGACGGCCAGCCGATCGCGTTCACCATCCAGAGCGCCGAGAAGACCTACGCCGACTACACCTTCACGGCGCGGAACCGCGGCGGGCATTCGTCCAAGTCGCGGCCGGACAACGCCATCTACCAGTTGGCCGCGGCACTCCAGCGGCTGGCGGCGTACCGGTTTGCGCCGGTGCTCAACGAGACGACGCGGGCCTACTTCACCGAACGGCAGAAGGAGGAGCGCGGCGCGCTGGGCAATGCGATGCGCGCCTGGCTGAAGAATCCGGCCGACGGGGCGGCGGCCGACGTGATCGAGGCGGACGAGAGCGAGGTGGGGCTCACGCGGACGCGGTGCGTCGCCACCCGGCTCTTTGGCGGCCACGCCAACAACGCGCTGCCGCAGCTCGCGACCGCCACGGTCAACTGCCGCGTCATGCCGGGCGAGAGCCCCGACTCGGTGCTGCGCGAGCTCCGGCACATCGTGGCGGACACCGGCGTGGCGGTCACCCGGAACGACGACCGGGCCGGCGCACCGGCCTCGCCGCTCCGGGCCGACGTGCTGGGCGCGTATACCCGCGCGGTGCACGCGCTGCATCCCGGCGTGCCGATCTTTCCCGAGATGTCCACCGGCGCCACCGACGGGCTCTACTTCCGGGCGGTGGAGATTCCGGTGTATGGCGTCAACGGAAGCTGGATGGTGGTCCCCACCGACAACCGTGCCCACGGCCGCGACGAGCGGCTGCCGGTCAAGGCGCTCGACGACAACGTGACCCACTGGATGCTGATGGTGCGGGAGCTGGCGGGGGCGGGGGCGGCGTAACGATTTCTTGGCGCGGGCATGGTGCCTCACCCCCTGGCCCCCTCTCCGCCTTCGCGGAGAGGGGGGACGCGTGGAGCGGGGGGCCGGTGTGACATCGGGGCCAGCCGAGTTGTTGGGAGCGGCGCCTGAAGAGATGTCACCCTGAGCGCGGCG
>JBBSCB010000059.1:0-4040 GCA_038250675.1 Gemmatimonadales bacterium
GACCCATCCGTCCGCGGCGAGCATCCCATCTGCGCCGGCAGGCTCCGGCGGTAGACGACCCACGACCCGGCCGCCGCGTGCGCCAGGGCGCGCATCATCGCGTGCCGCAGACTCGACAGATTGATCTCGATCCGTTCGCTCTCTGACGCGTGCGCCCCCCGCCCCGCCCATCGGGCCCCGGGGTCCACCGCCTCGGCGTGGCGGGTTCCGGTCTCCGGCTTGCCGGCACCACGGACCAGTGCGCGGACGCCCTGCTCCGTCAACCCGAGCCCAGCGTGCGGCCAGCGCATCACGCGTGAGGCGGGTGTGACCTCCCCATGCGGGAGCTCGATCAGCAGCTCGCGCCACCGGCGGAGCCAACGCCCTGTCGAGGCCGCCAGCGTCACGGTACGAACCGGAGCGAGCGGACGCGCCCGGACCTGTCGCCGCGTTGCCGGTAGATGCCACACCATCGCGCCCACGTCAATGTCAGCCCAGGTGAGCCGCCAGATGTCGGCCGCCGTGCAGCCGGACTTCCAGGCCAACGAGACCGCGACAGCCCGTAGCACGTCCTCGGGCTCCGCGGTCCGGGCGACGCAGCGTGATTGCGTCGAGGCGAGGACGTAGCGCGCCTCGAGGTCCACGGCGTCGAGGCGCGCGCCCCACGTCGCGGAGTCCACCTGCGCCTCGCCGTGGGGCCAGCGCCCCCGCGGCTGGGGGCGCAGCGCCCGGGCGTCGCCGTCGACCGCGAGCAGAATCGCACGGACGGCCGCCCTCGCCTGCCGCGCTTCCCACGCCGGACGGTTGGACATCGCGTCCACAACCGCCGGCACGCGCAGCCAATCCGCTGGCGCCGTCTCCGGTGGCAGCATCGGCCCCATCACACGCAGTCGCTCCATATACAAGAGCGCCGTGCGCGGTTGGATCTTCGACGCCTGCACCAATCGCGCGAGTGCGGCGGGGACGATCGCGACCGCACCCGTCGCCCACGGCGCCTGCTGGTTCCCGCCCGCTGAGGGGTTCGTCATGATGCTCTCCGAGGATTGCGTCGACAGTACGCGACATGGTGAAACCTCGCAAGCATAAACACAACGACTCGCTCACGCATCGCGCATCGAGGTGAATCCTCCGTGCTGTCCCGCGCAGGAACTCAGTGTGTGGCTTCAACCGTCGCGAGAAGATCCGCTGTTTGGCCGACTCCAGTGGCACGGGGGGGACAAAGACCCCTGGGGTTCAGGACGACGCGAGCTGCATCACCGGATTCAACTGCCATGCCGAGACGGGGACTCTCGCGGCGATGACAGCCCTCGGAGTCTCGAGCCACCGCGACTGGCCGGACATTGCAGCCGCAGGTCGGAGCGTCGTCCTCGACATGACGCGGACCGACTGGAACGACGTCTCGTCGCGGTTGTGCGCAGTGATCGCCGAGCATGATCGTCTCGAAGGCGGGGCGGCGGTGAGCAGACCAACCGAACCTGCAAAGCGGCACGCCCCCGCCGTTGCTGGGGGCTATGGCGACTTTCTGGACGCAGCAACCGCACGGCGTTAGGGCCGTGCCGCGCCGGACGACACCGTGCCGCATGATACAACTCGCGCAGCCAGCGCCACCGGAATATCGAGTCTGGAAGATCCAGCCGCCGCACCGCATGGACATCAGGAAGCCGGACACGCTAGCGTGGTTCCTTCAGAAACCGAGGCCAGCGGACATCGAACGGACGCGGGGGCTCTTCCGCCTGATCGCGTGGCTGACCCCGGACCTCGCACTGACCGTCAGCCTAAATCGGCGTCCCGACGCCGTGCCGTGGCAGACGTCAGCCTCATTGATCTGTTCGATCGCGGGCCTGAGTAACCTTGAGTGGTCCATCTCTTCTAGCACACCGGTGTACCCATCATGGGCCGCCCAGGCGGCGCGGCGCCAGGCACTCCGCACCGCGAACCAGACGGCGAGCCATCGCGGGTCGCGCGCGGCTGGCGATGGCTACGTCGACCTTATGCTGCTCATCGCCGCGACTGGTCCGATCCCTCGGCTCCTCGCCACCTTCGCCCTTGCGCGCCTTCGGCAGTGCGTGGAACGGCGCGCCTACCGCATCGTGCAGCGGTCGTTGGCCGCCGGCATCCTCGAGGCATGGCCTGCCGAGGATGATCGGGTCGGGAGTGTGCGGACCTTGAAGGATCTTCTCTCGCCGGGCTGGGAGTGGGACACGCACGCCGACCGACTCGACCTACCGTCGGCCGCAGTGCTGTGCGCCGCAGTCCCGCGGAAGCCTGGGGCCCATCTACTCGGGATGGCACTGCTCCAGGCCGCCACCGGTGCGTACACGGTGCACGCCGACGGGGACTTCCTCGGCATGATCGAGCGCATGCCCCGCGGCGGACCCCTCACCTCCCGCGTCGACACGATCAATCGACAGCGCTCTGGTCTCGCCCCAAGCCCACACACGACGCTCGTGCCAGGGTCGTTGCTTGGCGCAGTGCCCGCCCACTCACATGCGCCGTATGCGGAGGGCGTGACCGAGCCGTCGCTCCTCTTTTTGGGCGACGGGGCAACCACGGAGCGCTACCTCCGCGTGGCGATGCCGCACCTCCGGAGCCATGGCCCGTTCACGGTCTGCGTCAGCGGAGAGGCGGCGTTGGGGACGCGACAGGCCCTGTACGAAGAGGTGGACGCGACGCTGAACCGGGTGAAGACGCTTGGACAAAGCACCGTCGTGGAGCTTGGCGGTCGCACGACGGAGACTCGTGCGCGGTACTTCGCTGAGACGCGGGACGCGGTCGCGCTGTGTCCGCTGAATGCCCCCGCGATACACCAGCTGCGCGCGAATCTCGAGCGGCTCGTCTTGCGGCACATGCCGCAGGGCAACGCGCCGAGGTAGCGCGGCCGCGAAACCGCGCCGCCCGTCCGGGCCGAGTCAGGCCGCGGAATACGTGGGCGGCGCGGCGCGGGCAATGCATCCAACCACCAGCCGTCAGCGCGCGCTGTGGCGCTATGGGCCGCTGACCACGCACGCGGTCGCGCGGCGTCGGCACCCATCGAAGACGGTCCGTCTCGCTCCGCCTGTCGCCGCGGATCGCGCCCCGAGACCGACAGGGCGCCCCTTCCGGCGACAGCGCCATCCCGCCTCCCTCATCGGCAGCCTGTGAACCGGCAGCCACCAGGTCGACCTGCGGCAGAGTGCCCGACGCCTCTCGGCGACACCGAAGATCGCCCGCGCCAGCTCGTGCGCCGGTCTCCCCGCGATGCCGACAGCCACCCGCGCCAGCTCGCCGGCCGGTCTCACGGCGATCGAACTCTATCCGCGCCAGCTCGTCCGACGTTGCCTCGGAGCATCGAAGACCACCCAGCGCCAGTCGGCCTCGCGGCGATTGAACTCCACCCGCGCCAGCTCGACCGCCGGCCTCCCGGCGAAGCCGGGAAGGCAGCGGCAGCTCGTCCGACGCTGCCCCGGGATCATCGAAGACCACCCAGCGCCAGCTCGTCCGCTGGTCTCGCGGCGATCGAACTCCCTCCGCGCCGGCTCGTCGGCCGGTCTCCCGGCGAGGCCGACAGCCATCCGCGCCAGCTCGCCGGCCGGTCTCGCGCCGACCGAACTCCCTCCGCGCCAGCTCGGCCGCTGGTCTCGGGGCGAGGCCGACAGCCATCCGCGCCAGCTCGCCGACGCTGGCTCGGATCATCGAAGACCACCCAGCGCCAGCTCGGCCGCTGGTCTCGGGGCGAGGCCGACAGCCCTCCGCGCCAGTTCGCCGACGCTGGCTCGGATCATCGAAGACCACCCAGCGCCGGCTCGGCCGCCGCTCTCCGGGCGAGGCCGACAGCCCTCCGCGCCAGCTCGCCGGCCGGTCTCGCGCCGACCGAACTCCCTCCGCGCCAGCTCGCCGCCGGTCTCCGGGCGAGGCCGACAGCCCTCCGCGCCAGCTCGCCGACGGTGGCTCGGATCATCGAAGACCACCCAGCGCCAGCTCGGCCGCCGCTCTCCGTGCTAGGCCGACAGCCATCCGCGCCAGCTCGCCGGCCGGTATCGCGCCGACCGAACTCCCTCCGCGCCAGCTCGCCGCCGGTCTCC
>JBBSCB010000060.1:0-3571 GCA_038250675.1 Gemmatimonadales bacterium
CATGTGCTCAAGCGCATCGGCGAGATGAGCGTGCAATACGGCCTGCAGGTGGCCAACGTCTTTCATGCCGGCGACGGCAATCTCCATCCGCTCATCATGTACGACGCCAACAGCCCCGGGAGCTTCCGCGACGCGGAGAATTTCGGCTCGGATATCCTCAGGCTCTGCGTCGAGGTCGGCGGCTGCCTTACCGGCGAGCATGGTGTGGGCGTCGAGAAACGGGACCTCATGCCGGTGCAGTTCCACGGCCATGAGATCGCGCAGCAGCGCGCCATCAAGACCGCCTTCGACCCGCGCTGGCTGCTCAACCCGCACAAGGTGTTTCCGCTGGAGACGATGCCCCAGTGACCGCCCCTGTGAGCACCCTGCTCACGCCCTCAAGCGAGGCGGAAGTCGCGCAGCTTGTCGCCGCCGCCGCCGCAGCTGGGGAACCCCTCGCGATCGAGGGCAATGGCTCGAAGCGTGCGCTGCTCCGCCCGGTGCAGGCGGCGCGCACGCTGACCACGCGCGGGCTCACCGGCATCACGCTCTACAAGCCGAGCGAGCTGGTCCTCTCCGCGCGCGCCGGCACGCCGCTGCCGGAAATCGAGGCGGCGCTGGCAGAGCATGGTCAGATGATTGCGCCAGAGCCGCCGGACACGCGCGCGATTTTCGGCTCCGACCGCCCATCCACGCTTGGGGGAATCGTCGCCAGCAACCTCTCCGGCCCGCGCCGCATCACCGCGGGCGCGATGCGCGACCATGTGCTGGGCGTGCGCTTCGTGAACGGGGCGGGCGAGGTGCAGCGCAATGGCGGGCGCGTGTTGAAGAACGTCACGGGGCTCGACCTCTGCAAGCTCCTGACTGGCAGCTACGGCACGCTCGGCGTGCTGACCGAGGTGACCATCAAGGTGCTGCCCGCGGCCGAGGCCAGCGCGACGCTGGTGGTGGCGGTGCGCGATGTGGCGGCGGGGGTTCGTGCGCTCTCGGCCGGCCTCACCAGCCCCTATGGCGTGACCGGCGCGGCGCTTCTGACGGATGGGGCGATGCTCGGGATGGGTGGCGCGGTCGCGCTGCTGCGGCTCGAAGATTTTCTGGAATCCGTCACCTATCGCGCGGCACGGCTGCGCGACGATCTGGCGGCGCGGGGCCAGGTCACGCTGGTGGCGCAGCATGCCTCCCGCGCCCTGTGGCGCTCGGTGCGCGACGCAACGCCGCTGGGTGCGACGGCGGAGGAGGCGATCTGGCGCGTCTCCGTCCGGCCGAGCGCAGCTCCGGCCGTGGCAGCGGCCTTGCAGGCGGCGTTCGGCGCGCGGCTGATGTTCGATTGGGGCGGCGGGCTGGTTTGGGTTGCCGGTCCCGCGACCGAGGCCGCCCATGCAGCGGTGGCCGAGGCCGCCGCCGCCTCGCGCGGCAGTCACACGCTGTTCCGCGCTCCCGAACCGCTCCGCGCCGCCGTGCCCGTGCTGCCGGCGGAGGCTCCAGCGCTCGCCGAGATTGGCGCGCGGGTGAAGGCGGCGCTTGACCCGGCCGGCGTGCTCAACCCGGGCCGGATGCGCGCCGGCTCATAGGCGCCACTTGGCCCGCGCGTCCGAAAGCTCGCCGGCGCGCCGACACTTTTCGCGCTCGCGCGCCTGGAAGGCCGCGGTGGTGGCCAAGTCGCTCAGGTGATTGGCCCGGCTCCTTGGCCCGGCGGAGGGTCAGGCGGAACTATCCCATTCGAGCGTTGACCGCCCCGCGGTAGCGCCCCAGATACATCCAGCGCCTATTGGAATATCCTCGGACGACACGCTCGCGGCGCGCTGGAAGCATTCATGTTCGACAGCAAGATCGCCATCGAGGCCGCAGCGCGGGCATCTGCGGCCCCCGCCCCCTTAGCCGCCCCGCGGTGGCGGGGTTGGCTGTTGGCAGGCGTGGCTTCGGTGACCGTTCTGGTGGTCGCGGTTCTGGCCGGCGGCTTCCTGCCGCCGTGGCTTGGCGCCGCGCCCCCGGCACCCGAGGTGGCCCGCATCCAGGCGCCGGTGCCCGTGCTGACCGTGGCGCTGGGTGCCGCAAGGACGCGACCGGTGGTGACGACGGTAACGGGCGACGGCTCCGTGGTGGCGTGGCAAGAACTGGTGGTGGGCGCCGAGATCGGCGGGCTGCGGCTGGTGGAAGCACCAGTCGAGGAAGGCCAGGCGGTAAGATCCGGGGACCTGCTGGCGCGGCTGGATGACAGCGTGCTGCGGGCCCAGGCCGCCCAGGCGGAAGCCGCCATCCTCGAAGCCGAAGCGGCACGGGCAATCGCAGCCGCCGACCTCGCGCGGTCCGAACAGCTGGTGCGCAGCCAGAGCGCCTCGGTCCAGGTCACGGAACAGCGACGCGCCGCGGCGCTGCAAGCCGAAGCGCGCCTCGCTGCCGCCCGGGCCCGGCGCGACGAGGTGGTGGCGCGGCTGGCGCAGACCCGCATCCTGGCGCCAACCGACGGCATCGTCGCCAAGGTCAGCGCCCGGATCGGTTCGGTCTCCGCCATGGGACAGGAGATGTTCCGCATCCTGCGCGACGGCCGCCTGGAACTGGATGCCCGCGTGCCCGAACTCGACCTGCCAGAGGTCCAGCCGGGCCAGGCGGTTACGGTGAGGCACGGCGAGCGCATCATCCAGGCCGAGGTCCGCGCCATCGCCCCGGTCGTGTCGCCAGAGACCCGGCTCGGGATCGTTCATGTAGCGCTGCCGCCGGGCTCGGCATTGCGCCCCGGGATGTTTGCGCGGGCCGAGATCGTGGGTGCGGTGCGGCAGGCCGTGGTGGTGCCGGCCGGGGCGGTGGTGTTCCGCGACGGCGCCTCGCGAGTTTTCGTGCTACCCGAAGGCGAGGACCGCGTGCGGCTTCGCCGCCTGACCACTGGCATACGCAATGAGGGGATGGTGCAGGTCACCGACGGGCTGCAGCCGGGCGAGCAGGTCGTGGTGGCCGGTGCCGGCTTCCTGGCCGATGGCGACCTGGTGCGCGTCGCGCCCCCCGTCCCGGGCCCCGTCTCTGGGGCGACAAGATGATCATCGAGGACAAGCACCGCAACATCTCCGGCTGGGCGATCCGCAATCCGGTCGCGACGTCCGTGCTGTTCCTGCTGCTGACGATCGCCGGGTTGTTCGCCTATCCGATGCTGCGGATCAACAACAGCCCGGACATCGACCTGCCGGCCGTGGTCGTGTCCGTCGTGCAATCCGGCGCCGCGCCGTCGGAGCTGGAAAGCCAGGTGACGCGGCGGGTGGAGGATGCGGTCTCTGGCCTCGGTGACGTCAAGCACATCACCTCCGCCATCACCGATGGCAGCTCCACCACCGTGATCGAGTTCGCACTGGGCAAGAACATCGACCGCGCCACCAACGACGTGCGTGACAAGATCGCGCAGATCCGCAGCGACCTGCCCGCCGCGATCCGCGACCCGGTGATCACGCGGGTGGAGGCAACGGGTGGTGCCATCGTCACCTTCACCGTGGCCTCGCCGCGGATGACGGTGGCGGAGCTGAGCTGGTTCGTCGAAGACACCATCGCCAAGTCCATGCTGTCGGTTTCGGGCGTCGCGCAGGTGAACCGCGTCGGCGGCGTGGCG
>JBBSCB010000061.1:0-2953 GCA_038250675.1 Gemmatimonadales bacterium
GAGTCCGTCCAGGTGCGCTGATAGAAAGGCCGTGAAGTGGAAACGACCTGCAATTCGGATGTTTCGCGGATGCGACGAACTACGGGTATTGAGGCCGGAAGAGCCAAGCTCGTACGCGCACCGTACGCGCAGACGATCCGTGACAGGCAGTCGGGGGTATGGCGTCGAGACCTTCGACGGCGTACGACGCTACACATAGGACGCCGATGCCGACGACTTGGGCTTTGGGCGCGATGCTTCTGCGCTAAGTCGCAGGCACGTACTCATCGGCAAAGAGCGCCATCCCAAGGCCGAGGCGCATTGACCCGGTCTTGACGTAGGCAAGACGGCCGTCCTCCTGGCGCACGATCAACGCGATCCCTTCGTAGCTGCCTTTGTCGATGAGATCATCGAAGCCCTTGTTCGCCCAGTCGTCCGGACTCGCCAGGCGAACGTCGAGCACGGGAACAGGCTGTAGCCCGTCAAGAAAGGTCAGATTGGTGAGGGTACCGCCCGCCGCCGCGACAGCGGCTTGGATCTGCGCCCGTGATTCGGCAGCAGTCGGCGTGGCGAAATGCTGGAACCGGACCATGCCGGAGACCAACGGCTGGTAGTCCTTCTTACGCCCGGTGCCGCCGTCGAAGTGGACGTCCGCCGTGTATCCGCGAGTCGTCTGAGAGTCGATGAGGCCAGCGTCAAGTAGGTCGCCAATCAGCACCTGGACGCGGAAGAGACTGAGCGCTGCTGATTCGGGAGTCTGCTCGCCGCCTTGGACTGTGACCGTCAGCCACGCGGGGGTAGACTCCGCGTCACCCGGCGTGGACAAGTCGGCCGAGACCTCGACCCCGAGGCGTGTCGCGAGATCCGCGATGGCCTGGGCGCGGCTGCTGGGCTTGTCCGGCGTGGACGTCGCGGACGCCGCCGTGAGGAGCACCCGGTCAGTGCGGCCGTCGTCACCACCGGACGAGGCGCGAACCGCGACTCCAGCGGCGAGAAGGACCCCAATGGCGCCGAGACAAGCAGCCGCGGCGAGGCGCGTGGTAAGGCTGCGATGGTTCATGGATCGATCACGTCCCAGAGTCGGGTGGTTGCGTTGATGGCGTCAACTGTCCAAGGCCCTCCACTGCACGACGACGGGATGTTTCCGCCATTGCAGACAGTTCCAGCGTTGACCGTAACGTAGCTTCCAGCCGAGTTCCGAATCTGGTACGGCGTGTGCCCTGTCGAAACGCCGCCCATCTGCGAGCTGAGCGACTGACCGGCGACGGTCGGCCAGTTCCGCCCGCCCGCCCACTCAAACTTGGCGACAGGTGAGTAGGTATCGATAAACACATTTCCGCCGTCGATCTGGAGAATCCAAGACGCTGCATTGGAACTCTTCGCGATCTTGTACTCGGACACGTTTCCCGCCGGGACGTTCGACCACGACTGACAGAGATGGAACCCGCCGCCTGGTGGGTCGAACGTCGCAAAGAACTCGAACGAGTCGTTCGTTGGCGCAGCGGAGCAGGTTCCCCCGTAGACGGTGCCGTTGTTGGAGATCCCGACCCCGATCTCGTAGTAGACGTTCGAAGACCCGCTCGTTGGGAATGCTTGCACTCCCACGTCCGCCGCGATCATCGATCCGGACGGCTGGCTCGGGTTTGTGGACGGCGTCTTGATGGACGACCGGACGCCGTAGTTGTGCGTGGTATCGGCGCCGTCGAAGTAGCGCACCCCGTAGCCGCCAAAAGCGGTCGCTGGCAGGAGGAGTGCGGCGGTGAGTAGCCCGAGCACCACCAACCGGGCTGCTTTGGGGATTCGCATCACACCAGTCTACCTCCCGAGCGCCCTGGCTTAGAATGACCGTTAGCAGGAGGTTTCGCACATCTTTCGCACTCCCGCTCCATCGGGAATGATTGGCCGCGGCGAGTCCCCGCGCTCGGCGCCTCTCGCACTCGCCCGTCGGTCTACTGGAAGGGTCCGCTCCACTGCCGTCGCACTCAGTCAACGCACCGGAGGGTTCGCCTCGCTCGATCGTCGCCGACAGGACTCGACGACCCGGCCGCGTGCTGTCCGAAACAGAGGAGTTCGCAGATCGGAGACACATATGCATCAAGATGCCGGGATGGCGATGCGCCGGCTTCCTAGCCTGGCGTTTGGTTCGGTCTGGGCGGGCTCAAGCTCGCCCTCGCCGGGTCGGCGAGGGCGGCGGTTCCGGCCGTTGACGGGCGGTGTGAATCCGGCGTCCAGCGGGCGGCTGCGCCCGCCGTGGTGGTGATGGATCAGCGCACGATGACTCGCCCGCGCCATCGGCTCCACGTGCGGAGGCGGCACGGAACCGCCCCTCGCGGGTGATCGAAGCCGCCGCGACGTGCCAGCGCGATCAAGCTCGGGCTGGCAACTAACGAGGTCCTTGAAATCGCGCTCGGAGACATATACGCTACAAGAATCGTGAATAGCCCCGAGCAGCTCACGCTCCCGACGAGCCGGACGCTTCCGCAGCAGGCTGCGTCCCGGACGCGCCGCACGGCTACCGTGCCCGCGCCGCTGGCGCGCGTCACGCTTAGCGTCGACGAGGCCGCCAGCGCCCTCGGGATCAGCCGCGACCACCTCGAGCGGCACATCCTCTGCGACCTGCGCATCATCTACACGGGCCGGCGCCGCCTCATCCCGGTCAGCGAACTCCAGCGCTGGGCCGAACGCCAAGCCGTCGCGCCGATATCCGCACGACACCCGCGCTGAGTTGACGATGGTCCTCCGCCGGCGGTCGACGCGGGAATCGGGTGGCGATCGGTCAGCGAACACCCCGGGGAGATGAGACCTGGACGACCCTTGCGCTCGTATCGGCGCGATCGAGCAGAGCGTCCATCGCCTCAGCAGCTCGCCGGCGCGCGTCCGGGTAGAGGTGCCGGTAGCGCTTGATCGTGATGTTGATCGACGTATGGCCCATGAACTCGCTGAGGTCCTCGATCGGCACTCCGGCCGCGAGCGC
>JBBSCB010000062.1:0-2794 GCA_038250675.1 Gemmatimonadales bacterium
CCGCGTTCCAGGGGATGGGAGGCGGCCGGTGCGTTTCACGTACGCGAACAGGTCAATGACGCGCCGATTGCCAAGGCATCGATGGGCGGCTCGAAAGCCGTCGCCATAAGTAGGTGTTCGCAACGCCCTAAACCTGACCCACCCCAACGCTCAAGCCTTGACCCACCCCCCCGCGTTTGGAACCAACGCAACGGTATCCACATGACCCACCGGCGTCCAGGGGGACGGCCGCGGCGGGGCGCGCGCCGGTGGGCAACGGCGGGGGGCGGACGAGCAACGCGCATGGGTCACTTCTGGGCGTCCGGGGCGGCGTCGACGTTGGTGGCGTCGTTGGCCACGGCGGCGGCGACGCCGTCGGCCATGGCCGCGACGGCCTGGTCGGTGACCACGGCGGCCGGCGTGCCGAGGCGGCCGCGGGTGCGGTAGGACGGCCCCTTGGTGAGCAAGATGACGGCGTTGTAGCACAGGCGGTCGAGGAGGGCGACGGTCATCTTCTCGCTTCCGAAGACCTGGACCCACTCGCCGAAGGCGAGGTTGGTGGTGACCAGGGTCGAGGCCTTGCCGTGGCGATCGGAGAGCAGGTTGAAGAGCAGCTCGGCGCCGGTGCGGTCGAAGGGGACGAAGCCGAGCTCGTCGATGATGAGCAGCTGGACGCGCTCCAGGCGACGCTGAAGACGACCGAGGGCGAGCTGGTCGCGGGCCTCGGTGAGGTCGCGCACGAGGTCGGCGGCGCGGGTGAACAGGACCTGGTAACGCCGCTCGGCGGCGGCGATGCCGAGCCCGATGGCGACGTGCGTCTTGCCCGTGCCGACCGGGCCGGCGATCACGACATCGACGGACTTGTCGATGAAGGCGCCCGTCGCCAGGTCCGCTAGCTGGGCCGGGGCAATTCCCGAGAGCAAGCCGTAGTCGAGCCCGGCAAGGGTCTTGATGGCCGGGAAGCGCGCCGAGCGGATAGCAAGCTCGATGGCCCGGGCCGCGCGTTCGGTGACCTCGGTATCCAACAGGATCCGCAGGTACGCCTCGTAGGTCCAAGCGCTGCCGGCGGCCTCGGCGGCGACGCGTTGAAAGTCGCGGCGGACGGCCGGCAGGCGCAGCGCCTTCAGGTGCGATTCGAGCAGGGCGATCTCGGGAGCGGACGCGCTCATCGCGGGCCGCCGATCATGAGGGCGTCGTAGGACAAGGCGTGGGCGTGTTCGACGTGAAGGGCGGCCAGACCGTCCGGCACGCTCACCACGTTCGGCCGGTTGTCGTCCATCCGCCCCGGCGGCAAGACGATATCGGGCCCGTCGACCACCGCGTCGACCACGGCGGTCAGCGCCGCTTCGATCGCACTCTGGTGGCGGAGCCGCACCGCCAGCAGCGCCGACACGATCCGGGCCGAGGGCAGCGGACCATGGACATCGACCAGCAGCGGCCACAACGTGACCCACGGCTCGCCGAGCTCGGCGATGAGCTCGGGCGCCACCTGCCGCACGGCGTGCGGGCGCACGGCCAGCTCCGGCAGGTAGTGCAGGTAGCGGATGTTCTTCTCGCCGTGCCGCAGCCGAGGAGAGGTGACCACCTCACCCTTGCACTCGAAGCGCACGTCCGTCGCGCCCACCCACACCATGACCGACTCGCCTTTCCAGCTCGATGGCACCGAATACGTGCCGCCCAACCGGATCGTCGCCTGCCGCGTCACCCCTGCCCTAGCCGGCAGCCGCGGCTCGAATGCGGCGGCCGGCAGCGGCATGAACCGCGCCCGTTCGTCCGCGAGCCGCTCGGCCACCGTGCGGCCGCGGACGTCCCGGACGCGCTGCGCGCGCGCCGCGAGCAAGGCGCCGAGTGCTTCGTTGATCTCCACAAGCGTCTCGCCGGCCGGGATCGGCACCAGCTGCGCCAGCCGGGTGCGCTTGCCGCGCACCTCGATGGCGCCCTTGTCGTGCCCGGTGTACGGCCGGGCGATGTCGGCCTCAAACGCGTAGTGCGCGATGAGCCGCTGAAAGTGCGAGTTCAACACGCGCTCCGCCCCGCGGATCCGCGTCACCGCCACCTTCGCGTTGTCGTACACCAGCCGGTGCGGCACGCCGCCAAAGTGCTCGAACGCCCGGACGTGGCCCTCCAAGAACGACGGCAGGTCCTCCCGCTCGAACAGCCACGCGAAGTCGTGGTCGCTGTACGGCAGGCACACCTGCAGCATGTGGACCGTCCGCCGCTCGCCGCCGATGTCCACCGCCACCTCGAAGAAGTCGACCTGCGCTTCTTCCCCCGCCCGGTGCACCAGCGGCACGAACACCTCCGCTTCCCGCCGCCGCTTCTCGCGAAGGTACGTCCGCACCGTGGTCGTCCCCACCGCGTACCCCGCGGCCACCAGCGCCTCGTGCACCCGCGTCCCGGTGATCCGCTGCTTGGCCGTCGTCCGCTTCGACCACTCCTCCAGCAGCGCCTCGATCCGCGGCCCGACCTCCTCGGTCTTCGGCCGCCGCCGCCCCAGCGTTCGCACTGCCGGCGACACTCCTTCCCGCACGTACTTGCGCACCGTGTTCCGGCTCAGCCCCAGCCGCCGTGCCACGGAGCGGATCGGTTGTTGCTCCGCGTTCACCAAGTGCCGGATAATCGCGATCTGACCCATCTCGACCATTCCTTCCTCCGGTTCCTCGTGCGTCTTGCGTTGCCCGAGGATACCGGCCTGGGCGGCCGGGGTGGGTCAATTCTTAAACGTTGCCTGGGTCAGGTCCTGGCCGTTGCGTACAGCCCGCGGCACTGATCTCAAGACGGTTCAGGAGACTCTGGGCCACGCCGATCTGGCGAC
>JBBSCB010000063.1:0-2674 GCA_038250675.1 Gemmatimonadales bacterium
CGAGCGACATGTACCAGTCCCACCACTGGTCGTTGCCCCGGTCCCACTCGACGCCGACGTCGGACGCGGTGCCCGCCGCGGTCGACTCCGACAGGTGCGGGTTGCGGGTCATGGCTGCTCCCAGGTGATCAGGTGCGCCTCATGCCGGAATTCATAGGTGCCGTCCGAACCTCGGCAGCCGGCCAGATACTGGGCGAGCGTCTCGCTGGCCTCCATCTGCTTTAGAGAGACCGTGTCGTCGAACGCGCAGCGTTGCAGGAACCCCTCGACGATGGCCCGGTCGCCAGTCCCGGTGCGATAGTGCAGCACCTGCACCTCGACCGGTGCCCCGGCCGCGCGCAGGGCCAAGGCCACGCCCTCGGCATCGGTGTAGGGCGTGGCCTCCGGGGCGAACGATGCGCGATAGGCGTCGTAGAAGGTCAGGTAGTGCGAGCGCGACGACGCCTGCGCGACGACCCCGAAGCCGCCGGGGCGAAGGGCCGCAACCATTTTCGCCACGCCCGCCGCGAGTTCGTCGGGCGGCAGCGCGTACAGCGCGTGGGTGGCCCAGGCGACGTCATAGCCGGTGCCGGTGAAGTCTTGCAAGAACACCTCGTGCTCCGCAGCCGCGACGAACGGCGGCGCCAGCACTGCGCGCGCCTCGGCGATGCTGAACGCGGACGGGTCGAGCAGGTCCACCTCGACGGTGGGCCGGTTCGGAAGGCCTGCAGCGAGCAGCGCCGCAGGGAACTTCCCGCTCCCGCAGGCCACGTCCAGCAGCCGCACTCGATCGTCGACGGCGTGCCCGCTGAGGTCGGCGGCCCAGTCGCGGGCGGCGACGAGCTGCCGGTAGTCCTCTGTGGCGAGCGCGTAGAAGGCCTGCATCTCCGAGCGTCCGGCTTCGCTCCAGTGATCAAGGCTGCGCTGCGCGGTGTCGGGTTGGGTCATTCGTCAAGCCAACCACGGATCCCAATCTCCGTTTCTTACGCAACGATGTCGTTCGGGATGATGAGGGTTCCCCAAGGGATTTTCCGGGAATAATCGCACTGGATGACACTGATGAGGCCGCCCGTGCCCTTGGATGACTTACGGGCGAAGGTCCTGGATCGACCGGCTCTTCCGGCACTGTCGAGCGAGCGCTATGCCCACACCCATTCCCTGTACGAGGCGGCCAGCGACCAGCGACCTCGACTGCAGGATTGGCTGGTCCACGAGCTGCCGCCGCTGCTCGTGGACTGTGATCCGGTGCGTGTCGTCGGCGTCGGTGTGGGGGACGGAAGCGTCGACGCTCCGCTGGCCGAAGCGCTCGCGGCGGGTGGGCGCCGGGTGCACTACACGGGCGTCGAGCCGCATGCCCCGACGGCCATGACGTTCGCTGGCCGGTTGGACGCGATCCGCGGCGTGACCCCCGCCATCGTCATCGGGGACTTCGCCGACCACGATGCCGGCCATCCCGCCGATCTCGTGCACTTCGTGCACTCGCTGTATTACGTCGCCGACCTGTCCGCGGCGCTCGCCCACGGGCTCAGCATGATCCGTCCCGGCGGATTGCTGCTGGCGGCCACCGCACCGTTGGAGCCGCTGTGCGTTCTCACCGAGCTCCTCTGCCCGTGGGGCGGGCAGCGTCCGTGGTTCGCCGAGGACGTCCGCGCGGAGTTCGACGCCCGCGGCCTTGCCTTCCGTTCGGAGACCCTCGTCGGGCACCTCGACGTCCGAGACGCATTGGCCGATCCGCTCGGGCGTGGGGAGGCGGTGCTCGACTTCCTGGTCGGGGCCCGTAGCGCCGCGATGCGGCCCACCACCCGCGAGCTGTTGATCGACTACCTACGCGACATCTCCCTGCCCGGCCGCCCTGGTGTGGTGCCACACCCGCTGGACATCACGATCGCCCGCGTGCCCTGACGCCGGTATCAGCGATCCGACCCATGCGCGCTCGTCGCGGCGCTTACCAGACCACATCATCACATCCGACGCGAGCCCTCGCGAGCGCGCTGTCGACGGCGCCAAGCGTTTCCGGCGGCCGGCTAGTGAGGAGGGGACGATGGCGCGAGCCTCGAAGGCAGACAGGGGCCGAGTGTTTGGTCAAACAACGCCTGCCGGCCGACAACCGGGGGATCTCGTTGGCGGGCAAGGGTTGCCGCCGCACAGGATCCGACGAAGTTGGCGCCTGGGACTAGCCGGCGGCCGCGAGCGCTGCCAGAGTTTCGGACGAGGTGTATTTCGGGGTCCAGCCCAGCTCGGTTTTCGCCTTGCTGATGTCCATGACCATCGATGCGCGTGCGACGTGAAGCCATTCCAGCGGTGACGGCACGAACGGCAACCGCGATATCACCGCCGACGCTACGGTCGCCGCAGCGTGTGGCACCCGGACCGGACGACCGCCCAGCGCCGCAATCATGTCCGACACCGTGATCACTCCGTCGCCGGCGATGTTGTAGGCGCCGGGCGCAGCCGATGTCGTCGCTGCCAGGGCGATCGCCGCCGCGACGTCATCATGATGGACCAGCTGCAGCGGCGTGCCCGGATCCGGGAACGGCATCTTCAGAACGGGCAGTGCGCGCGCCGCCGCGCGGAATGCGCCGGGGAGGCGGTTCCACGGCATCGCGTCGGCAAGCGCCGGAGCCTTCGGCCCGGCGACAATGCACGGCCGCAGCACGAACACCTCCAGCGACGAGCCGACGGTGATCTCCGCGAG
>JBBSCB010000064.1:0-2555 GCA_038250675.1 Gemmatimonadales bacterium
CGCCGCACTCAACCGGTACGTCGCCTGCATCCACACCAGCCGGTTCACGATCCCCCGATGCTCGTTCATCGCCCCCTTGGGCCGACCGGTCGACCCCGACGTGTAGATCACGTACGCCAGATCCGCCAGCGCGCGACGGGCGTCCATCAGCGGATCCGGCGCAGGATCACGTTCCGCCTCGCCCGGCGTCAGCTCCACCAGACGCGCCGCGCCAATGGCGGGCAACCGATCGCGAAGATGGCGCTGGACGAGGATGATCGGCGCCTGGGCATCCTCCACCATGAAGGCCAGCCGGGCAGCCGGATACTCGGGGTCGAGCGGCACATAGGCGCCGCCCGCGCGAAGCACCGCGAGGAGCGCCACCACCAGCTCGACCGACCGCTCGGCGCACACGCCGACCAGCACGTTCGGCCCGACGCCCGCCGCCTGCAGATGACGCGCCAGGCGGTCAGCACGCCGCAGCAGCTCGGCGTAGGTGACGTGTTCGGTCTCAAACTCCACGGCGATTCCGTCCGGGGTGCGGGACGCCTGCCGCGCGACTAGCCTATCGAGGGTCTCGTTCCCGTCGGGGAATGTCACCGCCGTGGCGTTCCATTCATCGACCACCAGCCGGCGCTCTGCCGGGTCCAGCAGCGGCAGCGTGGCGACCGCGTCGTCCGGTGCGGAGACGCCGGCGGCGAGCAGCCGCTCGAGATGCAGGAGCGTACGCTCGGCCGACGCGTGCTCGAACAGGTCCGTGTCGTACTCCAGGGAAAGCCGGTAGCCGTCGGCGGTGTCGGTGACCGAGAGCGCCTGCTCGAACTTGGCGGCGCTGCGCTCGAGTTCCACTGGCGTGAGGCGGGCCTCGCCGAGGCGCAGGTCGTGGGCTGCGCGCTCCTGCATGGTGAGCGTGACCTGGAAGATCGGGTGCCGGGACGCGGTACGTTCCGGCCGCACCAGCTCGATCAGGCGGTCGAGCGGGGTGCGCTGGTGCACCAGCGCGTCGGTGCTCGCGTCGCGCACCCGCCGGATCAGTGACGTGAAGCTCTCGCTCTCGGCGATCGGCACGCGCACCGGTACGGTGTTCACGAAGAGCCCGATCAGCGCCTGGGTCTCGCCGCGCTCGCGGCCGCTCACCGGGCATCCGACGATCAGGTCGTCGGCACCGGTGGAACGGTGGAGCAGCGCCGCGTAGGCGGCCAGCAGCACCACGAAGGGCGTCGTCCGCTCGCGCCGCGCGAGTCTCTCGACCGCGGCGCTGAGTCCCGGACCGGTCAGATGCACGGCGCGCGCGCCGGTCACGGTCGGTCCGCTACGGGGGAAATCCGTCACCAGCTCTAGCACCGGCAGCGGGGCCGCCAGCCGACGGGTCCAGAAGGCGTCGTCCGCCGGGTCCGGCGGCTGCTTCCGCTGCCACGCGGCGTAGTCGCCGTACTGGATGGGCAGGGCCGGAAGCGCCGCCGCACGATCGACGGGAGCCGCGTACAGTGCAGCGAGGTCGCGCAGCAGCACGCCCAGTGACCAGCCATCGGCGATGATATGGTGCAGGGCGACCGTAAGGAGACTTCGCTCTGCGGCCAGCCGGAGCAGCCGAACGCGGAACAGGGGGCCGCGGGTCAGGTCGAACGTCATCGTCCCGGCCTGCTCGAGTGCATCGGCTTCGGCACGCCGAGCCGCCGCCGGTTCGACCGTATCGACCTCGAAGGGGATCGCACCCGGCGGCGCGATGCGCTGGGTGAGCGTTCCGCCTTCAACTCCGAAGGTCGTCCGCAGAATTTCGTGCCGCTCGATGAGCGCGGCTACCGCGTGCCGGAGTCGCGCAGCGTCGAGTGGTCCCTCGACCTGGAACGCCGCCGGGATGGTATACGCGGAACTGCCCGGGGTGAGCTGGTCCAGGAGCCACAGGCGCTCCTGCGCGGCGGAGGCCGGCAGCACGCTCACGTTCTCCGACAGCAGGTCCGCCACGCTCATGGCAGCCGGCTCCCGCCGCGGACCCGGGTGGCGCGGGGAATCACCGGCGCCGCGGTACGGGCCGCGGTATCGACCGCAGCGGCAAAATCATCGAGTTGGGGCTCCCGCAGCAGCGCATCGAAGGGAAGCGCGGCCCCGAGCTGCTGCTGGATGCGCGCCAGTATCCGCATCCCGACGAGCGACTGGCCTCCGAGGGAAAAGAAGTCGGAGGTCCGTCCGATCTGATCCAGCGGAATGCCGATGGCATCCGCCCAGATGGCGGCAAGTGCCCGTTCGGTTTCGCTGGTGGGAGGAACGATCGGCGCAGTTGCGCCGGACGCGGCCGGGGCGGGCAACGCCTTGCGATCGAGCTTGCCGCTCGAGGTGAGTGGCAACGCGTCCAGCCCGACGATCTCGGCCGGGATCATGTACTCCGGGAGCCGCCGCCGCAGTGCCGCAACCAGCTCCGCCCGGAGCATCTCGGTGCCGTTGGTGCCCGGGGAGGGGACGATGTAGGCGACGAGCCGGGGATCGGGCCGGGGCGGATCGGTCCGCACCACGCAGGCCGCCGCCGCCACCCCCGGCTGGGCCCCGAGCACCGCCTCGATCTCTCCCAGCTCGATCCG
>JBBSCB010000065.1:0-2440 GCA_038250675.1 Gemmatimonadales bacterium
CGGCTTGACGACGAAGTCGGAGGCACCGGCCTGCAGCGCTTCGTTGACGAGGGCCTGCTGTCCCATGGCGCTGCACATCACGACTTTCGCCGCCGGATCGAAGCTGGTGATCTGCCGTACCGCGTCGATGCCACCCATGTCGGGCATCACGATGTCCATTGTGACGAGGTCGGGCTTCAGCGCCTTGTACTGCGCGACCGCCTGCGCTCCGGTTTCGGCCTGTCCGCACACATCGAAGCCCGCCTGCGTCAGGATGTCCCCGACGAGCGTGCGCATGAAAAGGGCGTCGTCACAGACCAGAACGCGATGACTCATGTGGTGACCATTGGGGTGCCCGTGCAGCGTCGCGCAGGCTCAGTGAAGCAGAAGATCGTCGGCCAGCGCATCCACATCGAGCAGCGGCAGCGTGGCTCCCGCCACGCCGACCTCGGAGGCGAGGCAGACGTGACCGGCCGGAACTGCGCCAGGCGCGGCTTGGGCGGCGCGCAGCACCGGCAGGGAGTCCAGCGCCAGGGCACACCGACGGCCGCCGAGATCGAGCGTCACCAGCCAACCCGTGGCACCGGTGGGCGCGCTCCCGAGGAGCAGTCCGAGATCGACGAGCGGAACGAGAGTGCCCCGCACATTGACTACTCCCGTGACGATGCTGGGCGCGCCGGGCAACCGAATGGCCGACGCGCGCAGCGCTACCTCCCGGACCCGCGACGCATCGATCGCAGCGACGGCGCCACCGGCGCTGAGAATCATGACACGCAGACCGCCGATCGCTTCGGCGACGTGCGTGTCAGGCGTCTGGATCCCGGGCGTCTGGGTCACGGGCGACAGGGGCGCGGAGGTCAGCATCGGCGTCGTAGGAGTGGAAGCCGTAGAAATCCAGCAGATCGACGTCTGCCGGCGGCTGATGTGCGCCGGCCACGGCCCGCAGCGCCGTCTCGAGGTCGGGGGGAAGCGGTGACCGGAAGGCCAGCCACTCCCCGCTGATCGGGTGCTGCACCCTGAGCGCGGCGGCGTGCAACGCATGACGCCCCTGCTGGAGCCCGGTCACGCGCCGCCCGCCGCCGCCGCCGTAGGTGTCATCACCAATCACGGGGTGACCGATCGACGAGAGATGGACGCGGATCTGGTGGGTACGCCCCGTGTGCAGCTTGCAGCGCAGCAGGTCACCGCCATCGAACCGGGCGAGGCGATCGAACTCGGTGCGGGCGGCCTTGCCGGTGCTGACCATCGCCATGCGGTGGCGATTGTTGGGGTCGCGGCCGATGTGCCCCTCGATCGTCATGCGATCGTCTCGCAGGTGCCCCCAGGACAGGGCGGCGTAGCGACGATGGACGCGCCGGGCGGCGAGGGCGGCGGAAAGCAGCCGATGTGCCCGATCCGTCTTGGCGACGATGAGAAGGCCGGAGGTCTCCTTGTCGAGCCGATGGACGATGCCGGCCCGTTCGTCGCCCCCCTCCGAGGAAAGGTCGCCGCCGCGGCCGACGAGCGCGTGGACGAGCGTGCCGGTCCAATTGCCAGGCGCGGGATGCACGACCATGCCGGCAGCCTTGTCGACGACGAGCATATCCTCGTCTTCATAGATGACCGCCAGCGGCAGCGCTTCCCCGACGATTTCCACACCCCGGGGTGCTGGAATGGTGACGGCAATCTGCTGGGACGCTGTAGGACGGTGGCCCGCCTTCTGCAACTTGCCGTCGACGAGGACGTTGCCGGTGGCGATCAGCGTCGCGGCGGCGGTGCGCGACAGATCGGTCGCGGCGGCGACGATCAGATCCAGGCGCTGCCCGTCGCCGACGGCGTCGAGCGTCAGCGAACGGGCGACTTCACGGGATGTCATGGCGTGGCGCTCAGCGCGCCGAGGATGATTCGGTGGTGGCGGACGCCGCCAGAGCGGCGGCACGATCTTCGCGCCACAGCACCCAGGCCAGCAGGAGGGCGCCGCAACTGACGCCGATGTCGGCGACGTTGAAGGTCGGCCAGCGATGGTCGCCGATGCCGACGTCGATGAAATCCACCACGCCCTGCCCGGAACGCAGCCGGTCGATCAGGTTGCCGATCGCGCCGCCAAGGATCATGCCAAGCGAGGTGAGCTTGACGGTATCGCCCTCTGCAGTGGACTGATACATGCGGAACAGAATGAACGCGGCGCCGATCGTCAGCGCCGTGAAGATCCAGCGCGACCACTCGCCCACGTGCAGCCCGAAGGCCGCCCCTGGATTGTAGAGCAGCGTGAAGGTCAACCACTCCCCCAGTACCTCATGCCGCGTGTGCATCGGCGCCAGCGCGCTCACGGCCCATCGCTTGGTCACGAAATCGGTGACGAGAAATGCAGCCGCAACCGGCCAGAACCGCACGGCGTTCACGTTACTTCTTGCCATCTTCCTCTTTCTGTTTGCAATTGATGCAGTAGCGGGCGTGCGGGAGCGCGTCGAGCCGATCGAAC
>JBBSCB010000066.1:0-2390 GCA_038250675.1 Gemmatimonadales bacterium
CGACCACGCCCTCCCGGCCCAGACTCACGCGACAGACCATGGTCACCAGAGCGGCGGCAACGCTGCCGGCGAGAGCGGAGGCGCTGCCGCCCGCGGGCACCGGCGTGCCCGCTGCCACGTCGGCCGTGAACGCGCTGACGGTCAGGTGCGCTGGTTCTCGCATGTACTCTCCTCTTGGCTTGCTGGACGCGACGACGCGCGCTGTGACAGGTGGCGCTTGTCCGGGGCTCTCCGTTGCGCATGCCGGGTTCGCGACACGCGAAAGAAGGAGCCCGGTGCTGCCTTCCTTCGACCGGGCTCCTTCATGATCGGGTGCCGCCGTTGTCTCTGATCACTTCTTGCGCACGGCATCCCGCGCTTTGTCGGCGACCTTGTCCGTCGCCTTCTTGACCTTGCCGCTCGCTTTGTCGATGTCGCCTTCGCGCTTCAGATCCTTGTCACCCGTCAACTCGCCGGCAGTCTTCTTGACCCGGCCCTTTGCCTCGTCTGTCTCTCCGGCCATGAGATCCTCCTTGCTGTTGTTCTCCGATGGAACTGGAGTGCCAAACCGGGACCGGCGGATGCGAGAACAGAGATACCCGCGCCCCGGACCATCGATTCAATCCCTTTCCGTACAGTGTCGTGGTACCCGACCGGGTGCCGGTGATAACCGTGCACGCCGACCCGAACGACGGATGCGGCCAGAAGCATCGAACAGGATGCGAGCAGGCCGACGATAAGTCACCGCCGCCGGACGCCGCGAGCGCCGCCCCCCAGACCGGACCAGCCCCGGGGGCGCGATGGACTCGCAGTCCTTGCTCGGTCGGTCGCTCATCGCGCGGGGACGCGGAGGTGGTCAGGTGTCCGGATCAAGCCCGGCGCATCGCGCTCGCCAGCCGCGATCAAGCTCGCCGCGAGCCGCTTCCGCATCTCCGTGCGCCGCCAGGGAGCCGGCCCGGCGGGGTGCTCGGGCAGCCGTGGGGCGTCTCGCTGCGGCGCGAGCTGCGCGCCGACCTCGCGGACCGCCGCGTCGACCAGGGACTGCTCGCCACCGGCCGTTCAGCCAGCGGGACCGCTGCGTCGACTATGATGCCGAGAGCCCGTGATGCCGGCTGCAAGGAGGAAGGAGCCGGGGTGCCGCCGCCGACCAACATCCTGACGATGACGCCGAAGATCCTCTTGCAGGTGCGCCCCTGCGTACATGCGCACCTCCGGCACTGGACCGCGCGGGCCCGGGCGATCCCCAGCCCGGAGCTGCGGAAGCAGGCTCTGGCGAGCATCGCCGACAAGACGTTTCACTGCGAGGGCGGCGGCATCTACGGCCTCCTCGCCGGTGATCGCCGTCGCGACGTCGTCCGGTTCATCGTCGCCTACCAGACCATCAGTGACTACCTGGACAACCTGTGCGATCGCAGCACCTCCCTGGACCCCGACGACTTCCGGGCTCTGCATGCCGCCATGCGACACGCCCTGACGCCCGGAGCCGAACTCGACGACTACTACCGCTTTCGGGATCGACAAGATGATGGCGGCTACCTGCCCGGCCTCGTCAAGACCTGTCAGCAGATGCTGGCCGGCTTGCCGACCTACGAGGTGATCGCCCCTCACCTCCATGAACTGGCCGACTACTACTGCGCGCTCCAGGTGTACAAGCACGTGAGCGAGGAGGAGCGCGTCCCACTGCTGCAGGCGTGGTTTGGCGAACACGCGCGTTCCGTGCCACCCATGGCCTGGTACGAATTCGCCGCCTGTTCGGGCTCTACCCTGGGGATCTTCTGTCTCGTGGCCCATGCCTGTCATCGGGAGTGCACACCTGAGTTGGCGCGCGAGATCAGGGATGCCCACTTCCCCTGGGTACAGGGGTTGCACATCCTGCTGGACTATTTCATCGACCAGGGCGAAGACCGCCGCGCCGGCGACCTGAACTTCTGTTTCTACTACCGTGACCAGCGGGAGCTGGTGACCCGCCTCTACCATTTCTACCGGCAGGCCGACCTGAGCGTATCCGCGCTGCCCTACGCCGGGTTCCATCGCCTCGTCAACAAGGGCTTGCTGGCGGTCTACTGCGCCGACGCGAAGGTGGGCCGGCAGGGGGAGACGAGAGCGGCGGCCAGGCGATTGATCTCTCTGGGGGGCGCTGAAGGCCGGCTGGTCTACCTCTTCAGCTGGCTGTACCGACGCCTGTCGCCTGGGGAGACTGGTGGATCTCGCCGGCCCGAAGAACCGATGCCGCCCACAGGTCGGCGCGGCTGCTGAGAGATGAAGGCCTCTGGGCGCGTCCATCGGCCACCGGCGCCTCGACAACGGTGATAGTCGCCCGAGAATGGACAGAAGAGTGATGACGAGAGTGGAGCTCGTCCTCGATCAGGAAGCGTTGAAAGGAGCACTCTGATGGCCAAGGTACCGGACAC
>JBBSCB010000067.1:0-2379 GCA_038250675.1 Gemmatimonadales bacterium
CCGGACCCGCCGGACCCGCCGGACCCGCCGGACCCGCCGGACCGGTGCAGCCGACGTCACACTGGTCGTGCGGCTTCTGGGCGGCGAGCGGCTCGCACGCGCCCAGTTGATCGCCCTTGGCGAGGTACCCATCGACCGACTCGACCGCGACCGCCATTGTCATCATCGCCGTCGGATCATCCGTCGACACATGACAGATCTCGACACGCTCAGCGAGCGCGGGATCCGCCGTGTCATCCGAGCGCGGCTCCGCGCACGAACCGAGACTCACCAGAGCGCCTGCATAGAGCGCCCAACGCACAACCTTCGACATCGACATCGACTCCCCCTGTACGGATTTCGTCGACGGTAACACGACGCTCGACAGCCGAGCGATCGCACCACTCGATGCCCATCGATGCCGCTTGCTCGGAGCGACACCTAGTACCTCGCCGCAGTGGATCTGACCGGTTCACGCGGCGGCCTTCGCCCGGCTGGCCGGCTGCGGATACGCGCGGCCGAGCTTCGCGCGGGCCCGGTCGACGGTGAACATCCAGTTGATCTTCGCCTCGAGAAGGTTGCGGCTGCGCTGCCAGGCCGCGATCTCGCGCACGAGGGTCGCCTTGTCCGGGATGCGGCGCCTGAGGCACTGCCCCACCATCACGCCGATCTCGATCTCGACCATGTTCAGCCAGCTGGCGTGCTTGGGTGTGAAATGGAACTCGAGCTTGGTCAGGATCCGCCGCGCTTCTGCCGGCTCGAACGCCTGGTAGAGCGCGCCCGCGGAGTGCGCCGAGAGATTGTCCAGCACCACCCGGATTCGCTGAGCGTCCGGGTAGTGCACGTCGACGAGATCGCGCATGCAGTCGGCGAAGTCGATGCTCCGGCGCTGATCGGTGACCTTCGCGTGCCGCCACGAGCGATTCACATCGACGAACATGAAGACGTTCGCGGTGCCGTTGCGGACGTACTCGTAGTCGACGTGCGCGGGCTTGCCAGGCTCCGTGCGAACGGGGACCCGGGCTTCGCCGATCAGCTGACGCGGCGTCTCATCGAAACAGACCACGGGCCGCAACGGATCGGGCTCCTCGTCATACAGCTCGAGGATGTCCTCCATGCGGGCCACATACTCACCGTCGATCTTGGGCACGCACCACATCTTCTGCAGCCACGGCTTGAGCTCCATCTCCGAGAGCCGGCGGCCGACGGTGTCGCCCGACAGCGTCGCGTGCGAGGTCAGGCGCACCATCTCGCCAGCCAGCAGATCCAACGACCACCGCGCTCGTCCCTCCGGCGGGCTCGCGCAGGCGAGCGCCACCATCAGGGACTCGTCGCTGGCAGAGAGCTTGCGCGGCTGACCCGGACGCTGCGCTTCGTTGAGCGCACGCGCCAGGCCGTCTTCGACAAAGTGCAGCTTGGTCCGGTAGACCGTCGAGGTGCCAACCCCGATGGTGTGCGCGATGGTCTCGTCGGCAGAGCCGGCGTCGGCCGCGAGCAAGATCTGGGCGCGCTTGAGCTTGCGGACCGCGCCGCGCCCGCCGCTCACGAGGTCTCGAAGCTGCTCCCGTTCCTCGGCCGTCAGCGTGACCCGATAGCGTACGTTCATGGGTACCTTCGATCACGCCGTCGATCCCGTGTCCAGCGCCCCGCCCAAGACGTTCACCGACAAGCAAGGCCAGTACCTGGCCTTCATCTCCATGTACACGCTGCTCAACCGACGGCCCCCTGCCGAAACGGACTTCCAGCGCTTCTTCAGGGTCACGCCCCCCTCGGTTCATCAGATGGTGGTCGAACTTGAACGCCGTGGGTTCATCACCCGCGTTCCCGGCCAGCCACGGACGATCCAGGTCACGCTGCAAGACGACGAACTACCCCGCCTTCAACCGATCAAAACCACTGCGGCGGGGTACTAGCCCGCGACGCGCTACGGCCCGTCGGTGGGCGGGTGCAAGATCGTCACGACGCCGGTCAGCCCCGGCGTCATGCTCACCACGTTGTCGGCGCCGACGTAGACCACCTGGAGGTCGGGCAGCTTGGCCGCCAGCGCGAGGCCGGCCTCGGGCCCGAGGATGAAGAACACCTTCGACCAGGCGTCGGCGGTGAAGGCGTCCTTGGCCATGATCGTCACCGAGCGGGTGCGCCGGGCCGGCTGGCCGGTGCGCGGATCGAGGATGTGGTGGTAGCGGACGCCGTCCTTGACGAAGCCACGCTCGTAGTCGCCCGACGTCGAGAACGAGTGGTCACGCACCGGCGCCACCGCGAAGCTGTCGTCGCGTGGCCCGCGCGGATCGCGGATGCCGACCACCCACGGCGTCTGCGCCTTGGCCCCCGACACGTACATGTCCCCGCCGGCCTGGACGATGAAGTCCGAGAACCCGGCGCGGGTCAGCACCGCCGCCG
>JBBSCB010000068.1:0-2306 GCA_038250675.1 Gemmatimonadales bacterium
CCGCGCTCGGGACAACAACAGCCACCCGACGGTCCCGATCCTGCATGAACGCGACGCTCACGGCCGTCGGGTGGCCGTGCCCCGCGCCACGCTGCCGTCAATGCACAGCTTCCGGCACACCGTCGCCAGCCGGGCGTTGCTCGCAGGCGAGAGCGTCGACGAGGTCGCGTTCATGCTCGGCCACAAGGACGCCAACGTCACCCGCGCCGTTTACGTTCGCGAGGTCGCCGACGCCCGTCGCCGGAGGTTCCGGCGCGATCTGATGGTGGCCGAGTATGGAAGCGCGCTGGAAGCCGCAGCGGCCACAATCCCGCCCGCGTCAACCCGCGACGACGCGGACGTCAAGCAGCTACGTCAGATACCTTGATCTCACCCGCACGCGCCCTCGGGTGCCCGCGGCTCGTAATGAAGGGGTCCCCGGTTCGAGTCCGGGCGTCGGCTCTTCGAAAAGTCCCTGCCTATGGGGACCGCCGAATGCCCGTCCGCACAACGACGAGCCGGGCCAGCAAGCGATGGGCCTCCCCGAGTGGTAGACGAGGCGTCCGCGTCCCGCGCCGTGTCTACAGGTACCGCCGCATTGGTAATGCCACTGTGTGCCCGGTCGTTGGGCCTGTCCCTGAGGAGGCTGCGGAATGACCGCTGCGGGGTCGTGGCTGCTGCAGGGGCTGACCGCGGGGCAAGCGTTCGGGCTCGGACCTGCTCGGTGGTGCTGGCGCTGATCCTGCGGCCGGCTTCGTACTCGTCGGGCGCGCGAAAGCAATCGCTGCACCACCGGTTCCGTCTCCGTCCATACGGATTGTCACCGCAACCAATCCCGGTTAGCGACGCCGCCCGCCGGTCTTCCGCCAGGGAATCGAGGTGTCAGCTCGCAGCGAGCTCACGCTCAGGTTCCCGCGACGGCACCGCTGCCTGCGCTCCGCCTCGGCCCGTCACGACGAGCACGAGGAACGCGAAGGCGGCGACCACCGCCATCAGGATGAACCCGATCGTGTAGCTCCCGGTCGCGGACTTCACGATGCCCATGACGACGGGCGGGAAGAAGCCGCCGAGCCCGCCCGCGGCACCGACGACCCCGGTGACCGCGCCGACCTTGTCCGGGAACCACTGCGGGACGAGCTTGAACACGGCGCCGGTGCCGAGCCCGAGGCAGAGCGCCATCGTCAGGCAGGCCAGCGTCAGCGGGACCATGTGCTTGTAGAAGCCGGCGAGCACGAGCGCCATCAGGAGCGTTCCGCCGAAGGAAACCTGGAGCACCCGCGCGGCGCCGATGCGGTCCGACAGCCACCCGCCGAGCGGACGGCCGATGACGGCGAATGCTGCAAAGCCCGCCGCACGGTAGCCGGCGTCCGGCTTGGAGAGATCGTGCACACCGGTCAGCAGCTTGGGGAGGAAGAGGAACATCGCAACGAATCCGCCGAAAGCCATGAAGTAGAAGAGCGTGAGACCCCACGCGCGACTGGCGCCCAGGCCGCGGAAGACGGCCAGCGGCGCGAGCCATGAGCCGTGCGTGCCGCTCACAGAGCCGGGCGCGTCCTCGGCGAAGCTCCAGAACACGAACGCCATGATCGCCACGAGTCCTGCGGCGATCCAGAACGGCACGTCGAGGCTCGTGGCCTCGGCGATCTTCGGGGCGGTGAGCGCCGCGATGATCGTTCCGCCCATCCCCATGCCGTAGATGCCGAGGGCGAAGCCTTGACCCTTTGCGTCGTACCAGCTGTTCACGAACGGGATGCCGACGGCGAACGACGCGCCGGCGAACCCGAGCAGGAAGCCGAAGATCAGCACCGCGGTCCAGGAATCGTTGAAGAGCGCGAGGCCGACCAACGGAAGCGGCGTGAAGGCCATCAGCGCGGTGAAGACCTTTCGACCCCCGTGCCGGTCGGTCAGCATGCCGAGCGGCACGCGCATGAGCGAGCCGAGCAGAACGGGCACCGCGATCGTGACGAGCAGTTCGAAGTCGGAAAGGCCGAGCTGCTTCTGCAGGTCGGGGCCGAGCGGGCCGAGCAGCGACCATCCGTAGAAGCACGCGGTGAAGGAGATCATCGCGAGCGCGAGCGCGCCGTGGTTGCTGGTGGGCCGGTAGGCGCGATCACTGCTGGACATGGACCCTGCTTTCGCTCGGGGTAATGGTTGCTGCGTCGATGCCGGCGGCTCCAGCCCTGACGGCGCGGGGTGCGCGCGAGCGGTAGACGATCGGCTTGCGTCGCAGGTAGGTGAGGGGCACGCTCCAGGCGTGCACGAGCCGCGTGAACGGCCAGATCGCGATCACGACCCAGCCGCCGATCGCGTGCAGCTGGTAGCTGAGC
>JBBSCB010000069.1:0-2222 GCA_038250675.1 Gemmatimonadales bacterium
GCATCGCCGGCGTCGTGCGTGGCAAGCGCGTGTTCACCACCACGCCCGACGAGACCGCGCCGCGACCCGACGACCTCGTCGAGCGCGACTTCACGGCGCCCGCTCCGAACCGTCTCTGGGTCGCCGACCTCGAGCGCCACGAGGCGCTCTCTAACCGTGCGGTGGTGAAAGGACACCGCCTTCGGCCCGTCGCAGCGGGCCGCTGAAGCTGGGGGCAGCCGGGCTGGCGGGGACGCGCCAGTCGGGTGGCAAGCAGCCCCGACAACGCCGGGACGGGTCAGCACCGTCAGATGGTCCTGGGTCCGGCAAGCAAGATGGGAAGGTGTACGTGAGAAACCAGCGTCTCAAAAGCCCCTCAAGCGAATACCACCGGCTCGAACCTGACGGATCTGGGCCGGGTTTGCGGTGCACGCTCGCCTATCAGGTCGTGGCGGGCGACTCCCGCTGCCGGTTGATGTCGCCGGCGGGGAGGCTACGGTGAAGGTCTGCGGCGTAGCCGTGGCGAGGCCGCAGGGGCATAGTTGGGCACCTCACCCGTCGAACGGTAGGGAGTGAACGTGGGAACCGATCCGACGGTCCCCGCCGTGGCCGGCGTCGTGCCGGCTACAGGGAAGGCGCGTCGCCGGCCGACGCCGTCGGGTTGGGGCGGAGGAGCCGTAGTAGTCGGAGGCCGGGAGAGCCGGCCACAGGGCGAAGGGCTCCAGCGGGATCGCAGCGTCCACGTAGAGCAAGGAGGTCGTCGGTGAACACCGGCGCGTCGTGGCCAAGCCTCCGAGAGGCAGAGTCGCGGGTACTTGCGATGCAGGTGAAGCTGCACCGATGGGCGACCGGTGACCCCGGCCGCCGCTTCGATGATCTCTTCAATCTCGTCTATGACCCGGCCTTCCTCGTCGTGGCGTGGGGCCGGGTGCGGGCCAACAAGGGTGCACGAACCGCCGGCGTCGATGGCGTGGCTCCACGCGCGATCGGACCGGCCGCCGGAGCGCTGCTCGAGCGGTTGCGAGTCGAACTCAAGGCCCGCAGCTTCACTCCCGCGCGCGTTCGCGAGAAGCGGATCCCCAAGGCGAGCGGCAAGATCCGCCGGCTGGGGATCCCCACTGCTCGTGACCGGGTCGTGCAGGCCGCGTTGAAGCTGGTGCTGGAACCGATCTTCGAGGCGGACTTCTTGCCGTGTTCCTACGGCTTCCGTCCGCGGCGTCGGGCGCAGGATGCAGTCGCCGAGATCCACTACCTGGCCTCGGGCAACCGCAACTACGAGTGGGTGTTTGAGGCCGACATCACGGCCTGCTTTGACGAGATCGAGCATGCCGCACTGCTTGCGCGGCTGCGCCGGCGCGTCAAGGACAAGCGCATCCTCAGCCTGGTCGGCGCTTTCCTGCGAGCGGGCATCCTCAGCGAAGAGGGCCTCAGCCGGGAGACGATCACCGGCACCCCGCAAGGCGGGATCCTCTCACCGCTGCTCGCCAACATCGCCCTGTCCGTCCTTGACGAGCACTTCGCCGCCAAGTGGCAAGCGCTCGGTCCGGGCTGGACGCGCGCCAAGCACCGTCGCCAAGGCGGCGCCGTCCACCGGCTCGTCCGTTACGCGGACGACTTCGTGGTGATGGTCGCCGGCAGCCGCGACGATGCCGAAGCGCTATGGGCGGAGGTGAGCGAGGTGCTGGCTCCGATTGGCTTACGCCTCTCGGAGCAGAAGACGGGGATCTGCCACATCGACGAGGGCTTCGACTTCCTCGGCTGGCGCATCCAGCGTCGTGCCCGGCGAGGGCGAGGCAACGCGCGTGCCGTCTACACCTACCCGTCCAAGAAGGCGCTGCTTGCCCTCTTGGACAAGGTGCGACGGCTCACGAAACGAGAGCGGCATCGAACGCTTGCCGACCTGCTGCGCCGACTCAACCCGGTGCTGCGGGGCTGGTGCACCTACTTCCGCCACGGGGTGTCGTCGCGGACCTTTGGCTACGTCGACCACTTCGCCTTCTGGCGAATCGTCGGCTGGATCCGCAAACGTCACCACGGGCTGAACTGGGGAACGATCCGCCGCCGCTACCTCCCGGCTTGGGAGATCCGCGACGGAGCAACGACGCTCTACCGGCCACGAGCGGTCGCGATCGTGCGCTACCGCTACCGGGGAGCTCGGATCGACACACCATGGGCGAGCGCGGCTTGACCCCGTGGAGAGCCGGATGCGCGGAGACGTGCACGTCCGGTTCGGAGGGCGGGCC
>JBBSCB010000070.1:0-2210 GCA_038250675.1 Gemmatimonadales bacterium
ATCGCGAGTCGCGGTGGCCGA
The DNA here is from genome assembly GCA_038250675.1 of Gemmatimonadales bacterium. Classification (GTDB taxonomy): domain Bacteria; phylum Gemmatimonadota; class Gemmatimonadetes; order Gemmatimonadales; family GWC2-71-9; genus JAICUF01. The sequence continues at coordinate 22 of JBBSCB010000070.1, forward strand.
CCGCGCCTGAAGCCCGCCGACATCGGTCCGAGGACCTTCCCGATGTCCGCAAGCTGGTCGCGCTCGAGCTGTTCGGCAGCCACGTAGTAGGCGAGCGGCTTGCCGGCCGCAAAGCGCGTGAGCAGCGCCGACTTACCGACGCGGCGCCGGCCGTGCAAGACGACCAGCTCCGGCCGTCCCGACGCCCATGCGTCCTCAAGGTCAGCCCGCTCCTGGTGCCGATCGATGAAGTCGCTTCCCACGCGTTGGCCTCTATCTAAGACATCTTAGACTAACGCATCTTAGAGCACTCGCGTCAAGGGTGCCCACGTGGCCCAATGCGCCCCGTCTCGGCCGCATGGAGCTCGCCCATGAGGAGGCGGGGCAGGAGCGCATCGCGGATGTCCGCGAGCGTACGAGCCTCGACCTTTCGGGCGGAGATCTGCTCGGTCATCGGGCCGAGGACGCGGTCGGCGGCTGCCAGCACTCCTGGTGGCGGGACGCTCACCTTGGCGTCAGCGAGGTGGTGTCGCTGGATGTGCCCCATCGTCGTGGCTTTGCCGGCGGCGATCTCTCGGAAGTCCGCCAGGTGCTGGTGGATCCAGAGGTAGTAGAACCACTTTGGAAAGTCGGCCGACGTCACCTTGAACAGATGTTGATTCAGCGCCCCCTTGCCGCCAGCCCAGAGGACGCATTCGAGCGAACCGGACCAGGAGAACAGCACGTCGCCGTCGCGGACGACGTAGTCGGCGGGAAGATCGACGCTCGCACGGTCGGCGTCCCTCGTGTCTCCGGAGCGGAGCTGGGCGATCTTGATCACCGGCAGCGAGCCATCTGCTGTCGGAGGGAACCTTTGCAGCGCGAGCCCGTTGAGGAACTTGGCGACCTCGTCCAAGCCGCGAACCGTGCCCCCGGCCGGAACGTCATCGATGAACCAGGACGTGAAGATGGCTCGGGCCGCTGTTTCGAGAATCTCGCTCGTCCGGCGGTTCAACTCGATCTTGTCGTCGAGCGCGCCGAGGATGTGGGCGATGCGACGCTGCTCGGGCATCGAGGGCCGGCTGATGCGCTCAAGGTCCAGGAAGCTCTCCATCTGGAAGTTGCTGATGCCGGTGGACTGATGCTCGTACTGGCGCGCACGCCCAGCGGCATGCATGTCCTGAAGGGCGTAGTAGGCATAGGCAGGATCGACGAGATCGCGTCGGACTCGGATGCGCCGACAGAAGCTTGCCGGGATGCAGTCCTCGCCGAGCCGCGCGAGCATGGCTTCCGTCACGAGAAGCGAGCGTCCTGTCGACTGACCCTTGGATGCACTCCCGCCCGAGATCTCAAGGACGATGTCGCCGGGCGCGAGCAGTCTTCTTTCGATCTTCTTTGTTGGCTCGTAGCGGCGCGGGACGGTGTCCAGGTCTCCGCGGTGCACAGCCGCGAAGTCGGTCCCTCGGATGATCGCGACTCGCGCGCTTCCTGGACCCGGCTGCTCCGTGCCCCACCCACCGCCAATCACATCCTCAACAACCGCCCGAAATGGCCAGTCAGCCACCGAAGCCGAGCTCCCGCAGGTTGGCCTCAATGAGCGCGTCGAGCCGGCGGCCCTCGGTCATCTGGTCGCGAAGGATCGTCGACAGGCGAGCCATCTTCTCCTCGAACGGCTCGTCGTCCTCCTCGGCATCGGCGGCGCCAACGTAACGCCCGGGCGTGAGGATGTGGCCGTGGCCGCGGATCTCCTCGAGCACCGCTGACCGGCAGAAGCCGGGCTCGTCCGCGTACTCGGCTGCGTCGGGGTCGCCGCGCCAGGCGTGGTAGGTGCCGGCGATGCGTGCGATGTCGTCCACGGACAGCTCGCGGTGAGTGCGGTCCACGAGGGTGCCGAGCTTGCGCGCGTCGATGAACAGCGTTTCGCCCCGCCGGTCACGGAAGCGCCCGTTGCGCTTGTCGCGGGCGAGGAACCAGAGGCAGACCGGGATCTGCGTCGAGTAGAACAGCTGGCCCGGCAGCGCGACCATGCAGTCGACGAGGTCGGCCTCGACGATGTTCTTGCGGATCTCACCCTCGCCCGACTGGTTCGCGCTCATCGAGCCGTTCGCGAGGACGAACCCGGCAATCCCGGTCGGTGCGAGGTGGCTGACGAAGTGCTGGACCCAGGCGAAGTTGGCGTTGCCGGCCGGCGGCACGCCGTAGGCCCAGCGGCGGTCGTCCTTGAGCAGGTC
>JBBSCB010000071.1:0-2205 GCA_038250675.1 Gemmatimonadales bacterium
CGCCGCGCTCAGGGTGACATCTCTTCAGGCGCCGCTCCCAACAACTCGGCTGGCCCCGATGTCACACCGGCCCCCCGCTCCACGCGTCCCCCCTCTCCGCGAAGGCGGAGAGGGGGCCAGGGGGTGAGGCACCATGCCCGCACCGAGGAACCGTCAAGTCGGTCGTTCCACCGCCGTTCCCAAGCCCGCCGCACGCCCCCGCTCCGGCCCGCACGAATCGGATCCCCGCCCGCCGCCGGCACGCGCCATCATGACGCATGCCCCCTTGCGCTACCCTGACGCCGAGCCGAGCCTTATGGGTATGCCACACACTGCCGAGCGCTGGACCGCGGACCGGGTCCGCGCGCTGCCCGACGACGGGCACCGCTACGAGCTGGTCAGCGGCGAGCTGGTCGTGACGCCGGCGCCGACGTATATCCACCAGGCCGCGGTCATGGCGTTGAACGACAGGATTCGTCCCTGGCTGCGGGAGACCGACACAGGCGAGACCATGGCAGCTCCCGCCGACCTTAGCCTGGGCGAGAGTGAGATTCTGCAGCCCGATCTCTTCGCCTTTCGTTCATCCAAAGCCAGCCGCCCGCGCGCCTGGGCCGATATCACCGCATTGCTGCTGGCAGTGGAAGTGCTGTCTCCCGCGACCGCACGCTATGACCGCACGCTCAAGCGGCTCCGCTACCAGCGGGCCCGGGTGCCGGAGTACTGGATCGTGGACCTCGACGCCCGACTGATCGAGCGGTGGCGGCCGGACGACACCCGCCCGGAGATCCTGGTCGAGCGACTCGGCTGGCGACCGGATGGGTCGGCCGTGGAACTGGAGCTGGACGTCGCGGAGTTCTTTGCGGTGGTGCACGGGGAGCGCACGTGAGGGGGCGGCGGCGGGGGTGGCCCACCTGCCCATTGGTGTTCTCGTTCGAGCCGCGCTACGCTCGGGATGACTCCGGCGAGCCGGGGTGGCTCGGCGGCGGTGCGCCTCCGTCCACCACCGATTCATCCCAAGCGGAGCGAGGGAACTGGCCCGTATCGACCCTGCGCTCTACCCTCACGCGACGTCCTCCCCCTCCCACAGTTCCGCCCGGCGGGCCGCCGCCCACGCCTGCGCCTTCCGCGCAAACGCCTCGCTGAGTCCCGGGTAGAACAACGACTCCACCAGCACGAACGCCTCCCCTACGTCGGGATCGAGGTCGCCCCGGAGCCGGTCAGGGAAGCTCCGGCCGTCGGCCGGGAATTGGGCGGCGGCGGCGCCGGCGATCAGCCCGATGAGCGTCTCCTCGGTGAGCGTCTCGACCGAAGCGACCGGCGTGACCGCGAATGTGGAGTTGTACTCGTCCACCATCCGGTAGCGCCAGATCGGCCGGGGCACCAGCGTGCCGCGCATCTCCCGGCGGGCCCGGATGCTGAGCACGTCGAGCGTTACGCTCCGGAGGACGATCCGCGCGATCTCCACCTCGCCCCGCAGGAAGTCGGGGAGGTCCTCCCCGCCAATCCACGTGGGATGCTTCCCCGCCAGCAACCGCGCATCCGAGCGGCTCAGCGAGCACTGCCCGAGCGCCTCGACCCATTCCGGTGCGAGCACGGGCTCGCCGGTCAGCAGGTGCTCGCGCAGCATCTCGCGGCGCCGCTGGCCCTTCACGTGCACGAGGGAGGCGACGATCGGGTCGGGGTGATCCCAGTAGTCGGCGGGCTGGCCGGCGGCGCCGGCATTCGCGTCCTGCAGCATGATACGCCCTTTCGATGAGTGCTCCGCCTCATTCGCGCATGGCTCCGGATCGCGGGGATCCGGCCGGCTGGGCCACCGTGCGTCCGCGGGATGCGGACCGGGCTACGGTCTGGCGTGCGGGTCAGGGAGCCGGTGCTCTCGCCGCACTCTGCATGCTGGCCGCCGAGACGGGGACGACCGGTACCACAACGACGACGCCCCGCGACGAGCGGTCGCGGGGCGTTTCGCGACTTAGACGGTGGGGGCCCGGCAACCCGGGTGCGCGGCCCGTCAAATCGGAAATCACCGCGCACCCTCAACGTACGAAATTGGCGGCGGGGCGTCAAGCCGGAGATCTCCGGAGACCAGCCCCCTCGCTTCGCTCAGGGTGACATCTCTTTCATGCGCCGCGCTCAGGGTGACATCTCTTCAGGCGCCGCTCCCAACAACTCGGCTGGCCCCGATGTCACACCGGCCCCCCGCTCCACGCGTCCCCCCTCTCCGCGAAG
>JBBSCB010000072.1:0-2150 GCA_038250675.1 Gemmatimonadales bacterium
GGCGTTCGTCGCAGGCCTCAGCGTGTTGGTCCGGCCGGAGCTCGCACTGATCGGCGGAGTCGCCCTGGTGATGATGCTCGTCGCGGCACACGGTTGGCGTCGGCGGCTGCTCGTCGTCGTCGCGGGCGGCCTGCTGCCCGTCCTCTATCAGGTGTTCCGGATGGGGTACTACGGGCTTCTCGTCCCCGGCACCGCGATTGCGAAGGACGCGTCGGGTTCCAAGTGGTCGCAGGGTTTCGTCTACCTCACCAACTTCAATCAGCCGTATCTGCTGTGGGTGCCGCTGGTCCTCCTCGCGGGCCTCGGCTTACTACTGCTGGGTGTACGAAGCCTGCTGTGGCGCAAGCGTGGGCCGGCCACCGGTAGTCGTGGACGATGGGCGGGTATCGTCCAAAGCCCAACGGCCGTAGTGGTGTTCATGCTCGCGAGTGGTCTTCTGCAAGCCGTCTACTGGGTCCGCCAGGGTGGCGACTTCATGCACGGCCGCGTCCTGCTGACGCCGTTGTTCTGTGTGCTGGCGCCGATCTCGGTCATCCCCGTGGTGCTTCCGTCCGGGATGCGCGCGGTCCGCGGCCCGGGCTATCTGTTGGCAGGCGCGACGGCGGTGTTCTGGCTGGCGGTCGTCGGCTGGTCAGCGTGGGCGGCGAACTCGCCGGGTCTTGGGGCCGACGCGACCCGGGTGACGTACTCCGGCATCGTCGACGAACGCCGCTTCTACGCGCAGGCGACGGGCCACGCGCATCCACTGACGGGCGCGGACTACCTCGACTACCCGAGAATGCGCGCCGTCATCGCGGCCATCAACAACACCCCGGAAGGCGCTCTGCTGCTGCCGTCGGGCAATTATGACCGGTGGGACGTCGTCCCCGCGATCCCGCCACCGCCCCTGCCGCCAGGCCAACCTCCACTCACCGAGAAGCAACGCCGCGGCCCCCACACCGTGTTCTTCACCAACCTGGGGATGCTCGGAATGAATGTTGGCCTCAACGTTCGGGTCATCGACCAGATCGGGCTGGCCAATCCGCTGGCCGCCCACACCGCGCGACTCGAGGACGCCCGCATCGGCCACGACAAGAACCTGTTCCCCGACTGGGCGGTTGCCGAGGGGCCGTTCCTGCCCGAGCGGCCCTACATTCCGCCGTATCTCGACGAGGACTGGGTGGCGCAGGCGAAGGTCGCACTGACGTGCCCGGAGACCGAGGCGATGCTCAGCTCGGTGCGCGGCCCGCTGGGACTGAAGCGATTCGCCTCGAACGTGCTCAACGCGTGGAAGTTCACCAACTACCGGATCGACCGCGTGCCCCTCTATGAGCTGGCACGATGCGGCCTCGAGCCGCCCCCGCCAAAGTCGCCGCCCTACACCGGCCTGCCCGCGACGGGGCCGTGACCGAGCCCACGAGATTTGTTTGCCAGCGGGTTTTTCTGCTTTGGTAACGCTCAGGCCATCTTGAGCCGATACACAGTCGAGTGAGTCAACGCTCGCCATGAGCTGTGCCACGGGAACCGCCGTTCGGCGGCGCCGGACATACGAAATTGGATGGTAAGAGCGACCGATGTGGATGATGTCGCGCCTCGGCGCCACCAGACCTGAGCTTCGCCGCGCGGTAGTGGCGCTTGCTGCAGTGCTGTCGCTGCCTGTCATCACCATGCTCGGTGAGGTCTCGGGTGGAACTCCAACGGCGTCCGCCTTCTCTCGCGAAGGCCTGCCCGTGGAGTATCTCGATGTCTACTCCGCGGCGATGGGCCGCAACATCCGCGTCCAGTTCCAGCCTGGAGCCGCCGCCGCGCCGGCAGTCCCCGAGACCCCGGCCGCAGTACCCCACATGCCTACAGCGGCTGCTGCGCCACCGAGCAAGGCGGTGTACCTCCTCGACGGATTGCGTGCCCAGGACGACTTCAACGGCTGGGACATCAACACGCCTGCGTTCGAGTGGTTCAATCAGTCAGGCGTCTCCGTGGTCATGCCCGTCGGCGGCGAGTCCAGCTTCTACACCGACTGGTATTCACCGTCGAGTTTCAACGACCAGACCTATACCTATAAGTGGGAGACGTTCCTGACCCGGGAACTCCCGGCATACCTCGCGTCCACCAAGCAGGTCTCGCCGACCGGAAACGGCATCGTCGGCCTGTCGATGGCAGGTGGCGCAGGA
>JBBSCB010000073.1:0-2100 GCA_038250675.1 Gemmatimonadales bacterium
CACTCTCGGGTCGTACACGCGCCAGCGGTTCAGGCTCAGCGGGAGGCGGACCGAGACCGCGGCGCCGCCGGTCCAGACGACCATGTCGCTGCCGGGCAGCTCGAGCTGGCCCGCGAAGCGCCACGGCGGCGGGGACGCCATGGTGCCGGTCGCGCTGCGGAGCTCCCCGAAGCCGCCCCAGTCCGGCCGCCAGGTCTCCGTCGTCGTCGTGCCGCCGCGCGTGAAGCTGTAGGCCGCGAGCGGCTGCCCCTCGGGCGCGTTCGCCGTGTAGAAGAGCGACTCGCTCGTGAACGTGCCGCTCGTGTACTGCAGGCGATCGATCCCCGTCAGCAGCGGATCGACCTGCTCGATGATGTCGATGGTCGTCGTCGCCGGGTACCACAGGCTCGGCGTGATGATCCGGCCGACCAGGCGGTCCTGGAGATCGTAGAAGTACTGCGTACTGCCGATCGAGGCCACGCCGTACGTGTCCGTGACCATGAACGGGCGGCTCAGGTGATCGTAGAGGATGGTGAGCACGTGGTTATCGACCGTGGTCGCGCCTGTCGCGCGCGGAACAGAGACCGTCCGGAGCCGGCCCTGCCCATCGTACCCGTAGGTCCGGGTGTCTGTCGCGTAGGCAGAGTCGTCGCCGCTCATCCGCGGCCCGCCGCTCGGCGCGTACGCCGCGTGCCCGAACGTGAGCGTGTGCCCGGGTCCAGGTCTCGGTGGAGAGCGAGCTCCCGAGCAGCGAGTAGGAGCGCGTCGTGGTGGGCGACGAGCGGCGGCCCGTCGAGCCGCTCGGACCGTGGTCACGCCGGGCCAGCGCCGCTCGCAAAGCGCCCGCTCAGCCCGACGCCGACCACGACGTCCACACCGGCGTCGCAGCACACCCGCAGAATGGTGTTGCTCAGACTCACGCCGGCTTGCCCGCCGCGGTGGGGGAGGTCAATCCCGAGCTGGCGCCGTCCGCCGGCCGGCGCTCGCTCGGCGATGAGCGCCACGTACCCGGCCAGTGCGTGTTCATCGACGCGGTCCCACTCCATCGCCCCGGCTGGTGCGCCCACCAGCTTTGGCGCGGGCACACCCACGACGGCCGCTTCAGTCAGCACGTCGAAGTCCAGGCTGGCCGGCACCTCTGCGATCAATTGTACGGCAGGGTGCGGGATCACGAGCCACGAACTCTCGGGGTCCAACGGACTCAGCGTGAGATAGACATTCGCCGTACTTCCATGGCGTTGGGCGTGCGCCCACCACGCCGGCGAAATCACGCTGACAGCCTCCTGCAACGTCTCCAGCAGGGCGGCCGGGGGAAGCTGGCGGCTGGCTACCCGAAGGCCGCGTACGTGACGTGCACGCCATCGAGGCCCGTCATACCACGGGCCGACCGGTGCTCCTTCCAAGACCTCCGCCACAGCCTCTTCGGGTACTGATACGGAGACGCTGAGCGACACATCAGTGATCGGCGATCGTGCGTCGCCGTTTGCTGACTCGGCCCGTTCAACCGTCATGGAGGTTCCCCACGGATTCACCCGTCTCCGCGTCCCACACTTCACCGGTCTCTGTGTCGAAGATCAGATCGTCCGCGCCGCCCATTCCCCCGACTTCCTTGATGTCATGAATCCGCCGTCGGCAGGTGATCCGATCGAGTTCGAAAGCGCGACACGCCTCGCGCTCATTACGGGTCCTGAACTCTGCATCGTTACACTCCGCGCCTGGAAGCGCCCCGGGCAATGGTAGCGGGCCGATGCCCGGGGCAGGGAACGGGCTAAAACCCGGAGGGAACGGATTGGGTGCCTCAAGGACGAATTCGATCAGCGCGCAAAACGCTGCAAAGAAGAGGTTCGAGCCACAGATCGCGGGGACCGGCAGTGTCTGCCTCCCGTCGAGGTCGACGAAGTCTCCGGGCGCGCTGGCTCCGTACGCGTACGGATGTGCGACCCCACCGCGGCCCAGCAACAGCAGCGGCTCCGGCTGCAGATACTGCCCCACTCTCGGGTCGTACACGCGCCAGCGGTTCAGGCTCAGCGGGAGGCGGACCGAGACCGCGGCGCCGCCGGTCCAGACGACCATGTCGCTGCCGGGCAGCTCGAGCTGGCCCGCGAAGCGCCACGGCGGCGG
>JBBSCB010000074.1:0-2029 GCA_038250675.1 Gemmatimonadales bacterium
GCAACGCCGGCTCCAACGCTGGCAGCGCACCTATAATCACGTTCGACCGCATGAAGCGCTGCAGATGCTCAAGCCGGCGCAAGTTTACCGCCGCAGCCAACGCCTGCCGGGCGACATTCTGAATCCAGCCTGACGACAATCTGAAACCGGCAATGACGCCGGGGATTTTTGGAGCGTCGTTGGTCTGTCGTTGGTGAGGCTCGGGGCCCACGCGGGCCCATGATTACCGAGCAACAATACCAACGACTGATGAACGAATATACCAAATCCGGCGTGCTCGGCACGGCGGCGATGAAAGCCGGGATGCACCGCGAGACGGCGAGCAAATACCTGGGGGCCGGCCAGGGACCGCAGCCAGAAAAGCCACGGGGCCGGCGACGACCGGACCCGCTGACGACAATCTGGCCGGCGGCGGAGCGGGTGCTGGCGGATGCACCGGAAGTGGAGGCGAAAGCGTTGTTCGAGCACCTGCTGGGGCGCACCGACGACGCCGTGCCGGCGCAGAAGGCGCTGCGCACGTTTCAACGCCGGGTGTTGAGCTGGCGGCGGCGGAATGGTCCGCCGAAGGAGGTGTTTTTCCCGCAAGCGCGCGAGCCGGGCGCAAGTCTACAACTGGATTGGACCCACGGTGCAGAGCTGGGCGTGACTATCGCCGGGCAGAAGTGGGAGCAGCTTTTGTGTCACGCGGTCTTGCCTTACTCCAATTGGGAATGGGCGGTGCCTTGCCGGTCGGAATCGATGTTGTCGATGCGCCACGGCTTGCAGGCGGCACTCTGGGCGCTCTGCGGAGTGCCCGCGAAACTGCAGACCGATCACAGTTCGACGGCGACGCATGTCTTGCATCGCACGACGGGAAAGCGCGGCTTCAACGTCGAGTATCTGGCCTTGTGTCAGCACCTGGGGCTGGAGCCGTGCACGATCAATCCGGCCTGTCCGCACGAGAATGGCGACATCGAGTCGGCCAACGGGCACCTGAAGCGGCGGTTGGCAACGCATCTGACGTTGCGCGGCTCGCGCGAGTTTGCCGACGAAGCGGCCTTCGCCCGGTTCGTCACGGAGGTCTGCACGGCGGTGAACCTTTTGCGCGGCGTGAAAACCGCCGAAGAGCGGGTTCGTTTGCGGCCGTTGCCGGGGACGCGTTATCCCGAATGGGATGAGGAGCGGGTGCGCGTCTCGAGCTATAGCACGGTGCGCATCAAGCAACGCTCCTACTCGGTGCCGGCGCGGCTGATCGGAGCGATGGTGCAGGTGCGGGTGAGCGAGGCCGAGGTGGTCGTGCGGCACGACGCGGTGGAGGTGGTGCGTTGTCCGCGCACGATCGGACACCAGCCGCGGATCGATTACCGCCACATCATCGCGTCGTTGGTGCGCAAGCCCGGCGCCTTTGCCGGCTATATTTATCGGGAGGAGCTGTTCCCACGGCCCGCGTTTCGGCAAGCCTACGACCAGCTCGTGCGCGCCGATGAACGCAAAGCCGACCGGCATTACCTCACGCTCCTGGCTCTCGCGGCCGAGCGGGGCGATGACGAGGTCGCCACCGCCCTCGGTGTGGTGTTGCGCGCGGCGGCCGTGCCGTGGCCGCAGGACGTCGCGGCGGCACTGGCCCCGCAGGCGACCACGGTGCCGGTCCTCGCCGCGTTTACGCCGGAGTTGCACAGCTACGACGCGCTGATCGCGGAGTCGGTTCCGCCCACGCCAGACGCCGAGTTGGTGACGGAGGTGAGCGCATGAGCGCCAGCGGAAGTTTGGCCGGGCCGCTACGCGCGCTGCTGTTGACGACCATGGCCCGCGAGCACGAGGACGCGCTCGCGCGCGCGGAGGCGGAAAACTGGGGCTATCGCCGCTTCCTGAGTTATCTGGTGGAAAACGAAGTCAACGAGCGCCTGCGTCGTCGCATCGAACGCCTACTGAAGGAATCGGGCCTGCCGCCGGGCAAGACGCTCGAAACCCTCGACGAGAAAAAGCTGCCCGACAAGGTGCGACGGCAACTGCCGACGTTGCTCTCCGGCGAACTGGTGCGCCGCGGCGA
>JBBSCB010000075.1:0-2022 GCA_038250675.1 Gemmatimonadales bacterium
ATCCATTCGCCGCCCTCGGCGAGCAGACGACTGACTGACGCAGAGCGGCGCAGCGGCTCGCGGGTGCGCGCATATCGGCGTTGATTTCCAGAAGAGAGGTGGCATCTTGTGGAATCTCAATCGATTCTCCACCGGTCTCGCGCGTCCATCGCTGGAAACCGCTCCGGATCCTGAAAAGGAAACGGCCGGAAGCCTCCGGCCGTTTCAGGTGGCCCCCGCAGAGGTGCACCGCGATTCGGGGCTGAGTCTACCCAACTGCCTTCCGCTTGTCTATCGAGCCCTGATGCGTGGTCATCTTCCGCTGCGAGGGTGACGTAGCACCCGTGAGTGGGTGGATCACCCGTGCATGAAACTGCAGATCGAAGGCGCGCTTGATGGCCCGGTTGTCGAAGCCCTCATCCAAGTCCGCGTGCCTGATATGTCAAGAAGTCAAGGTTGTTCTTGTCGTCTCATGACAAAAACTCAAGGTTACCCAGGTCACTGCGGCGTGCTGGGCAACCGGGCGGAATCCGCACTCTGCTTACTCCGCAGAAGGCGCGTGGTCACGGTTCGGCGGGGCTCACGAGGCACGCCTCGTAAGTGACCCGATCGATAGGGAGCCAGTCGGTCTTGTCCACGCCCCGCAGGGCAGAAGCCCCTGAGGGGGTCGGATACGTGCTGGCCATCTTGATCCAGCGTCCCTGCCGACGGGAGACCGACCGAACATCTCGAGCGAGCTCGACGAAGTCCTGATCCTGGCTGAACAGCAGCGCCACGTCGAACTCGGCGTCGATGGCCATCTGGATGACATCCAGGCTGATCCGGACGTCGATGCCCTTCTCTTCGCCGACGACCGCGATTCGAGGTTTGCCGAGGTCGTCGAGCACCGAGCGACGGCGGTAGCGGAGCGGGCGAGAGTAGACCCGCACGCCCTGCGCTTGCCAGCGCCGCAGCTCGGCAGACCAGAAGCGATGCAACCGGGGGTTGACGCGGTGTGACGGCAGCCCTGTGTAGTAGCGCGTCTGCATCAACCGCCAGCCGCGTGGCTCGCAGACGGCGCTCGCCAAACGGACGATGTCAAGGCGCCGCTCGCGGTGGCCGAACGCTCGCCGCGCCGCATGGTAGAGGTTCTGGCCATCGACGAAGGCGACGGCTCGCGGTGGCCGCGGCTCAGTCACCGTTGAGATGGCAAAAAAATAACCCCGCTGGGGGCCTTGCGGCGCTGCCAGCGGGGACGAATGAAAAGAGCTTACCAGACGAGACGGTGGCGTCAACGTTGACGTTCGCGCCCATCGAGCGCAGCGCTGACGTCCATGCAGCCTCAGGGGGTGTTCCGATGATCTCCACAGGGTCCACGGTACCTGGGGAGACGGCGACCCGCGAGGGTGACGAAGCACGCGTCGCGTGGACATATTCCGCTGCGTGAGGGTGACATCACACAGCGTGACCAGGTGCGCGCGACGGGGTCGGGCGAGGGACGGGCGGCGATCCGCCCGAGGGCGGGCGGGGGATCGAGCGGGGGACCGGGCGCGCGGCGTGAGTGAAATCCTCGCGAACCTGACATACTAGGCCTATGGATAACGTTCGCCCCATGCGCCCCCGCAAGCCCTCTGCCCCCGCCGCACGCGTGCGGCGGCCGACGCGGCGGCGCGTGGTCACCGGCGTCATCGTCGCCGTCGTGGTTCTGATCATGGTCTTCGGCGGGCGGCTGCTCGGGCTGTTCGTCGACTGGCTGTGGTTCGGCGAGGTCGGCTACCGAGCCGTCTTCTGGACGCGCATCTGGTGGCAGCTTCTGGTCGGCGCGGCCGCGTTCGCGATCTTCTTCGTCATCGTCCAGTTCAACGTGGAGCTCGCGCGGCGGCTGGCCCCGAGCTACCGCGTGACCGCCGGCGGCGACCTGCTCGAGCCGCGCAGTGACCAGGTGCGCCGCTGGGTGGGCTTCGGCGGCCTGGGCGTGAGCCTCCTGGCCGCCGCCGTCGCCGGAGTCTCCGCGTCGGCGCAGTGGCAGACCTTTTTGCTGTACGTCAAGCAGGCGCCGTTCGG
>JBBSCB010000076.1:0-1914 GCA_038250675.1 Gemmatimonadales bacterium
ACCTTGCCGTTCGGCGTGAGGGGGACGGCGGTGGCCCGGATCAGCCGGGACGGCACGGCATAGGGCGGAAGCTCGCGTGCCAGGGCGCTTCGGAGATCCTCGTCGGAGCCGCCATCGTACTTCCCGGCATACACCGCTACCAACTCCGATGAATCGCTGCCGCCAGCCAGCGCCGCTGCCGCCTGAACGATCCCCGGAAGGCGAGTCAGTGCGGCGTCGATCTCGCCGAGTTCAACCCGGAAGCCGCGGACCTTCACCTGCGCATCCATCCGGCCGAGAAACTCGAGCTCCCCCGTCGAAAGCCGTCGCACCCGATCGCCGGAGCGATACCAGCGCGCGCGGGGCTGCGCGGAATCGGCCGGGAAACGCTCGGCCGAAAGCTCGGGCTGGCCAAGGTAGCCGGCGGAAACGCCATCCCCACCCAGCCAGAGCTCACCGGGCACGCCGATCGGCGCCACCGCGCCGCTGGGTTCGCGCACTGACGCAGTGGCGTGCGGCAGGGGCAGCCCGATCGGCACCGTGCGCGCACGACGGCGCAGGCTGGCCGCGGCGTCCGGCGTGACCTCGAGCGTGGTCGCTCCGACGGTCGTTTCCGTCGGCCCGTAGTGATTGAGCAGGCGGCAGGTGCCGGCGCCGAGCACCCGGTCCGCCGTTTCCCAGGAGCAGGCCTCGCCACCGAGGACGAGCCACCGACGGGGCAGGCCGGTCACGCCGTCACCCAGGAGCGCACGCAGATGGCTCGGCGTGATCTTCAGCACGTCGATGCCGTGCCGCCCGGTGTAGTCGCGCCAGGCCGCGGCGTCGGTGGAGATCGTCTCCGGCACCAGATGGAGCGTACCGCCGGTCGCGAGCGACGGCAGGATGGCCGTGTGACCCAGATCCGCGGCGAGCGTCGAGACCGACGCCCACGCCCAGCCGGGCTGGGCGTTCAGACGACGTGCGATCGCGTCGGCATAGGCCGCGATATTCCCGTGAGTCACGACCACACCCTTCGGTTCTCCGGTCGAGCCCGACGTGAACAGCACGTACGCGGCGGCGTCGGCGGTAACCGCGACATCCGTCGCGACAGCCGATGACTCGCCGGCGGTGACGAGCGTGACACCGGCCGGCAACCGGCTGGCCGCGGCCGGATCACCCACCGCCACCCGGATTTCAGCCAGCTCGACCAGACGGGCAATACGCGCGATCGGGAGATCTGGCGAGAGCGGCACATAGCAGGCACCGACCCGCCAGATGGCGAGGATGGCGATGATGGCGTCCGCCGACCGGTCGAGCGCCAGCCCGACCCGGTCGCCCGGGGCGACGCCCGCGTGGACCAGTGCTCCGGCGAGCACACCGGCCGCCTGGTCGACCTGGCCATACGTTCGCGCACCGGCGCCGTCGACCAGGCCGACGGCATCGGGCCGCGCCCGAAGCGACTCGGCAATGCGCAGGGGCAGCAAGGCCGGTGGCGCCGGGGCGGGGGCTGGCGCCTCGAGCCCGGCCCGCTCCGCGTCGGTGAGCATCGGCAGGTCCAACACCGGGCGATCCGGCGCGGCGATCGCCGACCGCAACAGCGTCTCGACATGCCCGAGGAACCGCTCGGCCGTCTCGCCGGCGAAGAGCGCCGTCCGGTAGTGGAGCAGGAGCCGAAGTCCTTCGGGCCGCTCCGCCGCCATGAGCGTCAGATCGAACTTGGTGGTCCCGGACTCGATCGGAAACGGTTCGAGGCGAACCGGCCCCATCTCGACCGTCGCGGGCAGGGTGTCCTGCATCGTCAGCACGGCCTGGAACAGCGGGGCATGGGAGAGGGCGCGCTCCCGGCCCAGCTCCAGCACCAGCGTCTCCAGCGGCACCTCCTGGTGCTCGAACGCCCCGAGACAGGTCTCCCGCACCGCCCCGAGCACCGCCCGGAAACTCCGCCCCGCTTCCACC
>JBBSCB010000077.1:0-1899 GCA_038250675.1 Gemmatimonadales bacterium
CAAGGCACAAACATCCTGTTCGTGTCAGCGACAACCGTTGCGGCCATCCGGACGCACGCAGGGGCCCCCGCCGCCGCCCTGGCTGGCGAGCCATGGGCCAGCCTGAACGCTGGTGACACGGCCGCGTGGTGCACCCTCCAGACCGGTGGCACGTACAAGATCATCGCGGCCACCCTGGGCGGCGCCAGCATCACCTTTGTCACCTCGAGGCAGCCACTTGGCGACCCTGGCCCGGACGGTCCCTCCATCCCCTGACGGCTCCCCGCGCAACCTGGAAGGGCCACAACCGTGTGCAGGGCGGACGATCACGGGTCGCCGCACCCGCGCGCTCATGCCGCATCTCGGGCCCCACGTCGGTCGCGGCCGTCGATGCCGCGTCTGGCGATGGTGGGCCCATAGGGTGCGGCGCACGGGGACCTCCTTCGCTGCACGGCCGGCGCCATCGGCTGCTTCCTACTTCTTCTCGGCCTGCTGACGCTGGCCGAGTCAATGCCCTAGCCGGTCAGCTTCATCGCCGCGGGCCTGATCATGCTGGGTCTTGCAGTGGTGGCCCGCTGGTACACCGGCCTCGAGGCTGAGAGGCCCACCGATCTGTAGAGCACGCGATTGAGCGTCGGACGACCGATCACAGCGTCCGCTTCTGGCTCCCTTCTGCGTCAAGACGCCATGGCTCCCGCACACCTTGGTGTGCGGGAGCTTCCGTGCGTTTTAGGGTGATCGGCTAGACCGTGCAGGCGTACTGGGATGCGTCGGGGTTTGCTCGCCATGAGACAACCACGGTGCTGACCCCGTCGCTGCCGCCGCCGCCACTCACACCAACGAGTTCGCAGGGCATCCACACGTCATCGACCAGCGCCTCAATTCGAACTTGGCGCAGGACACTCGGGGGGTCGGTGTCGCGGACGACGAGGAGGGCGTGCGCGACGTTACCCTGCACGACGACCCCCCCGAAGACTTCGTGGGAGTCACCAGCGCCCGTCGCCGGGGCGTCTCGGATGAACCGTGGCATCAGCAGGGGATGGTGATGTCGACACTCGTGGCCCAAGGCGTGGCGACGCCGTTGACGTGGCCGTAGGAGATGGCCCGCCAGTGCCGGTATGAAGTTGAGGTACAGGACATGGCGCCCATCGACCAGACCCGCCAATCGATCCGGTGCTGGTAGTAGTACGGGCCGGCGTTGACCCACTTCCAGACGCCGCTGACCTTCTGGTAGATCTGCGGCCTCGTTAGCACATCGATGTCTGCTGGCTCGGTGCACTCGATGTAGCCCTGGACGTACAGCGTCCTGGCTGAACCATCAAACAGCGGGGTGTCCACGTGCCCATGGCAACCGCCGGCTGCGGCGGCAGCAGTGCTGGAGGCAGAAGCGGTACCTGGTGGGCTGAAGGTCACGTCGGGCGTCGGCGTGTAGTGCAGGCCGTCGTCTGCGCCGACGGTTATGGACTTCCAGTCTTGGTCCGGTTTCGGTGGCGTGCTCGCCGAGGCGGGGCTGCTCACCAAAGCGAGGAGAGCGAGCGCGAGAGCAGGTACGAGTAGGCGCTTCACGGCAGTCTCCCTGGTTCGTCAGCGACGCTGTGACGCTGCCGGCGGCAGCTCGAAGTACACGTCCGGCTTAGGCGTGTAGTTGAGGCCGTCGTCGGCACCGACGGTGATGGAGGTCCATGCCTCGTCGGGCCCGGCGTGGGTAGAGGCGGAGGCTAGACAACTCATGACCACCACGAGAACGAGCGCGCCTCCTGGTGGGAGCAGACGCTTCATTGGGACCCCTTGGCTCGCCCGAACTGCCTAGATCGGAACGTACACCTGACGGAGCCCCGCGTAAACGCCGCAGGCGGCTGCGGCCGCGACGGCGTCGCGCCTGGCGCCTACAGCTACACCCCTTTCCCGGCGCGAGAACGC
>JBBSCB010000078.1:0-1855 GCA_038250675.1 Gemmatimonadales bacterium
AGCGGGGCGGAGTTTCCGGGCGGTGCTCGGGGCGGTGCGGGAGACCTGTCTCGGGGCGTTCGAGCACCAGGAGGTGCCGCTGGAGACGCTGGTGCTGGAGCTGGGCCGGGAGCGCGCCCTCTCCCATGCCCCGCTCTTCCAGACGATCCTCAATCTCGAAACCGGTGGAGTGGCGGCACTGACCCGCGACGAACTCACCCTCACGCCGATCCCCCTCGATCATGGCGGCGCCAAGCTGGATCTCACGCTCGGCCTGAGCGAGGAGGCCGACGGCCTGCATTTCGCGCTCGAATACCGGACCGACCTCTTCGAGGCGGCGACGGCCGAACGCCTGATGGTGCATCTGCGGCGATTCCTGGAGGCCGTGGTCGTGAATCCGGATTGCGCGGTGGATGAGGTAGCGCTGAACGACGGCGCCGAACGGACGTTGATGCTCGAAGAATGGAACCGTACCGCCATGGACGTTCCGGAAGGCACGACGCTGCTGTCCCTGCTGAACACTCAGGCAGTGCGGACACCCGGCGCCACCGCCGTGACGTTCGGGAACGTGGCGGTGTCATACCGCGAACTACATGCGCGCGCCGACCAACTGGCCGCCTCGCTGCGGGGCGGCGGTATCGGCCGCGACTCGCTGGTCGGGATCTGCGCCGAGCGGTCGATCGAGCTGGTGGTGGGACTCCTCGCGGTACTCAAGGCGGGCGCCGCGTACGTGCCGCTCGATCCGGAGTACCCCATTGAGCGGCTCGACGAAATGGTGGGCGACGCCGGCATGCGAGTCGTACTCTGCCAGCGCCGCTTCGCCGACCGCATCAGCGTCGCGGTCGAGAAGCTCATGCTCGATGATGTAACCACTGGGTCCGCTGCGCCCGCGTTGCCGCCGGTTGAGGTGTCACCCGCGGATCTGGCGTACGTGATCTACACGTCGGGGTCGACCGGTCGGCCCAAGGGGGCGATGAACGAGCATCGGGGGATCGTGAACCGGCTGGTGTGGATGCAGGCGACGTACCGGTTGAGTGCGGCGGACGTGGTGCTGCAGAAGACGCCGGCCAGCTTCGACGTCTCGGTGTGGGAATTCTTCTGGCCGCTCCTGACCGGCGCGCGACTCGAGCTGGCGCCACCAGGCGCGCACCGTGACCCGGCCGCGCTTCGCGCGCTCATCGCGGGCACCGGGGTTACGGTGGTGCACTTCGTGCCGAGCATGCTGGCGGCGTTTCTGGATCATGTCGCGGCGACGGGCACCCCGCTCCAGCAGGATTGCGCGCGGCTGCGCCACGTCATCTGCAGTGGGGAGGCGCTGAGCTACCAGCTCCAGGAGCGGTTCTTTTCGCTCGCGCCTGCCGGCACCGCGCTGCACAATCTGTATGGGCCGACGGAGTGTGGGGTGGACGTGAGTGCCTGGGCGTGTGTGCGGGGGGATGGGCGGGGGGTGGTGCCGTTGGGGCGGCCGGTGGCGAACACGCGGTTGTACGTGCTGGACGGGCGGGGGGAGCCGGCGGCGCTGGGGGTGCCGGGGGAGTTGGTGATCGGCGGGGTGCAGGTGGGTCGGGGGTATCTGGGGCGGCCGGAGTTGACGGCGGAGCGGTTTGGGCCGGACCCATTGAGCGGGGTGGCGGGGGCGCGGCGCTACCGGACGGGGGATCGGGCGCGGTGGCGCACGGAGGGGGTCCTGGAGTTTCTGGGGCGGCTGGACCAGCAGGTGAAGCTGCGGGGGTTCCGGATCGAGCTGGGAGAGATCGAGGCGGTGCTCGGGGCCCAGCCGGGGGTGGCGGCGGCGGCCTGCGTGGTGCGGACCGATCCGCCCCGGCCCGATCCCCGGCTCGTCGCCTACATCGTCCCCTCCCCGGGCACCAACGGC
>JBBSCB010000079.1:0-1814 GCA_038250675.1 Gemmatimonadales bacterium
CGAGTGGGACGTGATCGTCCAATACGATCCATCGGCGCAGCGCTATCGCGTGGTGCGCCGCCAGGCGGGCCAGCCCGAGGATCTCGGCAGCTTCGCGACGCTGGCCACGGCGCAGTCGGTGATCGAGCGGCCCGCACGCACCACGCTCAGCCCCGAGCGGACCGGCAGCCGCTACTACTACTCACTGGCGATGGACATCGAGGCGCTCTCGGTGAGCGACCTGGACCAGCTCGAGCTCTGGCTGCGCGGCGCGAAGAGCGGGACGGCCGCGTCGGCGGTGGGCAACGGCGTCCGCACCCTGATGCTCCGCATGCTCGGCGGCGAGAAGCGGCATTACACGGCACGCAGTACGCTCTTCACCGCGGCGAAATAGGACGCGGAAACGAAAAAGGCAGCCTAGGTCTCAGACCGCGTGAAGAGTATATGAAGTAAGTGACGCAGCAGCGGGGCGGAGCGTCCAAGGGGTATGGGACGTCCACCTCTGCCGTTTCGGTTGCGCGCTGCGGATCGGGCGCGCCTGGAAAGCATGCTGAAAAAGGGGCTGCAACAGGTCCGGGTCACGACGCGCGTGATGGCGTTGTTGCAGCTGGATCAGGGCCTCAGTGCCCCGCAGGTCGCGAGGCTGGTCCGCCTGACGCCGGCGGGGGTCCACAAGATCGCGGCGCGGTATCGGCACGGCGGCGTGGACGTCGCGCTCTTTGAGCGCCCGCGACCGGGGGCGGCTCAAGTCCTCAGCCCGTCGGAGAAGCAACGGATCATCGCAATGGTCTGCAGCACGCCTCCCGACGGCGCGGCGCGCTGGACGGTCCGTCTCATCACGGACGAGGTGCTCAAACGCAAGTTGGTCCCTCAGGTGGGACGCGAGACGATCCGGGTATTGCTCGAGAGCCACGACCTGAAGCCGTGGCGGGAAAAAAATGTGGTGCATCGCCGAGCTCACCCCCGAGTACATCGCGCGGATGGAGGACGTGCTGGCGCTGTATGAGCGGCCGTACGATCCGCGGGAACCCGTGATCTGCTGGGACGAAAAGCCCGTGGCGCTGCACGCCGACGTGCGCCCGCCGCGTCCGGCTCGCCCCGGCCACGTGGCGAAGCGCGACAACGAATATCGCCGGTGCGGGACGGCCAACATCTTTGCCATCGTCGAACCCCACGCGGGGCGGCACCTCAATCGCGTGACGCCAACCCGCTCGGGGCGCGAGTTCGCCCTGGCCATCGCGTCTCTGATCGCGGCCTATCCCGCGGCCCGAACGATTCACCTGGTGCTCGACAATCTGAACATCCATACCGAGAAGTCCCTCGTACCCGTCTTCGGCAAGCGGCGCGCACACCAGCTGTGGCGTCGACTAACGATCCACTACACCCCCAAGCATGGGAGCTGGCTCAATCAGGCCGAGATCGAACTGAGTCTGATCGCCCGCCAAGCTCTCGGGACTGAGCGGATTTCCACCAGACCGGCCCTGTCCCAACGCATCCAAGCGTGGAACCGCCGCGCCAATCGCCGCAAGACGCGCATCAACTGGACCTTTACCCGGAAAGCCGCCCGGAAGAAGTTCAAATACAAACCATCCACACGGTCACAGACCTAGCAGCAGTCTGTGCTACGCGGGGAGGCGACGGCGCTGCACCGCTCCACCTTCGGGTAATTGGCCAACCGTGGTCGCGTGCCGATATTGCGAGGGTGCGCTCCCGATCCTGGCACGGACTCGGGGACCGCCCAGGAGCCTGTCATCGCGGAGACGTGTCATGATCACCGGCGAATTACTGGCAGCCGTTCCACCCTTTGCCGCGCTTCCCGAACACGAGCGCCACAC
>JBBSCB010000080.1:0-1807 GCA_038250675.1 Gemmatimonadales bacterium
CGGATCGAGCTGGGAGAGATCGAGGCGGTGCTCGGGGCCCAGCCGGGGGTGGCGGCGGCGGCCTGCGTGGTGCGGACCGATCCGCCCCGGCCCGATCCCCGGCTCGTCGCCTACATCGTCCCCTCCCCGGGCACCAACGGCCCGGGACTCGACGCCCTCATCGTGGCGCTTCGCCAGGCGCTGCCCGACTACATGGTTCCCTCGGCGATCGTCACGATCGATGCCCTCCCGCTCGGCGCCAGCGGGAAACTCGACCGTCGGCAGCTCCCCGCGCCTGCCGCAGAAGCTCCCTCCGGCGCACCGCCGGCGGACGATCTCGAGCTCGCGGTGAGTGACGCCTTTGCCGGACTGCTCGGCTGCGAGCGTCCCGACCGGGATGGCGACTTTTTTGCACTCGGCGGCCACTCCCTGTTGGCCACCCGGCTCACGGCCCAGCTGGAGACCCTGTTCCGGCGGCCAGTGCCGCTCAGGATGCTGTTCGACCACCCGACGGTCGCACGCTTTGCTGCGGCGCTTGTGGCGTCCGAGCAACGGCCGGGTCAGATGCAACGGGTCGCCGGACGGCTTCGCGTGCTGTCCGGGCTCGACGCCGATGCGCTCAAGGCGCGCATCGGTACCAGCACCTCGTCATAGCAAGGCGGAACCTCATGGATACTCGCCCGGCCACATCCAGCGCCGAACTTGCGGAAAAGCTCGCGTTGCTCGCGCAGCTGGTTGCCGACGACGAAACCGACCTTCCCCAGCCCATTCGTGCGCTCGGGGCCGATGAGACGGCGCCGCTCTCCTACGCGCAGGAGCTGCTGTGGCTGCTCGACCAGGCAACGCCCGGTCTCACCGCCTACAATCTGGTCATGTCGCGCCGCCTGATCGGGCCGCTCGCTCTGCCGGCGCTGGACCGCGCGGTTCAGCTGCTGGTGAGTCGGCACGAGGCCCTGCGCACGACGTTCAGCTCCGCCGATGGCGAGGCACATCAGGTCATCAGCCCCGATGCGGGCGTCACGATCTGTCACCACGACCTCTCCGGCCGCGAGCCGGCAGAGCAGGAGGCGGAACTGCGCCGCCTTGCGCTGGCGTCGGTCGCCAGACCGTTCGACCTTACCGGCGACCTGCTGCTCCGCGTGGAGCTGATCCGCCTCTCGGACAACGAACATGTGCTGGTCCTGGTATCCCACCACATCGTGGTGGACGGGTGGTCCGGTACCATTCTGTTCCGCGAGCTCGGAGCTGCGTACGAGGCGTTCGTGGCCAGCCACTCGCCCAGCCTGGCGCCGCTGCCGACCCGGTTCCGTGATTACGCTGCATGGCAGCGCGCGTCGATCGGGAAGGAGCGCGCGGCGCTCGACTTCTGGCGCGAACGCCTGGCCGACGCGCCGTCGCACCTCGACCTCCCGGCCGACTTTGTCCAGTCCGGCACCGCCGGATTCGATGGAGATCGCCGGGCGATCGTCCTCGATCCCGCGCTGCTGGCGGGGGTGCGGGGGTTGGCGCGGGCGGAGGGGGCGACGGTGTACATGGTGCTGCTGGCGGCGTACCAGGCGGTGTTGGCGCGCTACAGCGGGCAGGCGGATGTGGTGGTGGGCTCCCCGGTGGCGGGCCGGACACGGCGGGAGCTGGAGGGGGTGGTGGGGTATTTCGCCAACACGTTGCCGTTGCGCACGCGGGTGGTAGCGGGGCGGAGTTTCCGGGCGGTGCTCGGGGCGGTGCGGGAGACCTGTCTCGGGGCGTTCGAGCACCAGGAGGTGCCGCTGGAGACGCTGGTGCTGGAGCTGGGCCGGGAGCGCGCCCTCTCCCATGCCCCGCTCTTCCA
>JBBSCB010000081.1:0-1777 GCA_038250675.1 Gemmatimonadales bacterium
GGTATGCGAGTAAGGCTCTAACGGAGCGACCGGCACCCCCACCCGGGGGCCGCACCCGAGACATCTCGGGTGCGGCCCCTCCGTTCCCTGTGCGATGGAGAGTCGCGCCTTGCGGGTGCTCGTCGGCGCGGCCGGACGCGCAAGGATGGCGCCATGGAGCGTTGGGAGCCGGCCGACGAGGCGGCCATTCTGCTGGCGATCCGGGAGGGGACGCTCGCTGAGTCGGTGCACCTGGACGTGAAGCGGCAGGTCGGTAGCACGGACGGCGCTCGTCGCGAGACGGCCCGGGATCTGGCCAGTTTCGCTGTTGACGGCGGCGCGCTGCTGATCGGCGTCGAGGAGGATCAGTCTGCGCGCACCTGGACTCTCAGCCCGCAGGCGCTCGCTGGCCTCGTAGAGCGGGTCGAACTGATCGCCGAGAACCTGATCGACCCGCCGCTGCACGTGCGACCGCGTGAGATCCCCAGCGGCGCCGATCCCAGCCAGGGGTACCTGTGGGTGCATGTGCCCGCGAGTCTGCAGGCGCCTCACATGACGGGCGGCGTCTATTACGGCCGCGGAGAACGCACCCGCCGTCGTCTCACCGACGGTGACGTCCTACGCCTCCATGCCTCCCGTAGAGGCGTCGAGGCGCTCGCCCTTGAGCAGCTTCGCGATGAGATTGATTGGGACCCAGTCGCCAAGGTCCGACCACGGACAGGGCACCTCTTCCTCGTCGCCGCGCCGCTTGCGACCACCTCGGAGATGGCCGTCGAGGTTGTCGCCGACCGTGAGGCGCTCCAGCGCGCGGTGCTGAACAGCCTGCGGGGAGTGCCGGGTGGACTCGCGGGTCATGATCCGACCGAGGCGATGGCGACCAACCTGCACCGGGTGGCCGACGGCATGTCGCTGTCCTCCTACAGGCCCGGCCCGGATGGTCGTAGCCTGCCATCCCCCGGCTCCGACTCGGAGTTCGAGGAGTCGATCGTCAACATCACCTTTCGTGAGGACGGCGGTGTGCGCGTCACCGTTGGGCGAGCGAGCGTGGAGCACGCCGGCACGCTCTGGGTGCGCGACGGGCTGATCTACGCCTGGACGCTTCGGCTGCTCAACCTCGTCGAGCATGTCGCCAAGACGGCCCGCTTCACTGGGTCATGGGGACTCGCGGTCCACGTCAACGGCCTGTCCGGCGCCAGCAGCAGCCACTACATGCAGGACGCCTTCGACCGCACGGGGCCCGTGTACGACCGGGACAGCTTCCAGCGGGCCACCACAGCCACGTTCAGCGAGATCGCCGAGCAGCCCGGCCGCATCATTGAGCGCCTGCTGGGGGCACTAGCGCGAAGCCTCGCCGTTGCACACGTCCTTGACACCCCGACGTGAGCGTGGCCACCCCCCGAAGCAGTCGGAGAAGGCGCAGCCTCTCCCGACACCGCATGGCTGGGTTCGTAGATCATCGGCCAGGCGTCCTGGGGCGTGCGTCGCGGGGGTGCGGCGACAGTGCCGGAAGGTTGCTGGGGGTGTCCCAGCGTCGGCGTTCGGCGAGGGCGGTGCGCAGTTGAACGCGGGCCTGTCCGGCGGCTTCTCGTGCGGCGGCGGTGGCCGTTGCCTGACCTGGTGGCGGCAGCGCGGCGCGCGCAGCCGCCGAGACCTGGCCTGAAGCGTCCCGGGTTTCGTGCCGTCCTCATACGGGTTGCGGCTCTCGGGTGAGGGCCGCGTAGTGGGCTTGTTCGAACTCCACGGGTGGGATCATCCCGAGGGATCCGTGGAGCCTTCTCTCGTTGTACCAGTTGACGTA
>JBBSCB010000082.1:0-1776 GCA_038250675.1 Gemmatimonadales bacterium
CGCACAGGACGTGCTCGCGGCCGCCGTCCGGCGCTTTCCCGGCCGCGTCGCCTTTGCGTCCTCCCTCGGGCTCGAGGACCAGGTCCTTACGGCGATGATCGCCGACTCCGGCCTGGACGTCCCGATCTTCACGCTCGACACGGGCCGTCTCTTCCCCGAGACGTACGACCTCATCGATCGCACCGCCAAGCGCTACGGAGTGACGATCCACACGTACTTCCCGGCCGCCGCCGAGGTGGAGAAGATGGTCGACCGCGACGGCGTCAACCTCTTCCGCCACAGCATCGAGGCGCGTACGCGCTGCTGCGAGGTGCGCAAGATCCTCCCCCTGAGGCGCGCGCAGCTCGAGCTCGACGCCTGGGTCTGCGGACTACGCACCGGCCAGGGCGCGACCCGCCAGGAGGTCGAGTTCATCGAGTGGGACAACCTCGCCGACATGGTCAAGATCAACCCTCTCGCGGACTGGACAGAGCAGGCCGTGATGGACTACGTACGGGAGCACGATGTGCCGTACAACACGCTGCACGACCAGGGCTTCCCGAGTATCGGCTGCGCGCCCTGCACGCGCGCGGTCGCCAAGGGCGAGGACGCGCGCGCGGGTCGGTGGTGGTGGGAGGCTGCCGACCACCGCGAGTGCGGGCTGCACCACCGCGGAGCCGGAGCCGTGCCCCTCGAGACCGCCCAGCCCGGCAGCTGACCCCGGTCACCCGGAGCCGGCCCCCTTCATGAACCAGCTTGAGACCCTCGAAGCCAAGAGCGTCCACATCCTGCGCGAGGCGTACCGCAGCCTCGGCAACGTGTGCATGCTGTGGTCCATCGGCAAGGACAGCACGGTCCTCCTGCACCTGGCGCGCAAGGCGTTCTTCGGCCATGTGCCGATCCCGCTCGTCCACATCGACACCGCCTACAAGATGCCGGAGATGATCGAGTACCGCGACAAGCTGGCGCTCGAGTGGCGTCTCAACCTCGTCGTGGGGCAGAACCGCAAGGCGCTGGCGGACAAACAGACCTTTCCCGACGGCAACTGCGACCGTATCGCCTGCTGCCGCAACCTCAAGACCATGGCGCTCAAGCACACCCTCTCGGGCGAGTGGCCGCGCCTGCGCATGGACCACACCCTCGGTCATCTGGTCGAGGACGAGGATCTCTCGCCCTACACCGGCGTGATCGTGGGGGTGCGCGCGGATGAAGAGGGCTCGCGCTCCAAGGAGCGCTACTTCTCGCCGCGCGACGTCGAGAACGACTGGAACGTCGACGATCAGCCGCCCGAGCTGTGGCGCTACTTCAAGACCGACTTCGAGCCCGGCACGCACGTGCGCGTGCACCCGCTGCTCGACTGGACCGAGCTCAACGTTTGGGAGTACATCGAGCGCGAGAACATCCCGGTCACGTCGCTCTACTTCGACGACGGCAAGGGCATGCGTTGCCGCTCGCTGGGCTGCTGGCCGTGCACGGCGCAGGTGGAGTCCACGGCCACGAACGTGGCCGAGATCATCGAGGAGTTGCGCAGCGGTAAGTTCAGCAACATCGCCGAGCGCAGCGGCCGCGCCCAGGACAAGGACGACGGCGGTGGCCTGGAGTCGCTGCGCCGCGGGGGGTACATGTGACCACTCTCGTCTCCCCCGACCTCGAGCGCATGGACATCGTCGCCGTCGGCCACGTCGACCACGGCAAGAGCACCGTCATCGGCCGGCTCATGGCCGACACCGGCTCGCTGCCCGAGGGCAAGCTCGACCAGGTCAAGGCGATGTGCAAGATCAACGCGCGGCCCTTCGA
>JBBSCB010000083.1:0-1745 GCA_038250675.1 Gemmatimonadales bacterium
GCACAGGCCGCGCCGTGCGCACACTCGACACCCTCATCCTCACGCAAGGAGGGCACAACCTGCTCTACGGCAGCGTCCTCACCCTCACCGCCGCCGTCCGAACCTGGGCCACCGACACGAACACATCCGTCGCCGCGATCTAGCTCAACCACGATCGTTGAGGCGCTACGCTCCCCACCGTTCAGTCACCGCGTTGCGACCATGGCTGGAATCCGCCCCGTGTCACACGCAGGCCGATCCGCCCAACCGGTGGGGCCAAGTCAGCCTGGGGCAGAAACACTCGTTCTTCCGCGAGCCTGCACTTCAACTCGAGGCGGTGAGTCTCCTCAAGCAGGCCCTACCGTGAGCAAGTCGTAGGTCCACGGCCAGCGTCCAAGGGGAGCAGCTGTCCGGCCCGGGCTCGCCGCGATGGTGGCGGCCCGCCCGTGCGCAGCAGGCGTATCAGCCTGCGGCGCATGCGAGGAGGTCGGGAGGGACCGGTCGCCCCAGAGCTTCCCGCCGCGATCGGCGCAGCCGCGGGGGAGCCCCGTCGAGCCCGAGCAGCGTGACCGCGGCCGAGGTCCAGCCCATGCCCGGTGCGGGGCACCCCGAGTCGCCGTCGCTGACCCCAGTGCACTCCGAGCCTTCTCATAAGGCTGGAACGATCGCTGCCGCCCCCTTCGTGTGGACGAAGACAGCCGAAGCCGTCGTCCGGAAAGCTCCGGAAAGCCAACCATCGGATGACTTCAAACACGGCCCATTAGTCTAGGCAGGACACGGGAGGTGACGCAACCCAAATGGGAGCTTGCAACTAGCTAGAGCCGTTCCTCGTTCGTGAGTTGCGACCCAGCGCACCGTCGCTCAAGCAGCGGAAGCGGACTGCGAGATCGTCTGCATCAGCGTAGTGGTGCGGCCGGGAATGGTCTTAGCACTCGAGTCATGGTGACCTGACCGTTCTCGATCTTGCGGGCTATGATCCGTGCTGGCGCTTGGTTCCCCTCGACCCATCGCTGCGCCGCAGTCAGCCAGTCGACGCTGTCTGCGCCTGGCCCTCCTGCGCAGTGATACACGCCGGGCAGCATGAACAGGCGGAACCAGTCCTGGGTCGCCCTCAGTCCGCCGCTGACAGATACCGCCTGGCGGTAGTAGGAGGTAGTCGAGTACGGCGTGATGAGCGGGTCCGCGAAGCCGTGGTAGAGGATCAGTTTGCCTCCGGCGTTGCGGAATGCGTGCATGTCGGGATTATCGGAGTTGAAGATCCGCGCCATGTATCGGAGTTTCGGGGGGTCGCGGTCAAGGTTGAAGTCGGTAAGCTCATACGACGGTCCCGGGTCGCGCGGGAAGGCGAGGTACCGCAGCACTTGGGTGGCGAAGTTGCCCGCCCCGGACGGCGTGGTGTCCGTGCCGATGTCAAGTCCTGCCCAGCCGAGCTCGGAACCGCGCGGCAGCCCGGGAAAGAGCGAGCGGCCGTGGCTGTCCCGGGGTCCGCCGTAGAACGCGCGCACTACCCGGACCTGCGCGGGGCTGAGGCAACCCTGCGACTGTCCGCGCGGGCAGCGCAGACTGCCGGGGTTGAAGTGGCACTGTCGAGGGTCGTCCAGAATTCCGTCTCTCCGGCCGTCGAGACCAGGGCTCCGTCACAGCGAACGTTTGTCCTGATTTCGTGATGTGGTGAAGAGCCGAATGGCGGCGTGGGGGTCGAGGGTGACCGCCCGCCGGGCGGCGGCGATGTTGACCGCGCCGGCGAGGCGGAACGCGGTGGTGAC
>JBBSCB010000084.1:0-1711 GCA_038250675.1 Gemmatimonadales bacterium
CGCGCTGGATGGTGATCTCCGGATAGCGCTCCAGCAACTGCCGGATCGTGTCGAGGAAGGGATCGACCAGGCTGGGCCGCCGCGCGGCCGGCGCCGTCGAGCCCTGGCCGGCGCGATCGGCTTCCCAGCCGCGAATGACGCTTTGCACGGTGTCGCGCGCCACGTTTAGATCGCGGGCGATGCGGCGAATCGACGCTCCGCCCTGCCGTCGCCGCACGATCTCGTTGCGAGTCTCTTCGTTCATGCTGCTTCATCCAGGGATGCGGACCACAGGTCGTCGATCAAAGTGGCGACGCTGCGCGCGTCGCGGGCCAACAGGGTGAACTGGGGGGCGAGCAGTCGGCGATCCTCACGCTTCAACTCGGCCAGTCCCGGATGGCGTTGCCAGTTCTCGATGCGTCCGAGCAAGTCTCGCAGCATTCCCACCTGGCGGGCCAGCCGATTCCCGGCCGGACTCAGACGCGGATCCCGAGCCGGACCGGGAACGCCTACGGCTTGCAGCAGGGCCGCGCGGGGATCGTCGAGAAGAAGCTGTTCCTGCTCCGGCGTAGCGCCACGCAGGAGGTCGATGACGCCTTGCACTTCGACCATCGTCAGCGCCTCACGCCGTGCGGCCGACAAAACATCACCCTGGTTGCCCACGGGCAACCGCGTCAACTGTCGCGCCAGCCCCACCGACAACAAGCCCAAACGCATCTCGGCTTGCGCTTCGCCGCTAAGCCGCTCCAACAGCGCCAGCCGCCGGCACACCCAACTCTTGTGCTTGTTCAACAACCGGGCCGCTTCCACTTGCGTCAGCCCGTCCTCGCGCACCAAAGCCTGCACCAGCCAGGCTTCTTCCAATTCGCTCGGACGGGAACCTACGCTGTTGAGCCCATGAATCGCCACTTTGGCCGCCCGCTCGTCGACATCCACCAGACGCACACTCAACGTGGTCCAACCAATTCGCTCCGCCGCCGCGCGGCGCTTGAAACCGTCGAGCAGTTCCGCCTGCCCGTCGCGCCAGCAGGCCGTCGCCGGCGACGCTTGCCCATACCGTTGCAACGACCAGGCCATCGCCTCCTCGGCCGCGGCATCGGCTAACCGGTAACGCCGGTAACGCTCGCCCAGGGCTGACAACAGCAGCGGTCGCGTCTCGGCGTTGTCCCACTCGCGCACGGCTTGGCCCTCCCGGAACCCACCCACAAAGAAGGAACGGGGGACCGGAAAACCGGCCCGTCCGTTGCCTTCTCCGTTTGGGGGTAAGGGGATCGTAAAGACGCACAGACTTCGTCGCAACAACTGCCGACATCACTTCCGCGGCTTCGGGATGGGTCGTGCCCGCCGGCAACGCGGTCGAACCCCGGCCCGCCGACGCCGCTGATAGCGGGCTTCCCGATCGAGCACGCGACGTAACGCCTTGCGGCACAAGCCGCAACAAAAACGCCGCGGCGACCAGTCGGCCGGCACGCCGAACAAGACATAGCAACCCGGACGCGCGCACGCCCGAACCACAAAATCTTCGGGAATTGTTGCTGGGCGCTGGCCCTCGCGCGCCTCAGGTGGAGGCGGCTCAGCATCAACCGGTGGTGGCAAAACAGGCTCGGGAACCGGCTCGGGAGGCGGCGCAGGCGCTTCGATGAGCACCAGGGGAATCAACCGCCGATAACGCCGGCTCTGCGCCCGACGGCGATCCTTGCCACGCTCGCTGCCGCGCCAACACGTGCCTGCC
>JBBSCB010000085.1:0-1687 GCA_038250675.1 Gemmatimonadales bacterium
GCCGACTTCCGGGCGACGTGCCTGGGCAACGTGGCCGTGACCGGGTGCTGGGACGGCGAGCCCATGTTCCGCGACTGCGCCGCCCTGCACGGCAGCTGCAACGGCCCGGGCAGCTGTCGCGGCCTGCCCCGGTCCTCGCCGTGCGACGGCAGCAACGACCAGCTGCGCTGCGCCTTCGGCCTGACCTGCTACGCCCCGACCCACGGCGAGCCCTACGGCCACTGCGACAACTGAAGAGCTGGCAGAAAACCCCGATGGCGATGGCGATGGCGATGGCGATGGCGAGGGCCGAGGGCCGACGGAGCAAGGGCCGATGGCGAGGGCCGACAGGGCGAAGGCCGATGGCGAGGGCCGACGGAGCAAGGGCCGATGGCGAGGGCCGACGGGGCGAAGGCCGATGGCGAGGACCGAGGAGCGAATCCGCGGGCGCGGGGCGCGTTCCAGCTTGAGTGGCGCGTTTCACTCAGGTCGCGCGTCTCGTCTGCGGTGGTGACGACGTCCTGTGTTTGCTCGTGGCGGTGCTGGCATGGGAGCTGCTTCTGGCTTCGAGATGCACCACGACGACACGCGGATCTACGCCCGGTCCCTCGAGTTGATCTCCTTGTGCGTCGTGGTCCTCGAGCGGGCGCCGTCGGGGTACTTGTTCCTGTCCGATCAACTGAAGAGGGCCTCGTCGTCGATCACGCTTCTCTTCATGGAGGGGTGTGGCCGCGAGTCGCGCGCGGACCGCAAGCGGTTCTTCATGATGGCGCGCGGCTCGGCGAAGGAGGTCTCCGCCATCCTGGACGTGGGCCACCGCTTCCGCATCGTTCGTGACGACGAGCGCGAGCGTGGGCGCGACATGTGCGACCACCTCGCGGCGATGCTCTCGCGGTTCCAGTGACGCATCACACGATGGAGTGCTGGTGCGATCTGCGAGGGCCAAGTCGGATGGCGGCTGGATAGATCGTCCATGGGCAAGCCGCGCGTCCTCAAGTCGTGTCGTCGTCAAGTCACCGTGAAGTTCGAGGCGCCCGACGACCTCATCCCCGCCGATCACATGGCGCGGGTCTTCGACCGTGTCGTGCAGTGGCTCGACGTCAGCAAGCTCCTGGCTGGCGTGAGGGCCGTCGAGCATGGAGGGGGCCGCCCGGTCTTCTGCCCGGGCATGCTGCTGACGCTGTGGCTGTACGCGACGTGGCGGGCGATCGGCAGCGCCAGAGAGATCGAGCGGCTGGTACGCAGCGACGACGGGTTCAAGTGGATCGTCGGTGACCTCGACGTCGGCCGGTTCGCCATCAACGACTTCCGCGTGGCGCACGGCGAGGCGCTGCTGGACCTGATGGCGGACGTGCTCGCCAGCCTGATGCACAAGGGGATGTTGCCGCTCGACGTCATGGCGCTCGACGGGACGCGCGTGCGCGCCGCCGCCTCCGCTCCGTCCTTCCGCCGCTTCGAATCGCTGCTCGAGTGCCGGGACCAGGCAGCCCTGCACCTCAAGGCGGTCTTCGCGGACGCCGACAACCCCGACGTGACCCGCGCCCAGCAGGTCGCCCGCGAAGCCGCAGCGCGCGACATCGTCCGGCGCACGGATGAGGCGCTCGTGGCCGTCGCGGAGCTGCAACAGGGACGTGGTCCCAAAGAGCGCCAAGCGCGCGCGTCGACGACGGACGTCGACGCCCGGGTCATGAAAATGCCTGACGGCGGC
>JBBSCB010000086.1:0-1687 GCA_038250675.1 Gemmatimonadales bacterium
AGGCCGGTGACCCAGGGCGGCAGCGAGCGGCCCGACTGGAAAAAGTCCGCGCTCGATTTCGTGCTCCGGCGCAACGCAAAGCCGATGCCGAGGACGAAGACGAAATACATGGCCATCACGGCGTAATCGATTGCCGTCAGATTGGCGACGGGGACGAGATCCACGAGGGCTCCACGGAGCGCCGGCGACCGGCGGCTGGGGACGGGAAGGACGAGCGCAGTGACGGGGCAGACGCTGCGGGCACGACAGCGTCGAACGCGAGCATCCTATCCACCGTGCGCCGCCTGCGCAGGGTGCCCGGCCGGTTTCCCCGGCCGAGCCCCGCATTGCAGGCGATCGCGGAACCGTCCGAGCCGAGCGGTGCCACAATCGTGGTCCGTCGGAAAGATTACCTCCCTACCACTGCGCCCCGGTCTCCCGGTGACGCCTCCCGGCCTGCTCACCACCACGTCCCCGCATGGAATCGAAACCGGTCACCCGTCGCGACTTCGTCGCCGGCAGTGCCTCGCTCGCGCTTGGTGCCCTCGTCGCACCGCCGATGATCGTTCCCCGCCACGTGCTCGGGCGTGGCTACCAGGCCCCCAGCGACACGTTGAACATCGCGTACGTGGGCGTGGGCGGGATGGGCATGTCGAACTGGGGGCAACTCCTCACCGAGCGCACCGTGGCGGTGTGCGACGTGGACTTCGGCTACGTCGAGCGCTCGCTCGCCGGACGGCTGCGCACTCCGCAGGGCCCCTTCACGCCCCCGTCCAGTCTCAGCGGCGCCGAGGCGCAGGCGTGGGTCGCCCGCCGCACCGCCGATGCGGCCAAGTCGCTGGCCGACGCGAAGACGATGGAGGAGCACTACAAGCGCGCCGCGAAGTACGTCGACTACCGCGAGATGCTCGACAAGCAGAAGGACATCGACGCCGTGCTCGTCGCCACGCCCGACCACATGCACGCCATGATCACGCTGCAGGCGATGAAGGCGGGCAAGCATGTCTACGTCCAGAAGCCGCTGACCTACTCGGTGATGGAGGCGCGCGCGCTGCAGAAGGCGGCCCGTGATACGAAGGTCGTCACGCAGATGGGCAACCAGGGCCACTCGGGCGAGGGGACGCGTCGCATCAAGGAGATCATCGAGGCCGGCGTGCTCGGTGACGTCACCGACGTGCATGTCTGGACCGACCGCCCGCAGCGGTATTGGGCGCAGGGTATTCCTCGCCCCGTCGCCTCGATGCCCGCTGCATCACCGCCGTCGGCCGACGTGCCGGCGCAGTGGAACATGCGGACCGTGGATCGCGCCGTGCTGCAGGCGATGGTGGCGTCGCAGGTGGCTCCGCCCGCCTCGCTCAACTGGGACCTGTTCGTGGGTGCGATTCCCTCTG
Source organism: Gemmatimonadales bacterium (assembly GCA_038250675.1). GTDB lineage: Bacteria > Gemmatimonadota > Gemmatimonadetes > Gemmatimonadales > GWC2-71-9 > JAICUF01. The sequence continues at coordinate 1,371 of JBBSCB010000086.1, forward strand.
TGCCCTATCACCCGGCGTATCACCCGTTCGCCTGGCGCGGCTGGCTCGATTTCGGCGTCAGCGCCATCGGCGACATGGGCGCACACCTGATCGATCAGCCGTTCTGGGCGCTCGAACTGGGCCATCCCGTCAGCATCAGCGCCACCTCCACGCCCTGGGGCGGCGGCAACAGCACCCCCGCGTCGTATCCGCTTTCGACGATGGTGCAGTACGAGTTCGCCGCCCGCGGCAAGCGGAAGCCGGTCACGATGATGTGGTACGATGGCGGCATTCTCCCGCCACGCCCGCGCAACCTTCCCGACGACATCAGGCTCAGC
>JBBSCB010000087.1:0-1680 GCA_038250675.1 Gemmatimonadales bacterium
CCACGCCTCGAAGGGCCCGACCGGGCTGGTCTGCCACACCGGCACCTCGTGGCACTTGCCGAACTGCCCCGTCGCGTACCCGTTGAGCCGCAGCACCTCCGCCAACGGGGCCGCCGACTGCGGACGAACGGAGGTGTACCCAGGGGCCGAGGTGGCGATCTCGGTGATCGCCCCCATCCCGACGGCGTGGTGGTTGCGTCCCGTCAGCAGCGCCTGCCGGGTGGGCGCGCACAGCGCCGTGGTGTGGAACCGGGAAAAGGACAAGCCCTCGCCCGCCAGACGCTCGGCGGTCGGAGTACGGCAGGGCCCCCCGAACACGCTCGCCGCCCCGAAGCCGACATCGTCCAGCAGGATCACCAGCACATTGGGAGCACCGTCCGGGGGCCGCACCGGGACGATCGGCTCGAACACCGCCCGGGGATCCTTGGCGTCGTCATAGACCGGACCGGAATACGGCTTGTCCGGGATCGGAAGGATCGAACGGTCCACAGAGCACTCCCTGGTCGCCAACGAAACCGGGCAAGGGCTGCCCGGCAGATTCCCACGTGCGAAATGACACCTCGGAACGGTAGGGGATCAGCCTTCGACCGACGCCACGAGACCGATCTCGACCAGGTCCTTCGGGTGGATCCAGCCGTCGCTGACCGGGACGCCGCCAGCGCGGACGATCGCGTCACGAAGAGGCGCGGCCCAGATGTGCTCGATGAGCGCCAGGGCGGCCGCGCCGCCTTCGGGGATCGAGTCGGCGACGTTCCAGAGCTCGGCCTCGTCGATGAGGTGTCCGTCGGAGCCCGCCTCAGCGCCCGCGATCGCGAGTGCGGCGACGTCGTCTTCGGTGCCGAGCCCAAGGCCGATGAGGGCGCCGACGGTGGCTCCCAGGTCCTTGGCCTCGTCGATCGAGAGGTCGCTCCACTGCAGCGCGACCAAGGTGCCGTCGCTGTTCTTCTGGACCGCGAGGGCGTCGATCAGGCGGATGAAGTCTTGCCCGCGAAGCCGGTTGAGCTCCGCGATGATCTCCCCGGAGAAGTTCGGCTCGGGGAAGCTGAGGACGAGCAGTTGGACGGGTCCGATGGCCATGCTGTGCTCCTGTGCGGGTACGGGCGGTGCCCGGTGTCGGGTGGATGACGCGCGGTTCAGGCTGACAGGATCTTCGTCTTCTCGGCGTCGAACTCGTCCTGGGTCAGGATCCCGGCATCGAAGAGCTCCTTGAGCTTCGTCAGCTCGGCGTAGGAGTCCGTCGGCGCTGCCGCGGCAACCGGTGGCGCAACGGGGGCTGCGGCGACGGGTTCCGCCTGCTGCTGCGCGGCCGCGGCCTTGGCTGCGCCACGGTTGGACGCGACGTGCGCGGTCGTTCCGAGCACTGCGGCTCGTCTCAACATCCTGGGCATGATGCTGCTCCTTGTCGTCGGTGCGGTTCCCCTCGGGTGGCGCATACGAGAATAGCCTTCGCGAGGCGACGGACCCCGGCATCACCCTTCAGCAGATCTCACCCGGGTGATATCTGCGAGGCGGCGGTCCTCTCCCGGGAACGCAACTGCCCGACGGCTGCGTCCCGCGACGTCACCCCGAGCTTGCGGTACACGCTCTTGAGGTGCGTCTTCACCGTGTTGTGCGAGATGAACAGCGACGTCGCGATCTCCCGCTGGCTGCGGCCCTCGGCCAGCAGGTTCAGGACCGCGG
>JBBSCB010000088.1:0-1609 GCA_038250675.1 Gemmatimonadales bacterium
CCCTCTCTGCCAATATGAAGTGAGACACGATCCCGTTGGAGTTTAGTGTACGAGGGTGAGTGAGGTTGTTCCTATGGCGTTGCCCCTTGCTGCGGTGTCCCCGACGATGGATGATCCCGGGATGCCTGAGCCACCGACCCGCCGCCGATTCACGACGGCCTACAAGTTGAAGATCCTGGCCGCTGCGGCCGCCTGCACCACACCCGGCGCGATCGGCGCGGTGTTGCGCCGTGAAGGGCTCTACTCGTCGCATCTCGCCGCGTGGCGGAAGGCGGAGGCGGCCGGCACCCTGGGCGGTGCGCCCGTAAGACGCGGCCCGAAGCCGGCGGCGATCACGCGGCAGGCTCACGCGGCGTTACAGCGCCAGCTCGCCCGGGCGGAAGCCCGTGCCGCACGCGCCGAGGCGCTGATCGAGCTCCAAAAAAAAGTCGCGGCGCTGTTCGGGGAGACACTCCCCGAGATCGACGAGCGGCCCTGATGCCGATCATCACGGAGCATCGTCACCTCGGCGTGCGCCGCTGCTGCGCGGCGCTCGAGGTGGCGCGAGCCACCTACTACCGCGCCCAGCGGCCCGTCGCCTCGCGCGCACCGATCCGACGTTCGCCGTCGTCGCGCGCGTTGCAGCCGGCCGAACGGGCGGCAGTGCTCGACGTGCTCCATGCGCCGCGGTTCGCCGACTTGGCGCCCGCCGCGGTGCATGCCACGTTGCTGGATGACGGCACCTATCTCTGTTCGGTCCGCACGATGTACCGCGTGCTGGCGGCCGTGCGAGGCGTCCGGGAGCGGCGTGCCCAGCGCCAGCATCCGTCGTACGCGAAGCCGGAGTTGTTGGCGACGGCCCCCAACCAGCTCTGGAGCTGGGACATCACGAAGCTGCGCGGACCTGTGCGCGGGCTCTGGTATGCGCTGTACGTCGTGCTCGATGTGTTCAGTCGCTGCGTGGTCGGCTGGCGACTCGCGGAGTGCGAACGCGGAGAGCTGGCGAAAGAACTGCTGCGTTGGTGCCGAGCGAGCCAGGGCCTGCCCGACGATGCGGGCCTCACGATCCATGCCGATCGTGGCAGGCCGATGACCGGCAAGCCGGTGAGCGAGCTGCTCGTGGCGCTCGGGATCACCCGCAGTCACTCGCGTCCGCATGTGCCGAACGACAACCCGTACTCCGAGGCGCAGTTCAAGACGCTGAAGTATCATCCCACCTTCCCCGGGCGGTTCGGGAGTCTGGAGGATGCCCAGACGTACTGCCGGGCGTTCTTCCAGTGGTACAACACGATGCACCGGCATAGTGGGCTCGGGATGCACACGCCGCACGACGTGCATACCGGCGCGGCCGCAGCACGGCAAGCGGCGCGGGCGGACGTACTGAGCGCCGCGTACGCGCGCCGCCCGGAGCGGTTCGTCAACCGCGCGCCGGTGCCACCGACGCTTCCGACGGAGGCCTGGATCAACAAGCCGCCGACCGCGTTGATCACGAGCGCAGGACAGTAAATGTCAGGTCACCCGTGTCTCAAAGATGTTGACAGGTTCCGGGTGCACCGCCCACCAGGCGATACCGGCAGACACCTTGGGCACCGGCAGAGGGGCCGACCAGAACCTCCCTGAGAACGAGGAG
>JBBSCB010000089.1:0-1572 GCA_038250675.1 Gemmatimonadales bacterium
CGGCGGTTTTCCGCGGCGCTGGCCGACGCTCCGCCGATCCGGCGCGCAACGCGCGCCGGTTTTGGTATCAGGAAAGAACGCGGCCTATCCGTCCATCGGCGCCAGCCGCATCAGCCGCGCGTGACAAAGCCGGAACAAGTCCTGTCGCGGATAGGCACTGCTCAATTGGATATAGACCCGCCGCACGCTCACCGTTACCCGGGCTGCCACTTTCAACAGCTTCAAGCGGATGGTGCCGGCCGTCGCCCGCGCCAGTTCCGTCCCGTGGCAACCCAGGGCGCGCACCCGCTCCAGCAACATATACGCAAATGCCGCCAGCCACAGGCGCAGTTGATTGCTCGCCATATAGTGCGTGCTCAGCTTGTCGGCTTCCAGATCCAGGACCTGTTGCTTGAGCACATTTTCCATCTCCCCGCGCGCGCAATAAAACTCCTCGTAGAGCCGGGCCGTCGTGAAGCGTGGGCGATCCGCGTCCGCTTCGAAGCCTTGTGCTGGCAGGTTCGTCACGATGAAGCGCGGGTTGTCGTCGCCGGCCAGCACCTCGGCCTTGCCGACCACCCGCCGCGCCCGGCTCCAGGTCTTCTGCGTGCGATACTCGAACTCGGCAAACTCCCGCACGCTGGGCGCGCCGCAAAGACAGGCGCGCATCCGCGCGGTGACGAGCGCCGGCTCCAGGTTTTTGAGCAGCACCGGGTTTTTACCCAGCCCGAGGCAGTAGTAAATTTCCGGCTGCTCTTCGCACCAGGTCATGATGGCGTCCCGGCAGAAGCCGCTGTCGCCGCGCACGATGATCCGGGCCTTTTTGCAGCGCCGGCGGATCGCGGCCACGATTTTCTCCAAGGCGGGCACCACGCCGTCGGCGCCGTCCTTGTCGCTGGTGCGCAGTTGCGCCCACAGCACCACCTCGCCCGCCACGATATACAGCGGCAGATAACAATAGTCGCCGTAGTAGTCGTTATAGTGACGGCCTTCCTGCAGGCCGTGGAGCAAGTGCCCCATGCTGTCCAGATCGAGCACGATTTCTTTCGCGTGCTTGGGCAGGCAACGCACGCCCATGGTCAACAGGCACATTTCCACCTTGGCGGGATCGTGCGGCAGCTTGTGGGCGGAGGTCGCTTTGTTGTTGGACAACTCCAGCCGGTTGAGCGTCGAAGGCGACGCCAGCGGGCCGCCGCGATCCTCGCCGAGGGGATCGGGCTTGTCGCAGGCGGTCGCGAGCAGCGGATCGCGCCGGAGTTCCGTGTGATCGTTGAGGTCTTCATAGCCCAGGCCCACCGCGTAGATGCGCTGGGCCAGCAGTTGCACCATCGAGTGATCGACCAAGCGTTGATCGCGCCGGTCGTCGAAGCAGCCGGCGAGCGTGCGGGTGAGCCCCAGACTGGCATCGATCTGGCGCAGTAACATCGCGCCACCGTCGCTGGAGAGCGTGCCGCCGGAAACACCCCCGCCCCGCAACCGGCGCGGCCCCGTTGAAGCGCTGCATTTGAGCACGGTTGTGCACGGATAGCGGGGATCTCCGCGCCGGAAACGGCGCGGCCCCGTTGAAGCCGCTCCTCAGCCTCGACGGCACCG
>JBBSCB010000090.1:0-1544 GCA_038250675.1 Gemmatimonadales bacterium
CATCGTCTCCGCGAGCCTTGAGGAGCGACAGGACGAGGCGCGTCTGGGGCTTCACGCCGTCACGTCGAGGTTCAGCTCGGTCGCCAGCCGTCCGCGGTCCTCGTCAGTCATGGCCGTCACCACATCGGACACGTCCTGCGGAGCGGGCACCTCGTGGCCGATGGCACCGATCGCCATCGCGAGCTGACCCTTCGTCTTCCCGGCGTCGCGGGCGAGCTTGGCGAGGACCTGAGCGGTGAGGCCGGTCCGCAAGATGGCCGGAGCCCCCTCGGCGATCTCCTCCGGGTTGACGTACTCGGATGGCAGCACCCGCACGACCGGCGCCGCCTCTGTCCGCTCGACGGCTTCGATGGCAGCGGCCTTCGCGGCGACCTTCTCGGCCAGCGTCGGCGGCTTGCGGATCTCGCCCGTATCCGGGTCCACGTCGGACCTGACGGCGGTCGGGATGCTGGCGACCTCGCTCTCGTCGAGGAGTCCGAGCCCAGCGAGCGAGAGCGTCAGGCGCCGCTTCGCCTTCGTCTCGGCCTTCATCATCGCGTTGGCGAGCGCCTCGCCGGACAGCCCCTTGGTCGAGACGGCGCCCGTGGACGAGTCCTCGCGGCCGTTCCGATCCCGCCCGGTGGCGACCACCACGAACAGCTCGCCGACCTGGCTCGGCGTCAGCCCGGTGATGGTGATGCCGTTGATCTTGCGGAGCTGGTCGCCGGCGCCGCGCGTGGCGTACAGCGTCAGCTTCCCGTTGAGGGTGATGAATTCGAAGGGACGCGTGAGCGGGTTTAGCGAGAGACTTACGCAAACGGCGGTGTAGTACTGCATACGCTCTTGCTCGGTGAGCTTTGACAAGTCACCCCGGACGACGACCTGTTCAGCCAATGCGGCGCCAGTAAGTCGAGCCACGGGAGCGAGTTCAGAGGTCGTCACGAGACCGGTCCTTTCGGGCAAATGCACCCGGCGCAGTGATAGTCGGAGGAGCGAATGCCGGACGGCTGGCTCAACTTCCATAGTTCGAGGTTGCCTGGGCTGTTGTCCGCGCGGTCACCGTTCAGGTGATGGACCTGTTCCCATCGTGTGAGGGGACGGCCGAGCAGTCGCGCCATCACAGCGCGGTGCTCAAGGACGTATCCGTTGCTTAGTCGCATGGGTCCGACCACTGGGTCCTCGGCGTCAACAATCACCAGCCAATAGCCGCGAACGTCGAGATGGCGTCCGCCCCGCCATCTCGGATTGCCTTGCCCTCTTTGGCGGATGGATTGGGCCGGACGGAGGTGGCCGAGGTTCCCTGCTTTGGCGAACTGGATGGTCCGCCTGCCGCTGCACGGGAGACACCGTTTGGTCATCCGCGTTGATGGCGCCCGGCGCACTGCTCCGCAATCCATACACGCCACGTCCACGAATGGCATCTACTCTTCCTCCTGCATCGTCACCCGGAAGTAGCGAGCGCCCTGCCGGACGGTGACGAACGGCCCGACGAGCGCGGCGCGCTCCGGCTCGGGCGTTGATCCCATGAGTGACTCCGCGAGGCCGCGGTAGTCGGTCTCCTCGCG
>JBBSCB010000091.1:0-1532 GCA_038250675.1 Gemmatimonadales bacterium
AGATGCCGCAACTCCGGCGGTCTGTCTCCAGCACACCGACGATGGTTCTCGCACGCCTTCTGGGGACCGGCTTGCGGTGTCGCTTGAGTCAGACCGACGTGGAGAAGCAGTTGACTGATGCAAGGCGACCCTTTTTGTACCGGCCGCGGATACCTGGACACGGATCTGTCTTACGCGGCGACCCCCTGAGCCTGGCGAGCGCACCACGCTTCGCGGGTCACTGATGGGTTGAGGAAGCCGTTCTTCTCGGGCAGCCACTGCTCGTTGTAGAGGTCGACGAAGGCCTCGACGGCCTCGCGCAGCTCGGCCACCGTGCGGTAGATGCGGCCGTAGATGATCTGCTCCTTGAGGGTCTTGAGGAAGCGCTCGGCGACGCCGTTGGTCTGCGGCTGCTCGATGAACGCGTAGCTCGCCGCCAGCCCCCAGAAGCGGATCTGGTGGCTGACCCCCAGGTCGCGCGAGTCGAGCTGCGTGCGTGCGAAGCGGCCCTCGAGTCCTTCGACGCTCCCGGAGACGGAGTCTTCGAGCTCAAGCACGTGGACGATCGCAAAACGTTCCATGGGTGCCTCTTGTGCGTTTCTCGCCGATGACCGGAGCCCATCCAGCGGTCCACTTCCTATGATAGTGCCGCAGTCGCCGCTCGCGTCAGCGCCGCTCGCGTCAGCGCCGCTGGAGCACGCCGACGCCGTCGCCCACAGGCAGGAGGACGAACGAGACGGCCGGATCCATCGCCAGTCTGGCGCTCAGCTCGCGCGCAGCGTCTACTGACGCCTGCGACCAGTGCCCGTCACCCTGGCCCGTGGCCACCGCGCCGTCCATCAGCAGGTTGTCGATCAGCACCAGCCCGCCGGGGCGCAGCCTCTCGAGCGCCAGCCCGACGTAGCGCGGGTAGCCGGTCTTGTCGGCGTCGACGTAGACCAAATCGAATGGACCGGGCAGGGCGGCCATCGTGATCGCTGCGTCCCCCTCGACGATCTCGACGCGGGCTCCGGCCGGATCGCGGCTCAGGAACTCCCGGGCAACCGCCATCATCTTCGCGTCGCGCTCCAGCGACGTCACGCGTCCGCCGGCCACCAAGCTGCGCGCGACGTGCAGGGCCGTGTAGCCGATGGCCAGGCCGACCTCGAGGACGGCGCGGCCACCTGCGGCGCGGGCCAGCATCGCCACCAGAGCGGCCGTCTCGGCATCGGCGATCGGCACGCGGTGCTCCCTCGCGTAGACCTCCATCTCAGCCAGCAGGGGGTCGCGATTTCCTCGCACGCTTGAGAGATATCGCTCTGTTTTCGAGGTGCGGATCATCGCCGTGATGTACCCGAGGTCGCGTGCGGCGAAGCCGGCGTCACACGCCCGCCGGCTCCACGTGCCCCCCGACGTCGGTGATCTGGCACCGCCCCGGAGTCTCGTGAGCGGCACTTCGACGAGGTCCAAGCACTCGCTTTGCCAGCTCCGGGTGCAACGCGCAGCCTGACCCGATGTGCCCTATCCTGCCAGAGACTCTCGGAGCCCCGCGTCGATCTTGGCGGCCTCCTCCT
>JBBSCB010000092.1:0-1500 GCA_038250675.1 Gemmatimonadales bacterium
CGGTGGCGAGCAGATGCACGAGCAGCCCGCTGTCGGTCACGTAGACCTTCGGGGTCTTCACGAGTCGAGTGGTGAGATTCGCCGACCAGGCGGGCAACCGGCGGACTAGGAAGGCGATCTCGAGGAGAGCCATGTACCGTTTGAGTGTCGTCTGGGGGACGCCGAGGGTGCGGGAGAGGTCGGCGACGTTGACGGGCGAGCCCGACCGGTAAGCGAGGGCGGCGAGCAGCCGGCGCAGGTCCGGCAGACCGCTGATCTCGGCGACGTCCCGGACCGTACGCTCCGTGGCTGTCGCCACGTAGGAGCGGAACCACGCGGACCGGCGCGCCGCGCCCGTCCGGGCGACGGCTTCGGGGTATCCCCCGGCCGCCACGCGCTCGCGAAGTTCCGCGGCCTTCATCGCGCTGCCCTGCAAACCCGTCGCAGTCGAGAAGGCGCGATCGATGAACGTCTCCCGCAGCCCGGCCATCTCGCCCTGCGTGAAGGGGTGCAGCGTCAGCACCTCGATGCGTCCCGCAAGCGTGTCGGCGAGCCGCGGCAGCGCCATGAGCTGGGCAGACCCGGTGAGCAGGAATCTGCCGGCGCTGCGATCCCTGTCGACGGAAGCCTTGATCGCAAGAAGCAGGCCGGGCGCACGCTGGATCTCGTCCAGCACCACCGGCCCGGCCAGCCCGCCCACGAACGCGGCCGGATCGTCCGTGGCCGCGGCGAGAACGGGGGCGTCGTCCAGTGTGAAGTAGGCGGCTGGATGCAACGAGCCTGCGATGGCCTTGGCCAAGGTGCTCTTGCCCGTCTGGCGCGCACCGTGCAGGGCGACGACGGGTGTGTCGCTGAGGGCCGTGACGACGGCGTCGGTGAGTGTGCGGTGCAACATGGCAGGATAGTACTCCATCGATGGCTGATTTTCAACCACTTGATGGACGATTATCAACCACCACTCGGGACCGCCGGAGGAGACCCATGGACGCCATCATGAACCCCAACGGAACAGACGAGAGCCGCACCCCGATCGCTGTACTCGAGGCGGAGGCTGCAGCGGTCGTCCAGCTCCGCGATTTCATGGCTGCCAAGCCGGTCGGTGAGCGGCGCCATGCTTCCCTGCGCTCACCGGACGGCCATCAGATCGAGATCCCCGACTCGATCTACAGGGTGCTGGTCGCGGCAGTCGCGGCGATGGCACCGGGCAACGCCGTATCCATCGTGCCGGTGCATCACGAGCTCACCCGCAAGTCCGCCGAGTTCGGCCTGGAGTACTGAAGTGGGCTGGACGGCGCTGCTGGATGCGTGCGTCCTCTACCCCCTGTTGACGCGCGATACGTGTGGCCGGAGGTCCTGCAACGCGGTACGCTCGATGTCCCAGAGCACCACGAGACGCACGTCCGTCCCCTCGCGCGAGTCGCGGTCCCAGTTAGCCTTGACGCGCTCCGCCCACCCGGGGATCTTGTGGACCTCGTCGAGCGCCAGCACGGCCGGCGCCGACGCGGCGGTCGCCCGCGCCGC